>CANLOE010000008.1 GCA_947492745.1 uncultured Cyclobacteriaceae bacterium | reverse complement strand
CGTAGGTTCATGTACTCTTTTTCAGTGTCAAAAAGGTAGAGGACATCTTTGTATCTACGCTTTAGTCCGTTTCGCCTATACTGGGTACTTAATTTTTCATTCCGGACCATGGATTTTTATCCTGCCTGTGGCTTCATGACAGACGCCTGCCATTGTTGGCGCAGCCTTCGTCAACAGGGTCCCAAGTCCGAAATTTACATGGAAAAAACCATAGTTCACATTATATTTATGATAATAAATGACTATTGTTCGGTTCCCGGTCCTACTGGCCCTACTCAGGAAACTGAAGGAAAAATGAGCAAGTTTTTGATATACAAAGGATTACATATGATACTGAATACTGGTGCGCTGATTTTTAGGCCATAGGCCCTTTGGAAAAAAATTGTGGGAGGTTTACCGGGGTTTTGATTTTCAGACCTATATACTTAGCTATAGCTGTGATTTATACCCAAGTAAAAGTTAAATGGGGAAGGGCAATCGGTAGAAAGGTCATTAGTCATTGGTCATTGGGGGATTGGGGATTGGGTTGCTCCGGGTTTTCTTCATTATCGCTGTGGTCTATATATTAGGGTTTTCGGGACTTTATGACATCATTTTATCGCTTATATCTATAAAGCAAGACCTGTTGGGACATGGGCTATGGGTTTATGGGCTGCCGGCACTGGGGCCTTTTGGGTGCGGGCGTATCGCTGTGGGCGGAGGACGGGAGGAGGTGCAAGTTCCATGGCTGCCCTGTGCCGGTGTATGGAAATTTTAGACTAATTTTGGGGTTCAATCGTTGTTACAAGTATAAGACATTGATAATAAGTGTCTTGATAAGAATGTTTAGCTGAGCCTGTGAAAAAAACAAAACGTGGAAAGACCCGACCGGGTGCCAAGAGGTCCCGGAGGGCAAAAAAAGCATCTCCCTTGAAAAAATTTATCTTCAAAGCCTTCTTTGCCCTTCTCGTCTTGGGTGGGGTATCGCTGTTCCTCTTGGTGTCTGCGGTCCAGCTGGGCCTGTTCGGTGCGCTGCCGAAGGAGGAGGCCCTGCGCAATATCCGGAATCCGCAGGGCTCTACGGTGTACGATAGGGAGGAGAAGGAAATAGGCCGGTTTTATCTGGTGGACCGGCGCAGTACTTCCATCGATAAGCTACCGGAGTGTGTGGCCCAGTGCCTGGTGGCGACCGAGGATGCGCGCTTTTATACGCATGAGGGTATCGACTACCGCAGTCTGTTCCGGGTGTTTTTCAAGACGCTGCTGCTACAGGACCGCAGTGCGGGCGGGGGCAGTACGCTGAGCCAGCAGCTGGCCAAGAACCTCTTCCCGCGCGAAAGGGGCGGGACTTTTGGTCTGGTGGTCAACAAAATCCGCGAAATGCTCATCGCGAAGGATATCGAGGCCCTGCACGACAAGGCCGATATCCTGGAACTGTACCTGAACACGGTGCCTTTTGGGGAGAATGTGTACGGTATCGAGGGGGCGGCGCAGCTGTTTTTCGCTAAGAGTGCGACGGAGCTACAGTGCCATGAGGCAGCCACTCTGATTGGTATGCTCAAGGCGAATACGACCTATAATCCCAGGCTGTACCCTGAGCGGTCGCTGGAGAGGAGGAATACGGTACTGGCTCTGGCGCGCAAGCAGGGCTTTTTCACGGAGGCGGAGTATGAGGGGCACCGCAATAAGCCCCTGTCGCTGAACTATACTCGGCGCAGTGCCAAAAGGGCCTTTGCCGCCTATTACAAAGCCCAGGTGCTGAAAAGGGCGGAAGTGCTCCTGGAGGACATCAACCGAAGGACGGGCAGTCAGTATGATATCCATACTTCCTCGCTGCGCATCCATACGGGTATCGATGCGGGCCTACAGCGTATGGCCGAGGCTGCCGTGAAGGAGTGGATGCCCTTGTTGCAAAAGGAGTTCGAGGGTCAGTGGAAGGGGGACCCGCTACTGCGAAAGGATTCGAAACTGGTGCAGCGTGCGGCCCGCCGGTCCCACTTTTATGAGCAGTTCCGGGCTGCGGGCCTTTCGGAGGCGCAGGCCATGGAGGAGCTGGAGAAGCCCCTGGACATGGAGGCCTTTACCTGGGAGGGGAGCAAGGGCAAGGCCCTCAGCCCGCTGGAGCATATCCGTCGGCAGGTGCAGCTGCTGAGCGTGGGGCTGGTGGCCATGCATCCCTATTCGGGGGAGGTGCTGGCCTGGGTAGGCGGTATCGACCACCGGTATTTTCAGTACGACCATGTGAACAGTAAGCCGGGGCGGCAGACGGGTTCGGTCTTCAAACCGATAGTCTATGCCTCCGCACTGGAGAAGGGCATCTCTCCCTGCCAGTACTACAAGGCCGAACAGAAGACCTATACGACGGAGAGCGATGGGGAAAAGTGGACCCCCGGCAATGCGGATGCGGCCTATAAGGGCAAGTACTCCATGGAAGGTGCGCTGACCGAATCGGTCAATACGGTGGCGGTCAAGGTACTGGAGGATGCGGGCATAGGCACGGTCATCGACAATGCGGAGAATCTGGGCATAGACAGTGACCTGCCCGAGGTGCCTTCCCTTGCGCTGGGAACGGCCAGCATCCCGCTACTGGAGATGGTGAATGCCTATTGTGCCTTCCCGAACGGAGGGAAGCGGGTAGCGCCCATACTCATCACTAGGATAGAAAACGATAAGGGAGAGGTGATATGGGAGCAGGAGGCAGTGGCACCCGTGCAGGTCTTCAGCAAGGAGACCTCGCTGCTGATGAGCCATATGCTGCAAAACGTGGTCAACGAAGGTACGGGCAGGGCCTTGCGGACGACCTTCAAGCTCCGCAGTGACCTGGCGGGCAAGACGGGCACCACTCAGGACAATGTGGACGGATGGTTCATCGGCTTCACGCCCAATCTGGTGCTGGGTGCCTGGGTGGGCAATGACAATCCCGCGCTGCACTTCAAGACCACGGCACTGGGGCAGGGCGCCCATACGGCACTGCCGATAGTGGGCCGTCTACTGCGAAAAATAGACGGGGACAGGACTTTGAGGAAATATAGCCGTCAGAAATTCGAGGCCCTGCCCCGAAGACTGGAAAGAGCGGCCAGCTGCGACCCATTCCGCGAGGAATTCAAACTGTTCCAGTGGTTGTTCGGAAAAAAGAAGGACCGTAGGACCCGACAGCAGCAAGAGGGGAATGACCGAAAAAACAAAAAGGGATTTTTCAAAAAACTGTTCGGAAAAAAGGAGTAGCCGAAACGATCTTGACCTTTTCTCCTGACGTAACCTTGGCCATGCCATTCAAAAAAGGGTTCGGCAAAAAGGGGAAAATCCTGTATTGGTGAAACAGTCATTAGGGGACTGGTCATTAGGGTCGTTCCGGGCGGAACAGTGCCTTCGCAACAGTCTTCAATCTCTCCCAGAACAATTGCGTTCGGGTAAAATTGTTAATTGTTAATTGTTAATTGTTAATTGTTAATTGTCATACTCAAAAAAAAGTGAAATGGGAAATTCGGGGTTCGGCAAAAAGGGGAAAATCCTGTAGTGGTAAAATTTCATCAGTGGATTGGTCATTAGGGGCGTTCCGGGCGGAACAGTGCCTTCGCAACAGTCTTCAATCTCTCCCAGAACAATTGCGTTCGGGTAAAATTGTTAATTGCCAATTGTTAATTGCCAATTGCCCCCTCAATAAGTCGTGGTCATATCCGCATCGACACAGAGGATAAAGTCCGCCAATCCCCTATGCTCGGGCAGAAGGTGTTCGATTTCCTCTTGGCTCACGGTGGAGATAGTGGCACAGTCCAGCTCCATTTTCCCCTGCCGAAGGTACCAGAGTATTCCTTCCCGATGGTTGGAATGATAGGCCCCATTGAAATGCAGGAAAAGGTGTTTCTCTCGATGGTTTTTCAGGATAAAATGGGCCATGGTGGCATCCCTCAGTGCCTGGGCCATGACCAATTTCGGGCTGCCGTGGTCCCCCATCATGCTCAGTATGCGCTTATAGCCGGGGAGCTCACTATCGAAGGGTATAGGTAGTGGAGGTAGCCACTGTTTCTCCTCACCGGAAAGTGAGTCCAGTGCCCCGAAGCCGTGCCGGTGCACACGACGCGCATAGCGTTGGGGCACATTCGTGGCAATGAAGGATAGGCCCTTTGCTTTGGCGAAGCCGAGCAAGGGCGCGTAGTCGGTGGCATGGTTGGGCCATAGTGCTGCCAAGGTATCCAGTCCGGCCGCGGTCAACTCTCCCTTTAGGTAGGTGTCGATTATGGATTGGTCATCGGCCTGTAGCATCTCGGCCCCAAGGCTCAGCTTCCTTAGGCCGTGCAGGTCTTTGGCCAGCTCCAGTTCCAGCCAGTGGGCGATGGGATTGTTGTGCAGCTCACCGAAAAGTACGATATCCTTTTGCTCTAGGGCTTTTAACATTTTACGATAGGAAACCTCTTTTCCCTTGGTATTGTACAGGGCAAAGGCACGTTTCTGTGCTTTTGCACTACCGAAACCTATGAAGACCAAAAACAACAGTGCTATATAAGGTGCTTTATCCATGACGCTAATCTAAAAGGAATATTCTATAAGAAAGTCAAAAAAACCGGCCAAGTAAGGGTTTTGTAGTGCTGAGGCATAAATCCGTATCATGCATCGAAAAATCTACTGCGGATCTAAATAGCTGCAAACCGGTCGTTGCACTACGTTTTTTGAACCCAAATTGATCAATAGGATTTCGTTATGAGAGCATAATTACAATAAAATCAGTGGTTTAGGTGAGAAGGCCTTTGTATCATTAGGGTGTAATACAAACTTAGCTTTTAACTATCGCCTATCTTCCTGTTCATTTTGCTTCACTCTGCGTTGACAATCCTCGCGATAGCGCTGCTATCCCTGCGGTTATCGCCTTGATTGAAACCAAAATGACCCGCGCAATCTTATACGACATTTAAAACCTAAATTTGTATAAAACCTGCGTAGCGTAAAACAGCTGATTTTGAAGCAATTTATGCTCGTAATAGGAAGGTTATTGATCATTTTGGGTTGAATTCACCATAGCGGTGCTATGCCAAATCCAATAAAGCCCCTGATTTATGGATATGTAAACCCTCGTCACGAAGTTCCAACGCATGATCCGGGATAAAAAAAACCGTCAGACCTTGTGGGTTCGACGGTTTCATAGCTAGGTTATCAGTCTACTAGGACTGTTTCTTTGCGCATTTATAGTCCCTTAAGTTCCCGTATTGCACATCGGAAGTCCTCTCAATCGGTTGGCTTCGTTGATGAGTTCATTTAATGCAGATGCTTGAACGGGCTTTAAATTGGACCTGAGCAGGTTTCTCCTTTCATAAGGATCGTTTCTCAGGTCATAGAACTGTCGCCGGCAGTTCTCATATGCGATGAGTTTATATTTATCGTTTCTAATGGTCCAGCCGGAGTTACGCTCATTACCGATGCCTGTACCGATAGAATAGATTTCCGTGTAATTGTATTTTCTTCGGCTTGCCCCCGAACTGGAGAGAAGGCCTTTGAAGCTTTGGCTATCGTGGATTTTTGATACTCCCGAACCCGCGATATCAGCTATAGTGGCAAATACGTCAGTGACATTGACCATGGCCCTTTCTCTTTGTCCCACTCTCTGCACTCCATGTCCAGAAACAATCATAGGCACATGTATGCCTCCTTGGAACAGGGTTCTTTTTGCTCTGGTCCTCTTATAGGGGGCTTGTACTACTTTGGCATCCGTACCGTTATCCGAGAGGAAAATAATGGTTGTATTCCGTCTGGTCTCCGCTGAAAGTGAGTTCAGCAATCTTCCCATCTCTGTGTCCATGGCCTCCAGCATGGCCATAAAGTACGGGCGGGGGTTGTTCTTTATAGAAATAGGGTCTTCCGGTAACTGGCCCTGGTTGTGCAGCGATGGGTCGGGGAAATGGAAAGGTGTATGGGGGGCATTGTAAGACAGCCATAGAAACCAAGGTTTCTCCTCTTTCTGATCGTCGAGCCATTCGATGGCATCATTGGTTATTTTAGTGGTAGCGTATACCTCACTGGTGCTGGGCTTCCCATTCTCTACCCTCCACCATCGGTCATATTCCGGGACCGAGCCTTTGAGCAAACCACTATAATAGGGTACTCCCATGAGGTTTGGACTTCTACGGTTACCGTTACTCGGGCCTGCAAGGTGCCACTTTCCTATCAATGCTTGATTGTATTCTTCTGAGGCGTTGTCCTTCATAAAGTCATAAATGGATTTTTCGGATAAGGGAATAACGTCGAGAATATCCCTTACCCCTGTGCGGAATCCATACCTACCCGTAAGTATGGCCGCCCTACTGGGCGAACAGGAAGGATTGGCCCAGACATTATCGAACACTAGGCCATTGGCACATAAGGAGCTTAGGTTGGGCATATAGGGCTTTTCAGTACCCTCAGCATAACAAGGGCTGGCATCCAGACCGAGGTCATCGACCAATATCAGCAATATATTGGGTTTTGAAGCTACTCTGGCACTTGCGTTTTTGGTCTGTAAATCACTATTGTACTTATCACCTGCTACCGAAGAAGATATGTCCAGGTCGGTATTGCATGAGGTGGATACAATAAAGAGAAAAAATAACATCCATAATAGATGTTGTGGTAAACGGTTCATTTGTTTAAGAGTTATGTTAGAAATGATTCTTGAAAAATATAACAACTCGGCATCAGTTGCTCTCCCCAACAGGGATTAGGGAGTATATTTTCTTTTAATCGCAGTTCTAAACGGTAAAGCTACATTTGCCCTTGTTCATATAAACACCGGATTGCCTTAACTTATCACCCAGTCGTATAAGTCATCTAATAATCAAGCTCTTGAACCCATACTTGAATTTATAGTGGTCCTGTAGAAGTATTCTACAGGATACTTTTTTTTAAAATAAAAAAAATACCTGTAAAGCTTAGGTTATTTGAGTTATCCTCCAAATCATCCTGACAGGAGGTGGCTTTGATGCGCGAAACCTCTTCTAAAAAAAATGGTGACCTTTCACTTTGATTTTATCCCAAATTGATCGATAGCCTTCCTATTCCGCGCATAAATTATACAAATTTGGGTTTTAAATATCGTATAAGATTCCGCGGGTCATTTTGGTATCCATCAAGGCGATAACCGCAGGGATAGCAGCGCTATCGCGAGGATTGTCAACGCAGAGTGAAGCATAATGAACAGGAAGATAGGCGATAGTTAAAAGCTAAGTTTGTGTTACTTCAAAATCAGCGGTTTTACGCTGCGCAGGTTCGTCACCTTAGTGATACAAAGGCCTCCTCACCTAAACCGCTGATTTTATCGCAATTATGCCCTCATGACGAAATCCTATCGATCAATTTGGGTTGAAGTCGAGATGATGTCGTTTTCCCATCGACAGCGTTCTTCCAACAAGGAATCACATTGTCCCGGACGAATCGTATTGGGGTATGGATTAGGCTATGGACGGACTGAATTTTCTCCACTTGCCCCGAACCCGAATGATGCTCATTTGGTGATCATTTTAGTCACTTCTTCCCAGTCGTGGGACTTCCCTTCTCGATAGTCATTGCATTTGTCCAAGAACCTTTTCACCGCTCTATCGTCAGGGTTCAATGCGTAGAGAGCTTTCCATATTTCAGCGGATTCGGTGATTTTTCGTTCTTGGACAAGTCGTATAGCCTCATTGTAACGGTCATTGTAACCTATCTTTTGGGTCTGCCGTCGTGACAGGAATTCATAGACCGATAGGGACTGGCTTTTGCCTTTGACCTTGACCTTATCCAGAAAGCGGTAGTGGAAGTTCTCCGGATGTTCAATCTTAGTTAGGGTGTCTTCCGTGACGATAACCCGTGCCTGATAGTGCTTGGTCAGCCCTTCTACCCTAGCTGCTGTATTCACGGCATCGGAGATGACCGTCGTCTCCAAGCGTTTGTCATGCCCTATCGTACCCAATATCAGCAGCCCGGTATGCACTCCTGACCCTACTTCTATGGTCGGCATTCCCTTCTTTCCACTCACCGATCGGTTAAAGGTTTCCAGAAAGTCCTCAAAGGCCAGTAGTGCCCTTATGGCCCTGTCGGGCGCTCCTGGAAAAAGGGCCATCACCGAATCGCCGATGAACTTGTCGATAAACCCTCCGTGCTGCTGGATGATGGGTACGATGCCCCCGAGGTAGCGGTTGAGAAAATCGAAGTTCTCCTGAGGGTCGAGTTCTTCGGAAATCCTGGTAAAATTCCTGATGTCGCTAAAGACCACGGTCATTTCCCGCGCTACCTGATCGCCAAGGGCTACTTCTTCGATACTGCTCTTGCCCAGATTGTTCAGGAATTCGCGGGGTACAAAGCGGCTATTGGCCTCAATAAGCCGTGCCAGTTTGCTATTGGCGGTAGCCAGTTCCTCGGTTCGCTCTTCTACACGCTGTTTGAAAAATTTCATCTGGGAGATGACTTCGTTCTTGAGTATGGAAAAGTTCTTGGTCAGACTTCCTATCTCATCTTGAGAGCGTACCATGGGATGCTCTTTTTCCAAAGTGAAATTACTATCTACAAAGCGGGTGATGTGCTGGGTAAGCTCCGTCAGGGGCCGGGTAATCCTGTGGGCGATAAAGGCACTGATGATGATACTGATCAGGATCAGTAGGAGAACGGTCAGACCAAAGTACAGTGTCAATTTATCGAACTCGTCACGGGCCCACTTTCTGGTCTTGGTGACCAGGTCACTGAATCCTTTTTCCAAGCCTTTAATTTTTTGGTCCAGATGGACCTTCAGTCCTGTGTTGTCCTTGATCCCTATCTCTCGGTCCAGTGCTACCAATTGTAAAAATTTGTTCTTATAACCCGTCAGACGGTGCAGGATGGTATCTTTTCGTACAGGAGAGAGCTGTCTGCTTTCTTCGAGGTCTTGGGCGATAGCAGTGACCGTGGCCGCGAACTTGTCCACATACTGAGGCTCATGGCGTATGATATAATCTTTCTCATGCCTACGGAGCGAGAGTATGCTTTCCACGGGGATTTCCGAAATCTGTTCCAGCCAGTGCGCTTCTTTCCGCATGTCCCCTTCCAGACTGAAATCTTTGAACCCCCTCACTTTTATGCGACCTGTCAGATGCAAGAAAAGAGAGTCTATTTCTTGGATAGTGCTGACCTGGGTCTGCACGGCTTCGTATATGGCCCGGTCCTCGAAGGGGTCTATAGTGGTCAGTGTGTTCAAGGTACTGTCCATCCAATATCCGTACCGATCCAGGTATTCACTCTTTCCCGTCAGGAAGTACCTGCCGTTTTTGGTCTCATAGCTGAAAAAATCCTGCTGTGCCTCTACGCTTTTGAGCAGCGTCAGATAGGCTTGGTCGATATCCTCGGACTTGGCAAATATCTCCTCTCTTTTCCGGAGGTAGGCCATAGAGAGCACTATGATGATAAAGCTGGAACCAATGAAGACCAAAAACCAGAACAGTAAGCGAAGACGGAAAGTACGAAACATAGTGCAGAAATATACAAGGTCAATATGACGATTTCATTTTGATTCCCTAGGGGACAGTACTTTATGCTTATGTTAATTATTTGTTTGACAAAGGCTTAATCCATATCTTTTCGGCATGATTTTTAGTTTGATCATCATAGCACATTGGTTTGGGGATTTTGCTTTTCAGACGAGCAATATGGCAGTCAATAAGAGCCGTAGTTTCAAATGGCTTTTTCTACATACGGGTACCTATACAGTCACATTGTTGCTCTTTTGTCTTTTTCTGATGCCCATGGAAGAACTTTTTCCCTACGTCGTCCTCAACGGGCTGCTCCATGGTACCACGGACCTGTTTACCAGTAGGCTCGCGGCCAAGTATAGAGAGGAGCCGCGCAGGTTCTATCCCATTATAGGCTTCGACCAGATGGTCCATACGTTGACGCTCTACTGGACGCTAGAGGGCCTGGTCCTTTCTTGACCTTGGCCGGTCCTTTTTCCTGCTATTTTTTGGTGACCCTGTTCAGGACCATCAGCCCGATAAGGGCCGATAAGGTAGAGGCGATCAGTATACTGATTTTGGAGGAGGTCAATAGTTCCTCTCGAAAGGCACTGGAGGCCACAACGATGGACATGGTAAACCCTACGCCGGCCAGTGTAGAGGCTCCTATCAGCTGTTTCCAATCGATTTCGGAGGACAGCTGAGCTATTTTCAGTCGTGAAGCTATCCAACAGGCACCTACAATACCCAGAGGTTTGCCTATGGTAAGACCTGCCAGTATGCCCAGACTGCCCGGGGCCAAGAGGTCCAGTTCGGACCCTGATAGCAAAATCCCGGTATTGAAAAAGGCGAACAATGGCAGTATAAAAAAATTGACTACCTTTTCCAGGGAGTGCATCAGATAATCACTGGGCTCTTTGAGCCGCTCCACAGCACTTCTCAACACTTGGAGTGACCCGTGACCTACCTGTGCATGTCCATTGGAACTGTCTTTGATCTTGCTGATTTCCCTATCGAATATGATAGCTGTCTGACGGGCAATCAAGGGGAGGTCCGCACTACCTCTGGTCGGTATGAGTATGGCCGTGATCACTCCCGCCAAAGTGGCATGCAGTCCACTTTCAAAAATACAATACCATAGTAACAGGCCCAGCCCCACATAGACGGGGATAGCGTATATCCGTCGCTTGTTCAGAAAAATCATGATACCGATGATGACCAATGCTGCGATGAAAGGGGTCCAATGAAACCCATGTCCATAAAACAGCGCAATGACGATAATGGCCCCAAGATCATCCGCTACGGCCAGGGCCGATATGAAAATCTTCAGTGCCAGTGGTACGCGATTGCCCAGCAAGGCCATCAGTCCCAAGGTAAAAGCAATATCAGTGGCCATGGGTATACCCCAACCCGTGAGCGTGGGTACACCTAAATTGATGAGTACATAAATCAGTGCGGGTACGAGCATCCCGCCCAGCGCACCGATAACGGGCATAGCGGCGCGCTTGATGTCGGAGAGTTCTCCATCCAGTACCTCTTTCTTGATTTCCAGACCTATCATCAAGAAAAATATGGCCATCAGAAAATCGTTGATCCATACCTCTAGGGGCAATAACAGCCCTCCATCTCCAAAGACGAGGCCCATTTTCGTATGTCTCCAATGTTCATAAAGGGTATCGTAGCCTATGTTGACCATGAGCAGAGCCGCAAAAGTGGCGATGATGAGGACAGCGGCAGCAGAGGCACCCCAGTGGAAAAAGCTCTCGATAGCGATCTTAATGGTCTTGGTCCCTCGTTTTTCAATAGCAGCAAATAGGGACTCATCATCCCATGCACCGTTATAGGGGGCACCATCGATGGTCAGGCCCGGAAAGACCAGTAGTCCGCAATTCTTGGCATCCTCTATGTCCCGGCGGACTCTCGATAGGGTATCATCACTTTGAAAATCTTTTTTGAAACGGACCATGTCCAGACCGAGCGCTGTAGCGGTCTCAAAAATAAAAAGTTCGGTATAGGCCTGCTCACTACCGGCGATGAGCTGGTACACCTCCTCCGATCGGTGTTGTTTCTCGGCAGCCACTATAGCCTTGGCCGCATTGAGGGCCAAGGGGTTTTCTTCCAGATCGGGACAATATTTATAACTGAAATGAATGCTTTCCCCTAGTTTCTCCAAGGACTGGCGCAACGATCGTGAGGACTCGCCGGATACCTTTCGCTTCAGGTCACGATACCCTTCAAGAACAATTTTCTTATCTCCTGACATTTACTTATATTTCTTTGGCATCCAAAGTTAAAGCAAGGTGCAAACTTTTAGCATCAACCTTTAGCTTTCAAATTGTTACCATTAGGTTAAGGGACTGTTTTGGAAATATGGTCAAAGCCAGAGCATTCATTTGCGTCTCTATGCTACTGGTTTACATATGTGTACATGACACCTGAGCCCAATGGCCCCTCCGAAGAATAAACAAAGTATCGGTACCCAAAATAGTCGATAGCCTTCCTATTCCGCACATAAATTGCTTCAAAATCAGCTGTTTTGCGCTACGCTGGTTCATCACCCTAACACTACGCTAGGCCTCCTCGCCTAAACCGCTGATTTTATGGCTCTTTATACCCTCATAACGTAATCCTATCAACCATTTTTGGGGTAAACCCAAAATGATGAATAGAGAACCTATTCCGCGCATAAATAGCTTCCTACCGGAAGCTTTGCCCAACGGTCTTCATTCACCATAGCGGTGCTATGCCGAACGAATCCAAATGGCCGGTATTTTGCTATGTATACGCTCATCACGATTTCTATCGATCAATTTGGGGTAAATGTAAATACGGATTAAAAAAATAAGATAGGGTACTTTTGATTTGTTGATACACTGCTTCTCCACTTCAGGATAAATAGCCTTCAAGCTTGAACTCGTCATAACGTAGGAGGTATCGTGTCCTGCACTTTCACACAATCCCGTACATTTCTTTACAGATGTTAGGTCTGACCTCATTTGACAGTACGGTTCAGAAAACAAAAGTATACTTTTGTGATTACACAATACAAATTCAAAAACAATTACTGTCATATTGACATTTTTTTACGTGTATGTCTTTTATTATTAATTAATAATTACATTTACATTTTTATAGGAATTAAATATAATTATAAGTATATTTAATACTACAATAGACCAAGCGATACCTAGTGATGAAATTACCTTTCCTTATTTTCAATATATGTTTCCATTTTCTCTCCTGTTCCGAAGTAGACAACATAGTACTACCGAAGGAGACTTCGAAGCAGAACCGTATTTTCGAGAAAAACCATAAAAAGAGCTCGATAGATATACCTGTTGATGCCCCTACACGAATCACACTGGTCCATCACGACAGAAATTACTATCTCGGCATGGACAATAAGGGCTACCTGGATGAAAAATCGGATCGACAGGAAATATGGAACCTGTTCTCCGTTCGGTATAAGGTTCAGGTCGGTAACGAACCTATCGTCTACCTATTCGATAAAAAAAAGGATATGATTTATTTCATCACTCAGAATACGGTACTTTCGGATAATACGTCAAATTTGAATATGGCAGGAAAAATATCCTTTAACACCACCAAAAGCTGGATATTCAAGAACATTGGATTCAAAGGGGAGAGTACCGTTATCGACAATGAGTTTTATTTTTCCGACTTAAGGAGATTTGCCTGGCATAATGTCATATCCTCCACAGTAACCACCAACACGACATCCCATTACTATACCCTTACCTTCTGCGAGAAGGAGCATTTTCAGGGCAGACAGTTTCTGAGGATAGTACCACCCAATACAGCGATGAAAACGTTTAATTTTGCGAATATCGGTTTTGATGACCTCACCTCCTCTATCAGAGGTGAGTACCTGTAGCCTTCTGAAGGGAGAGTAAGACAAAATAACGGTCTGTACTCAAACACGATGTGTTTTTAGAAGTGATTGCGAAAAACGTTGAAATGTATTCTCTATTTTCCCTGTGGAGACTATTGATTTTTAATGGTCCTAGGGACCTCGTAGGGATACCCTACCTATAGGAATACCCTCACCTTCTCATTGCTATAGGCAGTCTTTTGGCGCAGGATTTCGTTAAACCCAAAATGATCGATAGCTTTCCTATCAACTAAAAGCAAAAGCCTGAAAATCAAGCGATTTTGCTAATTCTCAGGCTTTTTTTAATCACACTTAATATAATTAACACAAAAATCCCATTGGCCTTCTTATAGCAAGTATTCGGTCGATTGCCCTTGCATAGGCGAACTACTCGGTTAGGTCTCATCACTTGGGTAGCTCATCCTATAGTCGTCCTACTCTTCTAGCAGATAACCAATGAGATCTCAAGATTCAAGTTCTCTATCATTTGACTATCCCGACACACCGTATCATCTTTGCTTGTATACAAAGCGTATGGGTATGATCATTCTCACCCTTACAGGTTTGCCCCTTTGTTTTCCAGGAATCCATTTGGGTGCATTTTGTACTACTTTGACCGCCTCTTCGTCACAACCCTTTCCTATGCCTCGTACGGCCTGTATATCTACCAGAGATCCATCTTTATTGACAATGAACTGCACGAATACCTTTCCTTCCACTTCTGCTTCGAGGGCTCTTCTGGGATAATGGACATTTTCATAGATGTACTTCATGAAAGCAGCCATTCCCCCCACGGGTTCGGGTTGTTTTTCGACAATCATAAAGACCTCTTCTTCTACCTCCTCTTCCATTTTCATGTTGGTGGTGGCTTGTGGTGCTTCTACTACGGATTCAGAGTTGATATCAACGTCAAAGTCCAGCTCAATGTCCTCCATCAGTTCTTCCACATCCTCAGCTTCTACAATATTGGGCTGTTGTAGCCGCTTAACAGGGGGCGGTGGGGGGGGCTGCACCGTGTTGACGATATCCATCAACTCTTCTCCTTCACTACTTGCTCCTGTTAGCATCACGACTTCATTGTCATCATAGCTCTTCCATTCTATAGCAACAATGGCCACTAGTAAAGATAGTACCAGAGAGATACTGAACACTAGAGGTTTTACACTCTGCTCTATAGCTCTTTTTTTCTTCTTGGCATCGATCAGATCTTGAATGAAAATTGCGTCCGTTACTCTTTTTGGTAGTAGGGGCTTTTTCTTATCGAGGGCTACAGTAGCTATCACTGCCTCACGACGGGGTAAGGTACTGTAGGCACCTTCTTGATGATCTATTTCTCTTAGGCTTAACATAACCGTTTATTTTGATTTTGTAATACTCTAATATCCCTATTGTCCCGGACTTATGGTATGACCTGCCTCTTATGGAAAAATGATGTGTATCATTTGCACGATTTTCTGTGATAGGCGTCTAAACCCGGATCATGCATTGGAAAATCTACTGCGGCCTTAAATAGCTGCAAATCGGTCGTTGCACTACGTTTTTCGAATTCACCATAGCGGTGCTATGTTAAATCCAATAATACTCCCTGATTTATGGATATGTAAACCCTAGTTACGAAGTTCCAACGCATGATATGGGTTGAACCCAAAATAATCTACACAATTTTACATGACAATAAGAGACTGTTTTAAACAGTCTCTAAGTCCTAAATTTATAGTGCAGATCAAGTGGTGTAAAAAAGGCCGTATCGTTTTTGATACAACCTCTTCTATCATTTCAGTGGTTAAACCCGAATCATGCATTAGTTTTCCATGCTTGCTTCTTTTTGCAATTGAGGGCCACCGTTTTGAATTTCCTCGTTAGCAAAGTCTTCATAAGGTTTGAAGTTTTCCTGAAAGGATACAGCCAGCTTTCCGGAAGTCTCATCGTAAGCAGCCTTATCGTCCCAAGCCGTTCTGGGACTGAGCACTTCTGAAGGTACTCCTGACACTTCGGTGGGGAATTCCAAGTTGAAGATGGGCAGTTTTTCGAAGTTAACGTCTTTTAACTCATTATTCAGTGCGGCGGATATGAGTCTACGTGTATGTTTCAGGGATATTCTCTCTCCGACTCCATAAGGGCCACCGACCCAGCCCGTATTGATCAGCCAGATGTCCACATCGTTTTCCATTATTTTCTTTCCCAGTAGTTCTGCGTATTTGGTAGGTTGCAGTGGCATGAAGGGAGCTCCAAAGCAAGCTGAAAACACGCTGACAGGTTCGTTGATACCTGTTTCCGTACCCGCTACCTTGGCTGTGTAGCCGGAGATGAAGTGGTACATGGCCTGTCCGATGCTCAGTTTTGAGATAGGGGGCAGCACACCATAGGCATCACAGGTCAGGAAGAATATATGGTTAGGGTGGCCTCCGACAGCAGGTTGTACCGAGTTGGGGATATGGTGCAGTGGATAGGATACGCGGGTATTCTGCGTCACTTCCTCATTGGTAAAGTCCACAGAGTTTGTCCCGGGTATGAAACGGGTGTTCTCCAGAATAGCCCCGAACTTGATGGCCCTAAAGATTTCGGGTTCGGAAGACTCCTTCAGGTCGATTACCTTAGCATAGCATCCTCCCTCGAAGTTGAAAACCCCTTTGTTGGTCCATCCATGTTCATCATCACCTATCAGGCGACGGTTCGGGTCTGCGGAGAGCGTGGTCTTGCCCGTTCCGGAAAGGCCAAAAAACAAAGCAGTATCATCGGCTTTGCCCATGTTGGCGCTACAGTGCATGGAGAGCACATCACTTTTATCGGGCAGTAGGAAGTTGAGTACACTGAAAACCCCTTTTTTGGTCTCTCCCGTATAGCCTGTGCCTCCGACCAGAATAATTTTTTTGGTGAAATTGATGATGGCGAAGTTCTTGGCCCGTGTACCATCGATTTCAGGAACAGCCTCGAATTCGGGAACGGCTATAATGGTGAAGTCGGGATGAAAATCTTCCAGTTCCTCTTTTTTGGGTCGGATGAACATATTATAGCAAAAGAGGTTATGCCAAGCCTGGGTATCGATAACCCTTACTTTCAAACGGTAGTCTTCATCAGCTCCTGCATAGGCATCACGGATATAGAGTTTTTTATAAGTGAGACTATTGACCACTTTTTTGTACAGTTCATCGAACTTGGCCTCATCGTAAGGAATATTGATATCTCCCCACCACACTTTATCTTTAGTGATATCATCTTTCACGATGTACCTATCCTTGGGCGAGCGTCCCGTAAATTTACCTGTATCACACATCAATGCTCCGGTATCGGTCAACATACCATCACCGTTCTTTATGGCTTCGGAGACCAGCTCCGCCGGGTTAAGGTTCCACACAACTCCTTTCGTGTTGGAAAGGCCAAGAGAAGAAAGCCCTTCAAAAATAGATGCTAAATTAGATTTTCTCATAATCCTGCTAGATTAGGTTCTGAACTTGTTTGAATCATTTACGATATAAATATCGCAGGACTGCGCCAGCTATACCCTGATATGGGAAAGGTCCAAGGCTGAGTTTTGTCAGTTTCATTTGGAAAGCTCAGTAAAAGATTGACCTTATGGGATATTGGCTTATCTACGAAAGCGCAATAAGGGAAACGGAAAATACGTATAGTCCTGAAAAAGGATAGGGATAGTATGACGATACTTCAGCAAGGACACATTTAACCCAAAATGTCCATTAGAAAATCTATTCCGAACTTAACTGGCTTCAAATCAGTAAATGAATGCGTTTTTTGAATTCACCGTAGCGGTGCTACGCTGAACCCAAGAAAACGCACTGATGTATTGCCATTTAAGTCCTCATGACGAAGTTCCAACGAACATTTTGGGTTGAAGATCCTGACTCAGGATAATGGTCTTTAGTATATTCTAGCGCAAATAGGCTTGGGACAAGGTGTTTTTTTGGATAGAACGATGTCTTTATGAAGCATTATCGGTGCCCCGTTCACCAATGGACTAACTGAAGCTCGTCGTGGTCCCTTCTTAGGGGCGTAATATATACCCAAATGAAATTGTTTTGGGACAGACCGAAAATAGTTACCAGAACACTGTTGCGACGAGAACGACTCTAATGACCAATCAACTTATACAAATTTGGGTTTCCAATGTCGTATACGGTTCCGCGGGTCATTTTAGTTTCAATCAAGGCGAGAACGGCAGGGATAGCAGCGCTATCGCGAGGATGGTCAACGCAGAGTGAAGCAAAATGAGCAGGAAGATAGGCGATTTTAAAAGCTAAGTTTGTATTACCCATTAGAGGAATGCTATCTGCTCTGCACGGCCTTGTCAAAGGCGCTGTAAGTCAGCTCATTCAAGCTTTTGTCAGTAATTTTTTTGGTCCTGCCCTTGATATACAGATTCATCGGTCATTTCTCATTATCTTTACGTATTGATAACCATGTAGTAATGCGATTGTCCTTTTAGGGTCATGGCATGGGAGGGTGCTAGCCTGACTTTGTCTATTCTAAAATTTCCTATCTTATCCAAATCAAAAAAATCCGTATGAAAAGAATTCTACCCTTTTTTACCTGTTGCTGGTTGTTGTGCTTTTGTGGGGCCGATATCAGTGCACAAGTGACAACGGCCGCCATCAATGGCAAGGTCTCCGATGATGAAGGAGGTCCACTGATCGGTGCCAATGTCCTTATAGTCCACAAGCCGACAGGAACCCAATATGGTGTCTCTACCCGTGAAACGGGTAAATTCAATTTACCCAACCTGCGCGTGGGTGGCCCCTATAGCTTGACGGTAAGTTATATCGGTTTCCAGCAAGCCAAGATAGAAGATATCTATCTGAAGCTCGGCGAAGACCTTCCCGTAAACTTTACTTTGAACGATGCGGCTACAGAACTATCGCAGATAACCATCACCGCCGAGGGTAGTGTCATCGACAGTGACCGCACGGGCGCAGCAACACAGATCAATAATGAGCAGCTGGTCAAACTACCGACCATCAGTCGTTCCGCACAGGACATCTACCGACTGACCCCAGCGGCCGATGGTAACTCCTTTGGTGGTCGTAACAATCAGTTCAACAACTTTTCCCTGGATGGCTCTATCTTTAACAACCCCTTCGGTCTGGATGCTGCTACGCCGGGCGGACAAACAGGTGCGCAGCCCATCTCACTGGATGCCATCGATCAGATACAGGTATCCCTTGCCCCCTATGATGTTACCCAATCGGGCTTTACGGGCGCCGCTATCAATGCGGTCACCAAAAGCGGTACCAATGAGTTTCACGGTACGGTCTTCGGTTTTTTCCGAAACGATAACATGACAGGCTCCAAGGTCAAAGGGCGGGAAATCATCGTGCCCGACCTGAGGCAAGTACAGACAGGGTTCAGCTTGGGCGGTTATCTGATCAAGGACAAGCTGTTCTTCTTTACCAATTTTGAACTCGAACGACGGCAGGACCTCGGCTCGAACTTCATCGCTGCACGGCCGGGCATCGCCGGAGAGAACGTATCCCGGGTGACTGCGGCAGATCTCGAAACGGTCAGTGACCTCCTGAGAAACGAGTACGGGTATGAAACAGGCCCTTATGAAGGGTATACCCATGATACCGACAACCAGAAAGGCATCGTGAAACTGGACTGGAACATCAGCCCCAGTCATACCCTGACGGCGACCTATAACTTTCTCGATGCTTCCAAGGACAAACCTGCCAATCCCTCCGCCATCGGTAGGCGTGGGCCTGACCTGATCACTTTACAGTTTTTCAATTCAGGATATCAGATCAAAAATAAAATCCAGTCGGGTATACTGGAACTCAAATCCATCTTTGGCAACCGCTACTCCAACAAGTTACAGGTGGGGTATACTACCTTTAGGGATTCCAGGGAGCCTTTCAGCAGCCCTTTCCCTGTTATCAATATCAATAAGGACGGTTCGCGCTATATCGTAGCGGGCCATGAACCCTTTTCCATCAATAACCAACTGAATCAGAAGGTATTACAGATTACCGATAACTTCAATATCTATTCGGGCAACCATACGTGGACCATCGGCAGCTCTCTGGAAAGGTTTACTTTCGACAATTCCTTCAATCTCAATGCCTATGGAGGTACCTTTCCTTTTGAAGAGTTTCAGAGTGTCAGTGCTTTTGTGGATTCTGTCAACAATGGTGCCTTTGATGCGAGTGTTTTCGCCGCCCGAGAAACCTTTGCGCGCAACAATGCCGATAACACTTGGGCCCTAGCGGAAACAAACCTAGGACAGTGGGCACTATACGTTCAGGACAAGTGGGCCATCAGTCCCCGATTTTCCATGACACTGGGCCTCCGTATGGATATGCCACTATACTTCGATACGGAAGAAAAAATCAGGGAAAACATAGTAAGAAAAGGAGGCCTGTTTTCCGAAGGGGGTACCTATGACCCTACTATTGTCTATTATGATGAAGCGGGACAAGAGGTCCTTTTTGATCATACCGTATTGCCGAAACAAACGCCACTGCTCTCCCCGAGGGTAGGCGTGAACTACGATGTCAAAGGGGACCGCACACTACAGCTCCGTGGTGGCACGGGTCTCTTTGCGGGTCGTTTTCCTTTCGTCTGGTTGGGCAACCAGGTTGCCAATCCCGATTTTTTCTTCTATACGATTACCGACAGGGAGTTTCAGTTTCCGCAGGTATGGCGGACAAATATCGGTGGAGACCTCTTGTTCGGAGAAGGTTGGATAGCTACTGCCGATATCATCTATACCAAGGATATCAATGCCATGATGGTCCGCAACTATGGGCTGAACCTGCCCACTGCCACGCTGAACGGGGCGGACGACCGTGCCATCTATCCCGATGACCAGCGCTCGAAGAACGCTTTTGGGGGCACGACCAATGCTTATGTATTTACCAATACCGATATCGGAAGTAGTTTCAATACTTCCGTGGAACTCAAGCGAAAATGGGAGAAGGGCCTGTATACCAGCCTTGGCTATAACTATCTACGGGCTAGGGATGCCAGCTCTATTGCGGCGGAAATCTCCAGTGATGCCTTTGACCGCAACCCTTCCCTAGGTCATGCCAATCGCGCTCAGGCTTCGGCCTCACTGTATGGCAACCGGCATCGCTTCGTCGGTTCGGCCAATAAGACCTTCTCCTATGCCAATGATAAGATGGCCACGACCATTTCCCTGTTTTTCGAATATGCCGAAGGGGGCCGCTTCACCTATACCTATGGAGGGGATATCAATGGGGACAGCTCTCCGCTCAATGACCTCATCTATATCCCCACCGACGCTGAGATAGAGACCCTTGATTTCAGTGTGGACCCTAGTGCAAGTCCTACGGAACAGGCCGCACAAGCCGATGCACAGCGCGAGAGTATGAAAGCTTTCATTGCTCAGGATGATTATCTCAGTAAGCGTAGAGGCCAATATGCCGAAAAATATGCCTTACTGAGCCCATGGTATTCCCGCTGGGACCTGCGCTTATTACAGGATTTCAAGGTAGGCACGACACAGAAAATACAGCTCAGTCTGGACATCCTGAACCTCGGCAATCTCCTCAGTTCCAACTGGGGGGCGCGTCAGTTGCCCTCGAATACCCAGCCCATAGGTGTACAGGTCGATGGGGACAATAATCCGACCTATAGTTTCGATACCTCTCTGAGCGAATCTTTTACTGATGACTTCAGTCTTTCTTCCCGCTGGCAAATGCAGGTGGGACTAAGGTATATCTTTTAGGTACATACCCTTACATCATTACAAAGCTCCCCAAAGGCACACTCTTCGGGGAGCTTTTTTATTGGCCCAGTCCTCATCGATACGAAGCGGGCAGGGCCGGAAGATTCCGTAGAAAACTACAGCGACCTGCCCTCTCCCTTAGTAAGCATTGCCGGATACAGGACAGTGGCTAAACCCAAAATAGTCAATAGCCTTACTATTCCGAACATAAATTGCTTCAAAATCAGCTGTTTTACACTACGTAGGTTTGTCACCCTAGCAATACGCTAGGCCTCCTCACCTAAACCGCTGATTTTATTACACTTTATGCCCTCATAACGAAATCCTATTGACCATTTTTGGCTAAAGGGTCTTATCAAGGTCCGCTATCATCATGAGGATTTGAAATCCAATAAACCAGTGGGTCTCAGGTCCAATGCTTTCTCTATCTTGTGCATCATCTTTCGGTACACAATCTTTTTAAAATCAGTTGATTACGAAGAACGAAGCCCAGGGTTAAGTGTTCGATTTCGTTCATCCGGTTTAAAATAAATGGACAGTATCCTGGGTGTGCGGCCCTGGAAAACGTGTCCAATCGTTGATTTTGGGGGATTTGGGGATTTTCTTCTTTTTGGCATGGGCTTGGCAATAGAAAAGTTGTAATCATCTGAAACTTAGAAAATACATCCCATGAAAAAATTCACATCCATACAGCACATCGTTTTCACTACCTGTTTGACACTGGCCATCGTTCTTGCTCCGCTCCTGTCCCATGCCGCCGATTCGGATAAAGGTCTGGAAAAAATCAAGACCGAGGTAAGGGAGGCCGCCCCCGACGACTGGGAGACCCTGGCACTGGCAGCCGAAAAGTGCATCCTCAGGAACACCAACCTGCAAGAGGCCAGATCATGGCTGGAGCGTTCTCTACAGATCAAGGAGACAAGCACGGCCCTTGAGATCATGGGGGACTATTATCTGCTGAACAAACTGCCCGGAAAAGCACTGGTATATTATGTGGACAGCAAGAGCAAGGTCTTGGAAAGGGTAAAGGATTTCCACCAGAACCGTCTGGACCGAAAGATCGCCGCAGCAAATGCACTCCGAAAAAAGATCGGCTGATGCCTGCCCCCACGCTGTAGCGCAGAGAGCCACTGTTTTCGGAATAGGTTTTTTTTATGCCGAGGTCCCCATCCATCGACAAAACGATATCCATCCAAAACAAGGGTCAGAAAATCATAATGTAATTCCAGTATAGACTACGAAATTTTATAGGCCATTGAACCCGCCTAACACCAAGCTCATGAAAATGATAGAGAAACATCAAACACCTTGCTCCCTCATCAGTTCTTGCAGTGGCCTGGCTTCTTCGTAAAAGCTCAGTAAGCGCAATAGCACCTCATCGACCAGCGTGTCGGGACAGGAAGCCCCACTGGTCAGCACGATACGCACAGGAGCCTTATCGGGCAAGAAACCATGACTGACTTCTTTCTTCTTTTCGGGATAGTTGAAGTGCTGTATCTCCGTCTTCGATTTGATTTCGGACTCCGAGTTGATAAAATAGGTAGGAAACTTCCGTTCGCAGAGTTCTACAATATGCGATGTGTTGGAACTGTTGTAACCTCCGACCACGATGGCCAGATCGGCAGTTTGCTCCAGTAGGCCATAGGTCGCGTCTTGATTGTCATTGGTCGCATAACAAAGTGTGTCTCTCGTATCCGCAAAATGGGCCTTTAGCTCAGCTTCACCGTATCTTTCGCGTATCTTTTTTTTGAGGAGGTCCGCGATGGCCTGTGTCTCTGTGGCCAGCATAGTGGTCTGATTGACAACACCGATACGCTTCAGGTCCTTTCCTGGGTCGAAACGGGCAGAAAACCGCCCTTCGAAAAAGGTATAAAAATGGGCCATGTCCAGCTCTCCCGTGATGATCTGGCCCAGTTTTTCGGCTTCCGACAAATCCCGGAGTATGAGGGAAGGGGCATTCTCTTTGCTATGGGAAAAGGTCGCCCGCGTCTCCTCATGGTTATGTTTGCCATGGATAATGATACTATGCCCCTCCTTGCCCAGTTTGTCCGAGCGGTTCCATACCTTTTCCACAAAAGGACAGGTGGTATTGTAGCGCTGTATCTCGATATCCATGCCTTCCAGTCGCTGCTGTATCTCCAGAGTGGTACCAAAAGCAGGCACAATAATGATATCCTCGGGCCTCAGTTCCTCCCAAGGGATAAACTGTGTACCGTCCGTATCCATTATAAAGCGGATACCTCTATCCTGAAGGTCCTTGTTCACCAGAGGGTTATGGATCATCTGACTGAGCAGAAACACCCGTTTATCAGGATTCTCCTCCAATGCGCGGTAGCTGATCTCTATGGCATTTTCCACACCATAGCAGAATCCAAAGTGACGGGCTATATAAAACTTTATCGGCCCAAAATCCAATAGCGTGGGACTGAAATCCTTTTTTCGGGGGTCTTGAAGCCTACGTGCTTCTTTTATCCTGCCAGTGATGGAAGAACGATAATACTCTGGGATGTCGAACTTTTTGATATGTGTACGATTTTAGGGTTCAACCCGAATCATGCATTAGACCTTCTATTACGACTTTAAATTACTTCAAATCAGTAGAATAAATGTGTTTTCAGAATTAAACCGTAGCAGTGCTACGCTGAACTCAAGAAAACCCACTGATTTATTGCACTTCAACGTCTCATGACAAAGTGCCAATGCATCATCCGAGTTCTATCACTCTGCTTGATAACAAATCTCTGTGTTTTCTACCAAAGTGTCAATAGCATAAGAGACTGTTTTAAAATGTATCTATTTCTTTCTTATGTACTTCTTTTGGTGCCTAATTTCGTTGAACCCGGATCATGCATTGGAAAATCTACTGCGGATCTAATACAAATTTAGGTTTTAAATGTCGTATAAGATTCCGCTGGTCATTTTGTTTCAATCAAGGCGAGAACCGCAGGAATAGCAGCGCTATCCCGAGGATGGTCAACGCAGAGTGAAGCAAAATGAACAGGAAGATAGGCGATATTTGAAAGCTAAGTTTGTATAAATACCTGCAAAGCGGTCGTTGCACTACGTTTATTGCTATTTAAACCCTCGTTACGAAGTTCCAACGCATGATCCAGGTTGAAATTTCCGCTAGCTAGCGCGACAGGCTATCTTTGTCAATGGCTCACGTGGCAGACCGGCCCCTTCACTGATAATGCCCTCGCGGCATTATTTTAACGCTCGGTCCTATCCAAAATAAGTGATAATAATTTCAAAACAGTCTCTAAGAATACGAGTAAAATAATAAATAGTAATTTTTCATTTTTTAATTATTCATACTGCTAAAGTATTCAACAGAAAATTTTTTCTGAAAAAGAAACAATATCAAAATTAACTTCGGGTTAATTTTGATATATTTAATGTGTTATTTTGGGTATAGTTTTGATTTTTCAAATCGAATGTCGATTATCTACTTCATGATCTGGCTATTTTCCATGGAGCGGGATAAGCCAAGGTAAAGCTGAGCATGGAATCGCTGAAAAAGTAAAAAAAAGAGACTACCTATGGAAGTAGGTAGCCTCGATTCGTATTTACAAACTATATAAAAAACTAAAAAGGGTATTCGTTTTTGGCAATCGCATGGTCTGCTATTCTTCTCCTCGCCTCTTTGAGGTTCAGCGGTTCTATCTTAGTGAAGCGCTTCAGCCCCATGAGCATCAGACGCATTTCATCCCCTTCGGCAAAAGCGTAGATGGCCTCCTTTCCGGCGGCGGCGGCGGTGTCCACTGCTTTGTGCAGGTATACCAGAGCCATCTCCTTTTCTATGGCACAGGCCTCTTCTCCTCGGATACCGATGAGTTTCTCCACTCGGAGCAGTGTGGATTCGGCGATATAGCATTCGATGAGCATATCGGAGAGGTTCATGAGTACTTCCTGCTCATCTTTCAGGTTCTGCATCAGCTTCTGTACGGCGGCACCCGAGACCATCAGCCCGGCTTTTTTGATGTTGGCGATGACCTTCTTTTCTTTTACGAACAGCCCCTCTTCTTCATCGGCACCGAAGTCAGGGATGGAGGTCAGCTCATTGGCTACTGCTGTAGCGGGACCCATGAGGTCCAGCCTTCCTTTCATGGCACGCTTCAGTAGCATATCTATAGAAAGCATCCTGTTGATTTCGTTCGTTCCTTCAAAGATGCGATTGATACGGGCATCTCGGTAAGAGCGGTCCATGGGTCCTTCTGCCGAATACCCCATACCCCCGTATATCTGTACCCCTTCATCAGCCACATAGTCCAGTACTTCGGAGCCATGCACTTTCATGATGGCACACTCTATAGCAAAATCCTCTAGGGATTTCAATCGAGCTTCCGAAGGGTTGAGTCCTTTGGCAATCAGCGCGTCATAAGCATCATCGATATTCTGCCCGGCACGGTAGCAGGCCGACTCCGAAGCGAAAGTCTGGGTAGTCATTTCGGCGATTTTATGCTTGATAGCGCCAAAGTTGGCGATAGCGGTGCCGAACTGTTTCCTCTCGTTCGCATAGTTCACCGCATGTGAAATAATGGCCTTAGAAGCTCCGATAGCGGAAGCACCCAGTTTTATCCTACCGATGTTCAGGATATTGACGGCTATCTTAAATCCGTTTTCCCTCTCGGAGAGCATGTTTTCCACGGGTACCTGGCAATCGTTGAAAAATACCTGACGGGTCGAAGACCCTTTGATACCCATTTTGTGTTCTTCTTCGTTCATGGTGATGCCCCCGAAACCTTTCTCTACGATAAAGGCGGTCAGGTTCTTATCGTCATCGATTTTGGCAAAAACGATAAAGACATCCGCAAATCCCCCATTGGTGATCCACATTTTCTGACCATTGATAATGTAGTGCTTACCATCATCACTGAGCAGTGCCTTGGTCTTGCCCGAGTTCGCATCCGAGCCTGAATCGGGCTCTGTGAGGCAATAAGCGGCCTTCCACTCACCGGAGGCCAGTTTGGGCAGGTACTTGGCCTTCTGTTCTTCATTGGCATAATAAAGTATAGGGAGCGTACCGATACCCGTGTGGGCCGAGAGGGCCACGGCGAAAGAATGTCCCGCGCCGATGACTTCGGAGACCAGCATCGTGGTATTGAAGTCCATACCAAAACCACCTAGGTTTTCAGGTATGGAAGTACCCAAAAGGCCCAGTTCTCCGGCTTTGTCCATCAGCGAGGGCATGAGTGCCGGGTCTTTCATGGCATCGATGGCATCGAGGTTGGGGTATACCTCCTGCTGTAGGAAATCCCTACAGGTCTGTGCTATCATCTTCTGTTCCTCATTCCACTCTTCGGGGATGAAGATCTCATTCGCCGCTGTCTCTCTGATCAAAAACTCACCACCTTTGATGGCTTCTTTTTTAGCTTCTTCTACTGTTTCCATGGTTTAAATTTTTAATACTTTTGAAAATAATACAATCGTTTTCTGTATCACTCCTCAAGGGACAGGACCGGGGAGTGCTATGCAAGAGCCTATGCGGACTATCAGTTCAAAAACTCATAGATGCCCGCTACTCCTTGGCCGCCTCCTACACAGGCTGTCACCATACCGTATTTGTTCTTTCTTCTTCTCATCTCTCCGAAGAGCTGTACCGATAGTCTTGCCCCTGTGCTTCCCAGAGGATGACCCACGGCGATGGAACCACCGTTAACGTTCAGTGTGTCGGTATTCAGGTCCAGCTCCTTGACTACCGCCAGTGACTGGGCCGCGAAAGCTTCATTGAGTTCGATCAGGTCGATATCGTTCTGTTGCATGCCCGCTATCTTCAGTGCCTTGGGAACGGCGGCCACAGGGCCGATACCCATGATAGTGGGGTCCACACCCGCCGTGGCATAACTGACCATACGCGCAATCGGCTCCAAGTTCAGTTGCTTGACCAGTCTCTCCGACATGACGATAACAAAGGCTGCACCATCCGAAGTCTGGGAGGAATTGCCCGCGGTTACCGAACCGCCCATGGCAAAAGCGGGACGCAATTTGCTCAATACCTGCATATTGGTATCTTCCCGTACGCCTTCATCGGTATCCATGGTGAATGTTCTCGTCTTCTTTTTCATCTCCGCATCCAGATAGGTTTCCTCAACGGTGATGGGTACGATTTCATCTGTGTACTTCCCTCCTTTGATAGCAGCAGCGGCCTTTTTATGTGAGTTCAGGCTGAACTCATCCTGTGCTTCTCGGGAGATATCGTATTTTTTGGCTACAGCCTCTGCCGTCAGCCCCATACTGGTGTAGTACTGGGGGTTGTTTTTGGCGATTTCGTAGTTGAGGGCCATTTTCCAGCCTGTGGTCGGTACCAGTGACATGGATTCGGTACCTCCGGCGATGATACAGTCTGCCTGGCCTGCATGGATTCGCGCAGAGGCGATATTGATGGCTTCCAGACCCGAGCCGCAGTAGCGATTGATGATCATGCCCGGTGTCTCGATACCGAGGGCCATAAGAGAGATCATCCTGCCCATTTGCATGCCCTGTTCTGCTTCCTGTACGGCATTGCCCACAATGACATCATCGATCATGGGAATCTCCAGACCCTTGGTCTGTGCTACGGCATGTTGTATAACGTCCACTGCCAGGTCATCGGGACGAGTGAAGCGAAAGCTACCTTTTTTGGCCTTACCGACGGCAGTTCTGTATCCTGTTACTATATATGCATTCATAAGATTTAGATTTTAATGGGACTGTTACTAAAGAACAACAATTAGTTTCTCAAAGGTTTACCCTTTTGTAGAATGGACTGTATTCTTTCCAGGGTCTTTTTCTCACCCGTAAGTGATAGGAATGCTTCGCGTTCCAGATCGAGCAGGTACTGCTCGGTCACTTCCTGAGGGTAGGACAGTTCTCCTCCGTTCATGACATAGGCAATCTTATTGGCGATTTTCAGGTCATGATCCGAAATGTAATTGCCCTGACGCATGGCATATACCCCTGTCATGAACAGGGCCATACCCGTTTTTCCCTGTACTTTGATGTTCTTAGCGGGAACAGGCTGTGTGTAACCGGCATCGGCCAGCGCGATGACCGCTTCTTTGGCATCGGCTATCTGTCGGTCCTTATTGACCGTTACCTTATCAGAAGGTCGTAGGATGTTCATATCGTAGGCTTCATAGGCCGATGTGGCGACCTTGGCCGTGGCGATGTTCATAAAAGCGTTCTGCAGGGCATTCAGTTCTATATCACCTGCTTCGATACCGTCGGAAACGCGCTTGGTCAGTTCTTTGGTGCCGCCACCTGCGGGGATGAGGCCCACTCCTACTTCCACTAATCCGATATAGGTCTCTGCTGCTGCCTGTACCTTATCCGAATGCAGGCTGATCTCACAGCCACCACCCAGACTCATGCCATGAGGTGCTACTACTGTTGGGATAGCCGAGTATTTGACCCGCATCATGGTATCCTGAAAGTGCTTGATCATGAAATTGATCTCATCGTACTCTTGTTCTATGGCGAACATGAGCAGCATGGCCAGGTTCGCGCCGGCGGAGAACTGCGCTCCTTGATTACCGATGACCAGCCCCCTAAAATCTTTTTCTGCCAGCGTGATGGCTTTGTTGATGCCTTGGATGACCTCACTGCCCATACTGTTCATCTTGGTATGGAATTCTGCATTGAGAACACCATCGCCCAGATCGAACACGGTCAGGCCCGAGTTTTCCCAGACTACCTTGTTATCCCGAAGGTTATCCAAAATGATAAACTCTTCGGTACCCGGGATGGTCTTGTAGGATTTGGCCGAAATATCATAGTACTGCCGCGACCCGTTCTCTACCTTATAGAAAGAATCGGCACCTGAGGCCAGCATGTCATAGACCCACTGCTTGGGTTTATTGCCCGCTGCCTCCATTTTTTCAACGGTCTTCTGCACGCCTACCAGGTCCCAGGTTTCGAATGGCCCTACTTCCCAACCGAAGCCGGCACATACGGCATCGTCTATCTTGTAGAGTTCGTCCGCGATTTCGGGGATTCGGAAAGAAATGTACTGAAACAGTCCGTAGAAAGAGTCCCTGTAGAAGTCGCCCGCCACATCCTTACTGGCGAAAAGGGGCTTGAAACGTTCTTTAACGTTCTCGATAGGCTTGACCATGTCCAGTGCGGCAAACTTTGCTCTGGTCTTGGGTTCGTATTCGAGGGATTCCAGGTTCAGGGTAAGGATTTGGGTCTTGCCCTTGGCATCTTTGGTCTTTTTATAAAAGCCCTGTTTGGTCTTATCACCGAGCCATTGTTTTTCCTCTAACTGTCCGATGAATTCGGGTAGCTTGAAGGTCTCCCTGCTTTCATCGCCGGGAAGTCCTTTGTAGAGATTGTTGGCAACTTTGACGAGTGTGTCCAGGCCTACCACATCGGAAGTCCTGAACGTGGCCGATTTGGCACGACCGATGACGGGTCCTGTAAGTTTGTCTACTTGGTCGACGTTGAGTCCGTATTTCTGCATGGACTCCACTACTTTCAAGATAGAGTAGACACCCACACGGTTAGCTATAAAAGCAGGTGTGTCCTTGCAAAGCACCGTGGTCTTTCCCAGATAGCGGTCTCCATAATGCATACAGAAGTCGATGACTTCTTGGTCCGTTTTCTCCGTAGGTATGACCTCGAACAACCTAAGGTAGCGTGGGGGGTTGAAGAAGTGCGTACCGCAGAAGTTCTTCTGAAAGTCTTCGCTCCTGCCGTCCAGCATCAGGTGTATCGGTATGCCCGAGGTATTCGATGTGATCAAGGTACCCGGAGTCCTGTATTTCTCCACTTGATCGAAGACCTTTTTCTTGATATCAAGGTTTTCTACCACCACTTCTATGATCCAGTCACAATCTTTGATATGCTTCATATCATCCTCGAAATTTCCGAGGGTGACCCGACTGGCAAAGGATTGATGATAGATAGGCGATGGTTTCGATTTCATTGCTCCGGTAAAAGCGGTGGAGACAATACGGTTACGGAAAGCGGGACTATTTTCGTCCAGGCCTTTGGCCTTTTCCGCGTCGGTCAGTTCCCTGGGTACAATATCGAGCAAGAGCACCTGCACTCCGATATTGGCAAAGTGAGCGGCTATACGGGAACCCATGATTCCCGAACCTAATACAGCAACTTTTTTGATTGTTCTTTTCATTGGTATGAATTTGATTTTCATCGGTCTCCTGAAACCCACTGAGCATTCTGACCCTGATATCCGGCATAGTGTCTTTAGTAGACGGGTTAGCTACTGATATCGAAGATCAAAATACTTTCATACGTTTTAGGATATATACTATGGTACGTTAACAATTTTACACCGTTTTAGCCTTGTGATGATAAGGGACTGCTCTGGAATTCAAAACAACCTCTTAGATGGATCTACTGTTACCCGATAAGCAATCGTCACAAAAAAACTTGCTTTCCCTTCGCAGGCCTACCGGTAGCTCTTGTATACATATGTTCGTTATTCGTTTTTTCTGTCTATTATAGTGTTGATGTTGCCGATGACCTCAAAGAAAATCTCTAATTTGGCCCTAGGGATTTCTTCTCTTACACGATTGTTGAACTCTAGGACCGACTTTCTGGATACCTCTCTCTTCAGTTTACCTTTTTCGGTCAGGAAGATCCTTACCGAACGCTTGTCGTGCAGATCGGGACTGCGATAGATCAACTTCTTTTCTTCCATGTTTTTCAGCATCCGAGTAAGGCTTCTGGACTCCAGCCCCATCAATGGAGCTATCTTCGTCGCCGGTATACCCTCTTCCATATCGATGTTCAGCAAGACAAAACCTATAGAAGTAGTGATGTCATGCTTGATGGCTTCTTGGTTATACATTCTGGATATAGCATGCCATGCGGCCTTAATATTGAAATCTACAGTTTCTTCCCTTTTCATACTCGGTATTTATTGGTATCTTAACAAAGGAAGTCATAAACGACATTTCCAAAAAATAATCCCCCTCTTTCCAGTTATGCTATGATAACAAATATAACTAAATTTTGTTATGCATGCATACTATTGTTCGGACAATTTGTCTCTTTTATTGAAGATTTTTCGCTTTTCAAATAATCCGCTCATAGTCAATGATTTACTGGATATTTTTGATCTAAATCATGATATTGGAAAATCAATGCCCCCGACCTGAAGGGATTTTGTTATAGTTCATCATCGAAATAACAGAACCTCGGGCCTTGTAGGTGCCCTACAAAAAGTCTAGATCACTTCTCCGTTAGATATCCTGTTTTTCAGAAAACCAAAGAGCAATTTTTTCGGGATACCGAGAGAAGAGGATGTCGGTTCAATGTCCATTCATATAAACATACAAATGCTGAACTTGAGGCTTAGATGACAAATCAAGCTGTGGTAGTCGATTTTTTCCAACTCACCCGTGATGTGGCCTATAGAGATTGTTCGGAAACCATAATCCACCTCCGGTAATGCCTATTTTAACCGTGATTATGCGTTGGAACTTCGTAACGAGGGTCTAATACCAACTTAGCTTTTAAAATCGCCTATCTTCCTGTTCATTTTACTTCACTCTGCGTGGACAATCCTAGGGATAGCGCTGCTATCCCTGTGGTTCTCGCCTTGATTGAAACTAATATGACCCGCGGAATCGTATACGACATCTGAAACCCACATTTGAATAAATGTCCATAAATCAGGGAGTTTTATTGGATTTGGCATAGCGCCGCTGGTGAATTCAAAAAACTTAGAGACTGTTTTGAAATTATATTTAAAATTTGTTATCACTTATTTTGGATGCGAAATGAGGCGAGATTGACAAAGATAGCCTGTCGCGCTAGCTAGCGGAAATTTCAACGAAATCAGGCACCAAAAGAAGTACATAAGAAAGAAAAAGATACATTTTAAAACAGTCTCTTAGTGCAACGACCGGTTTGCAGCTATTTAGATACGCAGTAGATTTTCCAATGCATGATCCGGGTTTAACCCAAATTGATCAATAGGATTTCATGATGAGGGCATAATTGCAATAAAATAAACCCTAAGAACGGTATGCGGAGTCTTCTTTATCATTTTTTGAAAACTGTCCGATGGCGAATCAAGATGATCTCCGGCTCTCACCAAAATACGCTTTCTCCCCATGGCATGGTAGAACAATCCACCTCTCTAAGTGTCTGGACGGTGAATTTTATTGCTAAAAGCTACAAAAAACATCATATTTGTAAATTAACGTAAATATCGCATAGGTTACGGTATTTCATATAGGAGAAAAACACGGCAAATTCTGTTCTGTTCAACTATCGAATACTTCTTATCAGGCTGTCACGCCCGCTACTCCTTTTGGATAGGCAGGATTTTTTCTTTATGCTCGGTCCTATCGATAAAAAGAAGATCGGACGAAATAGAAAAAGGTCCCGTTCCATGCCGAGAGCTACAGAAAGCTTTGAGAAGTACTCGTGCAGGACAGCAAAATCCTCAGCATTTCCATCATCCGATAGTTACGTTGAACTGATTATTTCTACTAACCACTATTCATAGCTCATGGCCAAGGCAAAAAGCGCTTCTGCGAAGGTGAAGGAAACCCCATTGATGAAACAGTACAATGCCATCAAGACGAAGCATCCCGGTGCGCTGCTCCTGTTTCGGGTCGGGGATTTTTACGAGACTTTCGGTGAGGATGCGGTCATCGCCAGTAAGGTTCTGGAAATCGTTCTGACCAAAAGGGCCAATGGCTCGGCTTCCCATATCGAGTTGGCAGGATTTCCCCACCATGCTCTGGACAATTACCTGCCCAAGCTGGTCAAGGCAGGTAAGCGTGTTGCCATTTGTGATCAGCTGGAAGACCCGAAGTCCGTCAAAGGTATTGTCAAACGGGGAGTGACCGAGCTGGTCACACCGGGCCTATCCTTTAATGATAATGTACTGGAGCAAAGGCATAATAACTACTTGGCTTCCATCTATTTTGATAAGAAAGAAGTCGGTGCTGCCTTTCTCGACCTCTCGACGGGTGAGTTCATGGCGGCCAAGGGTGCGCTGAGCTATATCGAAAAGCTTTTCCAAGGGTTTCGGCCCGCAGAAGTTATTTTCAGTAAGGCCCATCGTTCGGCCTATGAGATTACTTTCAGTGATGATTATACTACCTATGCCTTGGACGAGTGGGTCTATGGCCATGATTTTACCTATGAAAAACTGACAGGCCACTTCGGCACCAAGAACCTGAAGGGCTTCGGTATCGAAGCCCTGCCCGAGGCGGTGATGGCCGCGGGTGCGGTACTCCACTACTTGGAAGAGACCGAGCATAGGGAGGTCGGGCATATCGCTGCTATCTCCCGAATAGCAGAGGAAAAATATGTCTGGCTGGACAAGTTTACCATCCGTAACCTAGAGCTGGTATATCCGCAGCAGGAAGGGGGAGTGCCCCTCATCGAGGTGCTGGACAGTACGGTAACGCCTATGGGTTCCCGCCTGATGAAAAAATGGCTGGTACTCCCGCTGAAAGACGTCAAAGAGATCCAAGAACGGCATAATGTAGTGTCCGCTTTTGTGGATAATGCCGCCCTGTACAATGGTATCATGGAGTATATCCAGCACATCGGCGATCTGGAGCGTTTGATTTCGAAAGTGGCAGTAGGTCGGGCCAATCCCCGCGAGATGCTGCAACTAAAGCGGGCCATCAAAAATACACTGCCCATCAAGACCGCTCTGGAACACAGCACCATAGCTACATTAGAAAACATTGCAACGAAAATCGACCCCTGTGTGGCCCTCTTGGACCGGATAACAACATCGCTCAAAGAGGAAGTGCCACTGGTGACCAATCAAGGAGGGCTGATGAAGGAAGGGCTGGACCCTGAGCTGGATGAGCTTCGCTCCATTGCCTTTTCGGGCAAGGACCACCTGTTGCAGATTCAGAAAAGGGAGGTAGAGGCGACAGGGATACCCTCTTTGAAGATCGCCTATAACAAGGTATTCGGCTATTACCTGGAAGTGAGCAATGCCCATAAGGACAAGGTCCCGGAGACTTGGATACGCAAGCAGACCCTCGTCAATGCGGAGCGCTACATTACCGAAGAGCTCAAGGTCTACGAAGAAAAGATACTGAACGCAGAAGATAGACTAGTGGTCATAGAGCAGCAGATGTATATGGAACTGGTACAGTATGCGGCGGATTTTGTACCACAGATCCAGCAAAATGCCCGTTACTTGGCCATTATCGATTGCCTACTGGCCTTTGCCCATACGGCCAATACCCATAATTATGCCCGTCCCGAGATCAATGAAGGCACCGCCATCGACATCAAGGCAGGAAGGCATCCCGTTATCGAAAAGAAACTTCCTACAGGAGAGTCCTATATCCCTAATGATGTGTACTTGGACAATACCGCACAGCAGGTCATGGTCATCACGGGTCCGAACATGGCGGGTAAGTCTGCCCTGCTCCGACAGACGGCATTGATCGTACTGATGGCGCAGATGGGGGCCTTTGTTCCGGCCGAAGCGGCTTCCATGGGCATTATCGATAAGGTATTTACCCGTGTGGGCGCTGCGGATAACTTGGCTAAAGGGGAGTCTACCTTTATGGTGGAGATGACTGAGACGGCCAGTATCCTCAACAACCTCTCTGATCGCAGTCTGGTACTAATGGACGAAATCGGTCGCGGTACCAGCACTTATGATGGCGTATCCATCGCCTGGTCCATCCTGGAGTATCTCCACAACCACAATACCTATCGTGCCAAAACACTTTTTGCCACCCACTACCATGAGCTGAACCAGTTGAGTAACGACCTACCCCGCATCAAGAACTTCAATGTGGCCGTCAAGGAAGTGGGCGACAAGGTCATCTTCATGCGCAAGCTCAAAGAAGGAGGCAGCGAACATAGCTTTGGTATACACGTGGCCCAGATGGCGGGCATGCCCAATCCCGTACTCCTCCGCGCCAATGAAATACTGCACTTTCTGGAAAAAGACAAACGTAAAAACGAAACGGCCGAAAAACTGGAAGAGGTACCCAAAGCTAATTTCCAGTTGAATCTCTTCGAGGCAGACCCCCGGTTCCAGCAGGTGAGCAAAATGATGGATGAACTGGATATCAATACCATAGCACCAGTGGAAGCACTCCTGAAACTCAATGAAATCAAGACCCTACTTTCCGAGAAGAAATAAAAGATAAGATTACCGATGCTCCAGGTGCCGTATCCCGTACCCGATGGGTCAATGATGTGCAATACAACTAGAGTTCTCATATTTCACCTATCGTAGTATTCGTTTCGCCCCACTCTGCGTTGGCAAATCTTATGATAGTATGATAGTGCTACTATCATACTATCATAAGATTTGGATGGGAACAAAATGATTTACGAATCCTACACGATATTTATACCTAAACGCAATTGATCTATGACAAGATGATTCGTTGACTTAGGTAGCCACTATTTTCTAAAGACCCCAATGACAAGTCTACCCGTAACGGTTCTACACTACACGGATTTTTCTCCTTGGCCATTGCCCATAACCATAAGGCTTCCCCATTTCATTTTTTCTTGAGTATAATACAAACTTAGCTTTTAAAATCGCCTATCTTCCTGTTCATTTAGTTCACTATTGTGTTTGATTCCAGTGGTGTTCATGAACCTTCGGTTTTGCTTCACTCTGTGTTGACAATCCTCGGGATAGCGCTGCTATCCCTGCGGTTATCGCCTTGATGGATACCAAAATGACCCGCGGAATCTTATACGACATTTAAAACCCAAAATGATCAATAGCCTTCCTATTCCGAACATAAATTGCTTCAAAATCAGCAGTTTTATGCTACACAGGTTCGTCACCTTAATGATGCAAAAGCCTCCTCACCTAAACCACTGATTTTATTGCAATTATACGCTCATCACGATTTCTATCGATCAATTTGGGTTGAACCCTAATCTGTATAGAAAAAGTCTTCTCTAGGACAGCGCCTCCTGCTTGGTACAGAAATCCCAGAGGACGATGCCCAGACTGACCGAGATATTGAGCGAGTGTTTGGTACCGTACTGCGGGATTTCCACACAGGTATCGGCCATGGCGATGATGTCATCACTGACCCCAAAGACCTCATTACCGAAAACAAGGCAGTACTTCTCGGTTTTTTGGGCTTGGAAAGCATGGAGCTGCACACTTTCATCGACCTGCTCTATTGCTATCACTTGGTAACCTTCGGTTTGAAGCTGTTTTAGCTTTTCCAGCGGCTCGGAGATATGCTCCCAAGCAACGGACTCAGTAGCACCCAATGCGGTCTTATGAATGTCCCTGTGCGGCGGCGTCCCCGTGATACCCCCCAGATAGATTTTTTCGACACGAAAGGCATCGCCCGTCCTAAAGGCAGAGCCGACATTGTTCAAGCTACGGACACTATCCAAAAAAAGGCATATGGAATTCTTCGGGCTGGCCTTGAACTCTTCTACACTGAGCCTATCGAGCTCTTCATTGGCTAATTTTCTCATGGTGCAAGTATACAATTTCCAATTAAGAGTTATACCTAAACGCATCTGATCTGTGATAAGATGATTTACTGACTTAGGTAGCCACTATTTTCCAAAGGCCCTAATGACAAGTCTACACATAACGGTTCAACACTGCACGGATTTTCCCCCTATGGCCATTGTCGATAAGGTTTCTCCATTTCATTTTTTCCGGAGTATAAAACACGATAAATCGCACAGGAAGTTATACAAACTTAGCTTTCAACTATCGCATATCTTCCTGTTCATTTTGCTTCACTCTGCGTTGACAATCCTCGGGATAGCGCTGCTATCCCTGCGGTGCTCGCCTTGATTGAAACAAAATGACCCGCGGAATCTTATACGACATTTAAAACCTAAATTTGTATTATACCCAAACGCAATCGATCTGGGACCAATAGGATACGCGAAAATTCCTAGAATTATCGAGGCACAAACCCTAATGACCATTATACCAATGACTTATCCATCAAACTTGGTAATGGTCATCCTTTTGTCTCTGGACAACATTTTCCCAAAATACGTTCTCTTGAGTATATATGTCCTTCTTCTCTATCAGCCCGCTTTCAACTTATCCCCAAATACTTTCCTGAACTTGTCCACCTTGGGTTTGACCACGAATACACAATAGGGCTGCTGAGGATTATTTTTATAATAGTCCTGATGATGGTCTTCTGCGGGGTAGAACTCTTCCAAGGGGCTGATTTCCGTGACGATAGGGTCCGGCCATGCCCCGGAATCATCTAGTTTGGTTTTATATTCTTCAGAAATACGCTGTTGTTCGGCATTGTGGTAAAAAACAGCCGATCGGTACTGTGTACCGACATCATTGCCCTGTCGGTTCAGCGTGGTAGGGTCATGCGTCTGCCAGAATACTTCCAATACCTCACTAAAGGATACCTCTTGGGGATCGTAAGTAATCTGTGCCACTTCTGCATGACCTGTAGTGCCCGTACAGATTTCGTTGTAGCTTGGGTTTAGGGTATCCCCGCCAGTGTAGCCCGAAATGACTTTTTTTACTCCCTTCATTCCTTGAAATACCGCTTCTATACACCAAAAGCAACCGGCTCCCAAAGTAGCTATTTCCAAGGTATCGTTATTCTTATCTGTTTCACTCATAAGCAATATTGATTTTAGGGGCTATTTTGGAATTGTGCATCAAAATAAGCCTATACTGTGTTATGTCACATACTTATATACTTAGCTATACCAATGATTTTAACCCGGATCATGCGTTGGAACTTCATAACGAGGGTTTAGCCCAAAATGATCAATAGCCTTCCTATTGCGAGCATAAATCACTTCAAAATCAGGGAGTTTTATTGGATTTAGCATAGCACCGCTATGGTGAATTCAAAAAACGTAGTGCAACGACCGGTTTGCTGCTATTTAGATCCGCAGTAGATTTTTCAATGCATGATCTGGGTTTAACAGTCGGCCAACACATACCCCGTTTTTGAGGAAGGTATTTTAGACGTGTCACGTTTTCATCGTTCATATCGGTTTCAACATGTTGTCTATCCGTCCCGAACTCCGTTTTCGCCTCAAACCGGCCGGGCGCTTACTCCTGCGCGGCAGGGCGGCCCCTTCGCTGAAAGGGGTCCCCGAACCCTTTCTTTACGCTCGGTCCTATCGATAAAAATCAAGCAGGACGAAATCCATAGGGATTTCAGGCCAGCCTGTGGGATGCAGAAAATCTTGAAAACGCTGCGCCCGAACAGAAAAATTTTCAAATGAACTGCTGAAATTCAGATTTCGTTCAACGCTATACCGGATTCAATGAAATGACTGAAATACAGTCCACATAACTAAGTATATAAGTCTATTATGCCATTTAACCCCTAAAGATACGCAAATGTTATACTTTTTTGAGATGGACCATGTGTTCGACCCTTACCGTCCCCTGACCTGAGCTTTTCTTGCGACTTGCCATTGCTCATTTTGGGTTTAATTTGAAAATGCAAAAGCGCTATATATCCTCAAGAGAAAATGAATAGGAAAAAGCTCGGAGGAGCGGTCAGAGGTACTGAAGTATATCTTCGTCCATTGTACACTGATGAACGGGTCACCGGTACTGTTTCCTAAAGATACGGTTACTTTCTGAAAAACATCCTGTCCCAAACCAATGGCGCTTGAGTAGGAACAGCTAGTATTCGGGTCCTTACCGCTCATACAGGGTTATTACCTCTTAATTTATATTATGGTTATCCTTACAATTAATTTGAATTTACCATCAAAATAGAGTATATATGTATGACCTTAATCTACTACAGTTTTCATTGTATTCACAATATCTAGTTTACGTTTCGTACGTTTATTCTTCTGCCCTCTTTTTTGTTCAAGGCCCCATGGGTCTTGACCGTTAGGAGTTTGAGCGTTTACGTCGCGCTGCTAATGAAAATGCATCTCTGAAATGAAAAATTTTATGACCATCATTATGGTGGTAGTATCAAGTGCGCTCTATGCGCAAAATGATACACTAAAGTCCTATACCACGCAGCGCATCAGCGGTGCAGCTCCTGCAATCGATGGTATTCTGGATGATGAAGCCTGGAAGGATGTGGACTGGGGCGGTGATTTTCTACAACGCGAACCCGAACAGGGGGAAAAGCCCTCTGAGCCTACGGCTTTCAAGATTCTATACGATGCGAAAAATCTATACATCGCCATCATGGCCTATGATAGCGAACCCGATAAAATCGTGAAGCGGATGTCCCGCCGTGACGGCTTCGAGGGAGATTGGGTAGAAATCAACATCGACAGTTACCATGATAAGCGGACAGCTTTTTCCTTTACTTCCTCGGTGTCCGGGGTGAAGGGTGATGAGTATATTTCCAATAATGGCGATAACTGGGACAGTAGCTGGGACCCTATCTGGTATCTGAGAACAAGTGTCATCGATTCGGGCTGGGTCGCGGAACTGCGCATACCCTTGAGCCAACTGCGCTTTGCCGATGTCCCGGAGCACACCTGGGGTATTCAGTTCACACGGCGTTTTTTTCGGAACGACGAGCGTTCCCTATGGCAGTTTGTTCCCAGAGAGGCGCAGGGTTGGGTACACCGTTTCGGAGAACTGCGCGGTATCAAGGGCATCAAACCCCAGAAGCAATTGGAAATCCAACCCTATGTACTGGCCAAGACCGAGCGCTTCGAAAGAGAAGAGGGCAATCCCTTTGCCACGGGTCGGTCATCGGACATTACCGTAGGTCTGGACGGAAAGGTAGGCCTGACAAGTGATGTCACCCTCGACTTTACCATTAATCCTGATTTTGGCCAAGTAGAAGCAGACCCCTCTCAGGTCAACCTATCTGCTTTTCAGGTCTTTTTCAGAGAACAGCGCCCTTTCTTTATCGAGGGCAATGATATATTGAACTTTCCCGTGTCGCGTAGCCTTGCGGGTGCCAATTTTGAAAGCGATAATGTGCTGTACTCGCGCCGGATAGGTGGCAGTCCCCACCATAGTCCTGACTTAGAGGATGGCGAGTATTCCGACCAACCGCAAAACTCGAGTATACTCGGTGCGGCCAAGTTGACCGGCAAGAACAAAAAAGGCTTCTCCTTCGGTATATTGGAGTCGCTGACAGCAAAAGAAAAGGCCATCATCGATACCAATGGCGAACGGAGGGAGGAAGTAGTGGAACCACTGACCAATTACTTCGCGGGTAGGGTACAGCAGGACTTCAACGAAGGCAATACCGTTATCGGAGGGATGCTGACGGCTACCCACCGGGACATTCAGGACGATGCCCTCAACTTTCTACACAAAAATGCTTATAGTGCGGGTCTGGACCTCCGGCATTTTTGGAAAAACAGAACCTATTCCCTCACGTTCAATGGAGTCGCCAGCAGGGTCAACGGTACTGAAAATGCCGTACAGAGAACCCAGGAATCCGCCGAGCGTTTTTTTCAGCGACCCGATAACCGTTCTTCCAGCCTTGACACGACCAGAACGAGCCTGACGGGCACGGGCGGAACACTGACCTTCGGCAAGAACAGTGGTAAGTTTTTGTATCAGACAGGAGGTACCTGGCGCTCGCCGAGCCTAGAGCTGAACGATATCGGTTTTCTGAGGAGTGCCGACTTTTTGAGCCACTGGACTTGGCTAAGGTACCGTATCCTAAAACCTTTCAGTGTATTCCGCTCGGCCAACTTTAGGGGCCGCTATCGACTACGGTGGGATTTTGATGGTGTCAATATGCGTAAATCGCTATGGGTCAATAGTAATGCCCAACTCAAAAACTTCTGGTGGATATGGACAGGTGCCAATATACAGGGTGACATCGTTTCCAATGCGGACTTGCGCGGAGGACCATCGATACGCTATCCCGGAGGTATCAATTACTGGTACGGCTTCGATACGGATAGAAGAAAGAAAATCAGCTTTAACCTTGAGCAGTGGTTCTACTGGGGATATCAGAAAGTGAGTACCGAAAAAGGATTCTGGACCAGCATCAATTATCAGCCCACCGATGCCCTGAGGATATCGCTATCGCCCAATGCCAGCTTCAACAAGACCCTTTTACAATACGTCTCTACTGAGGACAACGAGCGCACGGGCAAAGAGGAGTATATCGTGGCCAGCATCAAGCAGAACACCTACAACCTCTCTTTCCGACTGAACTTTAATATCAATCCCAACCTCTCTGTTCAATACTGGGGCCAGCCCTTTGTCTCCCGTGGAGAATACTCCGCCTTCAAAAAAGTTACCCAAAGCGATGCAGCGGTATTTACCGATCGTTTCCGTGTTTTCGCCCCTCAGGAAATCAGTTATGATAGTGAGGAAGACGAGTATATCGTAGATGAGAATACCGATGGTACCGCCGACTTCCGAATAGAAAACCCCAATTTCAATATCGTGGAACTGCGCTCCAACATGGTCATGCGCTGGGAGTATATCCCCGGCTCCACTCTATTCTTGGTATGGACACAGGGCCGTTCGGATAATCTGACCCTTCAGGATGACAATACCATCGGTACCATTGGTAAGGACCTCTTTCGTGTAGCACCCCGAAATACCTTTCTCATCAAGTACACGTACCGCTTTATTCTATAGTGGACCATGGCCGATTATCCATAAGTTCGTTGGGTTTGGAAAGTAGACCGCATCGAATACGCTGTATAGGGCAGAGTATTGGAAAGTGTCCTGTACACCATTAGCAAATGGGCCGGCCGCGCGGATAACGGAGCCATACCCCATCATCGTGAAGGAGGTAGAAATAAAAATCGAAGATGCAGGTTATACAAATTTGGGTTTTAAATGTCGTATAAGATTCCTCGGGTCATATTGGTTTCAATCAAGGCGAGAACCGCAGGGATAGCAGCGCTATCCCGAGGATTGTCAACGCAGAGTGAGGCAAAATGAACAAGAAGATATGCGATATTTGAAAGCTAAGTTTGTATAAAACCCGGATTTCTACATAGAGTTTCATCATGAAAGGATAAGGCAGGATAAAATCAGCTACTTAGGTGAGGAGGCTTTTGTATCACTAAGGTGTAATACAAATTTAGGTTTTAAATGTCGTATAAGATTCCGCGGGTCATTTTGTTTCAATCAAGGCGGGAACCGCAGGAATAGCAGCGCTATCCCGAGGATTGTCAACGCAGAGTGAAGCAAAATGAACAAGAAGATATGCGATATTTGAAAGCTAAGTTTGTATAAAACCTGCGCAGCGTAAAATCGCTGATTTTGAAGCAATTTATGTTCGGAATAGAAAGGCTATTGATCATTTTGGGTTAAACCCAAAATGTTCGTTGGAACTTCGTCATGAGAACTTAAATGGCAATAAATCAGTGCGTTTTCTTGGATTCAGCGTAGCAGCGCTACGGTGAATTCAAAAAACGTATTTATTTACTGATTTGAAGTCAGTTAAGTCCGGAATAGATTTTCTAATGGACATTTTGGGTTTAACAGTCGGCCAATTTATACCCCGTTTTTGAGGAAAGTATTTTGGACGTGTTGCGTTTTCATCGTTCAAATCGTGGTCCATATGTTCTCTATCCGCCCTGAACTCCGTTTTCGCCTAAAACCGGCCAGGCGCTTACCCTTGCGCAGCAAACCGAACCCTTTCCCTACGCTCGGTCCTATTGATAAAAATTAAGCAGGACGAAGTCAGGGGAGACTTCGGGCCGGCCTATGGGATGTGGTAAATTTTGAAAACGCTGCGCCCGGACAGAAAAATTTTCGAATGAACTACCGAAATTCGGATTCCGTTCAGCAGCATGCCGGATTCAATGAGGTGAATGAAACACAGTCAACATAACTAAGTATAAAAGTCTAACGGATTTTTCTCCTTGACCATCGCCGATAAGGCTTCCCATTTCATTTTTTCTTGAGTATATACCCAAACGCAATTGATTTGGGACCCATCGGATACACGAAAATTCCGAGAATTATCGAGGCATGAACCCTAATGGCCATTCTACTAATGACTTATCCATCAAACTTGGTAATGGTCATCCTTTTGTGTCTAGACAACATTTTCCTAAAATACTTTCTCTTAAGTCTAAATCCTCCTCGCGAAGCTCCAAATACAACGTATTCACGAAACCATCACCCCAGATACTATGGTGAGCTCATGCAGAATCCGGAGCCGAATGTTCTTACCATGAATTCCATGTGATGATCAGAAATCAATACCCACCAAATGAAAAATAGAAGAGATACCGTTTACAACCGTTGCTACGAGAAATTAACCCAAATTGATCAACAGGATTTCGTGATGCAAAGTACACTGAAATCAGCAGTTTAGGTAAGAAACCTGCGCAGCGTAAAATCGCTGATTTTGAAGCAATTTACGATCGTAATAGGAAGGCTATTGATCATTTTGGGATTATGTAAAATGAGCCGGAATACTGATACTATCAGCATGGATGAACCGATAGCTTGTCCATAGACCAAACCCTTGGTCCCGTCTACCGTACACCTTTACAAACCCAAGTCCATATTATTGGGAAGATACTGTTTTAGGGAGTATGGTCCACTAAAAGATACATTCCGAAGCAGTATACAAGAAGGGAAAAGAACTCATAGGTTTTTTTCCGTTACATAGCCAAAGCTACGGAACTCAAAAAAGACAAAATGCGCTACTCTCCCATACTTTTCTGTATTCTTGTCCTGTTCTCCATCGACCTCTCCGCACAGGCACAACAGAAAAAAATGGCCAAGTTCGCTTGGTTGATAGGTACCTGGAAGCATCCTAGCGCCCATCACTATGAAACTTGGTCGCTTTCGCCCGAGGGGAGCTATCTTATCGGTAAGGGATTTGAAATAACGCGTGGCGATACACTCGTCAACGAGACGCTGGCCATCGAATACCGACAGGGCAAATACTACTATATGGCGAATGTGCCGCATAACCAAAACCCGGTCCTATTCAGAATGAAAACCATCAAAAAAGGAGCATTTGTATGCGAAAATCCCAAACATGATTTTCCAAAAAAAATTACCTACGAACTGCTAGAGGAGAAAAAGCTATCCGCTACCATTGAAGGGAATGGGCGCTCACACACCTATAGCTTCGAACGTCGCTAGTAGCCCGTTATCCTAAGAACTGGGCAATGCGTGAAATTCGAGGTGCTAAGTGGCACTTTCCCAAAGAATTGTACTTGATATTACTTCCAAATAATGCATTTTTTCACTGTCTCATTGATTTCCTTGGGCATTCGTGAAACGATTTTCGATGACTTCTCCAAGTCAGTGGAAAGGGCATGTTTCTTGGATTTTAAGCCCTCGTAAACGAAGCTCAAGTACTGAATCCGAGATAAATCCAAAATGATCAATAGGATTATCGTGATGAGGGCATAAAGCACACTAAAATCAGCCGTTTAGGTGAGGAGGACTTTGTATCACTAAGGTGTAATACAAATTTAGCTTTCAACTATCGCCTATCTTCCTGTTCATTTTGCTTCACTCTGCGTTGACAATCCTCGGGATAGCGCTGCTATCCCTGCGGTTCTCGCCTTGATTGAAACAAAATGACCCGCGGAATCTTATACGACATTTAAAACCTAAATTTGTATAAAACCGCTGATCTTGAAGCAATTTATACTCGTAATAGGAAGGCTATTGATCCTTTTGGGATAAACCCGGATTATGCGTTATAACTTCGTAAAGAGGGTTTAAATAGCAATACATCAGGGAGTTTTATTGGATTTGGCATAGCACTGCTATGGTGAATTCAAAAAACGTAGTACAACGACCGGTTTGCAGGTATTCAGATCTGCGGTAGATTTTCCAATGCATGATCCGGGATAAAAGAAGAAGCCCACCCCTCGGAGTAGGGGCAGGCTTCAATGCTATAAAAAAATGTAGCATACAAATCACACAAATTAAAAAAATATCGCTGGTCACTGTTAGAAATTACTTTAGGATAATGCCTGAAATTTACCTTAGCTCCTGCCAAAAGCAGCATAAGGAAAAACTACCCTATCTTGAACTGATACTGTAGCGTAAAAAAGCCCTTTCTGTCCTCCGCTTTTATCAGTGACTCTCTAGTGTAGTAGATAGGCCTGTTCTGATAGACGAGGCTTAACTTGGACCACTGTCCTTTCAGGTAATAATGACAACCCGCTTCATAGAGCAACATCATATCGTCCAGCGCTTCCCAGCTACTTCCATTGACCATGATGAAGGCTTGCAGTGTTTTGTCGTGACCCGTAGTGTCACCGAAACGCTTCAGGTATGCCGCTTGCAGGTATAGCGAATGTCCCGTACCGACAATGGGGGCTCGATTTCCCTTTCCATTAAAGGAGACCTTATCGTTGCTTCTCGTACTGGGGTCGTTGCCACCGATATTCCGGATGAAACCCGGTCCAAAATCATGGTGAATATAGGCCACATAACCCGTGAAAGCAGTCGCTGAAGGGGTGGGCAGCTCCATAAACATATCTATGGCCACTGAGCGGGCATCGTGGAACAGTGTATCTCCACCTTTCAATGATTGCGTACTCTCCGCTTCAAAAAGATAGCCCGCTCCGATATTGAAGACTCTTTTCTTGCCCAGATAAGTACCTGGGTGGAAAGGAGAACGGTTTGGCTCCTGCTCCCAAAAATCATATTTCAGATAGGTACTGTACTGCCAACCCTTGGCACTTTCCGTCCATGTACCCTTGCCCTTTTTAGGTGCCGATGCCTTAGGGTATTTTTTGGGTCGGGACATGGAGAAGCGATAGTCCAGCACAGCGACCTTTCCTTTAGCATAGGCACCATAGCGCCGGAGGAAGTCATCATGGATATTGACAAAAGGAATCGCCATAAAATTGATGTCAAGGGCCAAGGGGCTAAAAGTACTCGGGGCAGAGTATCGGGATAGGCCCGTCCAGGCATTTTTGCCCAGACCGAAGGCAAAGGCCCTATGGACCTCATATTCTATATAAGCATCCAATAGTACGGGAGTGGTGTGGTTTTTAGGGTGAAAACGGAAATTGTTGTTTCCGAACTGCACCGTGACCCTTGTCCGTTTGTCCCATTCGCCATAGAACTTCAGTCGGTACCTTCGGATAGAGGCATCATTGATGACAGAAGCCTCCTTGTCATTGGACAGGGTACCCGGATTGGTCTCCAGATGTCGGAGCCATACTTGCATACCTCCTTTCATACCGATGGTCAACTGTTCCTTTTTTCCAAAGGAGTGCCGCAAAGCCCGTTGTGCATATACATTTACCCTACTTATGCAACACAGGCATATGCCGCAAAGAAGCAAAGTACTGACATGCCCAATGGCCTGCCGATGGATTCGTACGAACCTTTTAATGAGCGGATAGCTGTCCATCATCATATCAATCCTAATTGTTTTTCTAAAAATATGACGACGAACACCATCGTCAAGCCAATAATGCCGACCAGTATACCTATACGCGACATATTAGTGGTACTGATGAGGCCCGTACTGTAGGCCAGTGCATTGGGCGGGGTGCTGATGGGGAGTGCCATGCCCAAAGATAGACAGAGTGTGGTGGACAGTAGTAGTATTTTAGGACCTCCATAGGCCTCCAGGCCGGTAATCGAGGTAGCCAGTACCGCAATAATCGGTAGCAACAGATTGGCCGTAGCGGTATGGGACATGAAATTGGCCGATAACATACCGATCAATGCTGCTCCTCCGAAGATGAAGTAGGGACTCTGCCCCTGAAAGGGAAGCCCCTCCACGATGACCTGTGCCAGTCCTGTTCTGTCCAGTGCGAGACCTAGGGCTATACCACCGGACACCAACCATAGGACATCCCAGTTGATGAACTTGAAATCATCTTTGTCCAGTATACCAAAGCAGAGAAATACCGCCACGGGCAACATGGCCACTACATAGGAGTTCATCCCATGGATAAAATCGGTCAACCAGAGCAATACCGTCACCCCAAAAGTGAGGTAGATGACTATTGCCGGAAACCGGCGCGTAGTGGCCGCTTTCTGTGGTGCCATATCCATGCGAAGCTGCCGTGTAGAGCTAGGAAAAACGTACCTGAGCAACAACCAAGCTACCAGTATCATGATGATAACATAGGGTACGCCCAAGACCATCCACTTGGAGAAGGTCACTCCATACTCCGAGCCGAGGTATTTCATAGCGATGGCATTCGGCGGTGAACCAATAGGAGTACCGATACCACCGATATTGGCTGCCACAGGTATACTCAGCGCAAAGGCGGTCCTCCCTTTATCTTCTTTGTCCAAGGAGGTCATTACGGGCATGAGTATGGACAACATCATCGCCGTGGTCGCGGTATTGCTCATGAACATGGAGAAGAGGGCCGTGATGACCATTAGTCCCAGCATAACCCATTTGGGGCTTGTACCAAAGGGCTTTATGAACATTTTTGCCATCGTCCTGTCCAGTTGGTATTTCGTGGCCGCTATGGCCAGAAAGAACCCTCCCAGAAAAAGAATGATGATGGGCGAGGCAAATGTGCCCAATATTTCCTTGTAGCTCAGTAGCGAAGCGGAGGTAGGGTCCACTGCGAACAGGTTGAATGCACTATCGGAGAGCATCACCAGCTCCAGAAAGATAATCAGGATAGAGGTAGCATAGATAGGTATCGGCTCCAGCACCCAAAAGATAACCGCAAGGGCAAACAGCGCTACGGTCCTGTGCTGTAGGGCATCCAAAGTATCCAGCCGTAACCAAGGTAGTGGTAGGAGCAGTACGGCCAGCGGTAGTAACAAACAGCCAATGACCTTCAGTAAAGGTGCCTGTTTGGCAAAATTACGCTTGAAGTGGATGAACTTTCGTTTGCTATGCTTGAAGGACTTGATGGTAAAGGTATTCATTTGAAATCAAGGTTTAGGCAAGTGCGAGGACAGGTACTCTGGTTTTGTTACTGATATTGTTGAGAAGCTCACCTTTTGCATTCAGGTCATTGCGCCCATGGTTTCTGGGCAGTATCACCAGTAGATCTACTTCTTTTTCCAGTATGAAATCGTTCAGTGCTATTTCTATGTTCTCATTGGAGATATACACGTACTCATGGTCTATATTATCCAAGTAGTATTCGATGACATCCTCTTCTTTATCGGTAAGCTCGGCACCTCGATGGATGTGAACTACATATACTTTGGCCTTGAAGGCCCTGGCAATGGACCATAGTGGTTTGAAAACCGAAGAGTCTTTGATATCCTTGAAATCGTTCGCGTAGGCAATCTTTTTGATATTACCGGGCTGTACATTCTCCGGTACCACGATGATAGGACAGGTCACTTCTTTTACGATCTGGCTGGCATTGGAGATGATATCATCTTCCAGACTTCCTTTGGTACCTACTACGACCATATCGATACTCCGTGTGTCTATGGTTTTCTTTACCGTATCGGTCAGGTTACCATCTTCGATGAAAAAGTCACAGACCAAGCGCGTCTTGCTCAGCAGTTCGGTATGCAGTTCGCTGTACAAACCGTTCAACTCGGTATCGGTCAGGGATTTTTTTTCAGATCGAATGTAGACCAAGGAAACCTCCACGTCCTGTTCCCTGAAAATCTCGTTGACATAACGGATGGCATTTTCTGCTGCGAATGAAAAATCGATAGGAATGAGGATTTTTTTCATGATTGTACTGTTTTAAGTGAGTATTGTGTGTGATTTAATCGATGTATCGACCAAGAGGCCTTGGAAGAAAAGAAGTACCCAGAACTTGTTTCTCAGTACTTTGTCAAAGAAGACCATAGCTTTCTCCGGTGCTATGGGGTGGGATTGGTCATGGTAAGGACGGGAAAACTGGCCTGATTGACCACATTCTCCGCTATACTTCCTGCCAATAGACGGGAAAGCCCCTTAAAGCCATGTGTATTCATCGCGATGAGATCAGCATCAATGCTTTTGGCAAAATTGATCAATCCCTCTTCTTCAGAGGTATCATTGAACACATTGAGTGTATAGTTTTCCAGTTGCAGTTCTCCGGCATAGTTTTTCAGCCTCTCCCGGGTAATGGTATCCGTCTGGAAGTTGTTCATGGTGTTGACCCATACCAAGTGGATAGTGGAACCGTACTTGTGCTGTAGCTGACGGATATAGTCTATTATTTTGGCTTCCCACTTGTCCATAGTGGTCGCCAGTACAATATTTTCCAACTGAAACTCTCGTGTACTTTGGTTGATGGAGAGCACGGGGCAGGGTGCGTTCCTAACGACCCGTTCCGTATTGGAGCCGACCAATAACTCTTGAAGCCCCGAACTGCCCATGGTCCCCATAACGATAAGGTCGCTACCTTCCTCCTTCGCAGTATCGGTGATGGTCCGGGAAGGTTTGCCTATCTTAAAAAGGGTTTTTACGGTTAGGTTTTCGAAGATCGGGTCTTGAAGAAGTTCGGCCATCCGCTCTTTCATCTTGTCGATGAGCTCTACGGTAAATACGTTCAAAAAAGTACTGTCCTTCAGTATTTCACCCTCTATGTTCAGGCTATGATGTGACGATAGCTCGATGACATGGAGTAGGGTCAGTTCCGAAGCATTACTCTTGGCCATGGTAGTCGCGACTTGAATAGCGTTATAGGACAAATCGGTAAAATCGGTGGGGACAAGTATTTTTCTCATTGTTGTAGGTGTCTTGTTATCTATCCGTCATTGATACATCAAAACTACTCTGCGAAGATGAGGGGGACCATGATAGGCCTCAGCACAATAGATGACCTTTGTCATAACGGAGGCCTTCACTACTTATGACCAAGAGAATGGCTTGCCCGCCACTTAGCGAAATCGAGAAAAAAAGTATTAGCGGTTTTTTTCTTTTTAGCGAAGTTGTGAGATTATTTCCAGAATGGGCTATCGATTATTCCGAGTTCAAAGGAGGGAGGGACAAAATGAATAGGAAGATAGGTACTATTTGAAAGGTCGTTTTGTATTCCTATTGTGCCTCAGATAGCATAAAGCCCAGCGGATAGCCGTCCTTTGGGGATCAATACTATGCGCACAGGATACCAAAGGAGTGGGTATTGGGAAAAGTGATGACAAAAAAGGCTCAAGTGTACACTTGAGCCTTTTTTGGATTATCGGCAATAGCGCCTTTTGGCGCTGGCCCTAAAGACCAGCGGTCGCCTTGGGCAGGTGCCAAAACCGCTATCGCTTCTGTAAACAGTTTCCGTGGCCTATCGGCTTTTCAGGAGACTATATTGACAGGCGCCGTGCTGTCGGTACTCTATCCTGTGCTCCGATAAAAGTTGAGCGATGATACTACAGGTCTCCTCATCATCCAGCCCTATTTTTTCTCCGAGGTCCATCTCGTTCAGTTGGCCCCTATTGTTCCTCAAAGCGTTGATGTAATTGTTTTTGTTTTCCATAGTGTATCTATTTTTTTACGGCCACCATAAAGTGTGGACTAAAAGGCAGTAGATAAGTATCTTCTTCTGTCACCGCTATCAGTTCGCACAGTTTATCTTTCTTGTCCCTATCCAGCATATGGGTGAAGTAATCCCTGTCCAGCCAGGCCATCCCTTCCACGGCATGTGTCCCGAGATGGTACAGGCCCTGAGCGGTAAACTCCTCTTGGAGTTGATCCGGCCTATGGTAGTAGGCTTCGGCCAAGAGCCATGGATGGTCATCAGGCGGGTTATGCAGTCCCGTGGCCAGTTCTTCCTTGCACATAGTGAAAAAGGTATGTTTGTGAATGGCCCCGTTCAATAGACCCGCCAAAGTCGATGCGGTACAATTGATGGCAAAGGCCAATATGATACCGCCGTCTTTCAACACGCGCCGCGCCTCTCGAATGGTGCGATTTCTGTCTTCCTCTTTTTGAAGGTGATATAGAGGCCCATGCAGGATAATAAGGTCCGCATAGTCATCGGGCAGGTCCAATTGCCGAGATTCACCCCTTAGAATGGAAAACTTCTGCTTGAGCCACTTCGCTCTGCGTTGTGCCTGTCGGATATGCTTTGAAATGGGCTCGATGAGGTGAACCTTATGCCCTCCATGAGCTAGCCACTCTGAGTACTTGCCCGTACCGCCACCGACATCGACAATCGTCGAGCGGGGAGAAGGGATGTACTGCGCTATGAGTACTTTGGTCCTTTCAAATTCGAAAACACCCATCCCTCTATCAAGCCGCGTTTCTTCAGAGGCTTGGGTATAGAATACTTCTATGTTTTTACTGATCAGCTGTTTACTTTTCATTTTGATATTATTCCTGTAGCGTCACTTCACGCTGTGTTTCACGACGTAAAGTGATGTAGCAATTGACGGTAGTGTCGATTACTTCCGGTAAGAAAATAGGTTAGAATAAATAGATATCATTATCCGTCACATTGGGGGGGGGAAATCCATTCCAATGTAGGTATACGTTCCTGATGAGGAGCGTAAGTCTCGGTAGAGAGACTGGGATAATATATTAAATGAAGTATAACAGGCCACTAATATAGGCGTTTCGAATGGTTTTTTTACCATTTAGGTCATTAATTGTATTCATCGAACCCGCGGTGGAGGCCTCTTCACCCACGTGCCTGATGCTATGGTGCTTTTCGGATTTATACTCAAGAAAAAGTGGAATGGGAAATTCGGGGTTCGTCAAAAAGGAGAAAATCATGTTTTGGTAAAATTTCATTTGTGGATTGGTCATTAGGGTCGTTCTGGGCGGAACAGTGCTTTCGCAACATTCTTCAATCTGCCCCAAAACAATTGCGTTTGGGTTTAACCCAAAATGTCCATTAGAAAATCTATTCCGGACTTAACTGACTTCAAATCAGTAAATGAATGCGTTTTTTGAATTCACCGTAGCGGTGCTACGCTGAACCCAAGAAAACACCCTGACTTATTGCCATTTAAGTCCTCATGACGAAGTTCCAACGAACATTCTGGGTTTAACGATGAAACTGAGTTTTCTTACTTATTCTTTTTTGCCCCAAATGCGTTGAGTTTAGCTATAAATATCAACCCGCTGTATTTTTTTTAGTGTAACAAGGTCTTTCTTGTCACTATTTGACCCAAAGCCATACTCTATGAGTTAATTGATACCAATTTGCTTATTGAACAATGTATCTATTCTTGTCTACTTCAATGGTATTCATCGAATCTCCGATTTGACCCATTACATCAATCGATTTCAATAATTCTAATCTAATCCATCATCAAACTTGAAAAACTATGAAAAAGTTAAAAATGAAAATCAAAGATTTAAAGGTAAAAAGTTTTGTGATCTCACCTACTGAAGAAATCAATACACTCAAGGGAGGAGCCGTTACGGTAGACATTGCCTGTCAGTATAGTTTTGGAGGACCCAATACTTATTGTGATACCAACAAGCCATTGTGCGAAGCGGGGCAGACCACTCGTTGTGTAAGTACGCCTGCATACTGCGATAACACAAGGCCGATTACCTGCTTCGGCACTCGGGCGCAATGCCCTTGATGGGCTGATACAGCAAAAAAAGCCCCCTCAAACCAAGTGTTTTGAGGGGGCTTTTGCATTACTAAGGTGTAAAGTCAACAATGTGTTATACAAATCTGGGTTTTAAATGTCGTATAAGATTCCGCGGGTCATTTTGGTTTCAATCAAGGCGATAACCGCAGGGATAGCAGCGCTATCCCGAGGATTGTCAACGCAGAGTGAAGCAAAATGAACAGGAAGATAGGCGATTTTAAAAGCTAAGTTTGTATTATTATCTGATTTTGATTGATTATGCTTGGAATAGGAAGGCTATCAATCATTTTTGGGTTTAACCCTCGTTACGAAGTCCCAATGCATGATCCGGGTTCAATTGGTATTACAGGAAGCTTTCGGAGCGACGCAGCACCGTTTTCGCCATCTGGCCGACAGTATTCGGCTATGGAAATACCCATGAAATTTGGGAATCGAAAAATACGTTCTGGGCTTGATGCTATCTCCTCCCGGTATCGTTTGATACACAAGAGCTTTACCTTTTCCGGGTTTTTTTTATATTTATAGGTAAGAACCCAGAAATGAATCCATGAGGACCCTACAGCTGACAAAAGTAACCCGCGATGAGGCTGAAGTACTTCGGCAAATCGCCATAGCTACCTTTGTCGATACTTATGGCCATGCCAATACCCCACAGAATATGGAGGAATATCTAAGGGATAATTTCAATATAGAGCGACTACGGAAAGAGTTACAGAAGAAAGACATCCATTACTACTTTGCCCGACAGGGCAAAGATATACTGGGATACCTCAAATTGAACTGCGGACAGTCACAGACGGAAATCAAAGCTAGGTCAGGTCTGGAAATCGAGCGCATCTATGTCCTTTCGGAAAACAAGGGAAAAGGTATAGGTAGACGGTTTTGCGATGAGGCCCTACGCTTAGCCAGTGTGCTGGGCAAGTCTTATGTATGGCTGGGAGTATGGGAGAAAAACCCAAAGGCCATTGTCTTTTACGAAAAGTATGGTTTTCGCGCTTTTGATGAACATGTCTTTATCCTCGGCGATGAGGAGCAGGTCGACATCATGATGAAGGTAGATATAGACGAGTAGAAACCGACAGCCAAGGGAAATGGCCATGGCATTGACGATCTATGTCGATTTTCTCTCGGGTACCCTAAAAATAGAAACAACAGCAATAGCATGATACCACCTGTAGAAGAAGAAACCTTCGAAAAAGTAGATTTTACAAAAGCACACTTGCCCGGTATGGAATTCGACAGCTGCCGTTTTATAGGCTGTGAGTTTTCCGGTGTGGACCTGTCCCGCTTCGAATTTCACGAGTGTGACTTTGAGACCTGCAATCTGAGCAATATCAAGACCATGGATACGCGCCTAAAAGATGTCCGTTTTTCGAGATGTAAGCTGATGGGCATCGATTTCGGAACTTGTGCTGACTTTCTCTTTGAGGTGGATTTCGAGTATTGTCAGCTGGACTATGCTTCGTTTCATAAAAAGAAAATGGTGAAAACGTGTTTTCACCATTGCAGTCTAAAAGAAGTGGATTTTACAGAAGCCAATCTCAGCGAGGCCCGTTTCGAGGAAAGTGACCTGAATTCGGCCCAGTTCGAGCACACGGTATTGGACAGAGCGGACTTTCGTAGTGCCATCGGTTTTGCTATCGACCCCGAAAGGAACCGTCTGAAAAAGACTCGATTTGCACCGAATGGCCTCAGTGGCCTTCTCACCAAGTACGATTTACGGATAGGCTAAGCGAAGTTTCAGGAAACTGTTTTCCCGTACAGGACTTTCAATGGGTTGATTTCTCGATTGATCTTTGCTTGAGTATGAACGTATTTCAGTTTATGTCAACTTGACAACTCCTTTTCTCAAAGCCGTATCAATGCTTATAATACAAACTTACATTTCAAATGTCGCCTATCTTCCTGTTCATTTTGCGCTACCCTGCGTTGAAAATCCTCACGATAGCGCTGCTATCCCTGTGGTTTTCGCCTTGTTTAGCCCAAAATGATCTGCGAAATCTTACACGACATTTAAAAAGCAAATTTGTATAAAATACAATTTGCAGATTATCCAATAGGTAGTGAATACTACTGATGGTAAAGTTATACTCAAGAAAAAGTGAAATGGGAAATTTGGGGTCCGGCAAATTATGGGAAAATCCTGCATTGGTACAATCGTCATTGGTAGATTGGTCATTAGGGTTTTTCCGCGCGGAACAGTGCTTTCGCAATGATTTTAGGTCTTTCCCAAATCAATTGCGTTTGGGTATAACTATGGACTCGGGTCAAAATTAATATCTAGCCAGCTCAACCCAAATTGATCGATAGAAATCGTGATGAGCGTATCAATAGCAAAATACCGGCCATTTGGATTCGTTCGGCATAGCACCGCTATGGTGAATGAAGACCGGTGGGCAAAGCTTCCGGTAGGAAGCTATTTATGCGCGGAATAGGCTCTCTATTGATCATTTTGGGTTCAATTGCCTGTCTCCAACCTCCTATATTTTCCACATATCCAACCCTAGTGCTATGGATAACATAAAAGTAATCTTGCGATAGTATCGGAAGGACCTATGGAACAAGCTATAAAATCGATTCTCAAACTTTCCCATTGACTTATCTATTTCAATACGAAACCCTTCAGGTTCAAGGGACGCTATGCCATGGGCGCAGTACAGCAGCATTTTCCAAAGAAAAAGAGGGTGTGCATTTAACCCAAAATGTCCATTAGAAAATCTATTCCGGACTTAATACAAACTTAGCTTTTAAATATCGCCTATCTTCCTGTTCATTTAGTTCACTATTGTGTTTGATTCCAGTGGTGTTCATGAACCTTCGGTTTTGCTTCACTCTGCGTTGACAATCCTCGCGATAGCGCTGCTATCCCTGCGGTTGTCGCCTTGATTGAAACCAAAATGACCCGCGCAATCTTATACGACATTTAAAACCCAAATTTGTATAACTGACTTCAAATCAGTAACTGAATGCGTTTTTTGAATTCACCGTAGCGGTGCTACGCTGAACCCAAGAAAACACACTGATGTATTGTCATTTAAGTCCTCATGACGAAGTTCCAACGAACATTCTGGGTTTAAGACAAATAGGTATTTTAAGTAGTTGTACATCAAACGTTTAATTGTCCATTTTACCCAAAGCCAACACTAAAGTATAATAACGATCACTTAATACTGAGCTACAGGCTCCTTAACATGCCCCACCTAATTTTGAGGCTGTAAATCAAACCAAACCTTATGAACAGATCTTTACACTATTTATTGGTGATGTTTGCTATCGTCCTACTTGCATCACTGCGGGTTCATGCGCAAGAGCGCAAGGGAGCCATCAAAGGAAAAATAACGGATGAACTCGGTCTGGCACTGCCGGGAGCTACGGTCATCATCCCTACCCTATCTACTAAAGGTGCCGTGACGGATGGCAATGGACAGTTTACCCTGATGGACATGGCTTCGGGTAGCTATGAACTTGAGGTCAGGTTTATGGGCTATACCGATATGACCAAAGAAGTGACCGTCACTGCGGGCAGCACGACCACACTGGCTATCGGCATGGAGCCGGGTGTTACTCTGGGCGAGGAGGTACTCATCTTGGGCGACCGCTTAAAAGGTCAGGCCAAAGCCCTGAACCAACAGAAGACCAATGCGAATATTACCAATATCGTGGCAGCGGACCAAATGGGCCGCTTTCCCGATGCCAACATTGGAGATGCCATGAAGAGGGTAGCGGGTATCACCATGCAGTATGACCAGGGAGAGGCACGGGATATCATCATCCGCGGAATGGCCCCACAGTTGAACTCTGTCATGATCAATGGGGAACGTATCCCCTCAGCGGAGGGCAACAACCGCCGCGTGCAAATGGACCTCATCCCCTCGGACATGGTCCAGACCATAGAGGTCAATAAAGCAGTAACCCCCGATATGGATGCCGATGCTATAGGCGGTGCCGTAAATCTGGTCACCCGCGCTGCACCCAGCGGTCTGAGACTCTCGGGCACACTGGGCAGTGGCTATAATTTCCTATCGAACAAGCCTACAGCGACGGGGGCCCTTGTCCTTGGTAACAGGTACCTCGCCGATAAGCTCGGGGTGGTCCTGAGTGCTTCCTATCATAATCATAACTTCGGTTCGGACAATGTGGAGGCCGTATGGGTCGACAAGGGGGGACAGGTGCTATTGGATGAATTCGATATCAGAAAATACCTGGTCCGGAGAGTGCGAAGAAGTGCTTCCCTCAATCTGGATTACCGGCTCCATGCCCACCATACCCTGTACCTATCGGGTATGTACAACTGGCGCGATGACTGGGAAAACCGCTTCCGCTTCCGTGCCGGAAAGATGGAAGATGCCTACGATGATTTTGTGGAAGACCCTGTAGGTAATGCAGCCTCTTGGAATCCACTCGGTGGTGGAAGGTTCGCTACCTTAGCACGCGTGGGCCGCCAGACCAAAGGTGGTGCCAACACCGACCGTATCAACAACCAACGGCTCGAAGATCAGCGCGTACGTAATATAACCCTGAAGGGGGAACATCTTCTGGGCCGTCAGCTCAAGCTGAACTGGTCGGGTACCTATGCCAAGGCTTCCGAGGAGAGGCCACAAGAACGCTATATCTCCTACCGTACGGGGGATATCTCCGTAATCCAGGATATCAGTGACCCTAGAAAACCTCTGATCACTACGGTAGAGGAAGACGCATGGCAAAATCTGGAGCTGAACGAAATCACGGAAGAGAATCAGTTGACCTTCGAAGAGGACCTGAACTTCCGACTGGACATGCAGCTGCCTTTGCAGGACAATGGCATCATCAAGTTCGGAGCACGGCTCCGGGATAAGTTCAAAAAGCGTAGCAACGATTTTATCGAATACAGTCCCTTGGACGAGGCGACTTTTGAGCGCTTGGGCAACCTGAGCATCAGTGATGAGAGCGATGCCGACTACCTCAATGGAGGACAGTACCAGGTAGGTCAGTTTGTGGACCGGACATTTTTAGGAGATCTGGACCTACAGAATCCGGCTTTGTTCGAAGCAGAAGACAAGCTCGATGAGTACCTACCCGGAAACTATACTGCGGAGGAGACCATATCTGCCCTCTATGTGATGTCGGACTACCAGCTCACTCGTCACTTGTCCGCCATAGTCGGGCTACGCATGGAGCATACGGGTGTGGACTATACCGGTTTCAGCCTGGATGTAGAGAGTGAAGAAATCGGACAGAGGACGGGAAGCGATAGCTACACCAATATCCTGCCGGGCATTCATCTGAAATATGACCTGTCCGAAAATACCATCCTCCGCGCCGCATGGACCAATACCCTCTCCAGACCCGATTATTTTGCACTGGTCCCTTTTGTGGAATTCGACCCGGACGAGCAACAGATTGCTTTTGGTAATCCCCGCTTATCTCCCGCTACATCGATGAACTTTGATTTGATGGCCGAGAACTATTTCAAGTCCGTCGGTCTGGTTTCCGCAGGAGGTTTTTATAAGGATATCGACAATTTCATTTATAACTATACGCGCCAGAACAGTGCTGTGCCGGGCTTCGGGGATGACCTTCAGGCCACTTCCCCCGAAAACGGAGGAACAGCAAAGGTATACGGTTTCGAAGTATCGGCGCAGCGGCAGTTGGACTTTCTGCCCGGTTTCCTGAAAGGCTTCGGTATCTATACCAATTACACCTTTACCCAATCCGAAACCGATGGCATTCAGGGTAGGGACGGTGAGGGACTCTCGCTTCCCGGTACAGCACAGCATATGGTCAATGTTTCCCTCTCCTATGAAACCGAAAAACTGGTACTGAGAGTATCATTGAACCACACCGATGATTATCTCGATGAGTTGGGTTCGGATACCTTCAACGATCGCTACTATGATAAGCAGACGTTTTTGGATGTGAACGGTTCCTATGCCTTTACTCCTAAGTTACGGGCCTTTTTCGAGGTCAATAACCTCACCAATCAGCCACTGCGCTACTATCAGGGTATTCGCGATAGACTGATGCAGGAGGAGTTTTATAATGTACGCGCCAGTTTCGGGGTCAAGTTCGACCTGTTCGGGGAGCGCAGGCAGTAAGGGGCTTCACAGAGGAAGCAATGATAGACTTCTGATATACCGATAGGACTGACCTATTGAAGTGATTTAGACTTATTATTCGGCATCGAGGATTTTGGCCGTTGTGCCGATGAAGGTTTTTTATATTGCATGGCCGAAGCTATGGAACTTAAAAAAAGACAAAATCAGGGTGCTGAATGTGAAGTTCGCAGGTAAACCCGGATCATGTATTGGAAAATCTACTACGGATCTAAATAGCTGCAAACCGGTCGTTGCACTAAGAGACTGTTTTAAACCCAAAATGATGAATAGAGAAACTATTCCGCGCATAAATAGCTTCATACCGGAAGCTTTGCCCACCGGTCTTCATTCACCATAGCGGTGCTATGCTAAATCCAATAAAACTCCCTGATTTATTGCTGTTTAAACCCTTGTTACGAAGTTCCAACGCATGATCCGATGTAAAAGAAAAAGTCTAGATCACTTCATCAAAAAAGCAGTCGTTCCACCTGATCGAGCGGCTGTTTTTTACTTTCGCGGTGGTCTTCAACCCCTTCTAATTTCAAAATCGGGTGGTGAAGGTTCGTTTCGAAGAGAGCCAGCCTTACCGATAAATCACCATACTATAAACGAAATACCTTTGTGAAGGAATGACGGGGAACGATCTGCGGTATGACATCATGAGGCTCCATAAATTTAGGACGCTGTAGCGGATAAGAGATAAACAAAAAGAAAAAAAGACCACAAACGTAAAAATCATATGAATAAAAGGAACTGGAAAATACTACCCTTATTACTGATGCCCTTCCAACAGGCCTGTCAACCTTCGGCCTCTACACACGAAGAAAAAACAGAAGCGGTAGCGGCTGTTGGTATAGACTCCACTTTCAAAGGCCTAGAGGAAGGCTATCACTTCTATGCCATCGGTGACTGGGGCAGAAGTGGTCAGTTCAAACAAAAAGAGCTGGCCGAAACCATGGAGCTGGCGGCCACTGAAGTCGAACCCGAGTTTATCATCTCTACAGGAGATAACTTCTATCCCAATGGGGTAAGCAGTGTAGACGATACCCAGTGGAACTCCTCTTTCGAATCTGTCTACAGTGGGCATCACCTGCACTGTGACTGGCATGTAATTCTTGGCAATCACGACTACCGTGGCAATGCTCAAGCGCAAATCGAATACAGTGATATCAGCAGAAGATGGAACATGCCCTCTCGGTACTACACGTTTGACAAACGGGCCGATGATGGCACCAAAATCAGTTTTGTATTCATCGATACTTCGCCTTTCGAGTTGAAGTACTACCGTCAGGAAAAGTACAAGGCCGTATGGCGACAGGATACCACGCGACAGCTGGCCTGGATGGACAGTGTACTTGCTGCTTCCGAAGCCAATTGGAAAATCGTGGTCGGGCATCATCCCCTGTACTCGGGAGGGAAGCGCCTCCATCTGACCGAAGATGTCAAAAAACAACTCGAACCTGTACTGAAGCGCCATCAGGTGGACTTCTATATCTGCGGGCATGAACATGACCTCCAGCACATCAAGGCTAAGGGACCCACCCACTATGTCGTCTCGGGTGCGGGCTCCGAAGTGCGGCCTACAGGTAAGATGGAGGCCTCACTTTTCGCCGAATCAGTTCAGGGTTTTGCGGCTTTCTCCATAACGAAGGCAGCGGCGCAGTTACAGTTTATGGATTTTCAGGGTAAGGTCATCTATACCACTCTGATAAAAAAAGAGTAAAAGTGATGGATAGGTGTTGATAAGAACAAAGGCGGCAAAGATTACTTTGATGAGGTTCTTTCCAAAGGATGAAAAATCGGACTTCGCTTTCGTGATATCACCATACCACCAGGGGCGACCATAAAGAAAGCCTCCCTCCGATCTACCTGTAACAAAACAGGAAGAAAGTATACAAAGGTAAACATATCGGATGAGGCTCGGAACGGTGTTTTAGAGTTCTCTTCCTCCAATAAGGTTTCCAACAGGACTCGCACACATAGAAGTGATTTAGACTTTTTGTTTTGAAGCGAAAATAAAGGATTTTTTGCCCCGGTGAAGCCTTTTTTGAGTGGCGTAGCCAAGGTTACGTCAGGAGAAAAAGTCAAGATCAGGGTAATACAAACTTAGCTTTTAAATATCGCCTATCTTCCTGTTCATTTTGCCTCACTCTGCGTGGACAATCCTCGGGATAGCGCTGCTATCCCTGCGGTTATCGCCTTGATTGAAACCAAAATGACCCGCGCAATCCTATACGACATTTAAAACCCAAATTTGTATAAAAAGAACCGTAGAGGTCTACGGCGGCAGTGCGGCCAAAGCACCCTTGCTACGTATTACCTATGCAACTACCACTTCTCCGAAAAATAGCCGGAAATGGGAAAACCATACCGAAGAGGTAGGCGATGTTACGGTATCTCCCGATCCTTTCGATCAGCCATCTATATAGCACTGAAAAAAGAGGCTACGGTAAGCTTCCAATTTGATAAAAAGGACAATACCACCTTACTTCCATCAAGTCGACATGAAACTAGCCTGAAACTGCATACAACTACGATGGAAAGGTCATTAGAAACAACTGATAAAATAATAGAAATACCCCCTTCGCATATTGGTCTTAGGTTCACGGTGTATACTAAGCGCTAAGGCCGATAACGGACCCCAACTATTATTGCCTGCACGGAACTGTGCGAGCATCCTTTTTAAGCGACCATTTGTCATGAAGTTCAGTCACTTTGCCGACACTTCCCATACTCTTCACAACCAAAGTCCTTTACTGGCGTTCCATAAAGAAATGGATACTATTTGATATTTTTTATCAATAGATTATAGTAATCATAAAATTTATATTTTTCTTTTAATCTATTTACTAATCAACCATCATTTAAAATGAAACTTAAATCTACTTTAAACCGCACATTAATGGTCGTGCTGATGGCAGCACTCTTCGTTTCACTGACACCCTTTGCTCAAGCAGGTACAAACTCCAGTGGAAATGAAATCAAGGGATCACAAGACCCCTTTAACCGCCAAAAAGAATATGCCATTATCAACAGGGCCGATGAGAGTATTCTTTCCTTGCCTTTCACTTTTGGGTACTTTGTCTACAGTGTTGTCTTTACTCCGAATAAAGCAGAGGGCAGTACCTTTACTCTAAGTACTGAGTTTCCTTTGTTGAAAAGAAATAATTTTAGAAATTGGAAATTCGTTGATCTTGGTGGTGACGTTGTTCAAATCGTCAATATAGAGTCGGGTAATGCCATAGATGTGGCCAATGCTACTGCTGTGCCTGTTCAAGCTAAAGCCAATAGCAGTGACAAAGGACAACAGTGGAAAGTGGTCGATAGCGGGTCTTTCAAGAGTTTTGTCAGTGTACTGACGGGAAAGGCACTCGCTAAGAACGGTGAAAAACTGGTACAACGAATCGTAAGGAGCAATAATGCTGCTCAACAGTGGAAAGTTATGGACGAGACGGATCCTTTGGCTCCCATAATAATTGCTCCCAATCCTGTCTCAACTACTGCCAACATCTTTCTGACACTAGGAATCACTTCTAACAATGTAGAGGTGCGTATCGAAGAGATTGTACCCAATGGAGGAGGAGTTGTAGTAAGGTCAAGTTTGGTCACCAGCGTTAGGGCGGGTGAGACCAAAGAAGTATCTCTCGATGCCAGTGGCCTTTCTGCTGATCCTAGTCGTTACTATAGAACATATGTATATGTGGACGGTCGTCCCGCATTTTTCGGCCCGAGATTGCTCGTAGCACAATAGTGATCAGGTCTATACGAACAAAAAAAGAGGCTGTACCCAAGGGTACAGCCTCTTTTTTTTGAAATGAGCTAAGAGAAGTTTTAAACCCGGATTATGCGTTGAAACTTCGTAACGAGGGTTTAATACAAACTTAGCTTTCAAATATCGCCTATCTTCCTGTTCATTTTGCTTCACTCTGCGTTGACAATCCTCGGGATAGCGCTGCTATTCCTGCGGTTCTCGCCTTGATTGAAACAAAATGACCAGCGGAATCTTATACGACATTTAAAACCTAAATTTGTATAACCCAAATTGATCAATAGAGAACCTATTCCGCGCATAAATAGCTTCATACCGGAAGCTTTGCCCACCGGCCTTCATTCACCATAGTGGTGCTATGCCGAACGAATCCAAATGGCCGGTATTTTGCTATTGATACGCTCATCACGATTTCTATCGATCAATTTGGGTTGAAATAGCAATACATCAGGGAGCTTTATTGGATTTAGCGTAGCAGCGCTATGGTGAATTCAAAAAACGTAGTACAACGACCGGTTTGTAGCTGTTTAGATCCGCAGTAGATTTTTCAATGCATGATCCGGGGCAAACTGTATCTCTTCTATTTTCTTTTGAGCTTCTTTTGGCGCTTGGGCCACAGATCTACTTGATATATTTTTTAAGTCTCTGATCTACCCCTCGTAATATACGACGATGGTGTCGGTGATCTGTTCATAGTTAGTTATGCTATAGAAAGCCATCAAAGTGATAGCGGTCGATAACGAGCGATTAAAGCCTCTCGAAGTCAATGTTCTTTTACTTAAGGCAGCTGATATGCTCCGTTCTTTTCCTGCACTTCTTCTTTTTTGAGGCTGTACCGAGCCAAGGTGTATAGCAGTGAAAATGAAAACACCCTATTTGGAAATCGCGCATTTCTATCAGTGGCCGAGCGGGCGGTAGGATTGATACTGTACTGATATTTGGGAACGAAGCTCCACCGTGGTGCAAACCGGTACCCGGCACCTAAAGTAAGTGCATAGTCTATCCTATTAAGTCCTTCTACACTGGTGATGCCCGTAGGCGCGTTAACGGATGTGGCGCTGACCAAATAGGCCAGCTGAACACCCAAGTCCAAGCTGAAAATATCATAGAACTGAATGTCCACAGTAATGGGCAGTGCCAAGTAATGGTAATTGATTTTGATTTCGCTGATATTTCTGTCCTGTGCTCCCAATAGCATAAAGCGCAGACCTGTATTGGCCCTGACCGAGGGGGCTACGGGCTTGTCCAATAACAATCCCATATGATATCCCAGTCGTGGGGAATAGGGTAGTTCGATTCCACCAAAATAGCTGACACTTGGACCTCCTTGAGCCTGTAGTCGAAGCTCTTGGGCCATTATAGCCCCTATAGAGTACAGACTAAGTACCAAGCCCATGAAAAAAAATTTGATAGGCATGTGCTTAAGATAAAGCAGTTATGTCGATTCTGCAAGAAAAGAACGACGATGTCCATCTTCAGTACAAAGATAGGCTACCGTTTCAACCCTAGTGGGGGATAAGCCCTAGAAATGGCCAAGGGGCTATCTTGCTTCCAGTAGTTCTAGGTTGAGACTGCGTTTGATGGCATACAATAGGGTACAGTTCGAAGGTATTTTGATATAGGCTGCGGCTCCCAGCCTTTTACTTTTGTGGATATTACTCTCCTCCAATACCTTCGCAGTCATAATGACGGGGATATGTTTCAGTCTATTATTGTTTTTGATACTTTTGAGTACATCGAAACCACTGAATTCGGGTAGGTCCACATTGCTCACAATCAGTTTCGGAGTCTGGACATATAACATTTCCAATGCTTCAATACCACTTTCGGCTTTGGCCACCGAAAAACCATAATGCCATAGGATATCGGCAGTTCGGTTCACTTCTTTGAAATCTTGTTCAATCAATACTATTTCATAGCGCTGTGTCATGATAGTTCTATTTCCTTAAAGCCTTCTGTTAGTTTTTGGATAAGCAATATACGAAATAAAGCGTTTTCCGAAAGGACCGAACATTCAAAATATGTAGTGAATGAGAAGTAGATATAGATTTAAAATGATGATGTTCAATATTTTAAATCAAAAATCAGTAGGCCGAAACTTTATAAATATAGGTATTTTTACCTATAGATTTGGTAAGAAATACCTAGTAAGGTTATTGGCAAAAAAACATTTTTTTTTAAAAGGGAAAGTGATTTTCTATGGCATACTTAACCAGACCGACCGTATTTCTAGCGCCGATTTTCTCCATGAGATTGGCACGGTGATGGTTCACGGTCCTCTCACTGATGAACAATCGGTCGGCGATTTCTTTTGCGGTAAGTTCTTTACAAATGAGTAGCAACACTTCCTTTTCCCGTTGTGTCAGCGCGATTTTCGGTAGGGTCTTTTTTTCCTCCAGGTATTTTCGGTGCTTGAGCGCATTGCGCGTAGCGCTCATTACGAGGTGGTTATAGTAAAAATCTTTTTCTACGACTGCCTGTATTGCTTCCTCTACTTCCTCGGGTTCTGCATTTTTCAATAGATAGCCATGGACACCAAGCTCCATCATCTGATAGACAAAGTGCTGTTCGTCGTTCATGGAGAGCATGATGATCTTTACCTGAGGAAAATGAGCGATGATATACTCGCTACAGGCGGCACCGTCCATAACAGGCATTCTGTAGTCCATTAGTATGACATGTGGAGCACTTTGCTTGACCAGTCTTATTACTTCCTTCCCGTTCTCCGCTTCTTTTACTTCTGTTACGCCCTTGAAGGAACTTACTAAGCTACTCATCCCTTTCCGAAACAGGTTTTGGTCATCTGCAATGTATACCTTCATTTTTTTGGTGGTAATACTGATGGTTTTTTTGTAAAATTAACGCAATTATGCGCTTATCGCCAAGCTTACACGGGCAATTGTTCCTTTACCGTCGCTCCCGCTACTAAAATCGAGCTTTGCTCCTATCAGTACTGTACGGCTTTCCAGATTGAACAGGCCCATACCTTTTCCGGCTTTGTAGGCCGACCGGGTCATCGTATAATCAAAGCCCTTTCCATTGTCCTCCACGATCAGTATGCAATAATGCTCCGAGTGTTTCAAGGTGACAACGATATGATGCGCCTCGGCATGTTTGATGGCATTGTTGAGCAACTCCTGTGCTATTCGGTAAAGGGCCAGCAGGGTGCTTTCGGGAAATTCTTCTATGGAACAAGCTCCACTGAACTCAATCGAAAGTCCCGGGCTGCTCAGTTTGGTACAGAGGTCTTTTATCGCTTCGCTGAGGCCGTACTGGGCCAGTGTAGAGGGAAGTAGGTCTTTACTGATACGGCGCACACTATGGATGGCCTCGTCGATAGTCGTCTTCGCATTGTCCAGTGAAGTGATGTTCTCCGTTTGCCCTTCATGCCCGAGACTACGGTGCAGGAGGCTAAGGTTCAGCTTTGTAGCCGATAGCAATGCGCCTACCTCATCGTGCAGGTCTGCGGCGATACGCTTTCGTTCGCTCTCTTGAGAGGTGATAGAAGCCTCCAATAACCTTTTCTGATAGGCGGCCTCTATTTTTTGTAGGTCCAGCTCCTGGCTCAAGAGCTTTTTCTGATAGAACACCACAAAAAATACAATAGCAATGGCCAAGAGGAGCATTCCTGCCGTTGCGATACTTACGAAAAAGGCCAAACTGTCCGAATTCTCCATTGCCATAAGTGATGTCTTGATGGGGCTTGTTCAAGCCGCATCTATCATTGTGGTTTTCCGCCTTGGACGGATATACTGATATAAAGGCTAAAATACGATAAAATCAAGTAATAGCAGAGCGGGTATAACCTGAACTATGGTATATGCCCTATACAATCAATGTTAGTTGGCCTTATGGCCCATTCTTCCATGCAATAGAAAGCCCAATGACCATTTCCGTTTACTCCTTTTGACCGCTACCTAAAACCAAGTCCAGTCCGGTACCCTATATTCGTACCCAGTTCATCTCGCCTTTTTGGGTCTATACCTCTCTACTACGAAGCATTGCAAGTACCGTTACTATCACTACCCGTTTGTGCTGTCGACCAGCTCCTTACCTTTGAAGTAAAGCCAGAAAGAGTAGGCCAGCACAAGATTTTTCAAGATGTTCAATATATTGGTAAAGCTATAGTAGTTCATTAATCTAATTTCACTGAAAATCAGAAAATTGCTGATGGTAAAAACAACAAGGCTTCCCGAAAAATAAAATAAAAAGGCAGTATTGACCCAGAATAGGTATGAACCTAAAATATTGGGGTTGTCCAAATCGTTTAGGAGTTTATAATAATAAGCTATGGTGTAGCTTATACACAGCAGTATACCAACAGCACCCGTATAAACATTGATAACGAATAGTTCTTCCAAATAGAATAGATCTATAAGAGCAAAAATCATGAACGCCCAAAAAACCCATCGCAATTGCTTTTTTTGCAGCACATGGGCATAGTAAAAGGTAATCAGTGTGCATTCTATGATCTGCCAAAAGTTTATCAGCCAGAGATTATTTGTCCCCATCCTCGCGAGGAGTAAGGACAATACATCGATAGCAAAGGAACTGATAACCAAAAACCTCAGGAGCCGGATTTCTCTATCCTGAATATTGACTTTCATAAAGCTGAACAGAATCGGTACCAGTGTAGAAGTTATCGAACCGTAGATGGTAAGTGTACGAGGCTCCGGATATGAAAATTCCATATCAACCGCTGCCCAGAGGGTCGAAAAGATCTGGACACTCATCAGGACAAGGCACCGACCGGTCCGCTATGGTGTAACTGCTCCCATCTTTACCGATAGTGCTGGGGACTAGGCTGTTCATCTTAGCATCGGCACCCACCAGTAGTAATTGTTGCTGACCTTTATCATCCACAGCATAATAGATGCGGATACCTTTACAACCTTCTTCGGACAGGATTTTCCGGATGATATCACAACCGAAAAAGTTGGCCTTGATGTACTTTTCCTTCCTCTTTTCTTTTTGCCTTCTATAATTGGCAGTCCACTTCTTCGCCGTGTGCAAATCTATCGGTCCACCTTCCGCACCTGTAAATTTTGAAATTTTTTCTTTACCCATATTCAAATTATCTAGTTGAAAAATAACATAATAACAATGTATTCACGAGTAATTTCTTAAAAATATAAAAAAAATTCTATTAAATAGAATAAAACGATTGTTTTTTTGTGAAAAATAGGCATGTATAAGTCGTAGGAAGTTAATAGGCTCTTTATTGGTCAAATAAGCTTCTCTGGGAGTTATAGTCCAATGGGGGGCGTAGCCGTTGACCGTAATCACTGTTCATCTTGCCGATCATATAGGTACTGAGATCGGCACAAAGGTGCTTTTCGGGCTGGTGCATGAAAAAGTAAGCCGTATCGAGACCTGAGGCTAACCAAGTATAGAGCTGGACACACCAATCGTTGATCCTGGTATAGTCGCTAGGGTGCAGGTTGTGGGCCAGAAAACGGACAAAGGCGGTTCTGGTAGTCAATCGCTGATGCAGCACATCACGTCTTCCGGGCGTATCGGTAATCACGGAGCTGATGCCCAAAGAGGCCAATCGCTCGAAGAATTCCTCTTTTAGAGTCTCATCCGAAAACCACGAAGGATGTCTTAGCTCCACGGCGATATCCATATCGCGGGGCAGGCCACCCAAAAAAGTGAATAGGCTTTCCATTCTGTCAGCACCGAAATAAGGGGGAAACTGTAGAAAAGAAGTACCTAACCTTGGCCCAAAGGCATACATGGCTTCGATAAAGCGGTCCAGTGCACCGTAGCCATGTCCGTAATCATTGCGGTGGCTGATACTGTTGCTGAACTTGGGACAGAAGCGGAAGTGTTCCGGAGTCTGCTCCGCCCATCGCTGTACAATATCGGTACTGGGTATGGTATAGTGTGTAGCGTTAAGTTCTATACAATTGAACTGACGCGCGTAGTGATAGAGGTAGTCTTTTGCCTTGGTGCCTTTAGGAAATACCTTACCGACATAACCCTTATCCGCCCATACAGGACAACCAATGTAAAGCGAGGTCGACGCGGTTTTCGTAATTCCATCGTCCGGTGCAAGTACGGATGCGTTGTGTCTGTCTTCGGGAGGGAGTTTGAAATCGATATGGGATATGTCTTCTAATCTTCCAAACTTCATAACACCCTTAGTAACGAAAGTGCTGTGCTATTTGTTTTCGCAGCTGTCTATGGTGCAGTCACCATAGAAAACCAGAGAATGGCTGGTAATCTGCGATTTGAGCTCCGTTCCTATCATATTTTTGATTTCTTCCATTCTTGGGTCGGAAAATTCCTTGATCTTATGGCAAATATTGCAGACCAAGTGGTCATGGTGCCTATAGGTCAGGGCCTGCTCATAAAGCGCACTACGGTCATTGAACTGGTGTTTTACGGCTAGGCCGCATTCTACCAATAGGTCCAAGGTATTGTATATGGTCGCCCTACTGATGGAGTACTCTTTGTTCTTCATCCATAAGTAGAGGTTATCGACATCGATATGTTCATCCTGTGCATACAGCTCATCAATGACAGAATAGCGTTCTGCGGTTTTTCTATAGCCATTTTTGAGTAAAAAGGCACCGAATATCTCTTTTGCTTGCTCTATGATATTTTTTCTTTGAGGCATTCTTATCCGTCATTTTGTATAGGGGCAATCCCCTCTTGAATTATAACATACATGGTTCACTCCTGATCTCCTCCGACCGATACTTACCGAACCTCATCCACTCACTGTTCCCCTGTTCGGTTTTCCGGACGGAACCGGATAGACAGAATCACTACAGTTTAGAACCAAAATTGGAATAAATTACGTTTGTAATCAATTTAAATTAGAGGTACAGGTCAAAATTTGGCCCCTACAGCTTCTGTCCGGTTCCTGTATAAACATCCTATGTCCAAATTACGCAGAGCAGCAGCAATCCGGAAAAAATGAAATGGGAAATCTTATAGGCAATGGCCGTGGGGAAAAGCCCGTATAAGTAGTATACATTTCATGAAAAATAATGGTAATCAATGGAATAGTGAAAAATTGCAGGACTAGGATTCTATGTAGAATTAAGCTGAATGAGTATCAGGCTATGTGGCATTTGAAATGCTCTTATTTGTATAATACAAATTTGGGTTTCAGATGTCGTATAAGATTCCGCGGGTCATTTTTTTTCAATCAAGGTGATAACCGCAGGGATAGCAGCGCTATCCCGAGGATTGTCCACGCAGAGTGAAGCATAATGAACAGAAAGATAGGCGATAGTTGAAAGCTAAGTTTGTATAAGGCACTTGTTTCTTCTTATTGTTGAATCCATAAATTATGGATAGCTTTAAGTCTATGACTTTGGTACAGCTAGAATACATCATTGCCGTTGAGGATACCCGTCATTTTGGTAAGGCTGCCGAAAGATGCTTTGTGACACAGCCCACTTTGAGCATGCAGATTCAGAAGCTGGAAGAAGGCTTGGGGATAACCATTTTTGACCGTAAAAAGCAGCCGATCAGCCCGACGGCACTGGGGAATCTTATCATAGCACAGGCAAGACATGTGCTACAAGAGGCCAAAAAAATCAAGGAGATCATCGAAGAGGAGCAACAGGATGTCACTGGTGAGGTCAATATGGGAGTTATCCCTACACTGGCACCTTACCTATTGCCCTTGTTCGTTCCTCCTTTTATAGACCATCATCCCCAGTTGTCGCTACGGGCCGAAGAGATGGTGACCAATAAGATCATCGAAAGATTAAAGTTAGGTACGCTGGATATGGCCCTGATCGTCACTCCTACAGGAGACTCCGATTTGGTCGAAAAGCCACTGTTTTATGAAGAGTTCTTTGCCTATATCAGCTTACGACACCCCTTATTCAACAAGGAGAAACTACATATGGACGATGTCGCTCAAGAGGATATATGGCTACTCAACGAAGGGCACTGCTTCCGCAACCAGGTACTGAACATTTGTCATGCACAGAGCGACAGTCGCTCTCGCAAGGGTTTTCGATATGAGAGTGGTTCTTTGGAGGGCTTGAAAAAAATCGTGGATAGGTATGGGGGCATGACCCTCCTGCCCGAACTGGCCACGCTGGATTTCGATAAGGCATCTCAACAGCGCCTTCGCTACTTTGTGGAACCCAAACCCATCCGTGAGGTCAGCCTGGTGATGACAAAGGATTTTATGAAGCGAAAGACCGCCAAGGCCCTACACGATGCCATACTGAGCGCTATACCGAACTACATCAAAAGTGAGAAAAACGGTCAGCTGATACAGTGGCGCTGAGACTCTTTCCTCTCTCATCACATGTTACCTACCAAATAATATAAATAACATGAAAAATCACGCTAAATCAACCCAATGTGTCCATGCGGGTGCACTGGCCCCATCAACGGGTAGCGGTCTGGTAACCCCCATTTACCCCTCTACGGCCTATGATTATATCGATGCCGCTGTACTTGCCTATCCGAGGTACTTCAACACGCCGAACCAAAAGGTAGTCGCCGATAAGATTGCCCAACTGGAAGATAGTGAGGTAGGGATTACCTTTAGTTCGGGGATGGCGGCCATCAGTACCGTACTCTTTTCTTTTCTGAAACAGGGACAGCATGCCGTATTCCAAAACGATCTTTATGGCGGTACCTACCATGCCATCAATATCGAAATGGAGAAGTTCGGCATCTCCCGTTCTTTTGTGGACATCGATGATATAGAGGGCTTTGAAGCAGCACTACGACCGGAGACAAAGCTCATCTATATCGAGAGTCCTTCGAATCCTTTATTGAAGATCGTGGACATCCGGGCCATTGCCCGACTGGCCAAGAAAAAAGGTATTCTCACCATCATCGATAACACCTTTGCTACACCCATTAACCAAAACCCTATCGCTATGGGGATAGACATCGTCATTCATAGTGGTACCAAATACTTGGGCGGCCATAGTGACCTCTCCTGTGGAGCTATAGTGACAAGCAGGACACTGGCCGCACCTATTATGGAAGCAGCGCTGCATTTTGGGGGCAATCTCAATGCGGATACCTGTTACCTGCTGGAGCGCAGTTTGAAGACCCTTGCCCTACGTGTAGACCGACAGAATGCCAATGCCCTGGCCCTGGCCAAGTACTTGGAGTCACACGACAAAGTAGGTGCAGTGCATTATCCCGGTCTGGAAAGCCACTCTCAGCACAGCTTGGCGAAAAGTCAGATGCGAGGCTTCGGAGGTATGTTATCTTTTGAGCTGAAAACGGAGACAGGGCCCTTCCTGAAACAACTGAACCTGATACGGTCGGCAATGAGCCTAGGAGGTGTGGAGACGACGATATGTGTCCCCGCAGAGACTTCTCATGTAAAACTCAGCAAAGTGGCCCGCGCTGCTGTTGGGGTAAGTGATGGACTGTTAAGGCTCTCCACAGGTATAGAAGACAGTCATGACCTCATAGAAGATATAGAAGTGGCCCTATCAAAATAGAGGGGACCATGCTCGGGAGGCAGTAAAAGGAAAAGTGAATGGAACGAAAGCGGTGCTGATAAAATGAATACCTGGCAAAGCTGGAATAAGAATCACTGCATAGAGTGGGGGATAATTTTCCGAAAAGAACAGAATCCCTTTAGCCTATGTCAATTGCGCCGAAGCATGGCACCGGAATCTTAATTTCGGTAGTACGCTTTGGAAAGGTCCGCTATCAAAGTGCCATACCGGCTTTTTCGGCCATATCACTCGCATTCTGATGCTGTCCGCCCAGATGAGGGCAGTTTTTCAAATGCTCCATGTCCTTATAGGCTACTTTGGTCTTGCTGTAACCGTATACAGCACCGAGGGTCTTGGTATAATTGTTATCGCCCATGCTTACATCCACGTCGCTCATGGTCATCTGGCAGGGGTGCTCATAACCACAGGCATGTGTTATCTCCAGTATCTCTTTTTTGGTATTCTTGATATAGTTGGCAAAGCGCTTCGCCTTGATCTTGGTATCTATACCCGCTTGTAACCATTTGTTCTGTGTCGCGATACCTGTCGGACAGCTATTGTTCTGGCATACCTGCGCTTGGATACAACCGATGGACAACATGGCTTCACGGGCCACATTGATCAGGTCACAGCCCATGGCAAATGCCATAAGGGTATCTGCCGGAAATCCCAGTCTGCCCGACCCGATGAAGACCACGCGCTCTGTGAGTCCTTTTTTCTCGAAGATCTTGTACACTTCGGTAAACCCATAGACAAAGGGTAGCGATACATGGTCGGAAAAAGAAGGTGGCGCAGCACCCGTACCTCCTTCACCGCCGTCAATAGTGATGAAGTCGGGCCCTTTTCCCGTGGTCAACATGATGTCCGTGAGGGTTTCCCACAGGTCCAACTTGCCCACGGCGGATTTGAAACCTACGGGCAAGCCCGTATGTACGGCAATATCTTCAATAAACTCCAGAAGCCCTTCAACACCCTGAAAAGCACTATGACTGGGTGGTGATAGCACATCTTCATTTTTAGGAATGCCTCGAATCTCCGCTATCTCTTTGGTAATCTTGGAAGCAGGTAACACACCACCCTTGCCCGGCTTGGCACCTTGGGATAGCTTGATTTCTACAGCACGTATCATACGGTTCTTCTGGGTCAGTTCGACCATTTTCTCCATAGAGAAATTGCCTTCATCATCCCTGACACCGAAGTAACCCGTACCAAAGTGAAAGACCACATCGGCACCATTGGAATGATAGGGAGATAAACTGCCTTCTCCGGTATTGTGATAACATTCGGCTTCCAAAGCTCCCAAGTTCATGGATTCTACAGCTCTGGCTGACAAAGACCCAAAACTCATGGCAGAAATATTGATGATGGATTTCGGTCGATACGGACGCTTCCTTTTATTGAAGCCGCCTATCAACTTAGCAGAGGGAATCAGGTGCGGGGTCTCCTTATTTGGATGCCCCTTGGTCAGGGTAAAAGGTAACATCGCGGGGTTGATAAAAATATAACCCGGAGCGTAGAGGTCCATATCCGTGCCGAAACCTTTGTAGTTGTTCTGCTTTTTTGATGAAGCATAGATCCATGAGCGCTGACTTCGATTGAAGGGCAGCTCCTCGCGGTTGTTCGCTACGATGTATTGCCTTAGTTCCGGACCGATCTTTTCCAGCATATAGCGAAAATGACCTATCACCGGAAAGTTATGTAGAATGGTGTGACGTCTGTTAAAGAAGACATCTTTAACGGCAATGATAAGTAGTATGACCAAAGGATAGACCCACCAAGCAATAGAGGACAAAAAGGAGAAATCCATAGAAGAAATTTTTACCGATTAAAACAATTGAATTTAAAGAATCGTGTTACCACTTTCCAAGTTTTCAGAAAATATTACGAGAGAAAAGTCCAAAGGCCGACCTAAATGTCCTACAACACATACAGTGAATCACAAAAACGTATAGGTAGCACTGCATCAAGTTTTTAGTACTCTCATGATAGTCCACAGCAACGTAAGGAACAGAATACTCCTGTTCATGGATATTGAGTATATAAGCAAAAAAATCGCCAAATAGTTTTACTCCCTATAAGGCACTGAAAATTTTAAGGCCAATCAAACCATCATGGTGAAATGCCAGTGCTGAAATAGGGATTGATTCCAAATGATGCACTAGCTCCCCGCTTGCCTGTTGTATACTCAAGAAAAAACGAAATGGGAAACCTTATAGGCAATGGCCGAGGAGAAAAATCCGTATCGTATTGAACCGTTACGGATAGACTGATCATTAGGGGTTTTAGAAAATGGTGGCACTTGTACTCAAGAAAAAGTGAAATGGGAAATTCATGTTTCAACAAAAATAGAAAAATCCCGCATTGGTACAATTTCATTGGTTGATGGGTCATTGGGGCCGTTCTGACCGGTAAAGTGCTTTCGCAATCATTTTCAGTCTGTCCCAGAACAATTTCATTTGAGTATAAGTCAACGAATCCATTTTGTCCCTAATCAATTGTATTTAGGTATAAAACACCCTACATCTCGCGTTTTCTTGGATTCAGTATAGCACCGCTACAATGAGTTGGAAAAACAACTATACATCACTGATGTAAAGAAGTTTATATCGTAATACATGGGAAATTGCAGGATTAGGATTGAACAGTCCAGTGATGCTTTCCAGAATAGTATCCTGGATTTAGTCGATTGCAAACGTTTACAAACGAATACAAATGCAAACTAAACGACTACAAGTAGTTAATAACCGAATAAAAGTATCCGACATCCCTTACTTTGTATCAACGAAAGCGGGAAACCGCGATTATAGTTTTGATTTAGAGACTGTTTTGGCAGCTATCATTTTAGAACTTGTTATCGCTTATGCTGGATACAGCACATCATTGACATGGATAGTAGCGCTATCTACAGAGGTTTTAACCCAAAAGGATCAATAGAGAACCTATTCCGCGCATAAATAGCTTCATATCAGAAGCTTTTTCCATCGGTCTTCATTCACCATAGCGGTGCTATGCCGAACGAATCCAAATGGCGGATATTTTGCTATTGATACGCTCATCACGATTTCTATCCATCAATTTGGGTTGAACAAAACTGTACACCATAAGAAATATCTAAGTGAATAAAAGAGATGCAGTTCAACACTTCTCTTATAACCCTAAATTTATATAGCATGAAAAGTTTAAGAAACAGCGTACAATTGATCGGTAATTTAGGCAACGACCCAGAGGTCAGAACACTGGAGAGCGGCAAAGCCCTAGCAACCTTTTCTCTGGCCACTTCAGAGCATTATTACAACAAGGCAGGCGAGAAGGTGCAGGATACACAATGGCATAACATTATTGCCTGGGGCAGAAAAGCGGAGATAGTGGAACGGCTTCTGAAAAAAGGTTCAGAAGTGGCTATAGAAGGAAAACTGGTACATCGCTCCTTCGAGACACAGAAAGGAGAGCGGAAGTACATCACGGAAATCAACCTGAATGAGCTGGCACTAATGAGCCGGCAATCTGCATAGTATACTAAAAGATGAGGATCGGAAGCTATACCTCACGATGGATTTCGCGTCGCTCTGTATAGGATCCGCCTTAAGGCTGACAGGCATATTTGCGCTATCACCATAGTTATGGGGCTATGGTGATAGCACTATACAGAGACTTTGGTATTGCTGAAAAGCTCCATAGGATGGACAAGCCTCCTGCCGGACCCTGAAATTGCTCTTGCCTATGATTTCTTCCAATGGCAAAACCAAACTTATACAAATTTGGGTTTTAAATGTCGTATAAGATTCCGCGGGTCATTTTGGTTTCAATCAAGGCGACAACCGCAGGGATAGCAGCGCTATCGCGAGGATTGTCAACGCAGAGTGAAGCAAAACCGAAGGTTCATGAACACCACTGGAATCAAACACAATAGTGAACTAAATGAACAGGAAGATAGCCGATTTTAAAAGCTAAGTTTGTATTACTCAAAAGCTATACTCTTCTACTTTCATTAGGTCCCCTGACTACCTTGATCAGCTGTTTGGCAGTAGATTTCTCAAAGCCCTCATCACATCATTGAGCAATATACCCTGTGTTCTTGATAGAATAAGGTAGATGTGACTGGATATGAAACAGTAGGCATGGAAAACAGGATCCTTGTTGGTAACACAGTTTTGGAACGGTTCGATGATAATGCCCTAATGGGAGGGATGAAGAAGTCCACCTGCACAACGGCACCCTCTTTGTGGACAATCCTCCTCCTGTAGCTTAACTATAGTCAAAATCGGGGCTTTACTCTTCTAACGTGGGTGGTAAAGAAAAACGAAGTCAAAAAGAAAAAGTCCAAGCCTTTTTCTTTTATAAGCTTGTGCTAGGTGGGGTGTGGATTTGTGAACTGTGGATTTGTAGAACAGTAGAATGGGGGATTAGGGGAATTGTGATTTGTATCATCCTTTTCAATCGGATAAAGGATATATTTCAAAAAAGCCTCTCAGATACACTGAAAATAATCACTCGACCTAGGTCTACTACTATCTTCTTTTTTCGGATTCAGGAGCCGGTCTATCAATTTGGCTTTGATGTTCGAATTGTTATCCTCATCACCTACTTCATCGGTATATTTATGTTTGCTATCGGCAAAAAGCCGGTGCAGTGGATGCTTTTCTTTACTGTTCTCCGCTCCTGTTTCCATATCGGGATCGATAGCAGTATAATTTCTAGTGTTGGCAAAAGTATATTCAAACTTATGGGGTATATACTTCATTTGCTGTTCCAAACTATCGATATGCCCATAGGACTTCATCGCTGCCATGAGGCTGCTGTCCATATCCGATGAAGAGAGGTTTTCCGCTACAAGACAGTGATTGATCAAAACACGGTGTTTTAACTTTTCCATTTTCAAACGATAGCGCACAAAGAGGTCATTCTCCATACGGATGAGCCGATCCAGTTTTTTATTTACTTTTGACCTTAGTACTCTGCTATAGCTCCTTTTTCTATACCGCTCCAGTAAACTATCCAGTTCCGCTCTTGTTCGGACCTGTGCTTCGAAACTTTCCCGGAGGATATTGAGGTCTCTTTTATTGGATTCGAAATAGGGGTGAAAATCCAGGGTATCGTTCTCTATGCCAACAAAGGGCATCCCTTCGGCCTCCTGACGCTTTTTTTCAAAACAATCGGCCATAGAGCTAAGTTGCTTTCGGTCCATGCCTACGCACATCATAAAAAGCCGGCCCCTGAAAGCAAAATCATCAATACTATAGATCAGGTCCGTACTTCTTCGTAATAAGCTCTGTTTGTAAAACCGTGCTATGGCGGGGTCTTCTCTTTTACCATCGAGTTCTACACCGAAAAAATTGATAAGGTGTAGACTTATGGCCAAAAGAACAGGAATCAAGACCGCTGCCTTGAACAAAAAAAGCTTAATACCTTTGGGCATGGTTTTTATACTTTCCTTCGTCTATAATAATTCTCGTACTAACCACCTAAAGTACTCATTATCAGTGAAATATTTAGAATTATGGACAGAAAATTATTATTTCTGAAGCAGCGGCCTTCGAAGAATAATACTTTGGATACAGATCAATCCGATATAAACCCAAAATATCCATTAGAAAATCTATTCCGGACTTAATACAAACTTAGCTTTTAAATATCGCCTATCTTCCTGTTCATTTTGCTTCACTCTGCGTGGACCATCCTCGCGATAGCGCTGCTATCCCTGCGGTTATCGCCTTGATTAGAAACCAAAATGACCCGCGGAACCCAAGAAAACGCACTGATGTATTGCCATTTAAGTCCTCATGACGAAGTTCCAACGAACATTTTGGGATAAATGAACAAGCTTAGGATTCAACACGAGTTATGCAATAGCCCTAGCTTCTACAAATCCGTGAAATGAACTTATTTTTTGAATTCATCTTATTGTACTATGTTGTAGCCAAGAAAAACCGCTGATGTATTTATACTCAAGGAAAAGTGTTTTGGGAAAATGTTGCCTAGAGACAAAAGAACGACCATTACCAAGGTTGATGGATAAATCATTAGTAGAATTGGTCATTGGGGGCGTACTCCTATGGTTTTCGCAATTTCCATGTAGCCAATTCGTCCCAAATCAATTGCGTTTGGGTATAAGTCCTCATGAAGAGGCTCCAAATACAGCGTATTCACGAAAGCGTTAAACCCAAAATAATCTGCAATATACCCTACAGGTTCAGTGTATTCTATAGAGAAACACCGGGCTTGGAACTTTTTTTGCCAACATGGAGCCGCTTCCTCTTTCCAAGGCACCGAGGGTAACTCCTCTTTGAATTTAGTCGAACAACAGGAAATCAGTAAAATAAGAGACCGAGAATGGGTCATCCGCAAGGTGACCTTTATTTTGTTTTTTTTCAATGCAGCTCCAATTTCCCGTGTTTTGGTAGAAAAACAAAAAGGACCCGATAATAAACTGCTTTTTTTACGAAACCAAGGAAAAACTTACCATCGCTGTCATGATAAAGAAAATAAATATGTTCAGCTACACTTGAGCTTACTTTTAGTCGACTTTGGACTTACTTATCGAAGCTGATCAATAAAATCAACATGTATCAATCATCTGATTGTTATCTGTTTAATAGCATCAAAAGCAAAGGATAAGAGGTCACCTTATCAAATCGCTGCCCCTTGGAGAAATCTGAGTTTGGAAGATAAGATTTTCCATGGATTCACCGTTGATTTCAAAGAAATACAGAGGGTTGAATTCGAAAATGCCTGTTTTTTGGTGCCTGACTCAGAGTTCAATCGTTTTTTGGTAAAATGGACGGTTATTCTCCGCAAACCAAGGCAAAAGGGGTAAAATCATGAGTATACTTACCTGCGCAAGCATAAGCGCTTAAACTGGGGACACCTTTTTCGGTCCAAGGGTATTAAAAACTACAACAGCGAATTTTTTTTAGAGACAACATTTTTTAATCTATACTTATATTTATCATGAACAAATCGCTCAAATTCTCGATTATCTTTTTGTTTGCCATCGGAACATTCACCACAGGCCAAGCCCAAACAGGAACAGTAAAGGAAGTACAATCGGTAATGCTATTCAGTTTCCTAAAATACTTCGAATGGCCTGCACAGTTTAAGGATGATCACTTTGTCATCGGAGTCTATGGTGACAATGACGTGCATGAGATATTGGACAAGCGTTACCATAACTCAATGCGGAGCGGTAAGAAAGTACTCATCAAAAATCTGTCGGGGTATCAGGAAGCGCACGGATGCCACATGGTATATATCGGGAAGAGCAAATCGAAAGACTTCGATAAGCTGAAAGGAATCATCGACCGGAAGCCGATACTTTTAGTAAGTAATACGAAAGGACTGGGCACAAAAGGTAGTGGTATCAACTTCAAGGAAGTAGACAATAAAATACATTTTGAACTCAATACCGATGTGATAGCACAATCGAAGTTAAAAGTATCAAGCCGTCTGGCCAATCTGGCCATACTTCTATAGGCCCTTTACATAAAGTATAGTAAGAATAACTGACCCTTGGAGCATGTTCCAAGGGTTTTTTTTATTGGACGCGCAGTGATAGAAGTTTCAGTTTCAACCCAAAATCAGAGGTTTTACGCTGCGCAGGATCGTCACCTTAGTGATACAAAAGCCTCCTCTCCTAAACCGCTGATTTTATTGCACTTTATACGCTCATCACGTAATCCTATCGATCAATTTGGGTTAAATAACAATAAATCAGAGAGTTTTATTGGATTTGGCATAGCACCGCTATGGTGAATTCAAAAAACGTAGTGCAACGACCGGTTTGCAGCCATTTAAATCCGCAGTAGATCTTCCAATGCATGATCTGGGTTCAAGGCAAAAAACACAGCGACGGCAAATTCTTAAAATAATTTCGAAACTTTTCTTCGTTTGAATATTATTTACACTGACGGAATTATCATTCGATCGGATTTTCTCGATTAATTCATGTTCTTTCGTGGCAAAACAAAAATAATCGTTATGTCAAGAAAGTATCGAATTCTAAAATGGATATCACTATCCATCCTCAGTTTAGTAGCTATATTGGTCTCATTCGCGCTCTGGTTCAGTAGTCTGCTACCGGAGAGGGATGCCAGCATGCCCCATACCTCAGCAAAGGACTTAGCTTATCTGTCACGAGATAGTATAGGCCATAGAGGTAAAATCCTGGCCATAGTGACCAGTATGGATGTGATGGGCAATACTGATAAAAGTACGGGATATGAACTGACAGAACTGGCACGAGCTTATTATGTATTTGAAGCAAATGGTTTTGAAGTAGATGTAGCCAGTCCAAAAGGGGGTAAAGCTCCAGTAGTACTCGATGATGAAGATATGGGGGTGTACGATCATGCCTTTTTGAATGATTCCATTGCACAATACAAAACAAGCCATACCTTAGCTATAGAAAATGTAGATCCCAAAGCGTATCAGGCAGTCTTTTTTGCGGGAGGAAAAGGAGCTATGTTCGATTTTCCAAATAACAAGGCCATCCAATCGTTGGTAAAGGACTATCAGGAGTCCGATAAAGTAATAGGAGCGGTATGCCATGGACCTTCAGCACTGGTAAATGTGGTGTTGGACAATGGACAGGCACTTACAGAAAATAGAAAAGTATCCGCATTTACCAATAAGGAAGAACTGTTACTGATACCGGAGGCGCATAGCCTGTTTCCCTTCCTCTTACAGGACAGATTGATAGAGAAAGGAGCGGTTTTTAAAGAGGGACCGATGTATTTAGAGCAAATAAGCCATGATGGGAACCTGATAACGGGGCAGAACCCTTGGTCGACATGGAGCCTTGCCGAAACTATGGTACAACAAATGGGCTATGAACCCAAATACAGGCCGAGCACGGGAGAGGAAAACACAGTAAGGGTTTTGTCCATCTATGAGGACAAGGGTTTAGCGGCATCAAAGGAAACAATAAAGTCTATGTTGGGAAAGGAACAGAAGACTATTGATAGGGGGCTACTGGCACGTCATAGTATTATGGCGGTGATACGCGGAAAACTATCTGATTTTTATGATATTATCCGTTTGGCTTACTTTGTAAAGCAGTATGAGTCCAAGAAAAAACAGTACTAATGTAGAAATAAGAAATCGTTGAATTTTTCTGATATCCTTTTGATCATTATCAGTAGTGCCGGGCTTTTGCACGGCATTGTCCTTGCCGTATATCTTGTTGCTTCCAAAAAGAAAAAAAGCTTATCGAATCGCCTTTTGGCATTGATACTTGTCTGCATGGCCTTTCGGGTAGGTAAATCGGTCATGCTCAATTTTGGTCACGACCTAGAGTCCATCTATATTTTTGCAGGTCTGGCTTTTCTTTTGTTGATAGGTCCCTTTTTGAGATGGTATGTGATAAGTATGACCCAGGATAAGGCCAAACTGCAAGGCTATCATTTTTGGGAGTTAATGCCCTTCTGCTTATTGTTCCTGTCCGGTTTTTTTATTTCCGGAAAATGGCGGGACATACATAACAATAATGTGATTATCATTTTTGCCAGTGTTTTGATCTTTACTTATCTGCACTTGGCCTTTTATATTTTTACTGCGGGCAGTGCGCTACAAAAAGCGAATAAAACCCATACCAGAGAAACAAGGACCAAATCTCAAAAGGCCATACTCCACTGGTTACGGATGCTGCTTATCGGTTTTTGTATTATCTGGATATCCTATGTTTTGAACATCGTGGAAAATACCGTTCCCTACATTACGGGTCCGATGATGTATTCTATAGTGGTCTATGTTTTGAGTTTTAAAGGATTTCAGTTGAAAATAACAGACCTGGATGGGACTGTATTCAAGAAAAACGATGACCTGGATTTGTTTCAGCGGATATCCAGCCTTGTCATAGATAACAAAATGTACAGAGAACCTTCTGTATCGCTTTCGGATATCAGTCAACAAACGGGTAAGAGCCCTCAAAAGACTTCCGAGGTGATCAACCAATACGCCAATCAGAATTTCAATGATTTTATCAACTTTTACAGGATTCAGGAAGCAAAAAAATTCCTTCTACAAAAAGACAAAGAAAATTATACGATTTCTTCCATTGCTTTCGATGCGGGTTTCAATAGTCTGTCATCTTTTAATAGTGCTTTCAAGAAACACGAAGGAACGACACCCTCTCAGTACCGAAAACAGCGTAAATAATGGCCCTGGAACCTCTGACTTATTGAACCCGGATCATGCGTTGGAACTTCGTAACGAGGGTTTAAATAGCAATAAATCAGAGTGTTTTATTGGATTCAGCATAGCACTGTTATAGTGAATTTAACCCAAATTGATCAATAGCCTTCCTATTACGAACATAAATTGCTTCAAAATCAGCAGTTTTATGCTGCACAGGTTTTATACAAACTTAGCTTTTAAATATCGCCTATCTTCCTGTTCATTTTGCTTCACTCTGTGTTGACAATCCTCGGGATAGCGCTGCTATCCATGCGGTTCCCGCCTTGATTGAAACAAAATGACCCGCGGAATCTTATACGACAGTTGAAACCCAAATTTGTATTACACCTTAATGATGCAAAAGCCTCCTCACCTAAACCACTGATTTTATTGCACTTTGCATCACGAAATCCTATTGATCAATTTGGGTTAAAGCTATACCAGAAGCTCTACCGCATGATTCCAAAACAGTTTCCGGGTACCTTCAAAAAAAACACCGAGACGGGACATGTCCCATCTCGGTGTTTTTCAATAACTGCTGCTGTGGTACTATAAATAAAAGCTCTGCTCCATAAGTAGCCGGCCATTAAAGCCCATCATCGACGGCTTCTTCTATCTTATCCATTTTGCTTTCGCTATAAGCACCCGTAGTACTATAAACGATCTTACCCGACTTATCGACCACATAGAAGTAGGGGACATCTTTTTTCTGTAATCCCAGCTTTTCCTTATAGGGCTTGATGGCACCTTTGTAGAAGAGGATATGAGGCAGCAATCGAGGGTCGATGTTTTTCATGGCCTTCTTTTTGGCGGTACCTGTGGCGGCGGCATTGACACCTGTGAACATGGGTACGAAAAACACATTGACATCATAGGCAAAGGCAGAGAACAGCCCGGGCTTTTTGGGCTTATGTACAAACTTTTGATAAATAGGATTGAACCAAGTGAGCAGGTCTTTTTCCGATTTTTTAGAATAGGCCAGACCGAGTAGGGTGTATTTGTCCTGAGTATCTTTTGGGAGATTGACCACTTTGCTTTCAACGGTTTCGGCCTTCAGTGCGGGGAAAGTTTTCCCTACTTGTGCTGAAACCTGAAGAGATAGTGCCAGACAGGCAAATGCGGTACAAAATAATCTTAGTTTCATAAATGTCGATTTTATATAAATGTGTGGTTCTGTTACAAATTACGAAAAAACCATGCCATTATTATACTTCGCTTCCGTTATCGGCTCAGGATAACAGATGAAGCGTGGCTAAGGACGGTCGATGAGGGTTGGCCGCTGCTGTGACAAAGAGCGTCACTATTATCTCAATTTTGGGTAACTTATGTGCCATAGTGGGGGACGGTAAAGAACCGTTTACCAAAATAGGCGTCAAAGCTTTCTCCTCCCGCACAAGGCCCTATGAGCATCTGCTCCAGAGCAGCTCCCTTATATCAGAACGGGCTTCCATAGCTGATTTTGTATCCTGTGGCCAATAGCGAACTTGCCATGGATAGGTTAACCTCAAAAAGGGAGCCTAGATCATCAAAACATGTATTTGAAAGATCGCAAGCGCTTGGAATCAAGCTTTTCAATGGCTTTTGATGTAATTCCAAACTATTTATTGACCTATGCAAATATAGCTCTCAAGTTTCGCCTATGGTAGTGTTCGTTTCGTCCCACTCTGCGTTAAAAATTCTTAGGATAGCGCTACTATCAATAGATTTGGAGGAGAACAAAATGATTCACGAATCTTATACGAAATTTAAAACCTAAATTTGTATTGGAAACTGCTTTAAAATATATCCTTCATTTTCTTATGTACTTCTTTTGATGCAAAATCTTGAAGATTTCCTCGGATAGCACTGCTATCTTTTGCCACGCGGCCGGCCCTTCGCTAAAATGTTCTCTGAACATTTTTTGACGTTCGGTACTGCCTCGTTCTGCACTCAGAATAAGCGATAACAAGTTTTAGGTATAAAAAAACAGTCTCTTAAGGTTTTCCTATTTTATCTACTAAATAAACTTCGCTCATGGATGTACTTCAACTACTGAAGAAGGTGGATTCTTTTGACACTATCCCCGTGGGGCAGCTTTTATGGCTGATCGAGAATTCGGAGTTAAGGGACTATGCGAAAGGGGAAATGTTGTTTATAAAAGGCGAGTCCATCGATTGTATGTCCATCATACTGAAAGGCAATTTTGCTATCAAAATACAACAGAACGGTCAGTTCCGGCATTTGGGCTTTTTCGGCGCCCATGAGATAACGGGCAAGTTGCCCTACTCGCGGGCAGAAAAAGCTTCCGGTTTCGGAGAGGCCACTGTAGACAGTCAGGTACTCTCCTTGAAAGAGTCCTTTTTTGACGAGATGATCAAGAACCATTATGAGCTGACTACGGTACTGGTACACTACATGAGTTCGCGTATCCGGAGGTTCACAAAACTGGAGCAACAGAACGATAAGATGATGGCCTTGGGAAAACTATCGGCGGGACTGGCGCATGAACTGAACAATCCATCGGCGGCAGTCATCAGGAGTGCACAGGAACTTATACAAACTTAGCTTTTAAATATCGCCTATCTTCCTGTTCATTTTGCTTCACTCTGCGTTGACAATCCTCGCGATAGCGCTGCTATCCCTGCGGTTATCGCCTTGATTGAAACCAAAATGACCCGCGCAATCTTATACGACATTTAAAACCCAAATTTGTATTAAGCGGCATTTGTCCTTTCTTCCCGAAAATTTCAAGAAGGTGATCAAGATAGATCTATCGGACAGGGAAGTAGACAAGATCAACGAAATGCTCTTTTCCAAGATAAAAGAAGCAATACCGCTCAATGTCTCCATGATGGAAAAGTCGGCCATGGAAGATGAAGTGACCGACTGGCTGGAAGAGCATGAGAGTGGTGAGGTGGATGCCCTCGTGGAAGCATTCGTAGACTACGGTATCGGTGTAGAAGAGCTGGAACAGGTCCGGAGCAGCATTCGTTCGGAGGATTTTGTGCCCATCATCCACTGGATGGGGCAGGTGTTGACCACGGAGAAACTGGTCAACGAGATAGAAGACTCCTCCCAACGTATCAATGAACTGGTCTGTTCCGTAAAGCATTATACGCATATGGACCAGGCCCCGGAGCAGCAAGTTGCGGACATACATAAGGGTATCCACAATACACTGAAAATGCTCCATCATAAAATCAAAAAATACCAAATAGAAGTAGAAAAATCTTTCGATACCTCTATACGGGAACCGAAGATATTTGTCAGCGAAATGAACCAGGTATGGACCAATCTCATCGATAATGCCATCGATGCCATGAAGGGAGTCGATCATCGTCGCCTGACCATGGAAACGGCCCAAGAGGGGGATTATATAAGAATCCTTGTCCAGGATTCGGGAACAGGGATACCCGATGAAATCATGGACAAGATCTATGATCCGTTCTTTACCACAAAATCGATTGGCGAGGGTACGGGCCTGGGGCTGGATGTGGTACGGCAGATTGTCAACCAGCATAACGGTACCATAGAAATCCGCTCTCGACCAGGAGAAACTGCCTTTACGGTTCGGATACCGATTTGACACGAATATCGGTCTCTTTACAAAAGATAGTTTTAAAATGTATCCTTTTTTGAGGCATAAATCATTACATTTTGAGCCGATAACGCTGCTATCTTTTCTTATACGGTCGGTCCCTTCGTTAACAAGTTCTTGAACGTTTTCTGACGCTCGTTCCGCATTCAGAATAAATGATAGCAAAATTCAATTACTGTTTCAAAACTTCTCTGAGAGAAAAGATATTTCCCATCAAGCGAAATCATAACTATACTATCAAGGATAGCCTAAAGCTATCCATACAAAAGGATAAAAAGTGAAAAAACCAATTATTTTTACCGTAGACGATGATGCTCAGGTACTCAAGACCATCGCGCGAGACCTTAAGAATCGGTATAGGAAAGACTATAAGATACTGTCCACTACTTCCGCAAAAGAAGCACTGGACTCACTGAGATCATTAAAAAATCAGGGCGATGACGTGGCCTTGTTTCTATCCGATCAGCGCATGCCCGAAATGCTGGGCGTCACCTTTCTGACCCGTGCAAAGACCATTTATCCCGAAGCAAAACGGATACTGCTAACGGCTTATTCTGACACGGATGCCGCTATCAAGGCCATCAACGATGTACAGCTGGACTATTATCTGACCAAACCATGGAACCCACCGGAGGAAAAACTCTATCCTGTTATCGATGATCAGCTGGAGGAGTGGCAGAGCACTTATACCCCCGAGTTCAAGGGCATCAAGATTCTCGGTTATCAATGGTCGCCCAAGTCGCATGCGCTCAAGGACTTTCTTTCGGGCAATCTGATTCCTTATCAATGGCTCGACGTAGAGAGCAATGAAAAATCCAAGGAACTTATGGAGCTGAACGGTATCGACCAAGGCGCATTGCCCGTTGTCTTTTTTGAAGATGGTACTTTTTTGGAGCATCCGGAGGTGGTACAGGTAGGTGAACGAATAGGAATGCGTGCGGAGGCCTCCAAAAAGATGTATGACGTGGCCATCATCGGTGCAGGTCCTGCAGGATTGGCCGCAGCGGTCTATGGAGGTTCGGAAGGTCTGGATACACTACTGATAGAGAAAAGAGCACCGGGCGGCCAAGCGGGTACCAGTTCGCGGATAGAGAATTACCTGGGCTTTCCCAAAGGTCTGAGCGGGGCCGAGCTTTCGCACCGGGCCATCACTCAGGCCAAGCGTTTTGGCATAGAGTTTCTCTCCCCACAGGAGGTAACGGATGTTCAGCTCAAAGACGGATACAAAATCATCAAGTTCTCGGATGGGCAGGAGATCAATACGCGGAGTATTGTGGTCACTACAGGGGTCGATTATAGAAAGCTTACGGCACAGGGCATTGATGACTTTACGGGTGCCGGTATCTACTATGGTGCGGCCACTACGGAGGCACAGGCTTGTAAGGGGCAGGACGTCTACATTGTGGGCGGTGGCAACTCGGCGGGACAGGCAGCCATGTACCTGTCCAAATATGCCGAAAATGTCTATATTCTGGTGAGAAGGCCCGACCTGAGCAGCAGCATGTCACAGTACCTTATCGATCAGATAAAGGCCACGCATAATGTACACCTAGAAGGAAAAACCGTCATTACGAAAGCTATCGGTGAGGGAAAATTAAATGCGCTTGAGTTGGAATCTGTAGAGACAGGCGAGGTAAGAACGGTCAAGGCCAGTGTTCTTCTTATCTTTATCGGTGCTCGGCCCTATACCGATTGGTTACAACTGGACATCATCAAAAACGAGAGAGGGTTTATCGAGACGGGTACTTCGGTGAGTAATACAAATTTAGGTTTTAAATGTCGTATAAGATTCCGCGGGTCATTTTGTTTCAATCAAGGCGAGAACCGTAGGAATAGCAGCGCTATCGCGAGGATTGTCAACGCAGAGTGAAGCAAAATGAACAGGAAGATAGGCGATAGTTGAAAGCTAAGTTTGTATAAGTACGATGAGTTCAAAAAAACGTGGAAAAACAGTAGGGAACCTTATCTCTTGGAAACCAATAGCGAAGGCATATTTGCAGCAGGGGATGTCCGGGCAGGGGCCATGAACAGGGTAGCCTCAGCAGTGGGAGAGGGGGCTATGGCCATTAAGTTCGTTCATGCCTACCTAGCAGAAAATTAGTCCATCGATTGCCGATAGAACTTCCAAACGGATGTATAGGTTCTATCGGACAGATAGGGGTCAGAATGGTCGGAAATTTTGAGTAGGGTGTTTCCCCGCTCTGGCTACTCTCTATAGAACTCCGCTAGTTGCTGTTTATACTTTTCGAGAATGACCTTTCTTCTCAGTTTCAATGTGGGTGTCAGCTCTCCGGAATCTATGGTCCAGGGCAGATGCAACAGTTTGAATTTCTTGATCTGTTCATAACGGGCAAATCCTTTATTGTATTTGACCCGCTCCGAATCGAACCTGTTGAGGATTTTTTCGTTCTGAATCATTTCCTCATCGCCGGTATAAGGGATATCATGCGATGTGCACCATTTTTCGAGGTACTCAAAGGAGGGTACGATGAACGCCGCCGGAAATTTTTCGCCTTCACCGACCACCATAATATACTCTATGAACATGGATTCCTTGAAGGTATTCTCCAATACCTGGGGAGCGATATACTTGCCTCCCGATGTTTTGAATATCTCTTTCTTGCGATCGGTGATCTTCAAGAATCGCTCCTCGACCATTTCTCCGATATCTCCCGTCCTGAACCAGCCTTCTTCATCGAAAACATCCCTGCTCTGTTCAGGCCTGTTGTAATAGCCCATCATTACATTGTCCCCTTTGACCAGTATCTCGCCATCCTCGGCTATCTTCACCCGTACACCCTGGAGCAGTGGACCTACACAGCCTATTCGTGCATCGTTGGGGTTGTTCAGTGTAAAACTGATGCCGGGTGAAGTTTCTGTCATGCCATAGGCTTCGGTTACCCGAATACCGGCAGCCCAGAAAATCTGTGTCAAGCGGGGCTGTAGGGCGGCGGCTCCCGATACGATAAATTTAATATTGCCTCCAAGGGCGGCCCTCCATTTGGAGAAGACCAGTTTATCCGCTATTTGCAATTGCAGACCGTACCAGAAAGGTTGGCTCTCCCGTATCTCATAGCGTTGTGCCAGTTTCATGGCCCAGAAGAAAATATTCCTTTTGACACCCTTGAGTTCATACCCTTTGGTCATGATTTTATCGTACACTTTTTCGAGTAGGCGGGGGACCGTTGAAAAGAGATGGGGCCGTACCTCGTTCATATCCTGAACGATGGTATCCATGCTTTCCGCAAAGTAGATGGATATACCGATGAAAAAATAGACATTGGAGGCAGTACGTTCGAAGATATGGCACAAAGGCAGAAAGCTCAGTGCTCTGTATTGATTGTTGGCAAGCTTAAAGGCTGCAGCCACAGAGAGTGTATTACTGATGATGTTCTTATGGGAAAGCATTACTCCCTTGGGTCTACCTGTCGTACCCGAAGTGTAGATGAGCGTTGCGAGCTCATCTTCTTGTATCGTCTCCCTTTGGGATGCCAGTGTTGTGGCATCCTGATTTTCTCCCAAAGCCTTGATTTTGGACCAGTGTTCTGCCTCCTCCAAGTCATCGAAAGTATACAGGTTTTGCATAACGTCAAGGCCCTGTGTCGCCTCGTGTATTTTATGCAGTATCTCCCTGTTTTCCAGAAATATGAGCTTGACATCGGCATCTTCTATAATAAATCTATAATCAGCTGCGGTAGCGTTAGGATACATCGGTACGCTGATGATGCCCAGCTGAGACAGTGCGATATCGGCAAATAACCATTCGGGTCTGTTATGGGAAACAATACCTATCTTATCTCCTTTGGTAAACCCTAACTGAAGTAGCCCTAGACTGAGTTGATTGACAATCCCGATGATTGTCGGCGTACTGTATTTTCTCCACCCGCCATCTTCTTTTGCCACTATGGCATCTTCTTTCGGAAAATGCTCCGCTTGGTAATACAATGTGTCAAACAGTCTGGTTACTTGCATAGGCTATATTGATTTTGTTCCTTTTACAACAGTTGCAAATCGATAAAGATTCGCCATCAATACAATTATGAAAATAAATTTGTGTTTTCACTATGTGATTTTACTATATCTTCAAAAAAAGTGGACAATTCGTATGATAAATACAGTAAAATTTCTATGGAAGTTATTGACTATCAGTTAAGTCTATCCTTGATATTATCGTTCTGCTCTTCACTCTTGTTCTCAAAATCGCCCCTGAGTGTCCGGAATCTTTTGCGTGCCTCTGCGACATAGACGCTTCCTGGATATTTTTTCAGAAAATCTTCATAAATACGCTTTGCTTCTTTTTTATCGTCGAGGTGTTTATCATAGATTTCCGCTATTCTGAAATAGGCATCATCACTGAGTACATCGTAGTCATATTCTTCTACTATTTTCTTGAGCAGGTTCACTGCCTTATCAAAGTCTCCTTCTTTCTGCATTATATCGGCCTCAAGCCATAATAATTCATCAGTGAGGCTATGCCCCTCAAATTTGGATTGCATCGCGTGAAGGGCCTCTATGGCCTCTTCTTCCTTGTGCTGGAAGAGAAGGAGCTCTATGGTAGCATAGGACTGCATGGCTTCTTCCGTACTATCGAGTGCTATGTTGTCCTTGATCAATAAACTCAGGGCAATGGCATCATTGGAAATCTTACGGGTCGTAGCTTGTTTGAGTATATCCAGATGCTCTTCCGCTAAGGAAAACTCTCCCTTATAGTAAGATAGTTTGGCATTCTTCAGTTTCGCTTCGTAGCCGATGGGATTGTCTTTTTCTGTCTTTTCTACCTGCGCATAGAGTAGCGTGGATTCCCAGGGCTGGTCCATCAGTAGATAGATGTCGCCCAGATTCAGTTTGGATTTTGATTTGATGGCCCTGTTGGCACGTGGCGTAGCAATGATCCTATTGAGAATCTGCACGGCAGAATCCTTCTCGTCCAAGTAGAAAGCGTGTAAGAGCGCTTTGTTTCTCATGGCCTCCAGAGTAGTACGGTTCGCACCCAGTTCGTCGATGAATTTTCCATAATCAGCGACTAAAGAACGAATGTCGTCCAGTTGTACGGGATAGGTGGTCTTTACCTTTTCCTCATAGGCTTTGATGAGGTACATCCTCGACCGCCTGTAATTGATGGATTTGGGATACTTTTCGATAACATAAGAAAAAATCTTGATAGCTGTATCATAGTCTTTGTTCTTAAGTGCAATAAATCCGATGTCCAAACTACGGGTGCCTTGTGTCTTTTTTCGCCTATCGATGGCCTTCGCTTGAACAAAGGCGCCATAAAAGTTCTGCTGCTGTAGGTTGACCCATATGAGCAGTTGAGCATAGACCTCTTCTGTAGGATGTTGCTGTACTTTTTCATAGAGCAGTCCCTCTAGTGCTTCCAGTTCTTCGCTTTCGGTAAGCAGGTTCTGTAGAGAGGTCTGTACATAATCCAGATTGGACGGATTCTGGATCACGAAATTCAGATACTCTTCTACCATCTTTTCCTTCTCTCCCATAATCCTGTAGATATTGGCCATCTCCAGAGTGTGCATGCTTTCGTCTTTGTAAAAAGCCCTGGATTGTCGCAGTATATCGATGGCCAACTTTGGCAACTGCTTGTTCACTAAATATTCTGCCGTGAGCCTGGACTTGAAGACATCTTTTTTTACCGATGAGAAAAGGGTATTGAAAAACTTTCTGGATTCATCTTCTTTTCCCTCTTTATACTTTGCATATCCCATATCCAATCGATAGTAGATATTCTGGGGATAACGTTTGACCAGTTGTTTCAGATACTTGTTGATGGTACCGAACTCTTCTTCTTCGATGAGAATAAAGAGATAGTTATTGTGGACAAGCGGTACATTACGATAGTCTTTCACCAATTTCTCGTACATCAGCATTGCTTTATCAAAATCGCCTTTGCTATAGTAAGCATTGGCCAATTGCGCATCTACTTCATTCTGTGAAAAACCTGTATTTGATGTCAACAGTAATAGGCATATACTGAAAATACCGTATAATATGTTTTTCATGGTGTTTTAATTTCTAGTGGCACAGTCTCATAACGTTCAAATAGGAAGAGTAGGTTCTTGGCCTTGCGTTTTTCTGAAGAGACACTTGTTCACAATACTCCACTATATAGTATATATTATATATATATTAAATTTATTATTATTATTTATTAGTCTGTGGATAAGTGGAAAACTTTTTTTTGGACACATTGTTTTTTAGGATTGTTGGTAAGAGAGGCAGTTATGAATCGCTTGTCCACAAGTTATCCACTGAGAAAGAAGCCAAATTTGACCATAGACCGTGTTTTCGTAATTCAACGTCTTTTTTGTGGATAAATATTATTTTTCTTCCGGATTGTTAACAGGCTGTGCTTAAGTCCCGACTTAGGAACACTTATCAACGCTGTTCTGGTATCCGAACCATAATTTCCTGTTTACTCTATTTTATCCACAAATGTTCTACCTGTTATCCACAGTTCTTTGGCGGTTTTCCACGTTAGAACTTTATCTGTATATCACTGATCTCCCAGTTTTCGCGAAGGACGATTTCTTCCTGTCCTTCCTCGTTTTGATAGAATAGTATAGGTTCTGCCATAATTCTATCGTACATATTTCCCGGGTCCCAGCGTCCATTTCCATTACTGTCCACGAGTATACGGATACGATAGCTACCGGGTCTGAGCCTAGCTGCGTTGATGACGGTAGGGTCTATATACTCTCTGACTACCTTTTCTGTCTTGCTCTCGATGAGTTGTAGTATATAGTGTTCTTCTTCGGTATCGATGATGGCATTGTCTATTTTGGAGAAGTTCTCTTCATTGACAAAGGGGAGGTCCGAGCTCATTGCTATGCTCGGTTCGCCATCCGCACTTTGGAAACTCGTAGCGGCAAAGAGGAGCTTGGGACGCGGTCTGATTTCTACTGTGTCTATCACAGGAGCAAATAGGGAGGCCTCCAGAGCAGTGTCCAGAGTAAGTTCAGTATAGTTCTCATTCCAAGAAAATCCTTTGTCCTTTGCCAGAAATATAGACCGTAAAGAATCCACTTCTATATAGATACTATCTTCTCGAAAGGCAATAATAGGTTTTGAAAAAGTAATCGTCGCTTTCGCCGTGGTCTGAGTACCGGATTCCCGCAACTGTCCATTGGACACATTGCTTTTAAAGGCCTCTTTCTTCCTTTCACTTTTTTCAAATTGTAGGTAGAGCGTATCTTGTATCGTTTGCTGAATCGAATCACTGGCCGTGATGTACATCGCTAGACTATCACGGATGGGTAGGGTATTGTAGATACGGATAGCTTTGTTGTTATTGTAGAGTTGGCTGTAGAGCGTATCTACGCCACTTGTAGATAAGGTGTAGTCCATTACATATTTATTGAACTTCAGTATGTAGTAGTGGCTGTTCGTACGTGCGCTCTGCAACTTAAAAGTTGATATATCAAGATTCTGTAGCGCTATGTTCAATGAATCGATATTTTTTGTCAATGATAGTGTATCTGCTATGAAACCATAGCTTTCGCTGGAGACTTCAAGTTTAAGGTTTTTATTACTGTCACCATAAGCATAGAGCAGGTAGTCATCATTTTTGATATTTTCTATGAGATAGGAACCATCTTCTGCGCTCGTAGTCAAGTAGAGAGGAGGGCTATTGAAGACATCCAGCGTATCCTTGGCCTTGTATAGGGCAATGGTCACTTCCTTTTCAGGAGCAGTTGTAAAGAGAGAGGTAATGTTTCCGCTGATATGGAGTGAGTCCAAATAGGAGCCTGTACTAAAAGCTATCTTTAGGTTTTCGGGGACATTGCCTTCGGTGATGTCCTTTATGGCCTCTCTAAAATTAAACGTATAGGTAGTATTTTCTTTCAGGGGCTCTGATAAGATGACTTGAGCTGTTCTCTTTTTGTATTTTATGGTATATTCTTGATCTATAAGTGGTGTTATTACCAACTGCTGCTTAGCGTTTGCTGTTATAATATCCTCATCGAAAGTCAGGGCCACTACCTTTCCTTTATAATTGACTTGGCCGTTCTGAGGTACCGTAGATAATAATTTTGGCGCTGTTTCGTCTTTTGGTCCACCCGTTGGCTGACTTTGATTGGCACAGTTCGTACCATAGAGTAGTATAAGGATGGAAAAGAATGTTCTGATAATTAATTTCATAGTCAAATGGTAATGATATAGATAAGACTGGAATACTCTGAAGTGGACTTAGCTTTTTTGTTGGATAGGTATCCCGTTCTCAGCGCGTTGAAGTATTGGGCTATCCGGTGGTGTTTTTTACCACTCTTATATTTTTCACTCAATAAAGATACATAATAGGAGTCCAATTTCATGGGTAGCTTATTGATTATGGTCAGTCCATGAATTTTTAACAGGTTTTCCATGCTCTGGGTCGAGAAATGATACAGATGCCTGGGTACATCATAAGCAGCCCAGTGTTCTTTGTAATAGTAGGCATCGAAAGCATTGGGATTGGGTACGGCAATAAGAAGTTTTCCCTTGGGTTTTAGGTGCTGTATAAGTTTTTTCAGGGTACCGTTGAGTTCAGAGACATGTTCCAGAACATGCCAGAGTGTTATGATGTCGAACTGTTTATCCGGGGATATATCATTAATATTTTGTGAAACATGTTGCTTGTTCTCTGTGATGGCATAGGACCTTGCTTTTTCATCAGGTTCCACGCCATGGGTTTCCCACCTTTTCTTGGCAGAAGCTGCAAGGAAGTCACCCGTACCACAGCCGTAGTCCAGAAGATTTCTTTCCTGTGTGAGTGAGTTGATGAGTTTGATCTTAGACTGCAAGGTAAAATTCCTTGCCATCCTATAAATGATATTAATGAGATTATTTCCCTTATTGGTATGCGATATATATTCTTCTGAGGCATAGTAGCTACCCAGCTGTTCATTAGAGGGTCTTGGGTCTGTAAAAAGGAACTGGCACTGACTGCATCTGACAATGGAAAAAATTTCACTGCTTACAGTGAAGTCCGTGCAGGATATGAAGTTTTCGAAATGCGTCTCATGACATATGGGACATTGTTGGTGGTTGTAGTACATGGATTATTTTCCTAGATAAACCATAAGAATGGAAATATCCGCTGGGGATACTCCACTTATTCTAGAGGCTTGACCTATGGTCTGAGGTTTGATTTGATTGAGTTTTTCTTTCGCTTCGGAGGATAATGCCTTGAGTTCATCATAGTCAAAACCCTTCTTTATCTTGAAACTGTCAAGACTCTCCATTTTCTGTGCTAGCTGTTTCTCTTTATCGATGTAGTTAGCGTATTTGATCTGTATCTCGGTTTGGTCCAGAATTTCTTTAGAATATGTTTCAAAGTGTTTTTGGGTAACACTGTCCACCTCTGCGAGTTGTTGTATATTGATTTCAGGCCTTTTCAGTAGATTTATAATAGGCGCTTTTTCTTTTAGAGAGGCCGTCTGCAAATGACCGAGTACTTCATTGACCTCTTTGGGTATTATTTTTCTGGTGGCCAGCGTGTGCGTGAGTTCTTTTACTTTATGGTTTTTTGCTTCTACCCTTTGGAGTCTTTCGGTAGAGGCTAAGCCTATCTCATGGCCTAGAGGTGTCAGGCGTATGTCCGCATTGTCCTGTCGCAGTAATATACGGAACTCAGCTCTGGAGGTAAACATGCGATAAGGTTCATCGGTACCTTTATTGATAAGGTCATCAATGAGTACGCCAATGTAGGCATCGGACCTTTTCAATACAAAAGGGTCTATCTCTCTAGTCTTATGATGGGCATTGATACCTGCCATTAGACCTTGGCATGCGGCCTCTTCGTAACCCGTAGTACCGTTAATCTGTCCGGCAAAGTACAGATTATCGATAAGTTTTGTTTCCAAGGTCAATTGTAACTGAGTGGGTGGAAAATAATCGTACTCTATGGCATATCCGGGTCTGAACATCTTGGCCTTTTCAAAACCGGGTATCCTTTTCATGGCGGCATATTGTATATCTTCGGGAAGAGAAGTAGAAAAACCATTGACATATATTTCCACGGTATCCCAGCCTTCGGGCTCAACGAAAATCTGATGCCGGTCTCTTTCTGCAAACCGGTTGATCTTGTCTTCTATCGATGGGCAATAGCGCGGCCCAAGGCCCTTGATTCTACCATTGAACATGGGAGATCGGTCAAATCCCTGTTCTAATGTGCTGTGAACCTCATTATTGGTGTAGGTGATAAAGCAGCTTCGTTGTTCTTTCAGTTTGGGAGTATCAAGATAAGAGAATCTGCCGGGTTCTTTATCTCCTGGCTGTTCTTCCATTTTACTATAATCGAGACTTCTTCCATCTACACGTGGTGGTGTCCCTGTTTTCATACGACCGGATTCAAAACCCAGAGCGATGAGTTCTTCGGTAATCCCTTTAGCTGCTTTTTCACCCGATCGACCGCCACCAAATTGTTTTTCACCTATGTGTATGAGTCCATTCAAAAAAGTGCCGTTCGTGAGGATAACTGCTTTTGACATGATTTTAATGCCAAGACTGGTTTTGACGCCCACTACCCTATCTTTTTCTATTAATAGTCCCGTGATCATTTCTTGCCAGAAGTCTACCTTAGGTGTTCTTTCTAGGGCCAACCTCCATTCTTCCGCAAAACGCATTCTATCATTTTGGGTTCGTGGACTCCACATGGCAGGTCCCTTGGACTTGTTTAGCATTCGAAACTGTATTGTCGATTTGTCGGAGATGATTCCCGAGTATCCTCCAAGTGCATCGATTTCTCGAATGATTTGCCCTTTGGCCACACCGCCCATAGCGGGATTACAGGACATTTGCGCAATGGTATTCATGTTCATTGTAGCCAATAGAACCTTCGAGCCCATATTAGCCGCTGCTGCCGCTGCTTCACAACCGGCATGACCAGCTCCTACTACCACAATATCGTATTCTGGAAACATATTATTATAGGTGTTCCACGTGGAACACTTCGTTTGGTTTGTTCTGTGTTTTTAAGTGTTCCACGTGGAACACTTGCTAAAATTGCCTCAAGGATAGCGAGTACTCTTCTTTTGTTCTCATCTCCTCTATCTCTTCTTTTGTCTTGTCCATATAGCCAAGAAGATGCAGTACGCCGTGTATGAGTACTCTATGAAGTTCGTTTTTTTCGCTTTTGCTGTATAGTTTGGCGTTTTCGCTTACCCGGTCGATACTGACGAAGATGTCCGCTGATAGGGAACCTTCCTCCTCTGAGTTGTCAAAGGTGATGATATCAGTGAGTGTGTCATGCGCTAGGTACTCTAGGTTGATTTTATGTAGATAATCGTCCGAGCAAAAGATGTAGTTGATATTGTCTATATACCCTCCTTCTTGCATGGCTATACTGGCTATCCATTGCTTTACCTCTGTCTCGTCATTCATGATGAACTCGACATCTTCGCAGAAGAAATTGATACCTTTCATATCAGCTCATGTAAAAACATAGTTCTACGGTCTTGCCTTCGTCGCTGAAAGATACTTCGTCTGATAGCTGCTTCATTAAAAATATGCCCCGTCCACCAGGTTTGTCAATGTTCTGAGGAGCTGTGGGGTCGGGCAGGTCGTCATAGTTGAAGCCTTCTCCTTCATCTTTTACAATGAACTTGATGAGCCCATCCTGTAAGAACAGGCTGATGGATACATTCTTTTCTTTATTCTTCTTATTGCCATGGGTGATGGCGTTATTGACGGATTCCGTTACGGCAATCATAATGTTTCCGTAGATGTCATCTTCGAGGTCAAACTTCTCCTTTGCATTGTCGATGAAGCTCTCTATCATCCTGATGTTCTCCGACAATGACGGAATTTCAATTCTAATGGTATCCATAATTAGTTGTTAACATTCTCCCCTACTCTTTTAAAATAATCGTTTACTTCTTTTTTGTAGTAAGGAAATAATTTCGGGGGAACTGTTTTCAGTAGTTCTATTTCCTTTTCTTTCAATTTTAAATATTCTTCAAAGGCCTTTGGTATGGCTTTTTCGTATTGCTTAGCTGTTTCACCCTTTCTTTCTTCGTCTTGTTCCCTTTCTCTAAGGGCATCTTCTGCTTGTAGTAATCTTGTAAGTATGTCCTGTTGCCTTTTGATGGTCTCTTCTGTTATCCTTTTATTGACAAGGTCCGTCTCCGTTTCCTCCATTTTCTCGGGGATGCCGTCACCGGGCTTGGAGCCTCCCTCCTCTTCCCCCTCTCCTTTGCCTTCTCCTTCGCCCGTTCCTTCACTTCCTCCTTTTTTACCGCCCATTTTCTGCTGCATTTCCTGCATGGCCTTTCGTATCCTCTCTTGTTCGGAGGCCAGCTTGGAGAGTTCTTCGGAAAGACTTCTTCCTTTTTTGCCACTTTTCTTCAAATCACTTATTTTCTGATTCAACTGTTTTTGCAGTTCGCTGAGGCTGGGAGCCTCCTGAGGCTTCCCCTTTCCCTTTTGAGGACTTCCCATGGCATCTTTCATGGATTGTTGCATCTGCTGAAGTACGTCGTCGAGCAATAGCGCCAGATTGTTCATGGAAGTCATGGCATATTGTTGCTTGCTGGTGGCCAGTCCTTTCTTTCTATCTTTGATGGCCTTGGTACTGGCCTCCATATACTCGTTCATCTCACCTACTTCTCTAGTTACGAAAGACTGTATCTGAAATACACGACCGGCAAGGGACAGTAAACTGTCTTCAACGATTTTTGCATCGTCCTGTAGCTTGAGCTGTTGTTGTGATAGGGTGATGAACCTAGGGTCACTTTGATCTACTTTTTTGAATTCTTCCAGTAGCTTTTCTTCATCAAAAGATAGCTTGAGTAAATTATGGACGATATCCCTTAAGTGGTCGAGGTTTTCCTGCATCATTTGCATTTCCATACCTCCCTGCATCTGTTTCATCTGCTGGGCCATCTTTTTCATGTTTTCGGCCGCTTTCTTTTGAGACTCTTGAGCTTTCTTTCGTTTGTCCTTCTCCAGTGACTCTTTACTTTCCTGCTGTTGTTGTTCGGTGTCTTTTTCTAGCTCCTCTTGGTCCGGAAGAGACTCTGGGCTTTTCATCTCTTGATTGAGCTCCTTCATTTCTTCCATGTCCTTTTGTAATTCTTCGAACTGTTGCTGTAGTTCTTCCTGCTTCTCCTGTAGTTCTTCCTTATCTTCGGATTTATCACCCGTCTGCTCTGACAGCTCTTCTTGTTTTTCGGCTTGCTCTTCCAGTGCTTTGATGGTTTCGTCGAGCTTGTATTCAAATTTCATCCGCTTGAACAGCTCTAGGGTTCGCTCTAGTTCTTTCTCTAGGTTGTCTTCCTTGTTATCCAGCTTCTCCAGTACATCCTGCATCTCCCCGATATCGTTCTTCTCTTCTAAAAGCTTTTGCAGTTCATCATAGAGCTTTTTGGTCTCCTCATCGAGAAGCTCATCCATCAGTTCCTGTAGCTGCTTGGCTTTCTCGGCAATCTTCTGTTCCTTCTCCGTAAAACGTTCTCTTTTGAGGGTATTGTCCTTGAACTGCTCTTTAAGCTCCTCCAGTGTTTTGTTCAGCTCCTCCCGTTTTTCGACAATCTCTTTTAAAAGATTTTCATCTTGCCAGTCGAGGTTTTTCTTGCCTTTGAGGCGTTCTTCCACCTTATCGATGCTCTCCTCTATGTCCTTGGCTTTTTTCAGTGTGTTATCTATTTTTTCCTCTGTCTGAGCCGTGGATTTTTCTATATTCTCCTTGGCTTCCCGTTCATCGGGAATTTTAAAAGTGTAAACCCCTGTCTTCGATGCCTTACTGCCGTTAATGCCGTCATTGTCCCAGACCTGAAGGTAATAATGGAGTTCTTCTCCAGGGCCTACGGAGAGACTGTCCAACTGCCATTGATAGTAGAAGCCTTGACTGTTTTTCGTCCTATCTATGGGGATGTCGATAGGAACATAAGCATTTTTTCCTGTATCGTTCTCCTTCTTATCGATTTGATAGTAAAGTCTAAGTTTTTGCAGACCGTAATCATCCGCTATATTTCCCCCCAGTATCATGAAACTATAGAGTGTAGTGTCCTGAAATGTCTCTAAGCTGATTTCGGGGTGCCGATCGGGGATGACATTGATATTATAGATGATTTTATCCTTATTGCCGCTGTACTCATTGGTCAGGCCTACTTCATAGGGCTGTGATTTCATCATACGGCGTTCGTATTCGAAAAGCTCTTGTTTATTTTCCTGTATTAGTGTGCTATCCCCTATTAAGGGAAATTTTATGTGAAAATTTTCGGTATGATCGGCCTGAAACTGCCAGTTGATAAGCGTACCTTCAGGTACTTCTATATTGCCGATATTGTCAAGGCGTTCTTTCTTCTTGCCGAGATAATCAGGGTAGTCCAGTGCTATGCTGAACTGCTTAAGATTAGGGCGATGGACGACATCCAGCTCATGCCCTACCGAGCGAAAACCCGCACCTTCAAAGTAAAACTGTTTATCGTTCTGGACTTTTTGAAACAGGTAGCTGAAATGCCCCTGTTCATCCTTGCGCATTTTTATCTTACGGCCATTCTGTACCAAGTATATATGCTCGGGAAAGGCCTCTCCGCTGAGTACCAGCTTGAGTTCGAAGTCTTCGTTCTTAAATGCGCGTAGGCCTTTGTTCTCAATGTCGAAGCGAAAAGGTGCTTTACGCACAAACTCTTTGTTGAACTGTAATATCCTGCCCGTGCTGGAAGAAAAGAAACCGGGATTCCACAGCATCACCGTCACAATAAGCACAAGCGGTATGGCCAAATACTTGGCGTACCTCAGGTTCTCCTTTATATCAATGGCCTCGGTAAAGGCTACAGGTCCTATCTCATCGGACTTTTGGTGTATACTTGCGCTGATGAGGCTGTTGTCCTTGTTCTGAGTATCCAAATGCTGGAGCTGTATGAGGTTTAGTAGACGGTCTTTCACAGATGGAAAGTACTTTCCGATTTGGAGCGCTGCTTCCTCATTACTGATGCCATTTTTACCATCGATAAGTTTAGTGATGGGAGTGATTACATATTTGATGAGTGTAAATAGCGTCGTTCCTATAAAAGATAACAAGATGAAACCGCGTACCCATGAGTTGAATCGGAGTGCGAATTCAAGCGAATTGGCCAAAAGAAAGAAAGTGGTCAACAATGCCAGTGTAATGATGCTACCTTTTACGAGCATATTGGTATAATACTTCCTTTTGTAAGCCTGTAGCTTACCGGATATGCTATTTTCTTGCCTGTTTTGTTCCATAATACGCATTAAATATACAATACTTATACGAATACATGCTATAGGTAGTTCTTCCTCACATTAATTGTACAGCTTTTTTGCTTTTAAGAGGTAGATCTTTGCATAATCGGGACAGGGTATAGCATCCATCTCCAATCCTCTGATGTAGAATTGTCTTAACCAGTAGCCCTTCTCATGCCATAATGCCTTAGTGATAAATTCTTCTTCCAGTGCTATGAGACTTTTATAGAAGAACAGATGGCGACCACTACTTGTTATAGAGTCTTTCTCGCTTTTTGCTTTCTCAAGTGTGATTGACCGGGTACTGTTGTCATTTGGGAAACGCGTATAGCCCAATATACCCTGTTTTTCCTTTATGCCTACAATATAGTCTATAGGGCTGTGATAAAAAACATCTCGATTAAAGAGCATCATGGCTTGTTCCTTGCTAATGTCCTTTCGTATCAGCATTTCATAGGCCAAGGGTCTGATGTCCACGTTTCCTACGCTGGTGTTCTCCCACTGTTCTTTCAGTTTTTCGGCGATAGTGCTATACTTTGGAGCATCCAGAGTATACAAAGTCAGTGTACCCTCTCTCAATGCCATTAGGGCTTCGCGGGACTGTTGGCTCAGGGAGCCCTCATCAAGGACATGCTGCACATTGCTACTGTCCCTTATGACCTGTCCCAACTCCGAAAATAATGGAGGAATAAGCCATTTGTATTTATTGGCGACGCGCAATGAGAGTTCTTTCGCAATGGAGTCGGTATTGATACCTCTATAGAGTACTGCCCTGACCTCTTTATGGCTCAGTACCCCTGCCATCCCTGATTTTAAGTATAGCGACTCTTGTGTAGGGACAGGTTCCCGTTGATAGGGCTGTTTGATTTTATTGGGTAGCAGACCTTCATGGGGTATAGGCAGGCTATAGCACAGGTCCAAGGTCTTCAATTTGAATTCTTCCAGTATGGAGGCCTGGTCTTTCATGAAACGTATGTTGATCCCATCCAGAAAGGGCAGTGGATTGTTGAGTTCATCCTTTCGGTGATAGCGGGTATTTTTACGTAGGCGTAGGATGAGTCCCGGTATTTCGTCCCGTATCCGGAACGGTCCCGTACCGATAGGTACAAAGAGTTCATTTTCTTCTGAGATAGCTTCAGGAGCATAGATAGCCGCCGCAGGATGAGCCAGTTTTTTAAGAAAATCGGGTTCGGGTGCCCTTAAGGTAATCTCCAAAGTAAGTCTATCCAATACTTTTAGCCCTTCTACCTCTCCGTTCGGGTCGGATACTCTTGTTTTCTTATTGTAAAAATCTTTTGCACCTTTTATATCCTCGATAAGAAGAAACGCGTTCAGGTTCTCCCGCTCATTGCGGCATAGGCGCTTCAGACAATAATGGACATCGTTTGCGGTCAACTTACGCCCTTTACCTTTCGGGAAGTACTTGCTATCGTGAAAGTATACCTCTTTTTTCAGGTATAATCTATAGACTGTTCCGGAGCTATCCAGACTGTACCCATCGATAAGAATATTACTCAGTTTCTTTTTTTTATGGTCATAGTGGAAAAGGCTCTCCATCATCGCTCCCGCCACACGTGTGCTATGGATATTGCTATGGGCGGGCGGATACAGATTTCGTATATCTTCTTTTTCGTTGAGATTCAGTGTGCCCCCATAGTACTTTCCCCCTCTCGCCTGTACAGCTACGTGACCTTGTCCACGCTCTTGGATTTCCTTACCACTATCACTGCTATCACAGGATAACAGTAAGGCCCACGCCATCCAACATCCAAAAAAGCATAGTATTTTATTCATTCCTGTTCTTCCCTAAAGATTTGAAGTGGCATGGCTTATGTAAGTTCGACAACGATCGGGCAGTGATCCGAATGCACTGCTTCGCTGCAAATGGCAGCAGCGGTCAAGCGCTCTTTCAGGTTTTCCGTGGCCATGTGGTAATCTATCCTCCATCCCAGATTCTTTTGTCGGGCGTTGGCACGGTAGCTCCACCAGCTATAGTGATGTGGGTCCTTGTTGAAATGTCGAAAAGTATCTATAAAACCACCGGAGATGAACTTGCTGACCCATTCTCGTTCTTCGGGCAGAAAGCCCGATGATTTTTTATTGGCAACGGGATTATGAATATCGATGGCCTCATGACATATATTATAATCACCACTGATGATCAGTTTCGGTCGTTCTTTTTTGAGCTCTTCGATATAAGCATAGAAGTCATCCAGCCATAGCATTTTGAAGGCTTGACGCTCATCACCACTGGACCCGGAGGGCATGTAGACGCTCATCAGCGAAAAATCTTTGTAATCTGCCCGAAGTACCCTGCCTTCATCATCGTATTTGGCGATTCCGCAGCCTTTGACCACTTTTTCAGGCTGTATTTTGCTCAGTATGGCCACACCACTATACCCTTTTTTGACTGCGGACATCCAAAATACCTGATATCCCATATCTGCAAATAGTGTTGTATCTATCTGGCTCTCCAGTGCCTTCACTTCTTGCAAACAAATGATATCCGGATTTTCCGAGGATAGCCATTCGGCAAAGCCCTTTTTCAGCGCGGCACGGATACCATTGACATTATAGGAGATAATCTTCATAGGCGTATAATTTAGGGTAAGGAGTCGTTTAGACTTTTTATTTTGGCTGTAAATTTAGCTTGTTTCACTTTAATTTTGAATTTCTATAATGACGTAACCTTGGCTATGCCACGTAAAAAAGGCTTCACTAGGGCAAATGATCTTTGATTTCCGCTACAAAATAAAAAGTTTGAACGACTTCTATGTTTTATGAGTTAGCGACGATGTTGAAATCTATCTTTTATTTTCACATGGCCGGTATTGATTTTTAAGGGCCATATGGGATTCGCAAGTTTGTCCGAAAGTCATTGTTAGCTCTACTATGCGCATAGCGATAAGTGATCCTTTGACGCATAATTTTGTTAAAACCTCTGCTAACTCCCCTCTCTGAGTTTTTCCATACTTTTTTTAGCCTGATCTTGAAGCAGAGACCAAGCATTTTCGACCTGTTCCTGTCTCACATCGGTCTGTGCGATAACCATCCGGAGTGTAAGCACTCCGTCCAATGAGGTATGCGTCAGGAATATTTTCCCCGATTTGTTCAATAGATCCATAATGGACTTGTTCAGCCTATTTACAGTTTTAATATCGGATAGCTCCTTAGGTCTGAAGTGAAAACAGACCAGGTTCAATGGTGTCGGGGCGAGCAGTTGAAAATCCCTGTGCTGTTCTATTTCTTTTCTGAGCCACTGGGCCATTTTCAGGTGACCTCTCAACTTCTCTTGGATACCCTCTACTCCATAGCCCTTCAGCACGAACCAAAGTTTCAATGCACGAAATCGCCTGCCCAGCGGTATGCCCCAGTCACGATAGTTGTTTACTTCTTCATCCGCATTGGTTTTCAAGTATTCGGGGCTGATGGCAAAGGTCCTGATGAGGGCGTCCTTATCCTTTACAAAATAGGCCGAACAATCGAAATTCGTAAACATCCATTTGTGGGGATTGAATACAAATGAATCCGCCATCTCTGCCCCCTTTGCCATCCACCTCATCTCCGGAAGCAACAAAGCAGTACCCGCATACGCGGCATCGATATGAAACCACAGTCCGTATTTTTTGGCGATATCTCCTGTGGCCTGTATCGGGTCAATGGCCGTAGAGCCTGTGGTACCCATAGCGGCAATAACGCATAGAGGAGTATAGCCCTGCTCGATATCCTTCTTTATGGCCTGCTCCAGTTTTTCCGGAATGAGCGCAAAATCACTGTCTACTTCTATCTTTCTGAGGTACTCACTACCCAGACCCGCTATCCTTACGGCCTTATCGATAGAAGAGTGGGCCTGCTCAGAAGCATATATGGTGAATTTCTCATCGCTAAAGCCCTGCCGGTTGATCTTGTAGTTCGAGAAACGCTCTCTAGCGCTCAGCAATGCGCATAAGCTGGCCGTAGAGGCGCCATCTTGTATGACTCCGACAAAACTACCGGGGAGACCGATGAGATCCCTCAACCATAGCATGACCCGTTCTTCCAGTTCTGTAGCAGCAGGTGAGGTAATCCAGGACATGCACTGGGCATTCATAGAAGAGGCCAGTACATCTGCCCATAGCGAATAGGGACTGGTATTACTCGGAAAATAGGCAAAGAAAGACGGGTGTTGCCAGTGCGTCATGCCGGGCAGGATGGTCTTCTCAAAATCCTGTAGGATATCCCCGAAACTTTCTGCTGTAGTAGGAGCGCTATCGGCCAGCTTTGCCTTAATCGCATTCGGTAGAATATCGGGCATGACGGGCAGGTCTTCTATATTCGCATAGTACTCCGTAATCCAGTCGATAATTTGATATCCCTGTTGTCTGAAAGTTTCCTTGTCCATCATATATCGTCCCTCCTCTTCAAAGGGTTTCTTTATCGTCGAACATACCTTCGAAATACTCGATAACATGCATTTTCAATAATTTCTCCTGCTCCAATAAATCAAAATGGGGCAGTTTTTTGACCAGCTTCCAATGAGGCCAGCCCTCCTCGTCCAATCCTTCCAAACGATAAAATCCTGATAAGCTCAGTACCTTGCATATTGCGATATGCATCAGGTCCTGTTTCTGCTCTTTCGAGAAGGTTCTTGTACCTTGGCCCAGTTCCTGTACCCCTATCAGGAACAGGACGGCGTTCATATCTTTGGGCCTTGTGCCTATTTGCTGCTCTAGTTGGCGCAATAGCTTATGCCAGTTACGTGCTAAATCAAGGTCTTTTTTAATCATGGTCTTCCTTTTCCAGTACTTCCCAGTATTCTACGGCCCTTCTCAGATGAGGGATGACAATGGTACCTCCTATCAAACTCGCTACCGAAAAGGCTTCGAACATCTCCTCCTTGCCATAACCCAGTGATTTACACTTTTCCAAATGATACTTGACACAATCATCGCAGCGAAGGACCATAGAACAGGCCATACCGATGATTTCCTTGGTTTTAGTGTCCAAAGCGCCTTCCGAATAGGTATTGGTATCCAGATTAAAAATCCTTTTGAGTACCTTATTGTCGGCATCCAGAATTTTTTCGTTCATTTTGCTTCGATAAGCATTAAATTCTTCTACAGGGTTCATATATTGTACTATTTATCAGCGATACTTCCCATTATTGATCAATTAACAAATATATCCAAAGCTACAGAATGCTCAACGATTTACTTTCCTTGTTTTTCCCCAAAGTCTGTTTTACCTGTGGTACTCCATTATCGAAAACAGAAGAACATATATGCCTGCACTGCCTCAGTGATTTACCGAAGACGGACTATCATTGTGCTACAGTGCCCGAGGAAAACAGTATCAACAGAAAGTTCTATGGAAAGGTCCAGCTTCGTTATGTTTTGGCTTATCTGAAATTTTTTAAGAAAGGAAAAGTACAACGTTTATTGTACCAGTTCAAGTACGGGAATCGGCCGCAGATAGGAAACCAGCTCGGCTACTACTACGGCATGGAGCTGAAAGCCCACGGTTATGGCGAACACTTTGATTTGATTTTACCTGTGCCCTTACATGCCTCCCGACTTAGGTCAAGAGGATACAATCAAAGTGATCGTTTTGCTGAAGGACTGTCTTTGGCATTGGGACTGCCTTGGTCATCCAAGACGCTCTCCCGTCGTTATAAGAGTGAGACGCAAACACGAAAGTCCAGAGTACAGCGTTGGCAGAATGTAGCACATATCTTTCAGGTGCTACAAGTGGAGGCGCTGAAGGATAAACGTATCCTACTGGTCGATGACATTATCACCACTGGGGCAACGGTGGAAGCCTGTGCACAGGTGTTGTTGGAAGCCGGTGTGAAGGAGCTCAGTGTTGCGGCCATCGCCGAAGCAAACTCCTGATTGGGATAAAGCGTACCAGAGCAGGGACAGTTTGAAAATGTGTCTTTTGTCATCTATTTCCTAATGTGCTTCTTTCGACACATAAGAGCTTGTTCAAAAACAAATTTTCAATAATTATCATCTAAATAAATATGTAATACAAATTTGGGTTTTAAATGTCGTATAAGATTCCGCGGGTCATTTTGTTTCAATCAAGGCGAGAACCGCAGGG
>CANLOE010000007.1 GCA_947492745.1 uncultured Cyclobacteriaceae bacterium | reverse complement strand
TTCTTGTTTTCTTCATTCTTTCTGTAAGTTAACCCTATTGAGCTTTTCTTACTGTCCAGTCAAATGTATACACTCCAGAAACGATGCCGTTTGGGCTAAACCCAAAGGATACATCAGCGCTTCATTATAAGGACTGAAATAGCCCTAAGCTAAGGTACTTTATGGGATTCAGCGTAGTAACGCTATGGTCAGGGCAAAAAAAACGTCCATTTCACTGATCTAAAGTAGTAATAGAGGGACGAGTCCATGACTTGGATCAAAAATCAAAATTGGAGTGAAACAAGGTGAATTTACGGCCGAAATAAAAAGTCTGAACCACTTCGGTATGTTCTGTCATCGAAATACCATACTTTTAAATGCCTTTGGCCTTGGCACAGGTCAAGTCCCTTTACTTCGAACAGTATCTGTAAACAAACACACTTATCATGAATAGATTTTCGGTAGTTACCTTTGGCGAAATCATGCTACGCCTGACCCCGACCACGAACTGGGCCAAGCTAGTGAAGGCCAATAGTCTGGCCATGGATTTTGCCGGGGCGGAATCCAATGTGGCCATTGCCCTATCCCAGTGGGGTCACCCTGTATCTTTTGTGTCTGCCCTTCCTCAGAACGCACTGGGCGATGGCGCGGAAAACCTACTGAGGGAATTCGGAGTCAATACGGAGTTCGTTACACGGGAAGGAAACCGTATCGGCATTTATTTTATCGAACAGGGGGCTTCACTGAGGCCGTCCCGTATCATTTACGATAGAGATGATTCTTCTTTCCAGCAGATAGCCAAAGATGCGATTGTATGGGAAGAAGTCCTTGAGGATAAGCGCTGGCTACATTTGACAGGAATCAGCCCTGCTTTGTCCCCGAACTGTGCCCATGAGACCATCCGGGCCGCCAAGATAGCTCAAGAAAAAGGCCTACGGGTAAGTTTTGACCTGAATTTTCGTCGGAAGCTATGGAAATCGGGAGCGGAAGCCATAGCCATATTCAATCGTATACTGGAACATACCGATGTACTCATCGCCAATGAGGGCGCATTGATGGATGTATATCAAATGGGCTCCGACAAATCAAGCTCCAGCGAACGGTGCCGCGAACTGATGCCCATGGCCCGAGACAGGTTTAAGGTCAGCGAAGTGGTATTTACCGAAAGGAACCATATATCCGCTTCTCATAACAAGTGGACAGGTATCCTATACGATGGCGGGAAGTTCTATGAAAGTCCTACTTATGATCTGGAACTTGTCGACAGGATTGGTGGTGGAGATGCTTTTGCTGCGGGGCTTATCCATGGTTATGGTAAAGAATGGTCCTTTGAGAAGACCATTAAGTATGCCACGGCAGCCTCGGCCCTACAGCAGACCATCCCGGGGGACCTCAACTTGGTCAAAGAAGAAGAGGTAAAGACGATTATGGAAGGGCATACTTCCGGACATGTAGAACGATAAAGTGTTTTGAACTTTTGTTCTGTAGCGAAAAACAGGGATTTTCTGCCCTTATGAAGCCTTCTTGAGTGGCATAGTTAACCTTAGGCCACGATTGAAAAATCAAAATTCAGGCAAAAAGAACCCTGGCGAATGATACATCAGAGCTTCATTGGGAGGCCTTAATACAAATTTGGGTTTAAAAGAAGGTTAAAATCACTTCAATAATAGAACAGAATGTCAAAAAGAGAAATTATAGAAAAGATAATGGCCGAGAAAATCGTGGTCATCATCCGGTCCGCGCAGAGCGAAGGCATAGCAGAAACAATAGCGGCAGTGAGGAGCGGAGGACTACAGGTCATCGAAGTCACCTACAATACGCCCGATTGTCTGGAACTGGTCCGCGACCTGCGGGAGCAATACCCCGATCTGTTGCTGGGGGTAGGGACAGTGACCAATGGCGAGGCGGCAGAAAAGGCGATAAAAGCAGGGGCTAGGTACTTAGTGACGCCTATTACCTCCGAGGAAATCATGACCGTGGCCAAAAAACACGAAGTACCCGTAATTATGGGTGCCTTTACGCCTACAGAAATTTATCAGGCCCATGCTGCGGGAGCCGATTTTGTCAAGCTATTTCCTGCTGACCATTTGGGACTCTCCTTTCTCAAAGCGGTCCGGTCCACGATGCGGGATATTCTATTTCTACCTACGGGAGGGATAACACTGGACAATATAGAGTCATGGCTGGAGGCCGGTGTCGCCGGTTTGGGTATTGGCAGTGCCTTGGTACATCAAAAAGATATTAGTACAAAGGATTTTCAGGCCATCACGGAAAAAGCGAAGGCCTTCAGAGCAAAAGTCGGCACGATGTAATTATCAGAGAAATAGAAGGGAACACAGGTTGGACAGTATTGTATCGACCATCTGTTATCTACTTGCCCGGCCCCTTTGAAAAGGGTAAAGAAAGACTCCAATAATAGGGGGACAGAAGCTCCTTTTCGAATAGTTTTCAAAGGCACTATTGCTGTCGCCCCTTATTTATACCTAAACGCAATTGATCTGGGACAAGGTGATGTGTTGACTTAGGTGCTACTATTTGCTAAAGCCCCTAATGACAAGTCTACCCGTAACGGTTCAACACTATACGGATTTTTCCTATGGCTATTGCCGATAAGGTTTCCCATTTCTATTTTTTCTTGAGTATACTCTAGGGCATTCATACTGCTGGGCTACATTTCAACATAGATAAGTCCCCGACTATGGAATTTAGTTACCGGCTTAAGAAATATAGGTTAATTTTAGAGACTGTTTTGGAACTGTGGGCCTAAAGAAGCACCCACAGCAATGAGCATAATGGAGTAGGTATTCCACTGGAAACAAGTTTTATACCTGTAAATATCAAGTGGATATTAAAAATCAAAACTACCATGAGATAATAATCAAAAGAGAGGCAGTTTAAAAACTTCTCTTGGATTCTTGAATCAAGAGAAACGTTCAGAACCATAAACACCATTAAAAACACGAGTATAATGAAAATCACTGGAAAAATAGCAGCTCTCGTAGCATTGGGAGCATTGTTGGCATGTCAATCAAGTTGTAGCGACGATGAAGGAGAAGTAAAAGAAGACCCCATAGTCGTTGTGGACCCTCCTATAGATGAAGGCCCCGTGATTGTGGAAAACCCAACCATCGATACGCTGGCGCAGGGCTTTACTTGGACCGAGGGACCCTTATATATCGCCGACGGCGACTTTCTGTTATTTTCGGACATCCCCAACAACTCCATATTCAAATGGACCGAAGCCGAAGGAAAGAGCCTGTACCTCAAGCCATCAGGCTACACGGGAATTTTCACGAGAAGATTCGAACCTGGGTCGAACGGTCTTTTGTTGAACGCCGATGGACAGCTAGTGCTTTGCCAACAAGGAGATAGAAGAATGGCTGTCATGGAATCTCCACTATCGGACCCCAAGCCTGAGTTCAAAACCTTGGCCGACAAGTACGAGGGAAAACAACTGAACAGTCCCAATGATGCCGTCTACCATAGCAATGGTGACATGTACTTTACCGATCCCCCTTTCGGGCTTGATGATCCCAACAGCGACCCTAATAAGGAGTTGGACTTCCATGGGGTGTTCCGCCTGAAACAGGATGGTACCTTGGACTTGATTACCAAAGACCTGAGCTATCCCAATGGGATCACGCTCTCTCCCGACGAAAAAACCCTTTATGTGTCCAATTCCGATACCGATAACCCCATTTGGATGGCCTATGAGTTGGGTGATGATGGTCTGCCCGTCAGTGAGCGCGTATTCTACGATGCCAAAGAGTACAAAGGCAAAGACATGGGCCTACCCGACGGCATGAAAACCAACAAGAGGGGCTATGTCTTCGCTACAGGTCCCGAAGGTCTCTGGGTGTTCACACCCGAAGGAGAAGTGGAAGCACTGGTTAAGACAGGGCAATTGACCTCAAACGTAGCACTCTCTCCCGATGAAAAATATGCCTTCCTTACTGCGGACGACTATGTATTCCGCGTAAATCTAAAAGAGTAGGTATAGTACTTCATCTTCAAAAAATAAATGGTAGAGCCATCGATATATAGTCGATGGCTCTGTTTTTTTGTGATAGGTCCAGCGGTATATCACGAGAATTTTCAGAGCAACGTTATGAGTTCCATTGGAAAAACAGATCTTAGACAAATTTGGGTTTTAAATGTCGTATAAGATTGCGCGGGTCATTTTGGTTTCAATCAAGGCGAACACCGCAGGGATAGCAGCGCTATCCCGAGGATGGTCAACGCAGAGTGAAACAAAATGAACAGGAAGATAGGCGATATTTATACTCAAGAAAAAGTGAAATGGGAAATTTAGGGTCCGGCAAATTATGGGAAAATCCTGCATTGATACAATCGTCATTGGTAGATTGGTCATTAGGGCTTTTCCGCGCGGAACAGTGCTTTCGCAATGATTTTAGGTCTTTCCCAAATCAATTGCGTTTGGGTATAAAAGCTAAGTTTGTATTAGACAAAAACAGGCAAGTTCAATGAATACCTTTGAAATCAATCGATTGCTACTTGACGGTACTTTGTATTTATACGCAATCAGCAAGAACCAGTTCACTGCCCCCCTTGGAAACGCTCCGTATTATGGGCGGCAAGAACCACGGCGTCCATATCCTGTACACAGGGCCTTTTCCCATGAAGGTCTACTGCGGCCAGTTCCCCTCTTCCCATTTTTTGCTTTAGTATATACTATTCGCTCGTAGCTTGTCTATTACTTCCTGACAGGGTATCGATCATTTGAAGGATATCGTCGAGATGCTCCCGGTCATTGGACAGGCGTGGCACTTTGTTTTGTCCACCGAGTTTGTCGCGTTTTTTCATCCATCGGTAAAAAGTACCCTCGTCTACGTTATGTACAATGGGCAGTTGTAGGGCGATGTCTTTGTAGCGCTTGGCATCATAATCGGAATTGATCTCTCTCAGGGTTTCGTCCAGGACTTGGGTAAACCGATGGAGGCTATCGGGCTGTTGGGCAAACTCGACCACCCACTCATGACCACCTCTTTTCCCTTTTTCAAAGTAAATGGGAGCGGCCGTAAAATTGACCATAATAGCTCCAGTGGCGGTGCAGGCCTTGGTAATGGCCGTTTCGGCATTTTCTATGATGAGTTCTTCCCCGAAAGCATTGATAAAATGCTTGGTCCTGCCCGTTATCTTGATGCGATAGGGCGAAATAGAAGTGAACTTTACGGTATCGCCGATGTCATAGCGCCATAGTCCGGCATTGGTAGAGATGATCATCGCATAATTTTTGCCCAGTTCGACTTCTCCCAGATTGATGGTCGTAGGATGTTCCCTATCCAGCTTTTCTAAGGGTATGAACTCATAAAAAATGCCGTAGTCCAGCATTAACAGGAGTTCGTTCGAATCTTTTTGATCTTGGATGCCAAAGAAGCCCTCAGAGGCATTATACGTTTCACAATACCTCATGGTACTACTCGGAGCCAGCTCCTTGAACAAGGAGCGATAGGGGCCAAAAGCAACGGCACCATGGAAAAAAGCTTCCAGATTTGGCCATACTTCCAGGATATTATCCTTTTGCTTTATCTCAAGGATTTTTTTGAGCAATAACATGGTCCAAGTGGGGACTCCGGAGATATTAGTGACATTTTCATCGGCAGTCAGGCGTGCCATTTCATTGATTTTCTCCTCCCATTTGTCCATGAGGGCGATGTCCAGTTTGGGCGTACGGATAAACTGCGCCCATAAAGGGAGATTCTGCATAATTACGGCAGAGACATCACCATAGTAGGAATTGGCATTCGGGTCGTATTCATTGATCTGATGACTGCCCCCGATGGCCAAGCCCTTTCCCTGAAACATCATCGTTTCCGGATAGTTATTGACATAAATGGAAATCAGGTCTTTGCCCCCTTTGAAATGACAGTCCTCCAAGGCCTCCTGAGAAACGGGGATAAACTTACTTCTGGCATTGGTCGTTCCCGAGGATTTGGCGAACCACTTTACTTCGGTAGGCCAGAGTACGTTCTGCTCCCCCTTCATTAAGCGTTCTATATAGGGAAAGAAGGCTTCATAGGAGTGTATGGGTACCTGCTCTTTGAACCGGTCAAAGGTATTGATATCACTAAAGTGATACTTTCGGCCGAATTCCGTGTCCTTACCGGAGTGTATCAGTTTTAGGAAAAGTTCTTCTTGTACATCATGAGGGTATTTGATGAAAAGGTCGATCTGATGGATCCTTTTCCTCATGACCCAAGTAAGTATGGAATTGATGATTTTCATCTTCTTATCGTGTCCCTAGGGTTAATTCACATCACTGTTCTGCGACTATTACAACCTGAAATATAACGAAAAAACCAAGGGAAAGATAGTCAAATGAACTGAGCTTGGGGGCTGTTTCGAAATGTATCCTATATTTTCACAAGAATGGTATTGATTGTTGATAATCGCATGTCATTTGTATCGATGACATGCATCACAAGCTTTTGCTTTTTTGTTCATGCTCATTTTTCGGAAGCTTTTTTTGGGGTATAACTTTGTTGAAAGTCAGCAAATAGTGCTACACCTATATAGGTGATGCTGGACCGGTCCTTTTGCTGATCAATGTCCTTGGGGTATTTTCTTCACGCTCGATCCTTTCTCATTCTATATCCAGAACAAGCGATAACAAATTCTTGAAATACTTCTGAAAAAATCGTCTCCCAAGCGATTCTATATTTTACGTTTCAACTCGAAGTGTTCACCTAGGTACACCTTGCGGACCTGCTCATCGGCAGCAAGCTCCTCAGCGGTACCCGCTTTCAGTAATTTACCTTCGAACATGAGATAGGCGCGGTCAGTAATGGAGAGGGTTTCGTTTACATTATGGTCAGTGATAAGGATACCGATATTCTTGTTTTTCAGCTTCGCTACGATGGTCTGTATCTCTTCTACCGCTATAGGATCCACTCCTGCAAAAGGCTCATCCAATAACACGAAACTGGGGTCAACGGCCAGTGCCCTTGCAATCTCCGTTCTGCGGCGCTCCCCACCCGAGAGGACCATACCTTGATTTTTCCGAACATGGGTCAGACTGAACTCTTCCAAGAGTTCTTCGGTTTTTTCCTTTTGGGTCGATTTACTGATATTGCGCATTTCAAGTACGGCCTTGATATTTTCCTCGACCGTCAGTTTGCGAAATACCGACGCTTCCTGTGCGAGGTAACCTATACCCAGCTTTGCTCTTCGATACATGGGTAGCGAGGTGACATTCTGCTCGTCCAGGTATATTTCGCCCTCATTGGGCTTGATCAGGCCGACAATCATATAAAAAGTAGTGGTCTTTCCCGCACCATTGGGTCCCAAAAGGCCTACGATTTCTCCCTGGGATACCTGAACGGAGATGTGATCGACAACCGTTCTTTTTTTATATTTCTTAACGAGACTATCTGCTTTTAATATCATGGTATAAGATCAATTAAATTTCAAATCCTTTACGTTCAACTGTAAAGTGACATTGCCCATGTACCGGTTCTCTTCTATGGTGAAAGCAAGCTTGAAGGGCATACCACTATCGATCATCTTGTAGTAAGTAGCGAGGCCAAAGCCGATAGCGTCCATCATCTTTGTACTGCCATCCTCCTTGGCCGTGAATTTGACATGTTTATCCTTTAGTATTTTGGTCGAATCCTTGACGGCCCTGACATTATGTGCTACAAACACAAGTGGCATGTTCTCAGGGCCGAAAGGCCCCATCTGTCGCAAGATATTAAAAAACTTGGGAGTAATCTGACTCAGAGAGAGTTCGTTGTCTATCTCTATTTTGGGGATAAGTTGCTCATCGGTAATGTTTCGGGAGACCTCCGCCTCAAATTTCTCCTGAAAGTCGACCACCTTGCTCAGGTCCATCGTCAGGCCGGCTGCATAGCGATGTCCTCCATACTGTAACAGCAGGTCGCTGCAATTGGCAATCGCATTGTACACATCAAAACCGGGTACCGACCGTGCCGAGCCCGTAGCCTTATCGTTAGAGGCAGTGAGGATGATGGTCGGGCGATGATACTTTTCGATACATCTGGAAGCGACGATACCGATGACCCCTTTATGCCAGTCATGCTTGAAGAGTACCGTGGATTTTGCGGATTTTATATTATCGCTTTTTTCTATCATTTCCAGGGCCTCTTGGGTAATGTTGCTATCAAAGCTTCTTCGTTCATCGTTTTTGACATCTACCTTCTGTGCAAAATGGGCCGCCTCGGCCTCACTTTTGGCAAGAAGGAGTTCTACCGAAGATTTTGCATGGGAGATACGTCCCGCTGCGTTTATCCTAGGACCAACACCAAAAACTATACCGGAGATATCAAGCTCGTTTTTCTGCCCCGACAGTCGGATCAGCGCTCTGAGGCCCGGTCTGGGGTCAGAGTTGAGCCGCTGTAGTCCATAGTGGACCATAACCCTATTTTCCCCCGTTACTGGTACGATGTCCGAAGCGATACTTACCGCTAGAAGGTCTAAGTAGCCAAAAAGCTTTTCTTCGGATAGGCCTTTCGTACTGCTAAAGGCTTGCATGAACTTAAAACCGACGCCACAGCCCGACAGCTCTTTGTAAGGGTAAGCACAGTCCTCCCGCTTGGGGTCAAGTATGGCCACGGCCGGGGGCAGTTCGCTCCCGGGACGGTGATGATCACAGACAATAAAATCGATTCCTTTCTGCCGGGCGGTTTGGATAGGATCCATGGCCTTGATACCACAGTCCAGAGTGATGATAAGACTGAAACCGTTTTCACTGGCCCATTCAATACTCTTTTGAGATACACCGTATCCTTCCATATAGCGGTCGGGAATATAAAAATCCACATAAGGGTAGATGCTACTGACAAAATCGTAGAACATCGCCACAGAAGTAGTCCCGTCCACATCGTAGTCCCCATAGATGAGTATTTTTTCTTTTCGCTCCATGGCCGCTTCAAGGCGTTCTACGGCTATGGACATGTCCTTCATTAGGAAAGGGTCATGCAACATGTCCAGTGTGGGCCTGAAAAAGGACTTCGCCGCTATAAAATCTTTGATATTCCGCTGTAGCAGTACCGCACACAAAGTCGGGTTGACGTTGATGGCCTCGGAAAGTTTAGTGATGACCTCCGGTTCAGGTTGTGTTCGGTATACCCATCGTTTTATCATAATGTTTGGCTAAGTTTCGAAGCTCTATTTATCCCCGTATTGTCATTTGACCACTTTCAAAAATCGCAAATAACTTAAAAACAACATCTTGCGATGGTTTTTTGACATCATCCATGGCGGGTTTCCTCTCACAAATAACCCGTCTTATCCATGTATGCCTTCATGGAGTATACCTCAGCGAGGGCAGGAAACTCCGATGATACTGTTGGGTCTGCTGAACAAAGGTAAGTATTGTAAAAAAAAACATCCCGAATACTCGGGATGCTTTTTGAATTTATATCTTTTCGAAAAGATGATTTTTATACTTCACATTATCCTTCGGAGCTAATGACACCTTCCAGAACATCTTTAATAGGTACGCGCGTACCATCTTTATAAGGTACTATCCAAGCATCTTTTACACCCATTTCCCTTAGGTATTTTTTGAAGGTATCCGCTTCCCAGTAATCCTTGAACTGTCCCAAAGTGATTTTCTGTGTACCGTCACCATCATTTTCACCTCCAAAGTTCTCGTTGTTATCGAAGTACTTGGAGAGGTCTTTGTTTCTGAAAGCGCCGATCTGTACTTTAAAGACCACTCCCTTCATAGACCGATTGGATTTGGTATTCTTGGCACTTTCGGCCGCTGCGGTACTCGCCCTGGACTTTGCAGCAGAAAGGTCGCTTCTCAGTTTTGCCATATCGTCCTGAAGGTCACTGATTTTGGCATTTTTATCTTCGACTTGGGACATCAAGCTTTTATTCTTGGTATCCAGGCTATTTACAGTACTGCTCAGGTCTTCGTTCTCATCCATGATCCGTTTCAGTTCAGCAGGGTTTTTGGAAAGTGCTTTGGCTTTCTTCTTCCACTCTTTCCGTTCCGCTTTGGTCATCTCGATGATCTCTTCGCCCTCTTCTTGAGCCATTACCGTATTGTAAATTCCTAAAGCCAAAAATAAGCTCAGTGCTAACGTAAAGTTTTTCATCACAGAAAATGTTTTTAAAAAAAATTGGGTTAATCGATTAAATCTAATAAATTATATGCAATAATAACAAATTTATCAATTAATTAACCCTTTAAACTGCCTATCATATCTTCGGGCCGTACCCAATCATCAAATTGCTCTGTCGATAGAAAACCCAGATTAACGGCCTCTTCTTTGAGCGTGGTACCGTTCTCATGAGCTTTTTTGGCTATTTTAGCGGCTTTTTCATAGCCGATATGCGTATTCAGTGCAGTGACCAACATCAGGGAATTGTCCACATGTTGTTTAATAGTCTGATGGTTAGGTGTTATGCCCACGGCGCAGTGCTCATCGAAGGAAACACAGGCATCACCGATCAACTGTGCGGATTGCAACAGGTTATAGGCCATCATAGGCTTGAATACGTTCAGTTCATAATGTCCCTGTGCCCCGCCTACGCTGATGGCGACATCATTGCCCATCACTTGGGCGCAGACCATGGTCATGGCCTCACATTGTGTGGGGTTGACCTTACCGGGCATGATAGAGGAGCCAGGCTCGTTGGCAGGGATAATGATTTCGCCTATGCCGGAGCGGGGACCGGAAGCCATTAGCCGTATATCATTGGCGATCTTGTTCAATGATACAGAAAGCTGCTTGAGGGCACCATGCGACTCTACAATAGCATCATGCGCTGCCAAAGCCTCGAATTTGTTCTCGGCGGTGACGAAGGGCAGCCCCGTAAATTCAGCGATTTTCTTGGCTACCAGTACATCATAGCCCTCTGGGGTGTTGATGCCCGTGCCCACGGCAGTTCCGCCCAGAGCCAGTTCCGAAAGGTGGGCCAGTGTATTTTTCAGGGCGCGGAGGCCGTGGTCAAGCTGGGAGGCATAACCCGAAAACTCCTGTCCCAGTGTAAGGGGGGTCGCATCCATCAAGTGGGTCCTGCCGATTTTGACTACCTCCATAAACGCTTCGGACTTCTTTCGCAGTGTGGAGAGCAACTGTTCCACACCGGGTATGGTAGTCTCCATAATCATCTTGTAACAGGCGATATGCATTCCCGTAGGAAAGGTATCATTGGAGGATTGGGACTTGTTCACATCATCATTGGGGTGGATCAGCCGTGTGCCGATACCCAGTGACTGCCCTTGCAGTACATGGGCGCGATTGGCAATGACCTCATTCGTATTCATGTTGGACTGGGTTCCCGACCCCGTCTGCCAGATGACCAAGGGAAACTGCTCATCGTGCTTGGCCTCCAGTATCTCATCGCAGACCTTGGAAATCAGATCGCGCTTTTCCTGTGGTAATACGCCCAGCTCACAATTGGCATGTGCTGCTGCTTTTTTCAGGTAGGCGAAACCATAGACCACTTCTAGGGGCATACTTCCCGAAGGACCTATCTTAAAGTTGTTCCTAGAGCGTTCGGTCTGTGCTCCCCAGTACTTGTCAGCGGGTACTTTTACATCACCCATTGTATCTTTTTCTATCCTGTATTCCATGGCTTGATATCCGGTTTATAATACGAATCGATATATTGAATGTTCTTGAGGTAAAAATAAGGATAAACCTGCCCAAAGCAGGTGGGCATGCCACTGAAAATTTATATTTTCAGCACTATACTCAAGAAAAAGAGAGGCAGTTGGTGGCAGTATTGAAATTATATTCAAAATTTGCAGGTTAAAAGAAGTATAGAAGGAACAAACATGATGGAAAAAGCAAAAACTTGATAGGAATGCCATTGATGCGAATGGCATATGACCATTGAACCTGGATTATGCGTTAGAACTTTGTAACGAGGGTTTAAAAAGCAATACATCAGGGAGTTTTATTGGATTTAGCATAGCACCGCTACGGTGAATTCAAAAAACTTAGTGTAATACAAACTTAGCTTTTAAAATCGGCTATCTTCCTGTTCATTTTGCTTCACTCTGCGTTGACCATCCTCGGGATAGCGCTGCTATCCCTGCGGTTATCGCCTTGATTGAAACCAAAATGACCCGCGGAATCTTATACGACGTTTAAACCCCAGATTTGTATAACTACTGATTTGCAGCTATTTAGATTCGCAGTAGATTTTCCAATGCATGATCCGGATTGAAAATCAACATCATCCACATGAAATGTAAAGATGCAGTTCAAAACAGTCTAAATCACTTCGTTTTCAAAAAATTATGATATGCATACCATCGCCGCACTGATTTTGTTGTGTAAGGCAGGATTTTATACCTGCCTTTTGGGAATGATCGTCGGTCTGTATCAACCATGGCTAGTGCTCTGGTGGTTGGACAGACAGAATAGAAAAACGGTACTGAAGGCCTATGGTACCGGAGCTATAGCTTTTGTCCTACTTACAAGCTTTCTTGCGATGATATGACATGATCTATGCTACAACGGAAAGTGGTGGGTTGCCTATTTTCCGGAGTATTGTCATTATCGAGCATAGAAAGGCGCTTCAGTCCATTTTTATACAGTGGAGAATTGCTTTTTGTCCATCGTGAAGTGTGGTGGCGAAGAGGTAATCATCCCCCCCCTCTTTCAATCCCGTCTTTTTGCGGATGTCCTGAACCGAGACGGGAAAGTTACGGATTGTGATGTTCGCTTTGCCCGAGGGCAGGGCTTTTCGAATGTCTTTTTTATGATAGCGTAGTGTTTGTTCGATACGAAAGGCCCGTCCCGGAAAACCCTCTCTGTAGGTCTCACTGGTATACAGGTGGCTGTGTCGGTGCAATTTATGAAGTGAAAAACGCTCTGCGATACTTTTGAACGCCCCCGCTTTCAACAGGGCGCTATTGGGTTCGAATAGATAGGTCAGGGGGAAATGGTAATCGGAAGGGGATAGTTTCTTTTCCTCGCTCCTCAGAAATCGAAACTCTTGCACGGCCCCCTTTTTTGGGACATGGATACTGATCAGCTCGGGTTCGCTCTCGGTAGTCCGGCTCAGGTGGTACAGTACTTCTTTACATTCGTTCTGTAGGGCGATGACATATACCTTGGAGACTTGTTTTAAGGTAGAGGTGACAGAATCGATATCCAGCAGCGGAGCGGTTTTGAGTAGGATGTTTTTTGCTTTATCGAGGAGTTCCGGTAGCATTTTGTTAATGTCGGGCTCGCAGTCCGATAGATGATATACTTTCTTGTCCGTATCGGACTTATCCCTTCGGGCAGGGTCGAGATAGATCCAGTCCTGTTGCTCTTTGAGCTGACTCAAAAACACCTCTGCATCCACATTGTGACATTGTATATGACTTGCCTCAAGTATCCTGAAATTATGTGCCGTCAATTGTGCCAGGTCTTTGTTGCGCTCTATGTAATGGACCTTGGAAAATTCCTGACTTAGGTAATAGGTGTCTACTCCAGCGCCTCCTGTTAGGTCTATGAGTGATTTTCCCTGCGCTATTCCGGACTTCAATCTTGCAGCAGTCTCAGAAGAACATTGCTCCATGGAGAGTAGCGGAGGCCATAGGACCTGCTCAGCAGCATACCAGTCGGGCAGTTTATGCTGTGCTTTTTTTCGGGACAGTATCTGTGAGACGATCTCCCTGATGTCGACCCCGCAGATTTCCCTATGCTTAAGTAATAATCGATGTGGGTCGCTGGAGGTATTCTTTAAGATAAACTCTTGGATTTTGGGTTGTAATAAGTCTGCGTAGTCCATGACTTTGGTCTGGAAAATGAAAGAAATAATAAGTAGGGCATATTGCCTAAGCAGTAGTAGGCTAACATCGCCCCTTGGACGATTCGTGATTAGAGTAGGCTATCACGAGGGGAAACGGACAAAACAAAAAGCCCTATCGATAACAGGTACCGATAGGGCCTTCGTTCTTTTTATTTTATACAAACTTAGCTTTTAAATATCGCCTATCTTCCTGTTCATTTAGTTCACTATTGTGTTTGATTCCAGTGGTGTTCATGAACCTTCGGTTTTGCTTCACTCTGCGTTGACAATCCTCGCGATAGCGCTGCTATCACTGCGGTTATCGCCTTGATTGAAACCAAAATGACCCGCGCAATCTTATACGACATGTGAACCCCAAATTTGTATTATTCAGGGGCTAACTTTGAGATAAGGTACCAAAAGATGTGTATCAGCATACAAAATGCTGATTTTCATAAAAGTTACCCGTTTATCTATTGCTGTTTTACTGGAGTGCAAAGTAGGTCCCTTAGTATACGAGGCTTTTTTCGGCCAGGTATTCGGCAATCTGTACGGCATTGGTTGCCGCTCCTTTGCGCAGATTATCAGCAACGACCCACATATTCAGGGTATTGGGCTGAGAATCGTCCCTTCTCAACCGGCCCACGAAAACTTCATCTTTTCCATGGGCATTCAATGGCATCGGGTAGACATTATTGTTCGGGTCATCTTCCACGATAACACCACTGGTGTCCGATAATAACTGCCGAACTTCCTTAATGTCAAAGTCTTTGTGGAATTCTACATTGATGGACTCCGAATGCCCTCCCATAACGGGCAACCTTACGGCTGTGGCGGTGATGGCTATCTTATCATCGCCGAGTATTTTCCGGGTCTCATTGACCATCTTCATTTCTTCTTTGGTATAATCGTTTTCCATGAAGACATCGATATGCGGTAGGGCATTCATATCTATAGGATGCGGATAGGCCTTTTCGGCCTCATTACCGTTTCGCTCGCCCATAAGCTGATCGACGGCCGCTTTGCCCGTACCCGTAACGGACTGGTAGGTAGAGATGACCAGCCTTTTGATTTTATATTTGCGGTGTAGTGGTGCCAGTGCCATGACCATCTGTATGGTGGAGCAGTTCGGGTTGGCGATGATACGATCATCGATACGCAGCGAACCGGCGTTGATTTCGGGAACGATGAGCTTATGTTCCGGACTCATCCGCCATGCCGAAGAGTTATCCACTACGATAGTACCTGCCGCTTCGAATTTGGGCGCCCACTCCAAGGAAGTGCCGCCACCGGCGGAAAATATAGCAACGTCGGGCTTGGCCTTTATCGCATCCTCCATACCGATCACCTTATAAGGTTTGCCCTTGAAAGTGATTTCTGTACCTACTGAACGTGGCGATGCGACGAGCATGAGCTCGCTGAACTCAAAGTTTCTACTTTCGAGCACTTTTAAGACTTCGCCACCTACGAGGCCTGTGGCCCCAACAATTGCTAATTTCATGCTTACTCTTGTTTTAAGTGGTCTGTTGAAAATTGATGATCTTGATGGATTTTTTATAAAATAATGCTAATTTATTATATCGAAATCCCTTCAAATGATTTCAAAAATAGTGCTTTTGGATATTTAATGCTTACTGATTAAGCTTTTTCATGAAAAAAATCGCGTTTTTTCTCCTTTTGCCAATTATCTTTCTGCAAATCAAGGCATATGCGCAACTTTCTGAAGATTTTGCCGATGGGGATTTTTCCAACAACCCGGAGTGGTCCGGTGAGGTAACCAAGTTCATCGTTGAAAGCGGACAGCTCCGATTGGATGCACCGAGAGTAAGTGATATGGCTTATCTGAGTACCCCCGCGAACCCTATTGATAATGCAGAATGGATTTTTTCCGTGGCTATGGATTTTAATCCCTCTGCGAATAACTTTGCTAAAACCTATCTCGTGTCCGATAATAGTAATCTCAGGGCCGCTCTTAACGGTTATTTTGTGAAAATGGGTGGCAGTGATGATGAAATAAGCCTTTTCCGACAAGATGGCTTCATAGAAACCAAAATCATCGATGGTATGGACAAGCGTATCGATAAGGATAATGTTGAACTTAGCATAAAAGTGACGAGGGATGACCGTGGCCAATGGGCCTTATTTTCCGATGTGGACCTAGGGGGCAGCTTTATCCAAGAAGGTACGGCACAGGATGCTACCTACAGAAGTGCCCTATTCTTTGGGTTTCTATGCCAGTATACCACTACACGTTCCGATAGGTTCCGATTTGACGATATCGAGGTAAGGGGTACCCCTTTTGTGGATGATGAAGCTCCTACGCTCTTTGATGTAACCCCATCCGGTGAGCGTAGCCTGATATTGGACTTCTCAGAACCAATGGCCAGGGAAGGGGCGGAAAATACCACTAATTATGAGGTCAGTAACGGTATCGGTCCGCCGCTGCGCGCCAGCTTGGACCCGGGCAATCCAAATCGCGTACGCTTGGATTTTGATCGTGCATTTTCCAATGCGATCACCTATACACTAGGAGTCGAAGGACTTGAAGACCGGTCGGGAAATGAACTCCTTCAGGTCGATAGGTCCTTTACCTACTTTGAAACGACTCTTCCCGGCTTTAACGATGTCATCATCACAGAAGTCTTCGCCGATGAAAGCTTCGACGAAAACGGCCCTTTGGAAGGAGGCCTTGGGGATAATGAATATATAGAACTGCACAATAGGAGCAAGCGCATACTCGACCTCAATGGACTTGTCCTGGAAGATGCCACAGGGAAAACCACTTTTTCCAATATAAAGATAGGCCCTGGGGATTATCTTATCGTAGCGGCCGATATTACCCAACTCGAAACTTTCGGCCCTGCCTATGACCTGCCCAATTTTCCCTCCTTGAACAATAGGGGTGAAACACTGACCCTGCGCTCTATGAGCGGCAGTACGGTATTTTCGGTGAACTATACCGATGATTGGTACAAGGACAGTGGCAAAAGAGAAGGGGGATGGTCTTTGGAAATGATAGATACGGACAATCCCTGTGGAGGTATCGATAACTGGACCGCTGCCATAGCTTCTAAAGGAGGCACACCGGGCAGTCCCAACTCGGTGAGTGCAGAGCGCTTGGACTTGACAAAGCCGTCCATCGAACGTATTGTAGTGAACAGCGGGGATAGTATTACCGTACTGCTCACCGAAAAAATGGATAGTAGTACCCTGGCTTCAGCGGAGTACCGATTGGAACCTTTTATCTCCATCGATGAACGGAAAGTAATCGCTCCCGGTTTTCAGCAAGTCGGGCTAAAACTCTCCTCCGTCCTACTGCCGCATACTGTGTATGTACTTAGTCTTGAAAATGCCCGCGATTGTAGCCGCAACCTTATTGATACTGGCCCGAGCGCGCCCTTTGCGCGGCCCGAGCGCGGGGTATTGGGTGATATTCTACTCAATGAAATCCTTTTTCGCCCCGAGCAGGGAGGAGTAGAGTTTGTGGAACTGTACAACCATAGTGATAAGTACATCGATATTGCCAACTGGTCCCTTCTGGATAAGTCAGGTGATGGTTCGGTACTGGGGAGCAATACCTTGGTCATGGCACCAAGGGCATACCGAGTATTCACTAAAGATAGGTTCCTGTTAAAGGGGCAGTACCCTTTCGGTAAAGAAGAGAACTTTGTGGAGGTGCCCGATATGCCCACTTTCAATAACGACAAAGATACGGTTCTGTTACTTGATAAGAACGGTATCCTTATGGATTTACTGGAGTACGAGGATGATTTCCACCATCCCTTATTGGAAGATACCGAAGGGGTAGCGCTGGAGCGCGTGGTATTTGATGCCCCAACGAACACGGCCGCCAATTGGAAATCTGCCGCCTCCCAAGTTGGTTTCGCTACACCAGGGTATAAGAATTCTCAGTTGAGGGAAAGTCGTACATTTTCGGGTGAGGTGACCTTGGACAGAGAGGTATTCGTTCCGGATAATTCCGGGAGAGATGATTTTGTAGCGATTCATTATCGCTTTGATTTTCCAGGCCTCTTGGCTACGGTCCGTGTTTATGATGCTTTGGGTAGAGAAGTAGGGCAGTTGGCCAGGAACGAACTTTTGGCGACAGAGGGTTTTTATACCTGGGATGGTACAGGCCGACATGGCCGTAAAGTTCGTACAGGATATTATATTATTCTATTTGAAACCTTCAGTCCCAGTGGAGAGCAAGAGGTCTTCAAGCGCAAAGTGGTTCTGGGCAGTAGGTTTTAGTCCTTATTTTGAGTGGAAAGACGGTGCCCTGCCGAGATTCAATTGACATCCTTATACCACAAAATGTCCGCTGACTTACAGTAAGGAGCCATTTAATACTAGGTTCGATATTAATTTACATTGGGGTAAACTTAAGCGGAAAAATTTTGGTTTCCTTTGTAAGTAAACCACTAAACCACAAAAATATGGATTGTTTAATTGACAATATTATTACGCGCTGGCACGTAGGGAAAGGTAAGCGAGTCGAAGTCATCAAAAGATATATCCGGATGCGGTATAAAATCAATATCGATGCCACTTCGATTCAAAATAGGGTAAGGGACATGGGCCATGAATTGGCCTAAGTACCTTTTTTGGTCATATTATTCTTTGTAGATAAATACCTTTGGTAGGTCTTTTTCCTGAATATAGCCCCTATACATGCCTGATGTATTAAAAGGCATAGCGATATTGCCTTTTCGATCAAGGGCGATAATACCTCCTGTGCCTTGTTTTTCCACTAGTTTTTTCATGATAACTTCATGAGCGGCATCTTCTAGGCTCATGGATTTATAGGACATCGTCGCGGCTATATCATAGGCGACTACTGAGCGTATAAAATATTCTCCGTGTCCCGTAGCGGATACGCCACAGGTCATATTATCAGCATAGGTGCCTGCCCCGATGATGGGAGAATCCCCCACACGGCCAAATTTCTTATTGGTCATACCACCTGTGGAAGTTCCCGCTGCAATGTTTCCATTTTTGTCCAAGGCTACTGCACCTACAGTGCCAAATTTCCTGTTGGGGTGATGCCGGTCCAGATAACCCATCTTCTGCCCCTCTTCTTCCGCTTTTTTGATTTTCTGTAGTTGTTGAAAGCGGCGTTCGGTATGAAAATACCCTTTGTCAACCATCTCTAACCCTTGTTCTTTGGCAAAGACTTCGGCCCCCTTACCCACCATCATGACATGTGGTGAATGTTGCATCACAGCCTCGGCCGCAAGTATGGGGCTTTTTACGGTAGTGACGCCGGCCACTGCGCCCGCCAGTCCTGTAGCGCCGTCCATAATGGAGGCATCCAGCTCGTTTTCCCCCTCATTGGTAAAAACCGCACCGATACCCGCGTTGAACAGTGGAGAAGCCTCTAATAACTGTAATGTTGTCGTAACGGCTTTTACACTACTGCCGCCTTCCTCTAGGACGGTGTAGCCTGCGATCAATGCCTTCTTCATTTCCTGTTTATAATCCTCCTCCAGTTCGGGACTCATGTTTTCTTTCTTTATAGTCCCGGCACCACCATGGAGAACTAAGGTGATAGGTCCATGCCCCTCCTCTTGTAGGCCCGCTTTTGCTTGGGGGACTTCGTCTGAAGCATGCCCTCCTTCCGCCCTGTTCGAGCAGTTATCGAAGAGGAGGGCTATCGATAAAGTCAACACCAGAACAAATAGTGATGCACATATTCGGTGAAAAAAGGAAGTGGGTTTTGAGCGTCTTTTCATTGTTGATCCAAAATGGCAGGTACCTACATACTAATTTTCAAATCGAAAAATAAGTAAGCATCCCTTATAAGCTTAAGTTAAATTGCTGGAAACAAAATTGTTTCTATTGATTTTTTAAGATACTATATTTCTATTGATTTTAATAAGCGCAGCCCGAAAATATGGTGTTCAGCCTAGCCCATATCTATAACGAAAGCTTTTTCTATAGTTTCTTTCATGGCCTGCTATCGTACTTGACCATAACTGATAGGGGATAAAATGGCTTGCGTTTCGAAGTATGTCATCCCTGTGGGAATTCCCCGTGTATTATCCTACAGACTTATACTACATAGATATACCAACTATTTTAACAATTTGTCGATATATCATCCGTTGGACTTATATGCTTAGCTATAGGATTATCAATGTTGCTTCATTTTGACCCTATCTATATACACTCTTGTCAAAAAACATCTTTTCATTGCCAAAATGGTAGGGGACATCGTTGTATCTATCCTTTAGTCCGTTTCGCCGGCCCTGGCGCTTACTCCTGCGCGGCAGACCGGCCCCTTCGCTGAAAGGGTTCCCCGGCCCCTTTCCTTACGCTCGGTCCTATCGATAAAAATTAAGCAGGACGAAGTCAGGGAAGGCTTCGGGCTGTGGGATGCAGAAAATTTTGAAAATGCTGCACTCAGACAGAAAAATTTTCAACCCAAATTGATCGGTAGGATTTCGTGATGAGGGCATAATTGCAATAAAATCAGTGGTTTAGGTGAGGAGGCCCAATTGATGGTTAAGGTGTAATACAAATTTGGGTTTTAAATGTCGTATAAGATTCCGCGGGTCATTTTGGTTTCAATCAAGGCGATAACCGCAGGGATAGCAGCGCTATCGCGAGGATTGTCAACGCAGAGTGAAGCAAAACCGAAGGTTCATGAACACCACTGGAATCAAACACAATAGTGAACTAAATGAACAGGAAGATAGGCGATATTTAAAAGCTAAGTTTGTATAAAACCTGCGCAGCGTAAAACCGCTGATTTTGAAGTGATTTATGCTCGCAATAGGAAGGCTATCGATTATTTTGGGTTTAAACCCTCGTTACAAAGTTCCAACGCATGATCCGGGATAAACGTATACCTGCGAATTCTATGTGACTATTATAAGGATACCTTTCAAAACAGTCTCCAAAAGCATTGGTCTAAAGTTATATCAATTGGGGATGACCTGCCCTAAGGCCCAACTCTTATCCAGTAAAGGCTTTACGGACTAGCATAGTACATTTGCTTTCTTCACTGAGAGAAGAAATGCCCGATAAGGGTTTGAACGAGAGTGTATTGAATGTTGTGCCGTTCAATAATTTGGGTTAAATGGGGTTTATTTTTTTGTTTTTATCCCGGGAACCTTATTTTTGCGCCATACTTGACACTGTCATCTTAAATAAGATTTGGTATGGGTTCGGAAGAAAAAACAAAATACTCTGAAGAAGAGTTACAAGAGTTTGAATCCCTGATCAAGGGGAAGCTGGATAAGGCGAAGGAAGAATTGAATTCCTTGAAAAACACATTGAATAGGAGTAATGACTCGGGGACGGACAGTACAGCGGGCAATACCAAGGTTTTGGAAGACGGAGCTGATACTGCGGAGAAAGAAAACCTGAGCCAGCTGGCAGCCCGTCAGCAAAAGTTCATCAATAATCTGGAGAATGCCCTGATTCGTATCAAAAACGGCACCTACGGTATATGTGTCGACACGGGCAAACTCATACAAAAAGAGCGATTGAGAGCAGTGCCGCATACAATGCACTCCATAGAGGCCAAATTGAGAAAACAAAACTGATCACAAGGTACTGGACTTTCTCCAAAACCATATCGAGGCACTGGTGTTCTGCTCGCCGAGTCCCATCAAGATAAAGGAATTAAAGACTTGTCTTGGGGAGATGTTCGAAGCGGAAGTGCCCGAGGAGGATATCAAAACTGCGCTGAAGAGCCTCAAAGAGAAATATACCCAAGATTCCTTTTCTTTTGAGATTACGCACAGTGGAGGCGGTTATCAATTCCTTACGAAACCCGCCTATCAGGCCAGTATATCCATACTACTCAAACAACAGTCCAAAAAGAGATTATCGACCTCTGCTCTGGAGACTATTTCCATCATAGCTTACAAACAACCCATTACCAAAAGTGAGATGGAACAGATTCGGGGTGTCAACTGTGACTATTCTGTACAGAAACTACTGGAAAAAGGTCTCATCGAAATCAAAGGAAAAGCGGATACTATCGGTAAACCCCTACTTTATGGTACCAGTGAGATGTTCATGGAATACTTTGGCATCAACGACATCAAGGAACTGCCCACCCCGAAAGACTTTGCCAGAGAAGGAGACGTCATCGGAGATGAAGGAGAAAAAGAGATAGAGGATTGAGAGATTGTTCGGAGATACGCCTTTTTTGTTGACGCACTCCTTTTGATACTTTGTTTTGCTAAGATTTCCGTTGATAACGCTACTGTCTTCTGTCCATTGATGCTATATTCAAAATACATTATCTATGATTCCAAAACAATCCTCTGAGCAGCGCTATGGACTGAGACCCTGTCGAACCCATCAGCTTTCTGACGATGAGCGGCAATTCTGCCAAATATTGATTAGCTTTGTGCTTTCGAGCAGGTTCTTGTGGTATTGTATTATTCGATTCCAAAGCTTTATTCCAGAGGGCGCGTATATATAGCTACCAAGGTAGGTAATAGGTATTCACTAAAGGTAGATTTGGACCATAGGATAGGTTGCTACCTAGCGTGCCTGTTCTTCTTTTCATTCTTTAAATACTGTAGTGATATAGCAACTAATGGCAAAACAAAAAAAAACATCAAGATATACCTTCAACAAGAAGAAAAACAGCAGTGGTGCGAATGAAGCACCCCGCTACAAACCCAAAATCTTTGAGAACAAATCGAAAGATCAAGAGAATAATACCACTGGCCTGATTCGACTGAACCGTTACATAGCCAATGCCGGAGTCTGCTCTAGAAGGGATGCCGATAAGCTGATCGCCAATGGCGAAATAAAAGTAAACAATGTAGTGGTCACGGAGCTGGGATTTAAGGTAAACCTCAGTGATAAGGTGGTCTATGGCAAGCAAGTACTCAAGAGGGAGAAAATGGTCTATGTTCTTCTGAATAAACCGAAGGATTTTATTACGACCACGGACGATCCGGAGAACAGAAAGACTGTAATGCAGCTGGTCAGCCAGGCTTGTGATGAAAGGATATACCCTGTGGGTCGGCTGGATAGGAATACGACGGGTCTATTATTGTTGACTAATGATGGTGATTTGACCAAAAAGCTCTCTCACCCTTCTCACAAAGTGAAGAAAGTGTATCAAGCAGAGTTGGATAAGCCTATCCAAGAGGAAGACTTTATCAAAATCCAAGAGGGTCTGACTTTAGAGGATGGGCCAGTGCAAGTGAACAAGCTGGCCATCGTATCCCCTGATGCCAAAGTCCTGGGGCTGGAGATACATGTAGGCCGTAACCGTATCGTCCGTAGGATTTTTGAACATTTGGGCTATGAGGTCATCAAGCTGGACCGCGTGGTCTATGCAGGGCTGGACAAATTGAACCTGCCTAGGGGCAGGTGGCGCTACCTGACCGAGAAAGAGCTTGTTGGACTCAAACACATGAAGTAATTTTTCTGATGAGGGAGCTGCCGTAGCGGGCTATAGATCACTTCGCTGAAAACGCAATTATAATCAAAGTACTGTCATGGGGAGCTGGACTACGGTCCAGTCCCAGGCGAAGTTCAGCACGGGTTGACGGGGTTCTTCTGAGGTTATGGTTATGGTAAATTGCTCTACGACTTCGGTAGAGGCAGCGGCGGGAATCCCTACCTGAAGAACATCCAAGGCCGCATCACGATTTACCTGACCATCGTTACCGCGTATGCCCCACTGTCCGTGTTCTTTATTGAAGATGATCGTCCACTGCTCTTCCTCCGGTATGGTCCATAGAGAGTACTTACCGGCAGGTAATTTTTCGCCCTTCACTGTGAGGTCCCGATCCGTTTCAAATGTGGTGGCAGCATTGGCCCCTGTCCGCCATACTTTACCGTAGGGAACAAGGCTGCCGAAAATCTGCCTCCCTTTTTTATAGGGCCGGCAATAAACAATTGTAAATGCATTCCCATTCTCCTTGTGTACAAAAGTTTTTTCTGGGCTAAATGACTTGGTGTAAAAAAGAAATCCTGTCAGGGCGGTGGCACAGATGGCCACAAGTACTCCAATGATAATGAGTGCCTTTTTCATATATACTTATATCTAATGGTAGAAAGCCCGAACAATAGACGGATATCAAATATACTCAAGGTATAGGACTATCCATCAGTAGCGATTATCATTTTCACTATGATCGATACTTTTTGTCGGCTTGCCCCTTTTATTGTAATACTGCCATAGGCCTTCTTTTTCGTCGTTGCGGTAAGCTCCTTCTGAGGCTTTGTTTCCATTCTTATGGTAAAAGATCCAACTCCCATGCTTTTGCCCATTGTTGAAAGCTCCTGATTCCATCATTATCCCTTCATCGGAGAAATATTCCCATTTTCCATGAGGGATGCCATCTTGGAAGGTACAGTATATTTCCAATTGACGGTTGGGGTAATAGTTGAGCTTGGTACCCGTCCCATTTTGTAAAGTTCCCGAATCCAACGTATCCCCTTTCGCGGTAAAGTAGGGACTAATGGACATCAGTCTACCCTTGGACCATGTTTCTTCCTGCATCAGATTGCCATTGTTATGAAACAGGCCCCAGAGACCATCTTCCTGCCCTTCCACAAAAGAACCTATAGAGACCAATTTTCCTTGATGATTGTAATAGAACCACTGTCCATGCTGCTGCCCATAGAGATAAGCCCCTTCCTCTGAGAGAAAACCGAGGTCATTGTAGTATCTCCAGTTGCCCTCTTTGAGGTCATGCTCATAATTACCAACACTCATGGATTTTCCATTTTCATGGTAAGTCATGGCCAGACTGTCCTTTAGTCCGTTCTTGTAGTGTATGACTTTCTCTAACTCGCCCGAAGGGTAGTAACTTTGCCAAGTTCTGTTTTTCCGTCCTTCTTCATAGTATTGGATGGCGCTGAGAGTTCCATCCCCATAGTATTCTTTCCACTCTCCCGATAAGGTGTCTTTTTTGTACTGCCCTTCTTTGAGTAGACTTCCATACATATCATAGTATCGATAATGGCCTGACTTGATATCGTTTTTATAATGGATTTCTTCCTCGGGTTCGCCATGAAAGTAAAAGTGCATCCATTTACCTTCTTTTTTGCCTTGTAGGTAAGTCCCTCTTCGTTTCAGGTTTCCATAGCCATAATAGCTTTTCCATACCCCGTTGAGCACGCCGTTTTCATAGTTAGCTTCGGTGCCTACCTTTCCATACTTGTCATAGCTTTTCCAAAGACCTTCCATCCGGTCTTCTTTATACTTACCCTGTCCTGCTTTGAGGCCACTGGCCCTATAGATGACCCAAAAACCTTCTTTTTTGCCCTTTTCTATCCGACCCTCGGCATAGTAGGAACTGTCTTTTTCATATAGCCGTTGCTGTCCTTTTACTGCCAAGGATAGTGCGCTAAAGGCAAACAGCAAAAAGAGAAACTCAAGTGTAAAGTATGGGGGGAAGATGCTGTTATTTTTCATTTTGCAGTACAGACTACTTATGTTCACAATGATACAAGAAAATGTCTTTTTTACTCGTCCCAAAGTAGTGTGTAACGCATATGCTGCACAATAAGTTAGGCTTTGATGGTCGGTTTGTGAAGGTGCAAAGTTATGTGAAACTTTGCACAAGGCCACCTTATGATTCAAGAAACCTTTCCGGAACGTTGGCACAGATGCCTTTGTTTGATCCAATCACCTCCCTTTGCTCGTCTGGTATTGATAAGGTTATACCCTTATGTCCAGAATGATAAAACTGATTTTCCAAAGAAATAAGATGTAAAATACAATTCCAGTCGTCAAAAATATGCATTCATTGTAACAAAATTTGTTCCAAAGACCTTTATTAAACCTAAACACAATTGATTTGGGGCAAGATGATTTGTTGACTTCGGTGCCGCTATTTTCTAAAGACCCTAATGACAGGTCTATCCATAACGACTCAACACTATACGGGTTTTTTCCTATGGCCATTGCCTATAAGGTTTCCCATTTCATTTTTTGTTGGGTATAAACCTATATTATGCGCAGAAACTTTGTAATAAGGGTTCAAATGGCAGTAAGTCTAGGGTTTTATCGGATTTGAGGCAGCACCGCTACGGTTGATTCAAAAAGTATATTCCTTGTGCTGATTTGCTTTACTTCAACCCGGATTGATCAATAGGATTTTGTTATGAGGGCATAATTACTATAAAATCAGTGGTTTAGGTGAGTAGGCTTAAGCCTGGATCATGCGTTGGAACTTCATGACGAGGGTTTAAATGTCAGTAAATCAGGGAGTTTTATTGGATTTAGCATAGCACCACTATGGTGAATTCAAAAAACGTAGTGCAACGACCGGTTTGCAGCGATTGAGATCCGCAGTAGGTTTTCTAATGTATGACCCGGGTTATACAAACTTAGCTTTCAACTATCGCATATCTTCCTGTTCATTTTGCTTCACTCTGCGTTGACAATCCTCGGGATAGCGCTGCTATCCCTGCGGTTCTCGCCTTGATTGAAACAAAATGACCAGCGGAATCTTATACGACATTTAAAACCTAAATTTGTATTAAATCGAAGATTTGATGAATGCCTTTGAAATCAATGGATGATCAGTGGGTAATACAAAATTAGCTTTTAAAATCGCCTATCTTCCTGTTCATTATGCTTCACTCAGCGTTGACCATCCTCGGGATAGCGCTGCTATCCCTGCGGTTATCGTCTTGATTGAAATAAAATGACCCGCGGAATCTTATACGACATCCGAAACCCAAATTTGTATAAAACCTGTGCAGCGTAAAACCGCTGACCTTGAAGCAATTTATGCTCGTAATAGTAAGGCTGTTGATCATTTTGGGTTAAGGCTGAAGTAGGCTTTCCAAGGCATGATTCAGGTCAAACTTGGCCTTGCTATTGTAGTCGCCCATCCGGAATCCTGATATAGAGTACTATCATAAGCAGTCAGTAATGAGGATATTGAAAAAACAGATCGAAAATTACAAGCCTCATCGCACATCCTATCGCATAATTCAATATAAATACCCCGTAGTCAAGTGCAATAGGGAGGGGTACTCTTACGCAATGTCGAAAGCCATAAACTCTTATGGTCTTTAGTATCCTCGAGGTCAAAGAGACTAGGGTATATGGCAGGTTCAGCCCCTATTCCATAAGAAGGTCAGGTAACCGATGTAGAGCATTACAAAGAGACATCCTTCACCACGGCTGATGATTGGTTTTTTCCCGATGACTACTGCTAGTAACAGCGCACTACTGGAGAGGATGATCATCATGATATCACTGTTGCTAATGGCATCAAAGGGTATGGGTTTGATAGAGGCACTCAGCCCCAATATCCATAATAAGTTGAAAATATTGGAACCGATGACATTGCCTACGGCGATATCCGTATTTTTTTTGAATGCAGCTGTGGCCGAAGTGACCAGCTCGGGCAAAGAGGTACCTATGGCGATAATGGTCAACCCGATGAAGGACTTACTCATCCCCATATGTGTGGCAATGACCACTGCACCATCAATTACCCATTTGCCTCCGAAAAAAAGACCAAAGATACCGATGACTATAAACACGATGGATTTGCGATTGTCCATTTCATGAATTTCATCGGAGATAGGTTCGGAAATCTTGCGGCGAGAAATGGTATAGACATAGCCTAAAAATAGGACGAAAAAAAACAGTAATATCAGGCCGTCTATACGATTGATGTAGAATTCCTTTGTTTCGGTGAACAGGTTCGCATTGGCCAAAAAGCCTACCAGTAAAGTAGCTGTTAGAGAAAAGGGGATTTCGATGAAGGTCGTGTCCCTTTTGATGGGCAGGGGAAAGATAATTGCGGACACGCCCAAGATAAGTAGGATGTTCGCCACATTGGAACCCAGAACGTTTCCAATGCCTATCTCCGCATTGCCATTGATACTGGACATGATGTTGACCAACAACTCGGGCAGGGAAGTGCCAAATGAGACCACTGTCAAGCCAATGATGAGATTGGGAATTTTGAGTTTTTTTCCAAAAGAGGATGCTCCCTCGACTAAGAGATCGGCACCTTTGACCAGAAGTACAAAGCCTATGACAAAAAGTGCATATACCAACATCGATACCAGTGTTTGTGAAAAATCAGGCGAAAAATAGCATAAAAATCAATCCTTTTAGTACTAAATGGTCATTTAAATTTGTAGACTTATATACTTAGTTATGTTGACTGTATTTCATTCATCTCATTGAATCCGGTATATCGTATGAACGGAATCCGAATTTCAGTAGTTCATTTTAACCCGGATTCGAAGACATTGTGAAAAGTAGTGTTGAAGAGCTAATTTTAATCAGCGACAGTCAAGCCTATGCATTTAATGGTGATCTCATCCCCACCCGGATCCTGGCAGAAATGTAAAAGCCCCGCACCGGCGGGGCCTTTAAAGTGTTTATTGGTGGCCCTTTCATCTACAGGTACCCCGCATGGAATAATATAAGTCAAAGATACATTTCCCTGTCGCTATTGAACCAAATGAAAGCCATGGAAAGAACCACAAAAATGTGATTGGTCCACCTTTCTTTCAACAGGAAGACCGAGCAGTCAATGAGCCGAAAGGGAAACTGTTGGGACAATGCGGTAGCCGAATCATTTTTCAAGACCATCAAGTATGAAGAACTGAACCATCAAAGTTTCGAATCATTTGAGCAGGTACAGCTATCTGTCAAAGAGTATATAGATTGGTACAATACAAAAAGATTCCATTCAGCACTTGACTATATGACACCTTTGGAAAGGGAAGTAATCATTAAAAATAAACCTAAAAGGGCCGCTTAAAAAACTGTACCAATTTTTGTTGCTATTCCATTGCCGACCATGCATACTATAGTATGCAAAAGTTATTCTTTATAAAAAAACAGTTTTAAAATTATCCTTCAAAATCATTTTATCCCTAATCGTAATCGATTTGGGACAAGATGATTCGTTGACTTAGGTACCGCTATTTTCTAAAGAATCTAATGACAAGTCTACCCGTAACGGTTCAAGATTATATGAATTTTTCTTATTGGCCATTGCCGATAAGGTTTTCCATTTTATTTTCTGTTGAGTATAAATGACTGTTTTGAATGGTGTCCCGTTTGTTTTCTACGGACTTCTCTTGACACTTCTGTAGGTATGGAATTCGATTTTTTATAGGCCATATGGGGTTCACGGCAAGATTGTTCGTTTTTGATACAAGAGGACTGATTCGAGACTCACTGCCTTGGAAATATCCTGGGATAGCACTGTTACCTTTGTTCAGGACACTGACGGATACCTTCGCTATCCATGTCCACAGGATATTTCACTGACGTTTGGCCCTGCTGTATGCCATACCCAGAATAAGTGAGGGCAAGGGGGCAATAGTAATGCCCAAACAGTCGCTGAGGGAAAACCCTGTTTCATCCTGAATCCCATAGCGGCCGATTCTGTACTGACTATATCATAAAAAGGCTCCAATATGACCTTTATCCCAAAATGATCGATAGCCTTCCTATTGCGAGCATAAATCACTTCAAAATCAGCGGTTTTACGCTGCGCAGGCTCGTCACCTTAGTGATACAAAATCCTCCTCACCTAAACCGCTGATCTTATTGCCCTTTATGCTCTCATAACGAAATCCTATTGACTATTTTGGGTTCAAAGCAAATATAGAGGCCTATGAAAGCTGTCGCAAGTAGAGCTGTATGGTGTTTTCGAGTCCATGATACAGTGCATCGCAAACCAGTGCATGACCTATGGAGACTTCCTTGAGGTTGGGGATTTTTTCATAAAAGTAGCTCAGGTTATGTAGGTCCAGGTCATGCCCGGCATTGACTTCCAGTCCCAGCTCTTCAGCAAATAGGGCACTTTCCACATAGGGCAATACCGATGCTTCTTTATCCTTGGCGAAGCCGGAAGCATAGGCTTCGGTATAGAGTTCTATTCTATCGGTACCTACTTGGGCAGCGCCTTTTATCATCTCTTTGTCCGGGGCGATGAATATGGAAGTACGTACTCCCATATTTTTCAGGGAAGCGATGGTTTCGCTCAGTAGTTCCTCATGCCGAAAAGTGTCCCATCCCTCGCTTGAGGTAATGGCATCGGGCCTATCGGGTACTAAGGTAGCTTGAGCGGGTTTTGCCTTTTCGATGATTTCCAAAAACCGACCGTCCGGATAACCTTCGATATTGAATTCGGTGCTCACATTTTGGGATAGAAGGAGTACATCATCGAAACGAATGTGCCTCTGGTCGGGCCTTGGATGTACGGTGATGCCCTCAGCTCCGAAGCGTTCGCAATCCAAGGCGGCTTTCAGTACATCGGGATTGTTTCCACCACGTGCATTCCTCAGTGTTGCGAACTTGTTGATATTTACGCTCAGCTTTGTCATTCGTTTATGATATATTTATAACTTTGCGCAAGTTAAGAAACAGAAGGGATTTTCAGTGACTTGATTTGCAAAATATGTAAATAGGGCATTCGAAAGCGATGGAAAAAAACAACTCGTAAATTAAGTAAGCACTCCATTAACAAATTGATAACTATGGCTTTGAAAGAAGAAATAAACGCAGCGATAAAGCAGGCAATGCTACAAAAAAAGAAGGAGGAGCTGATTGCCCTGCGCTCCATCAAATCAGCAATCCTACTTGCCGAAACCGAAAAAGGCGCTTCTGAGGCCTTGACCGAGGATACGGAGATGAAGGTGCTGACAAAGGCTGCCAAGCAAAGAAAGGACGCTGCCGAACTGTACCAAAAAGAGGGACGTGCCGACCTCGCCGATAAGGAATTGTTGGAGCTTGAGGTAATCAATAAGTACTTGCCCAAGCCACTGACAGAAGAGGAGCTCAAGGCCTCTTTAGAGCAGATCATAGAGAGCACAGGGGCGAAAGGTCCGCAGGATATGGGTAAGGTCATGGGCGCGGCCACAAAAGCGCTTGCCGGCAAAGCAGAAGGCAAAGCAATATCCGCAATGGTCAAAACTCTTTTGGCTTCTTGATTTGGTAGCACTGGATTTCATATTGCTGATTCCCTTGTTATGGGGGGCCTACAAAGGCTATGAAAAAGGCTTTTTATTGGAAGTTGTTACCATTCTGGCTTTTGTAGTAGCGCTATTGGGTGGGTTCAAGTTGTTATACCTGGGAATGGACCTGCTGTCCAACGAGTTTAACATCCAGGGACCAATGCTACCCTATATCGCGTTTGTCATTATTTTTATCGGTATAGTATTGCTCATCCATATGTTGGGTAAGGTATTGAAAAAAATACTCGACCTGACCCTATTGGGTAGTGTGGATAATATTATAGGTGCATTTTTGGGAATGCTCAAATGGGCCTTCGGCTTCAGTGCCATACTATGGGTTACCAATGCTTTTGGTATGACTTTTCCTGAAGCCTGGACCCAAGGATCATACCTGTATCCTTTTATATTATACTTTGCAGATACGGTGGCCAAATACGCCGCCGTAGTGCTACCTTTCCTGCAAGACCTTTTCAATGCTATCAAAGAACTGTTATCTTCCTCTGAGGCAATTTGATACTACTTATTGATAATTTTGATTCCTTTACCTATAACTTGGTAGACTATTTCGAACAACTGGGGGTTACTTGTGAAGTGGCCCGTAATACCTGTCCGCTAGAGCGACTCGTGAAAAAAGATTACAAAGCTGTGGTACTCTCACCGGGTCCCGGTAAGCCCGAGCATGCAGGTGTTATGTTGGAAGTCATACAATGGTACTTGGACAAACTGCCCATACTGGGGGTTTGTCTGGGATGTCAGGCCATAGGCCAGCACTTTGGAGCAAAGGTAGTGAAAGCACAGCGTCCCATGCACGGTAAGGTCTCCAAGATAGAATGCCGAAAGAATGCAGTACTTTTCACAGGGCTACCTACTGAACTATCAGTGGTCCGATATCACTCGCTTGTTCTGGACCAAGTCCCTGACACCCTCGATGTCACGGCGATAGCACCCAATGGAGAAATCATGGCGCTACAGCATAAGACGCAGCCTATTAGTGGGCTGCAGTTTCACCCCGAAGCCGTACTTACAGAAAATGGACTGCAAATGCTGGAAAACTGGGTAGCTTATTATATGTTAGTGGATTGATTTTATTAAATTTATTCTTTTGTAGTCATTTAAAAACAATTAAAAACGGATTATGTCGCTGACAGTCAAAGAAGAACAAGGATATCAGTATGTAGATGAGGGTGAGGGGCAACCGTTGATATTACTACATGGGCTGTTTGGGGCCTTGAGCAATTGGGAAAGCGTCGTGGAGCGGTTTTCAAAGAATTTCAGGGTACTGATTCCCATGCTTCCTATCTATACGATGCCGCTGAGGCAGGCCGGGTTGGGCGGACTCACTAAGTTTCTGGAAGGCTTTATCGCTTTTGCCAATTTGGACAATATGATTCTTATGGGCAATTCCCTGGGAGGTCATGTAGGTCTGATCTATACACTGGCCAATGAAGGTAGGGTGAAAAAACTGATCCTGACAGGAAGTTCCGGCCTGTTCGAAAACTCTATGGGAGGCTCGTTTCCCAAAAGGGGGAATTACGAGTATGTCAGGGAAAAGGTCAAATATACCTTTTATGACCCGGGAACTGCGACGAAAGAATTGGTGGACGAAGTATTCGAGACTACCAATAATATCCCTAAGTGCTTACGTATAGTAGCTATTGCCAAGTCGGCCCAAAGGCATAATATGGCTAAAGAAATCACTAAAATCACAGCCCCGACCTTACTCGTATGGGGGCTTAATGATACCATTACCCCACCACTGGTGGCTCATGAGTTCAATAAATTGATGCCCAATTCCATACTGAGGTTCATCGATAAGTGCTGTCATGCGCCTATGATGGAGCGACCGGAGAAATTCAATGATATGGTCGAGGATTTTCTACTTGATAAATAATGATATGTTATGATAGCCAATGAAATGATCAATCACATGATTCCACCATTAAAACCCAGCGATGCTGCAAAAAAAGCGGTGTTGTGGATGGAGGAACTGCGTCTGAACCAGCTTCCCGTTGTGGAAGATGGGGCGTTTCAAGGGCTGATTTCGGAGGATATCATACTGGAAGACAATGATATCGATAAGCTTGTTTCCGGGTTCGAGTTGATCGGTAAAGACTGTGTCGTTGGTCAGAATGCCCACTTTTACAATATTCTCAAAATGGCCTCCGATAATGAAGTGGACCTAGTAGGGGTCATCGATGATAAAAATGAGTACGCAGGTATCATTACCGTACAGGACATTATGACCTCCTTTGCGCAGACGGCCGCGGTACAGGTCCCTGGAGGGATCATCATCCTATCCATAGACCAGGTGGACTACTCCCTATCCGAGATAAGCCGTCTGGTAGAAGAAAACGAAGCCAAAATCTTGAGCAGTTCTGTCAAAAGTGACTCTTTAGATCATAGTCGGCTCAAACTCACCTTGAAAATCAATAAACAGGACCTGACCCATATAGCGGCGACCCTAGAGCGGTTTGGCTATAAAATAATTTCCCGTTTTCAGGAGACCATCATCCAAGAGAGCGACAAAGAAAAGATAGACATGCTCTTCAAGTACCTGAACATCTGATAACCATGACCTTGATGAAGTTCATTAAAATTTCGTCCCCAAGCTTATGAACATAGGAATCCACGGTAAAGTCTTTTCCGAAGAATTAAGGCCGATCATACAACTGGTATTTTCGGTATTGAAAGAACAGAACGCTCGACTATTCGTTTCTAAGGTATTCGATAACATCCTGAAAGGCCATGGTGCCGTTTTTGGAGAATACAAAGTATATGAAGATCACCTAGCTCCCGAGGCCATTGATGTTATGCTTACTTTAGGAGGTGATGGAACTTTATTAGAGGCAGTGACACATATCGGAGCCAGCGAAATTCCTATTTTGGGTATCAATACGGGCAGATTGGGCTTCTTGGCTACCATCGCCAAAACAGATATTGAAAAGTCCATCGGAGCGATATTCGAAAGAGCCTATACCTACGATGAGAGGACGGTACTCCATTTGGACTCTGACCGGCATCTGTTCGGAGAGGCTAACTTTGCCCTGAACGATTTTACCATCTTGAAAAAAGATTCTTCATCTATGATTGTGGTACATACCTTCTTGGATGGAGTGTTTTTAAACTCCTACTGGTCCGATGGCATCATCATATCCACTCCGACAGGGTCTACAGGCTATAATCTGAGCTGTGGAGGCCCCTTGGTACTGCCCCAGTCGAACAATTTCATCATTACCCCTGTCAGTCCCCATAGTCTGACCTTGAGGCCAATGGTCATTGCCGATAATATGGAGATTTCATTTCAGATTGAAGATAGGAGCAAAAATTTTCTGGTGACTTTGGATTCCAGACATGAAACCGTAGATGCCAGTGTGAAACTTTGTATCAAAAAAGAGAAGTTCGTGGTGAAATTGGTGAAATTAGAAGATTATAATATATTCGAAACGATGAAGCAAAAATTGAATTGGGGGATGGACGTGAGGAATTAGGTTCGATTTTGTTATATGAAAAATATCCTTATTTTTGTTTTTAGTGCTTTACCAAATGTTTGAAAATACATACTTTTTAAATTTGACTAAGTTATGATAAAGAGATTATTGCTCATTTTTTTACCTTTGGTCTTAACATTTTCCTACCTGAATCAAGGTTATGCACAAAGACGTAAGTTCAACAGAAGACAAATACTAAAGAACAATAAGAACATTCGGAATTTTAGAGGTAGAAAGAACTTTTTCGATAAAAGTAGAAGGTATAATTACTTTGGGTTTTCTATCAATGCGCTCAACTATTTCGGAGATATAACACCAAGGGCTACTATCGGCAGTACGGATATTTCTTTTACAAAGCCGGCTTTCGGTTTTCATGTAGGTCATCGGTTTGGTCCCCGCTATACTTTGCTGGGAGGCTATACTTATGGTACTTTGGAAGGCGATGATGCCATATCCTCGGCCCCCGATGATATAGAGAGCAGGTACAGGTATGTTCGTAACCTTTCTTTCAGGAATCAGATTCACGAGTGGTCCATAAAAGCCATTTTTGATTTATGGGCCAATGAAGGAACCTATATCAGTAGGGTAAGATGGACTCCCTACATCTTTGGAGGAATAGCCGTTTTTCACCATACACCACAAGCCAAGGTGTCCGAAGCCTCTGATTTACCCGAAGCAGGCCAGTGGGTAGATTTACAGCCCTTGGGTACCGAAGGGCAGTTTGCAGAAATACCCGGAGCGGGAAGTACGCAGTTCGGCAAACAATACAAGAGTGTTCAACTGGCATTGACCCCGGGAATAGGCGCACGCCTTCGACTCAACGAGGTTCTGGACCTTTCCATAGAGACGGGCATGCGTTATACCTTTACCGACTATCTTGATGATGTGAGTGGTAACTATGTTGATGATTGGGTGTTGACCAGCGATTTGGCAAGAGAGTTGGCCGATCGCTCTATGGAGCTTGTTTCATCTGATGGAGCGGAAAGGGATTTTGAAACAATAGATACTTTTACGGGCAGACAAATGGTCGAAAATCCTTTCACAATGGAGACCACGGAAAAAATCAGAGGCTATGGTAGCACTGGGTTAGATAATATTCGAGGTAACTCGCAAGATTTCGATGTTTATCTCGTTACTACCATAAAGGTCTCCTATATTTTGGGAGGTTCTATACGAAAGGCCAAGTTTAGATAAAGCATCAATCATTATGAATTTCAAAAAATATACAGGAAAATCGCTCAAGGGTTTTCCTTTTTTATTGCTGATACTCTTAACATCTTTGAAAGTACAAGCTCAGCAGCCAGGGTATGAAGCAGGCGGAGGACTTGGAGTGATGTCCTACACTGGGGACGTTGTTCGAGGTCTTGACTTTTCCACCAGTGGTCTGGCAGCCAATGGCTATTTTCGTTATAATTTCAACAATGCCCTGAGCGTAAGGCTAGGGGCAACATTCGGAAATGTGACGGGTAAAGAAGAGCCTATTGATGCTTTTGCTATAGAAAGAGATGCTTCATTTGATGTCTTTATCTTTGAGGCAGCGGGTATCTTTGAGTATCACTTTCTCAACTGGCGCGATGAAAAGACCAAACTGAGGTTTACCCCTTACCTGTTTGCGGGAGTTGGGCTTTTTGGGATATCCGGTCACGATGATAAACCAACAGAATATAGTAATATACAACCTGTATTGCCTTTGGGCATGGGGTTTAAATATGTCCTGAATCCCAAATGGTATGTGGGAATCGAGTTTGGAGGACGTAAAACACTCTTTGATTATATCGATAATGTCTCCGAAGGCACCCCTGATGTCAGGGATTTTCAGGCAGGGAACAAAAACGATAATGACATGTATTATTACACTGGATTGTCGCTTACATACTCTTTTTACACGATAGCCTGCCCCCAAAGTCCTTATAAATGATTCGACCCTGAAAGAAAAATAAAGTATTTTAGCGTTGGTTTTGGGTATTTTATCATATTTAGGCTTAATTTTGCACTTCTGTGACAAAAGTTAAAGAAAATATTGATTCCAACAACTTGCCCAAGCACATTGCCGTTATTATGGATGGTAATGGAAGGTGGGCCAAGAAAAAGGGAGCCGCACGAATATTCGGTCATAAGAATGCTATTCAAGCTGTAAGAGATGTGACCGAGGGCTGTGCCGAGTTGGGCATTGAATACTTGACTCTTTATGCTTTTTCTACCGAAAACTGGTCCCGGCCAAAGGCAGAGGTCATAGGTCTCATGCAGCTTTTGGTAACTACTATCAGAGGAGAACTCCACACCCTGCATAAAAACAATGTGAGGTTGAGTATGATAGGAGAAATCGATAACCTCCCCAAAAACTGTCAAAAAGAATTGTTGGAAGCTATTGAAGCTACTAAAGGCAATGATGGACTGAGCCTCATCCTAGCGCTGAGCTATAGTGGACGATGGGAGTTGGTGCAAGCTGCAAAAGCAATAGCCATAGCAGCAAAAGATGGAGAAATCGATATCGAAGACATTGATGCTACCCTTATGCAAGGGTATTTGAATACTGCCAAATACCCTGACCCGGAACTGCTGATAAGAACCAGTGGTGAAATGCGTGTCAGTAACTTCCTGCTTTGGCAGATTGCCTATACAGAACTCTATATTACACCTACATTGTGGCCTGATTTCAGGAAAAAGGATTTGCACGAAGCTATTAGTGCCTATCAGAAAAGAGAAAGAAGGTTCGGTAAGATAAGCGAACAAGCGAAAGTCTGAAGAATGAAGAAAATACTATTATTTGTCCTTGTATCTGTTTCCTTTCATATGGCCAATGGTCAGTTTCGCAATACGAAAAGTGTCAGGCCCACTCAAACAGAACTGGATTACAACTCTCCCAAAGAATACGAGATAGCCGATATCTCTGTATCGGGAGTCAAGCTTTTGGATAAAAATGCACTGGTATCATTAACGGGACTTAAAGTAGGGGATAGGATAAAAGTCCCCGGGGACGCTATCAGTAGTGCTATCAAGAAGCTTTGGAAACACGGACTTATCGGAGATGCCGCTATCTATATCGAAAAAGTGGAGGCGGGAAAAGCCTACCTGAACATCGAACTAAGTGAACGCCCCCGTCTTACCGGTTTCTACTTCGATGGTATCAGTAAATCAAAACAATCAGAATTAAAGGATGACCTCGACCTGATTAAGGGACGGGTGCTATCAGATGCCATTATCAAAAACGCCGAACTGGCCATAAAGAGCCATTTTATAGGAAAAGGCTTTCTCAACACCGAAGTTAAGGTAATACAGGAAGTAGATACACTCAATAAGGAAGGAGTCAAGCTCAGATTTGTTGTGAATCCCAAGGCAAAAGTGAAGGTAGACCACATTACCTTTGAAGGGAATGATAACCTTAGTGACAACAAATTGAAACGAAAAATGAAGTCCACCAATGAAAAGGTGCGTTTTTCGCTGTTCAAAAGTCTGTTCAATAGCATTTTGGGCAAACCCAAGGAAAGTCTAGGGATGCTTGCCTCTTCAGAAGAAGTCTCCTCCAAAGAACTGCAAAATTACATCAACGATAATGTTAAGCTCAATTTCCTTAAATCCTCTAAATTCATAGAAGATGACTATGAAGAGGATAAGAAAAGCCTAATAGATTTCTACAACTCCAAGGGGTTTAGGGATGCCGTAGTGGTATCCGACACGCTTTACAAAAAGAGCGGTGATGAAATCGATGTACATCTTAAAATAGACGAAGGCAAAAAATATTATTTTCGAGACATAGAATGGACAGGCAATTATGTACATACCGATAAGACACTGGATGCGGTCCTGGGTATAGAAAAAGGTGATGTATATAATATGGAGCTGATTACCAAGAAGCTCACCTTTAACCCCAGTGGGACCGATATCAATGGATTATATATGGACGATGGGTACCTGTTTTTCAATGTGACCCCCGTGGAAGTCGCCATTGATGGAGATTCCATTGATATTGAAATGAGGGTATATGAAGGTACACAAGCGACGATAAAGAAAGTAATCATCAAAGGGAATGATCGTACCAGCGATCATGTGATTCTAAGGGAGTTGAGAACCATGCCCGGAGAGAAATTTAGCCGATCGGATATTATTCAATCAACACAACGACTCTCTCAGCTCGGGTATTTTGACCCCGAACAAATCAATCCCGTTCCACTTCCCAATCCACAGGACGGTACGGTGGATATCGAATGGAATGTCGTGGAGCGCTCCAGCGATCAGATAGAACTGTCCGGAGGTTGGGGCGGTCAATTTGGGTTCATCGGCACCGTTGGCTTAGTATTCAATAATTTCTCCCTAAGAAATGTACCACATATAGAAAAATGGCGTCCACTGCCCGTCGGTGACGGCCAAAAACTGCAATTGAGGGCACAGGCCAATGGTAGACAATTTCAAAGCTATTCTTTCTCCTTTACTGAACCTTGGCTAGGAGGGAAAAAGCCCAATTCACTGACTGTTAGTCTAACACACTCGGTACAAAGGTCATCGTCTAGATTCAATCGAGACGGCACGCTCAACAGGACATTTAGTTTTACCGATTTCAACTCCTCTCTGAAATTAACGGGTATTACCTTAGGTTTGGGCAGACGACTGGAATGGCCTGACAACTGGTTTACACTAACGAATTCCTTGTCTTTTCTGGTCTACAGTCTGGACAACTTCAATAATGGAGGCCTCGGTTTTGGTAATGGAAATGCCAGAAACTTTACCTTTAATACCACCATTTCGCGAAACAGCATTAATCAACCGATGTATCCGACATCAGGTTCCAGCATGTCATTAAGTGTTGCCCTGACGCCACCTTATTCATTATGGAGGGATATTGATTACAGCACTGCCAGTAATCAAGAGCTTTACAAATGGGTGGAGTACCACAAATGGATGCTCGATGCGCGGCATTATCTAAACTTGGCAGGAAAATTGGTACTTGAATCAAGAGCGCACTTTGGATTTATAGGATCTTACTCAAAGCGTGCAGGTATAGGTCCTTTTGAACGTTTTAACTTAGGAGGTGATGGACTTGCCGGACAGAACTTTTTATTGGGTAACGATGTCATCGGCCTTAGAGGTTATGAAAACAATTCTATCGTACCACCGAACTTCGGTCTAGGCGATACAGAGCTAACCCAAAATCAAATCCGCGGCGGTGTTGTTTACAATAAATTCACCGCAGAACTACGGTATCCCGTGACGACAAGTCAGGCGGCGACCATTTATGGGTTTGTTTTTGCCGAAGCAGGTAACAACTGGAACAATTATGAAGAGTTTAATCCGTTTAACCTGTATAAATCTGCCGGTTTCGGCGCGAGGATATTTATGCCAGCCTTTGGTCTGATCGGCGTCAATTGGGCTTATGGCTTTGATACCTTGCCTGGAAGGTCAGAACGAAGTGGAGCACAGTTCCACTTTACGATTGGTCAGCAAATACGTTAAAACATGAAAAAGAACCTAATATTGATACTCTTGCTCATGGCTACGGTACAAGTAGCCTCAGCACAGAAGTTCGGCTATGTAAATACAGATTATATCCTAGGGAAAATGCCCGAGTATGGAGAGGCACAAGCTGAGATAGACAAACTATCCTTGGCTTGGCAAGAAGAAATACAGGGCATGGCCAAGAAAATCGAAGCAATGTACAGTGCATTTCAAGCGGAAGAAGTATTGCTTACAGCTGAGATGAAGAACGATAGACTCGGTGATATCAAGAAAAAGGAGTCCGAGTTGAAAGAGTACCAAAAGAAAATTTTCGGATTTGAAGGCTTGTTTTTCTTAAAGAAAAAAGAACTTGTCAAGCCCGTTCAGGACAAAGTTTTCGATGCAGTGGAAAAAGTATGTAAAGATCAACGGCTGACCATCATGTTTGACAAAGCAGGTGATATGGTAATGATCTATACCGACCCACGACACGATTACACGGACTTTGTATTGGATGAACTAGGTCTAGGAGATCCGAATGACGTTATCAAATAAGGGAAATTAAATTACTGATTATTGTTAATTATGAAAAACAAGTTTATCGTAGCAGTTATAGCACTGTTTTTTGTTGGGTTTACGGCCCAAGCACAGTCCAATGTCAAAATTGGCTACATTGACGTGGATTACGTACTGAGTGAAATGCCAGAAGCCAAAGAGGTAGAATCAGGTCTGAAAACACACTCGGCACAATGGCAAAAAAGGATTGAGACCAAGACTGCCGAATACCAGCAAAAAGTAGCAAAATATCAGCAGGAAGCTCCTAGTATGGCGGCCGACCTTCGACAAAGCACAGAGAAAGAACTGACCCAATTGGGCCAGACGCTACAAGGACTGCAACAAGAGGCACAGGCATCATTACAAAAAAAGCAGGCTGAGCTGATGCAGCCACTGTATGACAAAATCGGAGAGAAAATCAATGAAGTGTATACCGCAGAAGGTTTTTCTCATATCCTAAATGCTAGGGTAGGAGGCTTGGACGTTGTCATCAAAGCCGATGAGAAATACGATATCTCTAATTCTGTGCTTAAGAAAATGGGCGTTACGCCAAAGGCCGCCGCCAAATAAGAAAACTATTGAGAAATGTTGAATAAAGCCTGTCTGTACATTGTACAGACAGGCTTTTTAGTACCTAAGTATCTATGTTGACACCGCCCTATCTTAAACCCGGAGACGAAGTGGCCATAACAGCTACTGGAAGAAAAGTGAGCCCTGAAGATATTACTCCCGCTCTAGAGCAATTACAGTCTTGGGGACTAAAGATTATCGAACCACCTCAGTTATACGCCCGCGACGGCTATTTGGCAGGTACGGACGAGCGGAGAAGCCAAGCACTTCAGTTCTGTATTGATACAGAAAGCATCAAGGCTGTTTTTTTTGCCAGAGGCGGGTATGGGACCACAAGAATCATTGACTCCATTGATTTCATAAAATGCGAAAAGTCACCAAAGTGGTTTATAGGCTTTAGCGATATCACTGCGCTGCACCTCAAATTACAGAATAGCGGTTTTGAGAGTATTCACGGGGCCATGCCTGTACTCTTTCCCTCTACAGATACCCAATCCATCGAAAACCTGAAATCGATTTTGTTCGGAGAGCCACTGGAAGACCTTTATTTTTCCTCTGATAACCACAATCGCCCCGGGATAGGCTCAGGTGCATTGGTCGGGGGTAATCTGTCCATGTTGGCGGATAGTCTTGGTACGCCTACAGCACTGCAAAGTGATGGCAAGATACTTTTTATAGAAGAAATAGATGAGTACCTGTACAAACTCGATAAGATGTTCGTACAACTGAAGCGTGCAGACAAGTTACGCCAACTGAAAGGGTTGATTATCGGTAGCATGACAAACATCAAAGATACTGTGATTCCCTTTGGACAGGAGTATAAGGAAATAGTGCGCTGGCACACAAGGGACTACGACTTTCCGATAGCTTTCGGGCTGTCCTCAGGACATGACCATACCAATTTCCCCTTGATTATGGGGCGTCAGGTGCTACTGGAAGTGATGCCCCAAAAAGCACTTCTGAGTTTTGAAAACATACCTTCAAATAATAAATCCCGCTACTAATCCCGTCAAGATGATGATAGGTGCGGGTACCTTATTGCTCAGTAGAAGTACGAAGGTAATGACAGGAATGGAAAAATTGATAAGGTTGGGGTCCAATGGTTCGAACATGGTTATAGCTGCCGTGGCCACTAATCCGGAACTTGCTGCGGTGACGCCTTCCAGTGATGCTCTGATGACCCTATATTTTTTTAGACCTTCCCAGAAACGTATCACGAAAAATATAAGAAAGGTGCCAGGCAGAAAGATGCCCACAGAAGCACAGAATGCTCCTAATATTTCTCCTCCCGTACCATACTCCTTCATGGAAATAGCCCCTATGTAAGCGCTGAAAGAAAATACGGGACCGGGCATACTTCTGACCAAAGAGTAGCCCGAGAGGAAGACATCATGGTCCAGGTATTTCTTTATTTCGACAAACTCAGTATATAAAAAAGGTATTAAAACCTGCCCTCCGCCAAAAATAAGACTCCCATTTCTATAGAAGTTCTCAAAAATCCGTATTGATTTCGAACTGGTAATCCCACCCAAAGAAGCAGCAAAGAGGAGTACACCTATCCAGAGGATGAAATTGGCCCATTGGATTTTCAGTTTTATTTTTTCCTCTTTAGGTTGTGCCTTGTACTTAAGGGAGGTCACCAGTCCAGCCCCGACAATGATAAGTGGAAAGACGTAGGGAGAGGCGAAAAAGTAGGAAGTCACCGCTGCCAATACCATGATCATAATGGCTGTTTTGGTTTTTACCACCTTGCTACCGATACGGTAGGCGGCGAAAGCAATAAAACCGACCGCCATTGGTTGTATATATTTCGTGAAGGATATGGAGATACCTTGCTGCTGGAGGGTCACCACAATCATAGCAGCGATGGTCATCAGTATAACTGCTGGGGTAATCCAGACCAGTAAGGTCAGGTAAGCTAAGTTGGGACCGCCTATCTTAAACCCTATGGCCGTTATGGTCTGTGTGGAAGTTGGCCCGGGCAGTATCTGACAGAGAGCATTGAGTTCTAGAAGCTCTTCTTCATTAAGGTAGCGACGTTTGACGACCATCAAGTCCAAGAGCATAGCAACATGGGCTTGCGGTCCGCCGAAAGCAGTAAGTGCCAGTACCAACACGTCCTTTAGATAGATGTAATACCTAATACGCTTGACCAAGGTTCGGGAAAGGTTATTTTTCTATTTTTTTAGGCCTATTTCAGCTAATCTCTGATTCAAGAAATTACCCGCAGTGATATCATCATAACGCTTTGGGTGCTTATCGTCTATACAACTTTCCAAGCAGGAAAGGTCCATGTCCGAACGGGGATGCATAAAAAAGGGGATTGAGAATCGAGAATTCCTCATTTCTTCTTTTGGGGGATTGACCACACGGTGTATCGTGGACTTTAACTTACCATTGGTCAGTCTCTCCAACATATCACCTACATTGACTACCAGTTGCTCGGGTAGTGCGGTAATCGGTATCCACTTGCCATCTTTTCGCAATACTTGCAGTCCATCGGCACTGGCTCCCATCAATAAGGTGATGAGGTTGATATCACCATGTTCAGCTGCCCTTACAGCATCATCAGGTATCGATTCGGGGTTTTCTATGGGGAAGTAGTGAATGGGGCGTAAGATGCTGTTCCCATTTTTGACTCGACGATCAAAATACGCTTCCTCAAGTCCCAAATAGAGGGCTATGGCCCTTAATAAGTTCATACCCGCTTTCTCTAAAGTACGATAGACCTTAAGGCTTATCTCCCTGAACTCGGGAAGTTCATCGATCCACACGTTATCCGGGTACTCTGCTTTAATGGCATCGCCATCGTTGACCTCTTGCCCTACGTGGTAGAACTCTTTGAGGTCTCCCGTTTTTCTGCCTTTGGCATGTTCTTTTCCTTTTCCGATATAACCTCTTTGCCCTGCCAGACCCTTGATTTCATAACGTTGCTTGACACTATCGGATAACGAGAATAATTGTTTTACAACCCGGTATAAGTCTTCCGTAAGTTCATCACTGAGACCATGGTTCTTGATGGCCACAAAACCGATAGTATTGTAAGCTTCGCCCAAATCAGCTACGAATCTGGCCCTCCTCTCCTTATCTCCATCCACAAAATCAGCCAAATCAAGAGAAGGTATCCTATCGTACAGTTTTTCGCTCATGGAATTTATCACGTTTTACTTAAGGGTGCAAACTAAGCATTTTTTGACTAAAAATGTAATGATTTCTACTTTTGATCGACCTCGGGAACTGAAGTTTTGTGGGATAACTACCCTGCAATGAACAAAGTATTATTCGCTGATAGTCAATAGGATTATGCCGTAATATAAGGAAGCCGAAAAGGTCTTTTTTTTCAAAAGAAAATAGAAGCAGACATAAAAATTTGTTTCTAGTAGGGAAAGCTATAAATTGTCAAATCAAAAACAAGTTAAGGGCATTGCCCGGAACTTGATGAAGTGTTATTTGTTGGTGAAAAGGATATTGGCATATACTTCGCAGATTATGCCAGATATGTAAAAGATGAAATAATCAAAACTATGAAAAGGCGAGAATTTATTACAAAATCCAGCATTGTTACACTTGGTGTTGGTACGCTGACCTTGGCTTCGTGTGGTGGGTCCAGTAAAAGTGAGTCCTCTGAGGACAGTACAGCGGCACCTATGGGGGAAAGTACCATGGCCAGCACACAGACTTTTACCCTACCCGACCTCCCTTATGGGTTTGATGCATTGGAGCCGAGTATCGATGCCCAAACTATGGAGATACATCACGATAGGCACCATGCCGGATATGTGCGCAAACTGAATGCAGCCTTGGAAAACCATAGCTTGGCCGCTAAAGGGAGCCTAGAGGAGATGCTCGCATCGCTGACCGATGCCGACACAGCGGTCAGAAACAATGGCGGCGGACATTATAACCATAGCTTGTTCTGGGAAATCATGTCGCCCAATGCCTCTACCGGACCTGAAGGAGAGCTAGCTGATGCCATTACTGCACAATTCGGTTCCTTCGAGGGTTTCAAAGAACAATTCGCGAAAAAAGCAGCTACGGTATTTGGCTCTGGCTGGGCTTGGCTGGTCATGGGCGATGATAACAAGCTATTTGTCAGTTCCACACCCAATCAAGACAACCCATTGATGAAAAACGTGGTGAGTGAAACAGGTACGCCCATATTGGGTATAGATGTATGGGAACATGCCTATTACCTAAAGTACCAAAACCAAAGGAAGTCCTATATCGATAGCTTTATGAAGATTATCAATTGGGGCAAAGTATCGGAGAACTATAAAGCGCTGAGCTGATAGGGAGTCGCTGTTGATTATACTCATCAGAGCGCTATAGGTATAAAGTAAAGTATTTTCGAATTTCTGTAATGGGGCCTTATCGCATACTATTTTTGTATACGGGATATGGATATTCTGCGAAGAGGCCCCATTCTACAGTGGTTTATCCTTTGGAAAACTTCTCTTAGTGCAATAGTTCTCTCAGTACTTTGACGGACTTGAGGTGGTGGAAACTGTCGATATGCGCTTCATAAAAATCCAAAATATGATGCAGCACAACCCTCCTCTGCTCATTGCTCATCACTATGGAGCTCCCATAAGTCTGTGTATGGAGTGTATGGAGTATGGTTTTTTCATCAAAATAAGGTCTGAGCGATACCGACTGAGGTACAATCTCCTGTAAAACGCTCAAAGCCTCGAATCCCAGATAGCGGCTCAGTTTCAATAGGAACTGAAGGTGGAAGTTTTCGAAAGCTACCGTCAGGTGATCCAGTACCTGAATGGAATGGTATAGAAACTCGAACAGTTCAGGGTGTTCGCCCTCTTCCTTTATGGATTTGTTCAATACTTCTGTGAGAAAAAGAGCTATGGTCGACTTTTTGAAATCGGTGGTGATACTCTGAAAGGGATGACTGCACTTCATTTCGGAAATTCTGTGGATTTTACCGCTGTCTTTATAATATACAACTAGGTCCAGAAGGGTCAAGGGCTGAAAAAAAGCGATTTTGCTTTTGCCCTTTTTACTTCGGATACTGTTGACGATATAGGATTGTATTCCAAATTTTTCGGTAAATACCGTAGCGATAATCGAGGTCTCGCGGTATTTCACGAATCGGAATACAATACCTTTGGTTTTATATAGCATAGGGCTTTGATTAGAACAGTCTCTAATGCTGTCACAAACTGATACGATAACCAATGAAAATAGGAAAGTGTTCATCGAGTAGCGATACCAATAGGTCGCGGATTTCAGTTGACTACGGCGAGTTTCCCCACAAAAGTATCCGAACCGTCAGAAGTAGCACTGAACACAAGGTACATCCCTGTTGCAGCACGGTTTCCATTATAGTCTCTAATGTTCCAAGTGGCCGTTCCTCCCTGTGATTTGAGCTGTCGAATGAGTTTGCCACTGATATCGGTAATCTTGACCTCTGCATCGCTTGCCAGCCCTGATATGCCCAGTGTTCCGTTGAACTCTCTACTGACGGGATTGGGAAATATCTGAACATCTTCATGGATGAACCCGCCCGTCGTCGCTGTACCTCGAAAGGAGACCATGCCTTTATCGGTAGCGAAGAACAACTCGCCTGTTTTCTCCTGTATCACCATGTCGGTGATGGTATTGGAAGGTAAGGGGCTATTACTTTCGTCAAACTTGGCCAGTAGCTCATCAACACTGTCATTGAACAACCATAGCCCACTTTCCGTGCTCATCCATTTTCGGTTGCCTCCATCCACTAGTATATGGTTTACTTTCTCATCATCGAACAAAAGGCGTGCCTCGAATATGGGCTGAAAAGCATTGACAGGATCAGTGCCGGAGAGGGGGACGTTTTCAGCAAAAAAGGCAGCGCCATTATCCGTAGCTACCCATAACAGGCCATCTCGGTCGACCACGATATCATTGACTGCATTGGACGGTAGATCACCATTGTTATTGTCCCTGTTGAGCAACCGTTCCTGCCCTGACTCGGGGTCGAATACCAAGATTCCACCACCCTGAACAGGGTCGATACGTAACCATTGAAGCCCGAACAGGTCAGGGATGATCTGTAGAATATACCTTCCGGAAATAGCGCTCAGGGCAAAAGAAGTCCAGGATCCGTCCGGTCTCCGTAAATGAAGTGGTGTGGAAGCAGCATAATTGGCCATCCATATCCCATTTTGGTCACTGCTGAGGGCCGATAGAAAGGTTCCTCTATTGGGCGGGTCAATATTGATCAGTGGACTCCCGGGACTGTTCTCATCGATGATGATAAACGATCGGTTACCCTCTTCGAAAGTCAGTAATCCGAAGCCGAAAGAGGCTATATATCTTGTGCCATCTTTCCCCACCACTATATCCACAGCATCGTTGAAAGGAGGGATAAGCGTCACGCCCGTAGCTTCTTGTACTGAGAACTTGCTCCAGAAACCATTGCGGAACAGGGAAAAACCGGAAGTATTGCCGAGGGGCCGCCGAACTTGGTCGAAACCACCCGTCAGGGCGTATAGTGTGTTATCGGCATAGCGCAGTGTGGCGATGGTATTAGAGACGGGACCCGAGGGCAAATAAGAAGTGCCCCTACCGTTTTGGTAACCGTAAAGCCCATTAACCCCATCGGCTATCCAAGTTTTCCCCTGCGCATCAACGATAACTTGTTGGGGTTTCTTATTGCCATCGCTATAGTCGACGGGACGGGGTTCCATGGATTCTTCGATAGCCCAAAGCGAATCTTGTGTGCTTATCCACAGGCGGCTACCGGAGCTATCCAGGTGCTGAAAGGACTTGCCGGTCAGCAGGGATTCTGCTTGCCACTTTCCGTCTTGGTAGCTGTAAATGGCTTCGTTTTCCAGAGCAGTGTATAACTTCTCCTGAAAAGGGGCCAATGTACGCAGCTCAGCTCTGGGGATACCATCAAAAAGGCCAAACTCCTTCCAGCGGGTGAAATCCTGTAAATTGACCCCCTCAATAGGTGCCGCCAGCATACCGATAGCACTGGCAAGAAAGATACTATCATTGAAGACAACGCTTTCATGGACGACTATACCATTTTCATTGCCTCCTAGATTACGGATGGTTTCCATGATTTCTTTCTTCTGAAGGTCAAAGAGCAAAAGGCCGAACCCCGTAGAGATATAAGCCGTGTTCTGATGAAAATCGAAATGTTCAATACGCTTGTTACCACTGAAATCGGACGTTTTTAGTTGGTCGAAGGTGAGAATACTGTTATCCTTTTCGTCCAGTAGGTCGATGGCACCATTGGCATAACCGATAAAGAGTTGACGGGAATTTTCTTCAAAAGCAATGGCACTTAGTTCTATACCACTTAATCCATTGACCTTAGAGAGCAACTGTAGGCTATTGTCCTCTTTGTCCAGAATATAGATACCCTGTGCTGCGGCTGCATAGATTTTATCTCCACTATCTGCTATGCCGAATGTGTTGTTATAGGCAAAGTGAGAACGCCACTCCCCTATAGGGATCTCTTGCCCGAAGAGTGGAGAGAGCAGTACCGTGAGCAGTAGCGAAGAAGAGACTTTTTTTATGTTCATCACGTCCATAGTTAGGTTTTTCCTTGATTGCCCTCTTTATCCTTATTCCTATTTTCTTTCGGCTTTTGGCGCTGCATCCCTTCTATGAAGTAGCGTCGGTTCCGAGCTTCGTACTCTTGGGTTTCGCCGAGCATGACCTTATCCTTGTTCTCTGCCAAACGGAAGGAAAAAGAGGCAAGTTCTCCACTTTGGGCACATATGGCATGTACTTTCGTGACAAATTCGGCGATGGCCAAGAGAAAAGGCATCGGCCCGAAAGGTTTTCCCTCAAAATCCATGTCCAGCCCAGCGACAATGACCCGTTTTCCGCTATTGGCCAGCTTATTGCACACTTCCACAATTTCACTATCAAAAAACTGGGCCTCGTCCACGCCTACAACGTCACAGTCGCCGGCGAGCAAAAGAATATCGTTGGCAAACTGTACAGGTGTGGAGCGTATGGCAGTAGCATTGTGCGATACAATATCTTCTTTGTGATAACGGGTATCCAGTGCGGGCTTGAAAATCTCGACATGTTGCCGAGCTATTGTGGCACGGTTCAGCCGACGAATCAGTTCTTCGGTCTTACCTGAAAACATACAGCCACAAATGACTTCTATCCAGCCTACTTTATGTACGCGGTTCTGTCGGCTTTTACCAAAATGGGGTTCTACGAACATATATTATCGCAACTATTGTCTATGTTTTTTATTTTAAGAGACTGTTTTGTCAGTATTTAACAATCTGTCATCACTTACTTTGAGCAGGACCGAGCGTGAAGACCATGTCTTGAGGACTTAGCCAGCAAAAGGGACGGTCTGCCGCTTGAGAAATTGACAAAGATGGCAGCACTATCTACGAGAATTTCAACAAAATTTTACTTCAAAAGATTTCCTACAGCTCAACGGGCAGGAGGACTAAAGTACTTGTACCTAAACGCAATTGATTTGGGACAAGATGATTCATTGACGTAAGTGTCACCATTTTATAAAGACCCTAATGACAAGTCTACTAGTAACGGTTCAACACTATATGAGTTTTTCTCTTGGCCATTGCCGACAAGGTTTCCCGTTTCATTTTTTCTTGAGTATAACTCAGTATGAATATCTTCCTTACGAATTCTATGTGACCATTGAACCCATAATTCTGCATCGAACAATTTATGATGACCTTAAATAAAGCAGATCAGTAAAATGGATGCATTTTTCTGATCAAGCGTAGCAGTGCTGAGCTGAATCCAATAAGACAATCCAATTTATAGTCTTTTAAGCGCTCATACCGAAGTTCCAGTGCATAATTCCGGTTAGAACAGTCTAGTCTCTAAAGGTAGAATACATGCTTTTCTTTTGTTTTCGACCGTAACCCTTTGCTGATAGAGGTTATGCCCATAGCAGTGTCAAATTACCCATAGTACACCTATATTCTTTGTACAGATATCCTCTCTTTATGTTCAATACACAAGAAAGTAATGTGAAATTAGTCAGAATATTTTACATGGGGCATCTTATTGGCTTCTGCTACTCGAATACTGATATCTCCCAGAGGTCTGGACTGACAGGCCAAGCGCTCATTGTCCTTTAACTTTCTACCTTCCCGGTACTTCAGCTCAACTTGGGAAAGGGGGCTGAGGTTCTCAATCCCTTGTAGTACATCATTTTACAAGTGGTACACCGCCCCTTGGCGCCACAGGCATGCATCCAATCTATTTGTTGTCCCTGTAAAATATCGAATACACTTTTGGAGTTATCTATAGCAGGTATGGGGACTGTTTTATTGTATAGGTTTTGTATTATGATATGGTGCATAATGATTAACTTTACAGATAATTTATAAGATATGGGAGCCTTTTCACTCCTGAATACTCAGAAATAAATGCGTCAAGGCTACCGGGGACATGAAAAATTTCCAGTGGTACATGGGCCATAGGATACTGTATATGTATACAGTATCGCCGCAGGCATCACTTGAATTGATCGGTTATTAGGTTTTTCCACTACAGTCAAAACAGGTAAAAACTTATCGGATAACAAAAGATTTTCTTGTTTTTGATTCTTCATAAGTAGCATAAATATGTACAATAAATTGAACCATAGAGTAATAGAGTCCTATGCTGAGGCCTTTACCCATCAGGTTACGGAGGTGTTTTTCAGTGAGAACGAAACCATCAGTGGTGAACAGATCATGTCCATCACAAAGATAAGACAAGTGAACCTATTTGTGATCAAGTCGCTTTTGCTCCGTTGGAGGCAGGAGACCCAAAAGCTCAAAAGCCCCTATTTCGATTATGAGACCAAGCCCGTTAAGAAGGCCCTGAAGGAATTTCTGAACCTTCTTTCACAGCATATCTCTATCCAGCGAAAAGATTTCGAACCCTTGCTGAAAAAAGCTACCTATGACAGTCTGTTATTGATTTTCTCGCCCTATGATTATTATTGTAAGGAAGTCAATGGAGGGAAGAGTACCCGCGTTTCTCTGAAAGCCTTGAAGGATGCCTCTAAATACATCAAGGTAAACCATCATGTGATTCAGTCCCTGACCGAACGCTTTGAAAGGGAAGGCCTCCGGGAGGTTTTCAATGACGAGGCATTTCGACTGCTCAATGAGATTTTCGAGGAGATGAACATGGTGCCCGATGAGACCGAGGCTTACGAATCACTGTTTTCGGAAGTGGTTCCGCTCAATCTCGATGCCATCTATGGTAATGAAGAGTCCGCTGCTCCCAGAGAAGCAAAACCCCCAGTGGACAACACCTCGAATATAGTAAAGGAGGAAATACGAGAAATACCGAATCCAGTGAACAGTGGTCATGATGTCGGTAATAGCATTAATGATAGCTTCTCCGGCGAACAGAAGGTTACGCTCAATGATAGACTGAACCCAAGTCCAAAGCAGAACCTGGCCGATATCCATTTGCATCAAAAGATTCCAAGTATCAAAAAGCATGTGACGCTCAATCAAAAATTCCGTTTTATCAATGAGCTGTTTGGCGGAGATAGTCAGGCCTTCGAAAAAGCTGTTGATTTTTTGGATACCTGTGAGGAAAAAGGCGAAGCACTGAGCTATTTAACACAAACACTTCCTTCTTGGCAGCATGAAAGTAAGACCAAAGAGGAAATGATAGCTGTACTGAGCAAAAAGTACGATTGATTTCCGTTCTGATGACAATCTCACAGATTACATAATCGGTAAGCAATGTACCACTGATAACCCTGTGTTCAGGAGACCGCTCAGGCCTAGGATCTCACCAGTACCTGCATGCGATGTGCATCCAGTTTGACCAAAACGAACAGTAATATCGTAAAGGACCATAATGAAGAACCGCCATAGCTGAAAAAGGGTAAAGGGATACCGATAACTGGAAAAAGGCCGATGGTCATACCGATATTCACCATAAAATGAAAGAAAAGGATACAGGCGACACTATAACCATATACCCTTGCGAATCGCCACTTCTGGCGTTCTGCGATATACAGTACTCGCAATAACAAGGCTATAAAAAAGGCGATGACCACAAAACTGCCCAGCCAACCGTGTTCCTCACCGATAGTACAGAAGATGAAATCCGTACTCTGTTCGGGGACATAATCACCCGTAGTCTGTGTCCCTTTTAGGAAGCCCTTGCCACTTAGCCCACCGCTACCAATGGCAATCTTCGACTGGATCACATTATACCCATAGCCCCTAGGGTCAGCTTCGGGATTGATAAATGCCTTGATCCTGTTCTGCTGATGAGGCTGCAATACATTATTGATAAAATAATCGACACTGAGTATGGAGGCCGAAGCTGCGCCCGCGATGGCAAGGACGATAAGTGTTATCTTTGTATTCTTATTGCTAAGATACGTGTACCCTCCCACAAGCACTGATAAAATCAGCAGGCTACTATAGAGATAGGAATTCGGTAACAATAGAGTCAGTACGAACACGAAAACCAAGGAAGTGCCCAATACTAGGTAGAGCGGCTGCATCCCCTCCCGATAGAATACAAGGGCGAATACCCCAAATACCAATGCCGTACCCGCATCTCCCTGAATAATGATCAATAGAGCGGGCAGAGCGATAGCAGCAAATAACAACAGGTGATTCTTAAGTCTGTCGGCCTTGAAACTCTGATCCTTGAAAATCCATGCCACTAGTAAGGCCGTGGACAGCTTAGAGAATTCGGAGGGTTGGAATTTAGCAGGTCCGACCTGGAACCAAGACCGTGCTCCGGAGACTTCGTCTGCCAAGAACATGACCAAAATCAAGAACAGGATCATCACCCCATAGAGTATAGGGGCAAATGACTCGTAGAATTTGAAGTCAATGGCCATGATAACGATAATGGTCAAAATGCATACACCTATCCAGAGCAGCTGTTTTCCTGAATTACTACTAAAACTGAATATACTAGGAGCCGCACCGGAGCTATCATCATATACGGCAGCAAATATATTGAACCATCCCATCAGGATAAGTACTAGATAGATAAGCCCCGTTATCCAGTCCATTTTATTGACAATATTGTCCGAAACTCTTCTCATGATATTATAAAAACGCTCCTCTCATGACATAATCTTCGATATGCTGCCTTTCAGTATGCCCTATCAGGTACTGTTCTATCATAAGACTGGCAATAGAGGCCGCTGCCCTAGCGCCTTGGCCTGCATCTTCCACATAGACGGATACGGCAATCTTGGGGTTATCTTTCGGGGCAAAGGCGATGAATACGGAGTGATCGGGCAGAGGATCGTTCTGCACGGTACCTGTTTTTCCGCAGACCTCTATGTCTTTTAGTTTGGCGCGGTACTGGCCGGTACCCGATCGGATAACCTCGGCCATGGCCTCTACGGCAACATCAAAGTGTTTTGGGTCTACAGAAGTATACTTCTTTTCCATGAACCTGGGCAGAGGCCCACCGTTTTCGCCGATGGATTTTATCAGATGAGGCGTGAAATAATAACCTCTATTGGCTACAATGGCGGCAAAATTGGCCATTTGTAAGGGTACTACCAAGTTCTCGCCCTCGCCGATAGCAATGGAGTAGATGTTCGAAAACTTCCAGGGGCGATTGCGGTAAGCTCTATCGTAGTACTCCGGATAGGGTACTAGTCCCGATTTTTCATTGGGCAGGTCGATGCCCAAAGGAGCCCCCAGTCCAAAGCTCCGAATGTGCTCGCTCCATTTTCCGAGTCCTATACGGGTGTCCTCAAATGGGTCTCTGGAGACCTTTCTGTTAACAATCCTTTTGAGGACATTTCTGAAGTAAGGATTACAAGAGTGTGTAATGGCCCCTTTGAGGGTTTCGCCCGCCCCATGATTGTGACAGCCTATCAGCGATTGGTTACAGGGGATATAGGTATCTGTATCGATAACGCCCTCTTGAAGGGCCACTAGTGCCTGCATGATCTTGAAAATGGAACCGGGCCTATACTGCGCCATTAGAGGTCTATTGAATAGGGGCTTCAATGAGTCGGTACTGATTTTCTGAAAATTCCTGCCGTAGTTCCTCCCGGAGAGTAAACTTGGGTTATAAGAAGGCCCCGATACGATGCTGAGTATCTCCCCTGTAGCAGGCTCTATAGCGACTATACTTCCCGATTTGTTGGTCATCAGACGTTCTCCGTAGGCCTGTAGCTTGATATCTACAGTACTGATGAGCTTATTACCGGGAATGGAGAGCGTATCGTACCGTCCTTCTTGATACTTTCCTTTGATAATCCCTTTAGCGTTTCTGATGACAAACCGCACCCCTCTTTTTCCCCGAAGGTATTCTTCATAGTAAGATTCCAGACCACTCTGACCGATATAATCGCCTTGTTTGTAATAGTCGGCAGAATCTTTCTCCAGACTTCTTTTTGTGATCTCACTGATATATCCCAGTGCATTGGCCATAATGGTATCCTGATACGCTCTTACGGTCCTGGCTTCTATGTGAAAGCCCGAAAAATTGACAAGATGGTCCTGTGCCTTGGCAAATTCCTCATGGGATACCTGTTTGATAAAAGGTGAGGGCAAATAAGGAATGGCCTTGGACATCTTCTTGACAAAGTCCTCTTTACTGATATTGAACACCTGACAAAAAGTGGCCGTATCCAGATTTTTAACATCTATGGGAGTGACGATGAGGTCATACTCCGGCTTGTTATATACGATCAGCTCGCCATTACGGTCATAAATAAGTCCGCGATAAGGGTATTCTACGATGTGACGGACGGAATTTCGGGTAGATTCTCGGATGTAACTATCATCCAATACCTGAATGGCGAACAACTTACCCAGAAATACCAGTCCCGTAATTATAAAAATACCGGCGATGATAAATTTTCTCGTGTTTGACATGCTTTACAAACTTTTCTTCTTTCTATAAAAAAGATACTGGACCATAACAATAACCACAAAAGTGAACAGGCTGCTGGATAGTATTTTCACGAAAGTGAAACCAAAAGAAGAGAAGCCTCCAGCCTCTATCATCAATAACACAAAATGATGTAAAAAGATCAAAGGGGCTGCATACATACTGAACCATTGTAGCCCCATATTTCTTATCGAAGGTAATACTATAGTGTCATACCCTCCTTGAGGAGTAATCATATTTACCCATAGCGAACGTATATACATCATGAATACACTGGAAGCAGCATGCATGCCCGGGGTGTCGTAGAACATATCCAGTACAAGGCCCACACCGAAGCCTACCCCCATCAGTATCAGCGAACCCCACTCTAAGGGAGCCAATAAAAGGAAAGTAAGGTATACAAAACAAAATGCCTTGTTGAAGAGCATCAAGTCTTCACCCAATAGCAGCACCTGCACTAGAACGTACAGTATGCCGCTGATAATGAAGCTGATGATATTTCTGTTACTCATTGAGTTGTAGGGTATAGTTCTCTAGAGAATCCTTTTCCTGTTTTACGCGGTCCCTCAGTACATAAACATAGGAAAGACGGTTGAAATCAGTACTCAGGTCGATATCGATGTCATAAAAAGAGGCGTTTTCCTTGACATCAAAGCTTTTTATGGTCCCGATCAGCGCGCCTTCGGGGAATATGGCATTATAACCTGAGGTGACTATGCTGTCCCCATTTTGTAACTCGATGTGCCTTGTGACATACAATAGCTGTGCGGTATAGGGATCACCACCTTTCCAGTTGACCGAACAGATGTTACCCGTTCTTTTGATTTTGGCAGATACCACCATTTTTTGATGGAGTAGGGAGGCAATCACCGAAAAGTTCTTGGACACAGCCTTTATTTGCCCCACGATACCCGTCGAACTTAAGACCCCCATACCTTTTTGCATGCCTGCTTCACTTCCTTTGTTAATGGTAATGTAATTGTTGTTTCCAGAGGTAGTGTTTTTTATCGCTTTGCTCATGGTATAGTGATACCGTACCAGAGAATCAGGTGGCAAGAGAGTAGCCATTTCGGTATCTGTTGTTTTCAATGTATCCTTTTGTTGAAGGTCGAGTAGTGCTTCCCTTAATTGTGTATTTTCCTGAGCTAATTCTTCGTTGACCTCTTTTAGGGAAAAGTAGTCGGAAACTCCTTTTGACCGACTCAGTACAGAGGCCGATAGTCGATTAGAAGAATTGAAATAAACGGCTCCTTGATAGCGGTTGTTTTGAACGATAAGCCACACGCAGGTTACTTCCAAGAGCACAAAAGTCAAAAAGGCCCTGTATTTGAATAGAAGTAGAAGTAATCTACGCATTGATCAGTGATGAAGGTTTCATATAAGGACTAATTAAGGACTTGTTTCATAGAGACTATTGTGTTGTGGTTCATAGTATCGTTCTCTCAAGTCCATTCGCTTCATTTATGGTTATCTATGGTTTATATTCAGCAAACTATAAATAGGTGTATAACCAATTAAAGGGCTGACCCTTCGAATCATAATGTTTCTGTAATATAAGAACGGTGCTGTCGTACACTCATAGTTTATAGAAACAATGGTTTGAGATAAAATCAATATCCAGACGAAATTGCTCCTTAAGAAGTATCGTGTCCTGTAAACAGATGCTCTGGCACGGTTTTCCGCAGAAAGAACCTACTGCCACAGGCCCGCGGGAAATATCAGGTCATCAGTACCGCCTTGAATGAATTTAGATTCTTCAGGGCTACTCCCGTTCCCCTGACGACGGCCCTTAATGGATCATCGGCCACATGAATGGGTAGTTTTGTCTTCAGGGCCAACCTCTTGTCCAATCCCCTCAATAGGGCTCCACCGCCCGTAAGGTGTATACCATTATCATAAATATCTGCTGAAAGTTCCGGAGGAGATATTTCGAGTGCTTTGAGCACGGCTTCTTCTATCTTTGATACTGATTTGTCGAGGGCAAAAGCGATTTCAGAATAGGATATCTTGATTACCTTGGGAATACCCGTCATCAAATCCCTACCTCTGATTTCATAGTCATCCGGCCCATCGTCAAGTTCGGTCAGTGCAGACCCCACTTCTATCTTTACTTTTTCCGCTGACCGCTCTCCTATCAGCAGATTATGCTGTCGGCGCATATAGTCCAGAATATCCCGGTTGAAGGTATCTCCAGCAACACGGATAGACTGGTCACAGACGATACCTGAAAGCGCAATAACGGCAATCTCCGTTGTACCTCCTCCGATATCCACGATCATAGAGCCGACCGGACGTTCGATATCGATACCGATACCGATGGCCGCAGCGATGGGCTCGTGTATCATATAGACCTCCTTGGCTCCGGCATGTTCTGCAGAATCCCTAACGGCCCTTTTTTCTACCTCCGTTATTCCCGAAGGGATACAGATGACCATACGATGCGAAGAAGGGAAGAATCTCTTTCCCGTATCGATCATTTTGATCATCCCTCTAATCATCTGTTCCGCCGCATGGAAATCAGCGATAACGCCATCTTTCAGAGGGCGGATGGTCTTGATGTCCTCATGGGTCTTTTCATGCATCTGCATCGCATCCTTCCCTATAGCCAGCACCTTTTTAGTGATTTTGTTGATAGCGATGATGGAAGGCTCATCAACTACGATTTTTTCTTTCTGGATAATGAGGGTGTTGGCAGTACCTAAATCTATAGCGATGTCGCTAGAAAAAAAATCAAATAATCCCATGTTTTGTAGCTTATACTTTCTGAGTGAGAATAATTGGAAATTTACAAATTTATTTTTCTAAAGTGTTTCAAAGAACACTTTTTTTAGTGCTTAAAGTGGCGTGTTCCCGTAAAAACCATGGCCATATCATTTTTGTCACAAAAGTCGATGGAGTCTTGGTCTTTGATGGACCCTCCTGGCTGGATGACAGTCTTGATACCCTCTTTTTCGGCGATTTCAACACAGTCCGGAAAGGGAAAGAAGGCATCTGATGCCATCACGGCTCCATTGAGTTCAAAACCGAAATGCTTTGCTTTTTCGATGGCCTGTTTCAGGGCATCTACCCTAGACGTTTGCCCCACACCACTGGCCAGTAACTGACCCTCCACGGCAAGTACAATAGTATTGGATTTGGTATGTTTTGCGATTTTACCCGCAAAGACGAGTGCGGCATTTTCCTTGTCCGTAGTCGCTTTCTTGGTGACGACTTTCAGGTCGTTCAGGCCATCGCTCTTGGCATCTTTGTCCTGAGCAATGACCCCATTGAGCAAGGTTTTTATCAACTTACCGCTTGGTAAGGACTCTTTTTGTAATAATAATATCCTGTTCTTTTTGCTTTTCAATAGCGAAAGGGCATCTTCATCGAAGTTGGGTGCTATCAATACTTCGAAGAACAACTTGTTCAACTCTTCTGCCGCTGCTAGATCGATAGGTTTCGTGCTGGCCAAGACCCCACCAAAAGCGGACAGGGTATCTGCGGCAAAGGCTTTGAGGTAAGCTTCCTTCACCGTACTCCCCAAGGCCATGCCACAGGCATTGGTATGTTTGAGTATGGCAAAAGCTGTTTCTCCCTTGAACTCTTCTATCAAGTGTACGGCCGCATCGACATCGACCAGATTGTTATAGGACAGGGCCTTGCCGTTCAACTGTTCGAACATTTTTTCCAGATCACCATAATAGACCCCTTCCTGATGTGGGTTTTCTCCATAGCGTAGTACTGTCCCTTCTCTCTCGCTGACTTTCAGGCTTGGGATATTTGCTTCGCGATTGAAATAATTGAAAATAGCCGTGTCATAATGCGAGCTGATATCAAATGCTTTTGCGGCCAAGTGTTTGCGGTCGCTTATTGCCGTGGCTCCAGCATTGGCCTCCAGTAAATGGGCCAGCTCATCGTATTGTTCCATGGAAGATACGATGGCCACATCCATGAAATTTTTTGCTGCCGCACGGATCAGAGAGATACCTCCGATATCGATTTTCTCGATGATGTCCTGCTCAGCGGCACCCGAAGCGACAGTCGCCTCAAAAGGGTAAAGGTCCACGATAACAAGGTCGATACTGGGGATGGCATAAGACTCGGCTTGCTGAACATCTTCCTCCAGTTCCCTTCGATACAAGATGCCACCGAAAACTTTGGGGTGCAAGGTCTTTACCCGCCCACCGAAGATAGAAGGATAATCTGTCAAATCCTCTACTGCTGTGACGGGAACTCCTTGGTCCTCTACAAATTTTTGTGTGCCTCCCGTAGAATATATCTTGATGTCATGCTTGGCCAATAATCGGATGATGGGCTCAAGATTATCTTTATGGTAAACAGATATTAACGCGGATTGTATTTTCTTTAGTGACATGTATCGATAGTTGTAATGAAGCTGCAAAGCTATGAAAAATTAGCCTAACTTCTAACCAGCTTGTCAATGGCTTGAGGGTAATAATGATGTTCTAGCTTCAATACTTTTCCCGCAATGTTTTCCGGGCTATCCGAAGCATCCAGTTCGCAGCATTCCTGTAGGATGATCTGCCCGTCATCATACTGTCCATTGACATAGTGTATCGTTATTCCCGACTCGGTATCTCCTGCGGCTTTGACTGCTCGGTGTATGTGCATACCGTACATGCCCTTACCTCCATGCTTTGGGAGTAAGGCAGGGTGTATGTTTACGATTTTGTTTGGAAATGCTCTGAGTAAGGTCTCGGGGACCAGCCAAAGAAAGCCCGCCAGTACGATCAGGTCAGTGTTTTCGGACAGTAGTAGATCTGCGATTTCCTGGCCCTCATAAAACTGCTTTCTGTCAAATACCATTGTGGCTATCCCATGATTCTTCGCTCTGGTAAGAGCATAAGCGTTCATGTTATTGCTCAGAAGTCTGGATACCTTCACCTGTCCATCACCTTTGAAGTAATTGAAGATAGCTTCCGCATTAGAGCCACTACCAGAGGCGAATATGGCGATATTTTTTGAAGTACTCATTTCTGACTTGCTTTATACTAAAATTTATGGACTGGTTCTTTCGTGTCGCCTCCTAATGTGTTGTGCCAAGGAATCCCCGAACTTCTTGTTCTGCGCTATGGCCTATCGCAAAAATGCCTCTCTAAATCAACATCATACTTAATATACCGGCCAACATGATCCACTTGATCGATCGACTCAATTGAGCAAAATGGGCTACGGTATCGGCCCTATAGATTCTTTGTATCAAAAAAACTATAGGCAGAGTCATCAATAAAGAATATTCAAAGAATTTGCCTTGTGCTTTGATCTGGTAACCGATAAAGATAGTGCTGACCAAAAACAGGACCATTAATACATATAGAAATATCTTGGTCTTACGGAAGCCCCAGATAATGGGCAAGGTCTTACAGCCGAAGGTCTCATCACCTCGAAGGTCTTCCATGTCTTTTACGATTTCCCTAAATAAAGTAAAGGCCCCGGCATACAGCGCATAGATGAATACCAATAGATTATGTTGGCCATAGAGAAAAGCGACAATGTATATGGACAGCCCGGTTAAAAGGGCTACGGCAAAATTTCCGATGAAAGGTAAGCGTTTCAATCGGTTCGAATACCACCATAACAATAATGCCGATAGGAAGTGAATCGACCCTATAGCTATAGAAAGGTATAGCCCAATAGCTACACCGATAAAGTTCAATACGGTATGTGCTATCATCACGGCCCTCCTTTTCAGGATTTTGCCTACTACAACCCGCTCCGGTTTATTGATAAAGTCAATCTTGACGTCGTAGTAATCATTGATGATATACCCCGCAGCGGCAATGATAATTGTTGATAAAGCCAATAGGTGGAGCTTTATATCCCATAAAAAAAACGCATAACCAAGCGGACTATGGATAAGGAAAATAGCCACAAAATATTGGGCCAGAGCAATAATGATAAGATTGCCAAACCTAGTGAGCTTCATGAAAGCTATCAGTGAAAAATTTTGAGGAAGTGGCTTTTGGGGCATTTATCTTATTTTTTGTAAATCTACGGGCTGTACCGCTCATTACAAAAAAACTTCTAGGCTATTGTGCTCAATGTGCTTCACAAAATATCGTTCAGCCCAAAATGATCAATGGAAATCGTGATGAGCGTACAAATAGTAAAATATCAGTCATTTGGACTCGTTCGGTATAGCACCGCTATGGTGAATGAAGGCAGGTGGGCAAAGCTTCCGGTATGAAGCTATTTATGCACGAAATAGGTACTCTGTTGGTCAATTTAGGTTCAAATAGGGGCCATTTCTTCTTTTGCAGAATTCCGGAGTGATTTTTTCCAGTGTAAATAACCGCTAATGGACATAATAATATACACAAAGTACAATGTTGTATAGAAATACAGCCCCTTATAGCTGTAGATACATGTGGCTATCACGTTTACAATCAACCAAAAAAACCAATTCTCTATCTTTTTTCTAGCGGTAAGCCACATGGCCGTTATACTGATGGCAGAGGTGCTGGCATCCCAATAGGGCAGTGCCGCTTCGGGCAGTCCTGCGAATATCATAGGCAGTCGTGTCAAGAAATATCCAAACAGAGCGATGCCTGCCATGGTGGTCAGAGAATATATAATGAGTTCCTTGGCGTTCGAAGTTGATATATTCAGGTGTTCCTCTTCGTCTTTCTTTACTTTGGCCCAACTGTACCAACCATAGATGTTCAATACCAAAAAAACAATATGCAGAACGAAATCACCATAAAGACGTTGTTCCCAAAAGACGAAAAAAGAAACCAGTACATAAGCGACACCCGTAGGCCAAGCCCCTATACTTTCCCTGATCAGTAGGTATACGGTCCATAGGCCAAAAAATAATCCTGCAAGCTCCATATATGCCATACTGGAAACATAACTGTATATACTCTCTGAGATAGCAGATAAATCCATAATCAGTTTTAAATTTATCTTAAATAATTAGTTTTACAATGCTAATTTAGAGGTTGAAACAATAAATAGTATCCTTTACAAGAAGAAGAATGAAAAGCCGCAGTATAGTATTTCTTTTTATAATCATGGGACTGCTGGTTAGCTGTAACTCTGAGCACCATGAAGAGAAACGCGTATTCAGAAAGTCAAAACCCAAACCCAAGATAAAACGGGAAGGGCTTATAGAAAAGCGAAGGTCTGACGGTAGTCTGAAAACCAGTATTAATTATAGAAGTGGAAAAAAACAGGGCTTGGCTATTTCTTACTACTCTAATGGCAAGGTTCGACAAAAAATCAATTATAACGAGGGTATAAAGCATGGCAATGCGGAAACCTATTATGAAAATGGCCACATTTATCAAATTACATCCTATAAGAATGGGTATAAACATGGTGTCCGAAAGCGATTTCGACAAAATGGGAAACTTTACTCAGAGATGCCTTACTATTTGGACCACCCCACGGTAGGACTGAAAGAGTACACCACCTCAGGGGAACAGAAGAAAAAATATCCTGAAATTACGGTGGAGGCCATCGATCAGATTCTGACCAATGATAGTTACATACTACGTATCAGCATGTCCGATAATTCGAAGAAAGTCGAATACTACATTGGTGAGCTTACCGAGGACAAGTACATAGGCAATGATGCCATACGTATGGTCAGTCAGCGGCCCGGTGTTCTGGAGCTGCGCTATAATATGCCCAAAGGGACTTTCATCATGGAAGAACCCAATATCATTGCTAAGGTAACGACCAAGCTGAAGAACATCTACATCACACAAAAAACACATAGTGTTTCCATAGAGAACAGAGGGTACTGATGCTATGATCCGACCCGGTAAACGAACCCTTCCGACGAGGGACAACCAAATTCCATCGTGTAAGTTGACGCGAATGTATTTTTTAATGTAACTTCAATACCTAACCTTAATTTAACTATGCAAGTGAGAAATTTTTTTGTAATTATAGTATTACTTTCCATTACCTGTCCCGCTTTAGCTCAGGAAGAAGGTAGGGCAAGTGAAAGGGCCCGACTCAAAAAAGAGCTTCAAAGCGAAATCAATGACAGCATCAGAAATGCAAACAGAAGGCGCGAAGATGAATCCCGCTTTACCAACAATTCGGGCATTCAAAGAGATGCACTCAATATCAGTTTCAAGGTAAAGGACATCCTCTACAGGCAGGACTCGGTCACTCTAGGTGATAGTATTTATCCTGCCGTGACAATGATAATCCCCGAAACCTATCTCGAAAGAGTGAAAAAAGCATGGGTAAAAGAAATCAGGAAAAAGACAAAGTCCAAAGTGCTTGTGGAAACGGATGGTATATCCATACAATCTACTTCTATTACATCTATTTCTCCAAGTCCCATCAACATATTCAGCCATCTCCGCCAAGAAGACCATCATGTAGTACTGGCTGCTGCATTTGAAACTGACGGAGGGTTTATCACATCCTCGGTCAATGCTTCGCAATATGAAAATGTAAAAGGTTTCCTGAACGAATTCGGACTGGAACAGTATCGACTGGCCGTGAAAGACCAGATAAAAGCTGCAAAGAAAGTGTTGAAAGCAAGAGAATCCGAGCTGTCGAAACTCCAGAAGGAGAACGAAAAGATGCATACCCATATCAAGTCCAATGAGATGAACATCATTAATACCGAAAATGATATCAAAGAGAACCATAATGATCAAGACCTCAAGATCGATGAGATGAAAAGTAAAAAAGAAGTGATCTCCAGATCGAAGGGGGAGAATAAAAAAGAGGCCGAAAAAGAATTGAAGGGATTACAGAAGGATAGGAAAAAGCTTCAAAATGATAATAAGAACATGAGCAAAAAAATCGTTAAGTACAGAGCATCCATTGAAGAAACCAGAAGAGACATTACGCTGAATCTATCCGAACAGGATTTGCAAAAATCAAAAGTAAGTGAGCAATTGTCCGCAGTGAAAAGCTTGGAAGAAAAACTGATGAGTATTAAGTAATGTACCCCGGTAAATCCTGGGCCTAGGCTTGGCAAAAGGAATATATTGTGTGCTCACATTGATGTTTTGATTGTCGGGGTTCCGATGCATGAAATAGCTTAGCTACAGAGAAGAAATCACCTTTGGGGCCTGTTTTTGAAGTTATTTTAAGGGTTTGTTGTCGTTTATTTCGACTACGGCATCAAACTCAATTTATGTATTTGAAGATGCGCCGTGAGGGCTTAAAATGCAATAAAGAGGTCCGTTTCACGGATTTGAAGAAACTTGTTTCGCAATAGGAATGCTATTGATCATTTTGGGTTTAACCCAAAATGTCCATTAGAAAATCTATTCCGGACTTAACTGGCTTCAAATCAGTAAATGAATGCGTTTTTTGAATTCACCGTAGCGGTGCTACGCTGAACCCAAGAAAACGCCCTGATTTATTGCCATTTAAGTCCTCATGACGAAGTTCCAACGAATATTCTGGGTTTAATGATGTTATCATCAAACGAAGCTTAGAAGAAAACAAAGGCGATATTTCAAAAACGTACCCTCCCCCTAATCAATGGTGGTGTCGAAGTGAGTGAAAACTTAACATCAAAGCCGCTGAAAGTCCACTATAAATGCATCAGGGTATTTCTTCTGCAATTTCATGAGAAAATCACCGGCTTTTGCTCTACTGCTAAATTTTCCTAAAATGATAGTATATACTTTAATGCCATTGATAGCCTTGACCTGCACGGTGACTTCTTTTCGATAGGAAGTTCTCAGATTTTGAGAAAGCCTGACCAAATTGACCAATTCCTGATAGGTACCGATCTGCACCCCAAATCCCTTGGGCTTGGACCGATTTACTTCGAAGTCATAAAACTCCTTTTCTTCGATGGTCACTTGGCCGATAGGACGTATGGGGCCACTTCCCTTACCATCTCCTGCGTCGATGACTTCTATTTTTACTACCGCGAGGCCTTTATTTAAAAAACCCAATGCTTCGGCGGCGGACTTGGAAACATCTAGAACTCGGTTTTTGACAAAAGGCCCTCTATCATTGACACGTACTTCAGCGCTTTGCCCCGTTTGGGTATTGGTGACTCTCAGCACCGTACCGAAGGGTAGGGTCCTATGGGCTGCGGTCAGTTTGGCATGTTTGTATTTCTCGCCACTTGCGGTAGGTTTGCCCTCAAACTTATCCGCATAATAAGAAGCAGTGCCTTCTTGTACCTGCGCCTTAAGGGCGGTGGACAACATGGCGAGCAGGCCAAAGAAAAGAAAAAACGGAATCGATTGCATTCTGAAATACTTACTCATGACGTAAAACTATGTATCAATATGGTTCTTTCAAAGGTGAAGCAGGCTACTTATTTCATCATAAAAATGTTAACTCATGGTTAAAAATCGATTAGCCTACCTTTAGACGATAAAAACACCTCCTTATCCCGCACTACGATCAGGTTTGTGTAAATAGAAATCCTTAAAAAAAACATTCGGTGTAGGGACGGTCTTGATAGTATCATTGATTCCGAATCCCATATCGCCATGAGGACTCAAAATGCAATACGTATTGGGTTTTTACCGAGTTTAGCGAAGCATCGCTACCGTTAATTCAAAATACGCATGCACTTTATTGATTTATAGCCGTGATGGAAGGTCTAAAGAAAAGGTACCTTTCAGAACTTCTCCAAACCTCTGGAGAATTATCCTATCGATAACAGTATACGATGCTCATAGTGATAGTAGTATCGGGCTACTTCTTTATTGATTCTTTCCTTTATTGTGACTAACGCTTGTAGCCGTTGTGGCTCTCGGGGGAGGACTTTTTCTTCATGTTGTTAAGCCATTCTTCCCCTTCTTTTAGCGTATTGAATTTGAACAGAAGCTGCTCTTCATCCTTTCCTACCATAGTAGCAGCCGATTGTCGGCTGCTTTCATCCGGTGATAGTATCCAGGCAAAATTCTTAAGTCCCGCATCAATCATCATAGGAACCCAAATATCCAGTATCCAATTGTCCATTTGAGTAAAGGAACCTCTTACGAACTGATTACAGTTCAATATTTGATGGTATCCTTTTACTCTTAGTAATTTGGACATACTTGTACCTATCGTGCGTATGGAGGTATGACTCTGCTGGCCCCACCATCTTACAAAAAGCCTATCTTCACAATAGTCATTATAGATTTTTGCATGGGGGTGTTTGAAGATAAGTTCCATTTTTTCAAAGCCCTTAGGGTCTTGAACATTATTGATCATCATATGTATGAACTTACTCATGTTTAGCGATTTTGGGCCCCTAAAAATGTAACCTTGGTTTAATTACGAGTCACAAAAGCAAGCCTTTATGACACTTTTGCAAAAAAACCGATTCTCCATAATGATTATCAAAATTACACATAATGCTATTGACAAGCGAATAATTCATACTAAAACTGATGAATGAGTACAAAACGCATTCTATCAAGGCTTACCATATACTACAATATGACTTGACCACATAGAGAGATGAGAGTTACAAACAGTACAGCATTACTATCTTTACAGTGATTATGTAACCCGTTTATACCGAGTAAAATTATATTTTGATATTAGTTTTTAATATCCACCGATCTCCTTAATTTTGTCCCGCAAATAATACCACAAATTATTTGCTTATGCTCTCCCAGAATTCTAAATTTCTTTATGAAGCACTCACTTATGATGATGTGCTGTTGTTACCCGGTTATTCGGAAGTACTTCCCAGAGATACGGATACTTCTACATACCTCACCAAAAACATAAAACTGAACATCCCCTTGGTCTCTGCCGCTATGGATACCGTAACAGAGGCGGATTTGGCTATTGCTATCGCATTGGAGGGGGGACTTGGTTTTGTCCACAAGAACATGTCCGTCGAAAATCAGGCCAAGCAGGTCAGAAAAGTAAAACGTTCGCAGAGCGGTATGATCATCGACCCGGTCACATTGGACGTGAACTCCATAGTCCGTGATGCAAAGGGTATTATGAAAGAATATAAAATAGGTGGGATACCTGTTATCGATTCGGATCAGAACCTGATCGGTATCATTACGAATAGAGATCTGAGGTTTTTAAAAGATGATAGCTTGCCTATAGAGTCTATTATGACGAAGGAAAATCTGATTACGGCAAAAGAAGGGATCAGCTTGGATGAAGCTGAGGATATCCTTCAAAAGCACAAAATCGAAAAACTGCCCATCGTTGATGATCAAGGCAAGTTGACAGGACTGATCACCTATAAGGATATCTTAAAGAAAAAGGACAAACCAAATGCCTGTAAAGACGAGCTTGGTCGGTTGAGGGTCGGGGCGGCTGTAGGAGTCACCCACGATCTATTGGACAGGATAAAGGCCTTGAAGACTGCCGGTGTCGATGTGGTGAGCATTGATACGGCACATGGTCACTCAAAAAACGTTATTGATGCCTGCAAGCAAGTAAAGGCCGAGTTTCCCGACCTGGATCTGATCGTAGGTAATATAGCTACTCCTGAAGCCGCTACTATGCTGGCAGAAGCGGGAGCGGACGCGGTCAAGGTGGGAGTGGGCCCAGGAAGTATCTGTACTACCAGGGTCATCGCAGGAGTCGGAGTGCCCCAGTTGTCGGCAGTTAATGAGTGTGCCAAAGCGCTGGAGGGTACCGATGTGCATGTCATTGCAGATGGAGGTATCCGTTTTTCGGGAGACATCGTGAAGGCAATTGCAGGCGGAGCAAGTAGCGTAATGATAGGATCCTTATTGGCCGGTACGGATGAAGCGCCCGGTCAGATGATTATTTTTGAAGGTAGAAAGTTCAAATCATATCGAGGGATGGGGTCTCTGGAGGCAATGGGGGACGGTTCGAAAGATCGTTATTTTCAGGATGCCGAAGACGATATCAAAAAGCTGGTGCCGGAAGGTATCGTAGGCAGAGTACCCTTCAAAGGCTTGGTCGCAGAGGTGCTTTACCAGCTTTCGGGAGGTCTTCAGGCCGGTATGGGCTACTGCGGAGCAGGGACCATTGATGACCTTAAGACAGCCAAGTTTGTGAAAATTACGGCTGCTGGTGTACAAGAGAGCCATCCACATGATATCCAGATAACCCGAGAAGCCCCCAACTACAGCAGGTAATACACGTTATACTCACTGAAATACAACGGAAAAAAAGAGGGGGACAGGGCAGAATGCCCGTAGCCCCTACTGGCGATGAAAAAACAAATTATCTTCGAACCCCTTTCGGATAAAAGAAGAAATGCCCTCCATGCTGACCTATAAGACGATAACAAGGCTGAGCTTATTTCTGGCTATTCTGGTTTGGCTCTTATTGGCAGCGTCGGAGTTGTTCATTCTGTTCTCAGAGGGGCATGGATTAAGCGCGGGTATAGGTAGGGGTGTACCTAAGGTGTTGTACAACGTATTTTTGTTGACACTATACCTCTACTATCGATATAGCATTGGCAAAGCAGAGAACTTCAATTTTCTAGACCTCTTGTGGAGAATTTTTGTTACCGGACTCATAGCCACCGTGGTTTCTCTGGCCCTAAAATTTTTCACCTTTTTATTGGGGACAAGTACATTGGTCAATGCCCCTTTGTTCATTGATTTACGTTACCTGGTAAACCTTGGGCTGGCCTCTACCTTTTTACTTTCGACCTTTACGGTATGGAAACGCTTGATCTTGTATCAAAAATCCAAATTTCTGTTGAGCGTATGGAATGTGTTTGAATATGCGCTGCTTGCAAGTTTAGCCTACAGTGTCCTTTTTCCCTTCAATGTATTAAGGGGTTTGTTTTTCCCCTTTCTTATCGTGCTGATACTGATGGGGATGTTCCTCTCCGCAAATATGAAGTGGGTCGCTTACCTGAACTTTCGGCAAAAGTGGAAAAGCATCTTGCTGATATTGCTGTCCATGCTATACCTGACCTATTTTGCAATGGTATTGTTCAATGAAGTGACCATCGATTCAGACGAGTTGAACTTCATCAGTGACTTTCGGTTTAACATTTATGTACTGGCGCTGTTCAGTTTTATTTTTGTTTATGCGCTGTTTTCACTGTTGGTGATACTTTTTAACTTGCCCACTTCATCGGTATTTGAGAAGAAACTGGCAGAAGTGGTCAATTTCCAGAGATTGAGTCAGTCGATACAGACAGAACAGAATGAAGATCAGGTATATGGGATATTATTGGAGAGTGCGGCAAGTACCGTATTGGCAGATGCTGCTTGGGTGGAGGTTTACAATACCTCCGTAGAGCCAGGAAGGTTAACACCCAAGAGCAGTTTTATTTCTCATCATATCTCTGAAGAAGAAATACTGAATTTAAAGGAAAAGGTCTCTTTTAATACGAGTAACAAGTCCTTGTTCGGTGGAGAAAAAGACCTTATGTCCCATTCGCTCATTATAAAATTGAACAATGCGAATTATAAATCTGCAATGGGCTTCGAGATCAATATACAAAACGAAGCAGTAGGAGCTATCATCCTACTAAAGGATGTAACTGATGGCTTTAACAAGGAGATGAGCAATATCATCAGAACCTTTGTCAATCAAGCTTCTATTTCGATAGAAAACTTCCGTTTGTTACGAAAGGAGTTGGAAAACGAACGGTATAAAGAGGAAGTCAAAATTGCCAAAAGGGTACAGAGCAGTTTGCTGCCTGATGTGTTGGACCATAACGAAGACTTCGATATAGTAGCCTTTTCCGAGGCTGCCGATGAAGTCGGAGGTGATTATTATGATACCTACAGAATCTCCCCGACCAGAACGGCGGTTATTATCGGTGATGTATCCGGTAAGGGTACCTCAGCGGCCTTCCAGATGTCACAGATGAAAGGAATATTCCATTCTCTGGTGTTGGGTGACCCCTCTCCAGGTGAATTTCTGGAAAAAGCGAACAGTGCCCTGAGCCGTTGCTTGGAGAAGACCTCCTTTATCACCACGTCTTATTTTGTTATCGATAGTAATGCGAAGCAACTCTCTTTTGCCAGAGCGGGACACTGTCCCACACTCTATTATCAATTGGAAAGCAATCAGCTCAGCTATCTGGATACCAAAGGTCTAGGCTTGGGTATTCTTCGTGGGAAAGATTATCGTAAATATGTAAGTACAAATACCAAGAGCTACGCCTCAGGGGATTTGATCATACTCTATACCGATGGCATCACCGAAGCAAAAAATTCGCTAGGAGAGGAGTTCGGGTTCGATCGTCTGCAAGAGATAGTCTCCGATAACCTGAAGGCCAGTCCCAGAGAACTTCAGGAACAACTTATAGAGGCCTTATATCAGTTTTCAGGTGTGGATACCATTGATGATGACTTCACGACATTGATCATTAAGTTTAAATAACCAGAAATTTCTAAATACGTTTTAACTGTTATGATAGAGATAAAAACCATACCGGAAGGGGATATCAGTACAATAAAGATCGTAGGAGATGTGGATGCTAGCTCTTCCATACAACTGGATAATGAGATCCAGAAAGTGACGGAGCAGAAGGCAACCAAGATCCTGTTCGATTGTGAAGAACTCAATTATATCTCTTCTGCCGGTCTGGGGGTGTTCATGTCCTATATTCAATACTTTGAAGAGAATGATATCAAGACCGGGTTGTTTGGCTTGACCGATAAGGTGCAAAACGTATTTCAGATACTGGGGCTTGACCAGTTGCTTTATATAGGTACTACCAAGGAAGAAGCTAAGTCGCATATCGATGAACAACTATAACTATAAAGTACCCTGCTCGAAAGATAAGTTAAAAGAAATCAGGGTATTTGTAAGTAAGACTTTGAGTAAATACGGCCTTGATGAGGTCGAAGTAAGTACCTTGGTGCTTGCCATTGATGAGGTATGCGCCAATCTTATCATCCACTCCCACAACTGTAATCCTCAAGAATTTATAGAGGTAAATGTCCTTGTGGAAAGAGGCAAAGGTGTGACATTTCAGATTACCGATACGGGGAAAGGCTTTGATATCAATGATTATCAAGAACCGACTATAGATGAACTGATCAAAAAACAAAGAAAAGGAGGTATCGGACTGATATTGGTCAAAAAAATTATGGATAGAATAGAGTTCAAGACCAGCTCAAAGAAGAACACCTGTCGGCTGTTCAAGAAAATAAATGTGATTTGACCGACTTAAATGAGACACTTAACCCTGATGGCGTTTTTTAATACAATATCGTATCGATTTGAGCCAAAAAATCGTTAAAATTGCAAAATTATCAAAAACCGTAATCAACCGATGAAAAAGCTTTTTTTCTACTTAGTAGCAGCCGCAGCGGTCTCGCTCTCCCCTTCGTGCAAGGGCCCGAATAGCACTGGTGTTTCCAAGAAACCATCTCCCACTCTGTTCAGTGTAGGGGACACATCCATAGATACGGAGGAGTTTGCCTACGTTTACAAAAAGAACAATGTCAATAACGACAGTGTCTTTCAAAGGACCGATGTCAATGATTATCTGGATTTGTTCATCAACTTCAAGTTGAAGGTCAAGGAGGCCGAAGCACTCGGTATGGATACTACCCAAGCTTTTAGGGAAGAATTCAACACCTATAAGAGTCAGTTGTCCAAACCATACCTTAACAACGGAGGTATGAAAGAGAAGTTCATCAAAGAGGCCTACGATAGGTTCAGCCAAGAGGTGAAGGCAGCTCATATATTGATACGTGTCACAGAAGATGCAATGGCGAAAGATACGCTAGAGGCATACAACAAAATTATGGACCTGCGTCGTCAGTTTTTGGAGGGCAAAGCCTTTAGTGAACTGGCAACAGAATTTTCCGAAGATCCCAGCGCGAAAAACAATGGCGGAAGTCTAGGGTATTTTACCTCGATGCAAATGGTCTATCCTTTTGAGGATGCGGCATATAAAACTCCTGTAGGCGAAGTCTCTCAGCCGATAAGAACCCGGTTCGGCTATCATCTTATCAAAGTTGACGAGAAGAGACCGGCTAGGGGAAAAGTGGAAACAGCCCACATTATGATCAGAGCCACTCAGGGCATGCCCGAAGAAGACTCTGTAAAAGCAAGAAAGAAAATATACGAAATACATAAGCAGCTGGTCGACGGTGGTAATTGGAACGAACTGGCAAGCCAATTTTCAGAAGACCTTAACAGTAAGGATAAAGGTGGGAAACTGACCCCTTTTGGGTCTGGTGCAGGCCTACCTCCGACCTTTGAGGCCGCCGCCTTTGAGTTAAAAGAAAAAGGTGATATCTCTGAGCCCATTCTGACGCCCTATGGCTGGCATATCCTACGACTGGAAGGTAAGATGGGAGTCGAGCCATTTGAGGAGTTGGAGCCCATGATAAAGAATGCGGTCAATCGTGATGCAAGATCGCAACTGAACAAGGCATCACTGATCAAACGCCTGAAAAATGAGAATGATTTCGTACTCAATGAGACCGTGAAACAGTTCATTATCGATGGTGCGGACAGTACATTGACTTCCGGTGAGTGGTCTTATAAAAAAGATAGCACCGAGCTTCAAAAGGCCTTATTTACCATTCAGGGGAAACCTACCAAACTTATGGAGTTTACGACCTATGTAGAAGAGGCACAGACCTCTGGTGTTAGTTCCAACCCTGCCTATTATATGAACAAGCTGTTCGGTGAATTTGAAGAGAAAGAGCTGATAGCTAACGAAGAACTCAACTTATCCGATAAGTACATCGACTACCGTATGCTGGTCAAAGAGTACCGTGAAGGCATACTCCTGTTCAAACTGATGGATGAGAAAGTATGGACCAAAGCTGTGAGCGATACTGTAGGATTGAGAAATTACTTCGAATCCAATCAGAATAAATATATGTGGGAAGAACGCATGAAGGCAACGGTGTATAATGTGGCCAATGAAAAGGTTCTCGGTGAATTAAAAGGTATATTGTCCTCAGGGGACAGTACACAGGTGACCAAAGAAGCCTTGGAAGAAAAGTTCAATGAAGATGAGGCGCTGACCGTTGATATCAAAAATGGCTTGTTTGAAAAAGGAGACTTGGCTATTTTGGACAAAATAGAATCAAAACAGGGAGAGTATACGATAGAGAATGGAGGTAGAGTGTACTATATCATCGTAGAAGAGGTATTACCACCGAGTAAGAAGAAACTGAAGGAAGTTAGAGGCGAGGTCATCTCCGACTATCAAACCGTACTGGAAAAAGAATGGCTCAAAGAGCTGAAGGCCAAGTATCCAGTAGAGGTCAACGAAAAAGAACTGGAAAAAGTACTGAATGAGTTCGATAAGACCAAATCATAGCTTATCACTGTTGTTGTGTACTTGTCTACTTTCTTCCTGCGATTTTTTTCAGATCAAGGAAAACGAAGAAGTAGACAAGGATACACAACAAATAGCTAGGGCCTATGAAGATTTCCTTTTGTTGAAGGATATCGAAGGTATGGTCACAGAAGAAATGTCCAAAGAAGATAGTGTCGATAGGGTCATGCGCTATATCGACAGTTGGGGGAGGAAACAGCTGCTGATCAAACAGGCTGCGGAGGAAATTGAATTTGATAAGGCTGAGATAGAACGAAAGGTACTGGATTACCGTTACAGTCTAATGGGTTACGAGTACCAGACTTTTTATATCAATAAGCATCTGGATAGGGAAGTATCGGAAGAGGAGATTGTTGATTATTATAAGAACAACATCGACAATTTTACTTTAAAACAACACATCATCAAAGGTGTTTTTATAAGTGTACCACAGGAAGCACCCAAAACAGATGATTTAAAGACGTTGATTTTGTCCGGTAAGCCTAAGGATAAAGAAGCATTGAATGCTTATTGTCTCAGTTTTGCCACTTCATATCAATTGGTGGACAGTTGGGTCAATTTTGAAGAGGTCATCAGAGGTACTCCTTTGGCCGGAATCCCGAATAAGGTACAGTTCTTACGAAATAATAAATATGTGGAGACGGATGATGAAAATCACCGTTATTTCCTGAATATAGAAGCGTATAAGATATCCGACCAAACATCGCCATTAGAGTTTGAAAGGGAAGGAATAAAGGAGATTATCTTGAACAAGCGCAAGGTCGCCTTGGCCAAAAAGTTGGAAAATGAAGTGTATGAAAAAGCAATCAGCAATAACGATTTTGAGATTTACAAAGACCACTAGCCTACTAGGGCTGGTTCTGCTCTTTACGTTACTGATAGAGAATAGCGCTGAAGCGCAAAATGAAGAAGAGAAAGAAAAAGCCAATAAGGCAATACTGATCGACGAGATCATTGCCAAAGTGGATAATTATATCATTCTGAAATCTGACCTCGAAGTCAGGTATCAACAATACGTGACCAATGGTCAAAGTACTCCTAACCTCAAATGTAGGCTGCTCTCCGATCTTATCAGTCAAAAGCTGATGGTCGCCAAGGCCGAAATCGATTCGGTCATTGTTTTGGATGCGCAGGTAGATAGTGAGCTGGACAGAAGGATGTCCACTATCATAGCGCAGACAGGAGGTTCTGAAGAGCGCTTGGAAGAATACTATGGAAAACCTCTGGCACAGATACGCAGTGAAATAAGGGATGATCTCAAACAGCAATTGGTCATACAAAAGATGCAGTCCAATATCACAAGTGATGTATCCGTGACCCCCGCAGAAGTGAAGCGCTTTTTCAATACAATACCAAAAGACAGTGTCCCTTACTTTTCTACCGAAGTGGAGGTAGGTCAGATTGTCATGATACCTGAAGTGGGAAAAGTCGAAATGAACAAAGCAAAGGCAAAGCTGATGGACTTGAGAAGGCGTGTCGAAGCCGGAGAGGCCTTCGATGGTCTAGCCAAAGAATACTCCCAAGGTCCCAGTGCACAATTTGGAGGAGAGCTGGGCTTTGCCAAAAGAGGGGCCATGGTCCCGGAGTACGAAGCGGCAGCGTTGAAATTAAAGCCAAACGAAGTTTCTGCGCCCATCAAATCACCTTTCGGACTACACTTGATACAACTCATAGAACGAAGGGGAAATGAATATAATTCACGTCATATATTGATTCGTCCTACTCCATCAAGAGAAGATATTGATAAAACCGTCCGTTCCCTGGATAGCATCAGAACATTGATCATCGCCGATAGTATATCATTTCAGAAGGCAGCCAAAGAATATTCGGATGATAAGACCACAGCGGATGCCGGTGGGTTTTTCCTTGATGCCACAGGGGCTATGCGGGTGTCGGTAGAAAATCTGGACCCTGTCATCTTTTTTGCCACGGATACCATGAACGTAGGTGGTATCTCAAAACCGGTAGAATTTAGGATGGATGATGGTAAAGATGCCGTGCGTATATTATATTACAAATCAAAGGTCAAGCCACATCAAGCTAATTTGGCAGAAGATTGGCAAAAAATAAAAATTGCAGCAGAAAATCAAAAAAAGAGCGGTATACTCAACGATTGGTTCGAGAAAGCAAAATTTGATGTGTTTATTCGAATCGATCAAAACTACGATGGATGCAATATCATCCAATGACCTTCTTTGATACAAGTGTTTTGAAAGTCACCAGGTAACCCCTATTATACCCTATCTACTATGAAGGAAACATTCCGTACTGATGTAGAAGCAGCCGATGGCTTGCACAAAGCATACAGCACTCTTAAAACTGAGATATCAAAAGTTATTGTCGGGCAAGATGAAGTAGTGGATTTTTTGCTCACCTCTATTTTTTGTCAGGGGCATTCACTCCTTATAGGAGTGCCGGGATTGGCAAAGACATTGCTGATACAGACCATTTCCTCTGCCTTGGACCTGAAATTCAACAGGATACAGTTTACCCCTGACCTGATGCCATCGGATATCCTGGGAGCGGAAACCTTGGACAAAGACAGGAATTTTAAATTTATTAAAGGGCCTATCTTTTCGAATATTATCTTAGCGGATGAAATCAATAGAACCCCTCCCAAAACACAGGCCGCCTTGCTGGAGTCCATGCAGGAATATTCAGTGACCATAGCAGGGCATCGCTATGCTTTGGATCGACCTTTCTTCGTATTGGCCACGCAGAACCCTATAGAGCAAGAAGGTACCTACCCCCTTCCCGAAGCACAGCTGGACCGATTTATGTTCAATATACTGTTGGACTATCCATCTTACAAAGATGAAGTGGACATTGTGAAAAACACCACTTCCGGAACCAAAGTAACTGTCAACCCAGTGATGAGCAGCGAGGAAATTACCTATTTCCAGCAATTGGTAAGAAAAGTACCCGTAGCTGACAATGTGGTGGAGTACGCAGTGAAGTTAGTACATAAAACCCGACCTGGTGCAGCAACTCCAAATGATACGGCAAAGCAGTACCTAGAGTGGGGGGCTGGACCCAGGGCATCCCAGTTTTTAGTAATAGGGGCCAAGTGTAATGCGCTGCTCCATGGAAAGTACTCTCCGGACATAGAAGATGTCCAAGCTATAGCGAAGCCTGCACTGCGGCACCGTATTGTCAGAAATTTCAAAGCGGAGGCAGAGGGCATCACTGTAGACAATATCATCGATCAGTTGTTATAATAACATGAAAAGATGCTATAAAAGGGTGTACTGATAGGTTCTCACAACGAATGAGTGAAGAGGTACCTATCTCCCGCAATCCAGCTACCAAAGAATGTTCCGGACAATTCTTCTTTTCCGAGAAGACCCAGTGCTTGTAAGGATAGTTCTATATACTCGTTCTTCAAAGTGCCGTGCTACGCTGAATCCAACAAAATCCGTTGATCTATTGTGTTTTTAAGTCCTCATCACGAAGCCCTAACACCTAGTTCTAGCCCTGTCAAGGCTAAGGCAGCGGTTCATCTTGTATAATGATCAGATCACCGGAAAGTATGGTTCTATACCTTCTGAGCGGAAAGGTTGCCGGCCCTGAGTTGGGAAATCCATTGGGAAAGTCAAAAGTGGATTCGCAGCATTTATCTATCATGAAAAAACCGGACTGATCGACTTCGACAAGCGCACAACTATTATTAGGTTCATAAGAACAGTTCCTTTCAAAGGCGATATACTCCCCATTTGCTGCCCTATGAACAATGATTCCCCTTACTCCACCCCTGATGGTCATATAGCCTAGATTTCTTAGCTGTAGCGCTTCTTGGAAGCTCAGATTGATCTCAATATCAGGAAAAGAGGCAAAAGGAATCGGTTCACCGCTGATATCAGTGTCATTGCAACTACCGACCATAAGTAACAGTAGTATCGAAAAAATAGATATGAACCTTGAACGTCTGTGTGATGCCGACATGTTTCTTTGCTTTAGTAGAGTGAACTTTATTTTAGTACGGGCGAATACAAAGCTGGACAACAGCTGATGTGTTTGTCCTTTTTCAGCCCTTGATAAAGAGACTTTGCGATACATCATCCTGGATTTGTAGTATATCTACAAGGAAGATATACGGCAGAAAGAGGCCGGCAGAAAATGATTGTAATAATTTTCCTTGCCAATGGCAATGACAGCATCTCCCATGACTTCTAGATAACTAACGTAAAAGGAATACAGTTCCGTCTGCAAAAGTTTCATAGAAGCTTATGTTGTAATTCTTGCAGGTCATCTTGTTCCGGTCAAAAGCGCGTGATAGCAGTATTATAACGAAAACGTTCAATGTAGGATAGGACAAAATGAACAGGAAGATAGGTGACGTTCGAAAAACAGGTTTGTACTAAATCCACATTGTTTTTCAGTCCTTCTTTTACAGCCTTAAACTTTTGCAAATCAGTGAAGTGAACGTGTTCTTTGAATTAACGCGGAACCATGCTGAATACAAGGAACCTACTTACTTATTGTATCATCAACCCTTATAACGAAGTCCTAGTGCATCATTCAGGTTGAAACATAATCGATAATACCTTGTTTTTCAGTGATTTTTGCTTTTTTATCGCGTGATATAACCTAACCTTGGCTATGCTATTCAATAAAAGCTTCATTTAGGACGGAAAAGCTTTAATTCTCGCTATGAAACAAATAAGTCCTGATTACTTCTATAAGCTGCGAAACTGTTTGAGGAAACGAACATCATTTTCAGTAAAAAGCCGTAAATCTTTTATTTGATATTTTAGCATAGTAATGCGTTCTATACCCATACCAAAAGCAAAACCAGTATATTCTTCAGGGTCAATATCACAATTGGACAGGACATTGGGGTCTACCATACCTGAGCCGGCGATTTCCACCCAGCCGGTATATTTGCAAATGTTACAGCCCTTTCCCTGACAGATATTACAGGATATATCTACTTCGGCACTGGGTTCGGTAAAGGGAAAGTAAGAAGGACGAAACCTGATTTTGGTATGTTTACCGAACATTTCCTTGGCAAAGTGAAAAATGGTCTGCTTCAGATCGGCAAAGCCTACGTTCTTATCGATATAGATACCTTCCACTTGATGAAAGATGCAGTGGGCTCTGGCTGAAATAGCTTCATTTCTAAATACACGACCGGGCATGATAGAGCGTAATGGCGGTTGATTGTTTTCCATAAGGCGGGTCTGTACATTGGAGGTATGGGTCCGCAATACGATATCGGGGTCGCGCTCTACGAAAAAGGTATCCTGCATCTCCCTGGCCGGATGGTTTTCGGGAAAGTTAAGGGCACTGAAGTTATGCCAGTCATCCTCTATTTCAGGGCCATCGGCCACATTGAAGCCGATACGTTCGAAAATCTCTATGATCCTGTTTTTGATAGCGCTTAGGGGATGCATGCTTCCAATAGTTGCACCTATTGGGGGCAGTGTCATGTCCATGTGGGAGCCTTCGCTGGCTGTCTTGGTAGACTCCACTATGCCAATGAGTTCCTTGAACCGTTCTTGCGCACTCTGCTTCAATTGATTCAGGGCCGGTCCGAGTTTTTTCTTTTCCTCCACTGACAGGGACTTCATACCTTCAAAAAGGACAGAAATATCGCTCTTTCTGCTGATGAATTTCATCCTGAAGGTTTCCAATTCCTCTTGTTTGTTGGCTTTAAATGCCTGGATTTCCTCTTTTAACGCTTGTACCTTGTCTATCATAGAATCGTTAATGGTTATTGCTGTTCATAATGCAAGGGACCGCCCTTAATTTCTGCCATGGCCGCCTTGTGTCTAGCAGAGAAACAAGCCTTCGCTTATTTATTGGTCATACTGTAAACCCATCACTGATACCATGCCCTACTTATTGTAAAATACGGATTGTTCAGCTTAGCCTTAAAGCAAAACAGAACAAAATCCGATTAAAATCAAATTTTGTTCTGTAAGAATACGCTATTGCATGGGGGAGTATGGTCAGATGATCATACCGGCCGCAACGGTCTCGTTAGTGGCTTCGTCAACGAGGATAATACTTCCCGTGACACGATTGCGACTGTATCTATCGAACAACAGCGGCTTTGTTGTTCTCAGTGTTACTCTAGCGATGTCGTTCATCTTGATATCCTTATCGTCCTCGATCCTATGAAGTGAGTTGACATCTACTTTGTACTGGACACTTTTGACCATGCACCTAACGTCATTGGTGGTATGTTTAAGTGCATACTTTCCATTGGATACCAGTGCCTTATCGTTCATCCAGCAAAGCATCAGCTCTACATCTTGCGATACTTCGGGCTTGTTGTTGTCCCTGACGATCATGTCCCCTCTACTGATATCTATTTCATCTTCTAAAGTAAAAGTGACTGACATGGGAGCAAAAGCTTCATCGATAGGACCATCGAAGGTATCGATGCTTTTTATTTTTGAAGTAAACCCAGAAGGCAATACGGTAATTCCATCACCCGGCTTAAAAACACCACCTGAAATACGGCCCGCGTAACCGCGGTAGTCATGATACTTATCCGATTGGGGGCGGATGACATGTTGTACGGGAAAACGGCAATCGATATGATTGTGGTCACTGCCGATGTGTATGGTTTCCAATAAGTAGAGCAAGGTACCTCCATTGTACCAATCTGTGTTTTCTGACTTGTTGACAACATTGTCGCCCTTCAGTGCACTGATAGGGATGAAGCGTAGGTCTTTGACATCCAGCTTGGAAGCGAAGGCTTCCACATCGGCTTTGATTTTGTTGAATACAGCTTCGTCAAAATCCACCAAGTCCATTTTGTTGATACAAAAGACCACGTGAGGGATGCCCAGAAGAGAGGCGATAAAAGTATGTCGCATGGTCTGCTCTACGACCCCATGCCGGGCATCGATGAGTATCAGTGCCAAGTTAGCGGTAGAGGCTCCGGTGACCATATTACGGGTATACTGGATATGACCCGGAGTATCAGCGATAATGAATTTGCGCTTCGGGGTAGCGAAATATCTGTAGGCAACATCAATAGTGATGCCCTGCTCGCGTTCGGCGCGAAGTCCATCGGTCAATAGTGCAAGATTGACATTCTCATCACCTTTACGCTTACTGGACTCTTCAATGGCTTCGTACTGATCTTCAAATATGGATTTTGAGTCGTACAGCATACGACCGATAAGAGTACTTTTGCCATCGTCAACACTTCCCGCAGTAGTAAAACGGAGGAGTTCCATATCGAGGTAACTCTTTTCTCCTGTAGTATTGCTCATTATCTATTTTTATTTAATGCGTGATTTCTTTTTAACTATACTTGAAAATGGATATTCGCAGAATAATTCGCCAAAAGCGAATGCCTGTCTGTTCTTAACTTGAGGAGGATGTTAGCTTATGCATCTTTAGCGGTACAGCCGTACAGACCCCAGCATTACGATATGATGGTCTTATGGTCAGGGCTTTGTCAAGCTACTCCTCGGATAAGAATGGGATAAAGCCTAGAAGTAACCTTGTTTTTTACGGTCCTCCATTGCAGCTTCCGATCTTTTATCATCGGCACGTGTTCCTCTTTCGGTGACGCGTGTCGCGGAAACTTCTTCGATAATAGCCTCTAGGGTGCCGGCATCCGAATCGACCGCTCCCGTACAGGTCATATCACCGATAGTACGGAACCTGACTACCCTATTTTCGGTCTGTTCGGTTTCTTTCTGAGGAATGAAGTCGCACTTTGCCATGATGACATTGTCTCTCATGAATATCTCACGCTCATGGGCAAAATAGAGCATCGGTAACTCGATATTTTCATGCAATATGTACTGCCATACATCCATTTCGGTCCAGTTACTGATAGGAAATACCCGGAAGTGCTCACCAAAATTCTTGTTACCATTGAAAATGTTCCATAGTTCGGGCCTTTGGTTCTTAGGTTCCCACTGACCAAACTCGTCACGATGCGAGAAAAAACGCTCTTTGGCTCTTGCTTTCTCTTCATCTCTACGCGCACCGCCCATGGCGACATCGAATTTGTGCTTTTCGATGGTATCCAGTAGCGTGACGGTCTGTAGGCCATTACGACTGGCATTATAGCCCTTTTCTTCGACAACTTTACCTTCGTCGATAGATTCCTGTACTGAGCCGACAATTAGTTCCGCGCCGATTTTTTCAACGTATTTGTCCCTGAAATCAATGGTTTCCGGGAAATTATGCCCGGTATCGATATGTACTAAGGGGAAAGGTAACTTTGCTGGATAAAAAGCCTTCCGTGCGAGATGGGCAACGATAATTGAATCCTTACCACCGGAAAACAGCAAAGCGGGGTTTTCGAATTGAGCGGCCACTTCCCGAATCACGTAGATGGCTTCGGACTCCAATTCTTTGAGATGTGTCAAATTATATGATTTCATAGACAACTATTTGGACGGTTTCCCGTCTATTTTAAATCAAATTTTATTCTTGGAACTATCTTATCGAGTAATTGCTCTAAGCAAGCTTCTTCGGTATTCAGGTCCGTACGGACTTCGATATCTGCCTCTTGAGGTGCTTCGAAGGGTGAGTTGATACCCGTGAAATCCTTTATCTCTCCTTTTCTGGCCTTGGCATAGAGGCCCTTGACATCTCTCGTCTCGCAGACTTCGATAGGACAGTTGATGAACACTTCGCAGTATCTATCACCAATGATGCCCTTGGCCATGTTCCGTATTGCTTTCGTGGGACTGATCAGCGAACATATGGTCACCGTACCGTTGGTAGAGAACAATTTGGATACTTCTGCTGCGCGCCGGATATTTTCCTTTCGGTCTTCTTCCGAAAAGCCCAGATTGTTGTTGACACCCGTTCTCAGATTATCACCATCCAATAGCATGGTATAAAAACCCCGTTCGTAAAGGGCGTTTTCAAGGGCGCGCGCCAAAGTACTTTTTCCTGAACCGGACAGACCGACCATCCATATGACCAAGCTGCGCTGTTTCACTAAGGACTCTTTCTGGTCGGTTTGAAGTATTCTATCGAATATCGGATGTATATTTTCCACTGATGTATCAAATTAAGATGCAAAAATACGACTATTATATATAATTATTAAATCCTAAGGCCCATTTATACATTTTCCACCCAATTATAATATATAGATAATCAATTGTAGGGAAAAAGATATTTAAGTACTCAAAAAATGTTTGTACAAGTTGAGCTATTATTTCTAGCTTTACTGACTCAATAAGTACCAAAGAAAAGAATAAAAAATGGATATATCAGCATTAAATGCTTTGTCCAAGAAAGCTGGACAAGCTATATTGGATATTTACAATAATCCTCAACATGCAGACGTCGTCGATTACAAAGATGATAACTCTCCGCTAACACTGGCTGATAAGGCCTCGCATCAGGTCATCGAAGAGGGTTTGAAATCAATGTACCCTGACATTCCCATTATCTCGGAAGAGGGGGAAAGTATCGATTTTGATATCAGGAAAAACTATGCCAAGTACTGGTTGGTAGACCCATTGGATGGTACCAAGGAGTTCATTAACCGGAACGGAGAGTTTACGGTAAACATCGCCCTGATAGACGACCGAAAGGCAGTGGCGGGATTTATCTATGTTCCGGTAAAAGATGTGACCTATTATGGGACCAAGGAAGGAGGGGCCTTTAAACAAGAAGGCAGTGCTGCACCCGAACAGATTACCGTCAATGGCAAAGAGAAACAGCGCATAGCCGTAAGGAGTAAATCCCATGCATCACCGGAAGAAGAAACCGTATTGGAAAAGTACGATGCCGGAGAAAGCATTTCAGTAGGTAGCTCCTTGAAGTTCTGTATGGTAGCAGAGGGTAAGGCCGATATCTACTATCGCCACGGGCCTACTATGGAGTGGGACACGGGAGCAGGGCAGGCCGTGTTAGAGGCAGCTGGAGGCAAGGTACTTATTGGGCAAGGGCCCGAACCGTTTCTATATAACAAAGAAAACCTGCTCAATGGTAGTTTTCTTTGCTTGGGCTTTTGATGCGGTCTAGAGGCTGCTTTAACCCGGATTATGCATTGGAAAATCTACTGCGGATCTAAATAGCTGCAAACCGGTCGTTGCACTAAGTTTTATTGACATTTAAACCCTCGTTACGAAGTTCCAACGCATAATCCGGGTTTAATACAAACTTAGCTTTTAAAATCACCTATCCTCCTGTTCATTTTGCTTCACTCTGCGCTGACAATCCTCGGGATAGCGCTGCTATCCCTGCGGTTTTCGCCTTGATTGAAAAAAAATGACCCGAGGAATCTTATACGACATTTGAAACCCAATTTTGTGTAAAATGTATTCGTCTGATTTTTACATATGCTTGTTGATCTTCCGTACGGTACGCCGGTTCCTTGGAACTCAATATCAGTGATATTTCCGGAAAACAGGATTTCAAAGGGCTGGAACTTTTCGCTGATAATGTCTTCATGGTATTTTCTTTGACCCTATGCGAACATAAATGTTGGCAGAATTTGAGTATAGTATCAAATCAGTCCTTGGCAATATGTGTCGGACTTCTTTCCGTCATCAGACTCGACCGTTTCCGGGCAACTGTGGTGTATCTTTAGCGGTAAGATAAAATATGAAACTGATGATCAAAGACATCCCCAGTACCAATAAGAGCGCTAAGGATTCCTTGATGTCTTTTATCGATATGGCCAATAAGATGTAAAATAAATTGATCAGCGCAAGTACCGATACCGTTTTCGAATGATTTAGGCCTAACCGTATCAGTAAATGGTGCATGTGGTTATTGTCCGGAGAAAAAGGAGATCTCTTTTGGAGCAAGCGGATAATGAACACCCTCAATGTGTCGAAGAGGGGAATGATCAGTATGCAAAAAGCTGTAGCGATAGAGTTCTGGAACTTGAATGTATTAGCATCGGGCAGGCTATCGTTCAGGTTGATGAACCTGATGGCCAGATAGGCCAAAAAAAAGCCCAATAGCAAAGCCCCCGTATCTCCCATAAAGATTTTTGACGGTTCCCAATTGTACCATAGAAAAGCCAGAAGAGCCCCTACCAGTGAAAAAGTAATGGTAACGAGCACATATTCTTCCAATAACATAAACCATGTCCCAAAAGCACTGAGCGCAATGACACTAATGGTACCTGCCAGGCCGTCTACACCGTCGATGAGGTTGAGTGAGTTAGTGATGACCACTAAAGTAGCTACGGTCACGCCCACTTTGATGATCAAAGGGAATTCCAGCCCGTCCATAAGCCCATAAAAGGAGTGAATTTCAAGCTTTGTCAGAAACACCAACATCAAAGAAGGTACCAACTGACTAAAAAGCTTATAAATAGGTTTTAAAGGAATGAGGTCATCCCTGAGGCCGATAATGAACATGATGAGCAAAGCTCCAAATAGATACTTATGATCGGAAAAGTCTTTCAGAGGCAACCATATCAATAAGGAGAAGACCATTCCCATGGCGATAGGGATACCTCCCATGGATGGGGTATGCTTACTGTGGATTTTCCTTTCATTAGGTGATTCCAGAATATTTCTCTTTTGAAGTATTTTGATAAACACAGGAAAAAGGAACAGAGAAAAAGCAGTCCCGAAAATAAGGTATTTGATAATAGTACTGATAGATAGGTAAATTAGTTGAATACTGATTATTGACTAAAATTCCTTTGGGTTCATTACTCACTTTTAGGGCCATTAGACCTGAATGGGCAACATTTAACGTTTATTTTGATTAAGGGCGGGCTAATATGCATTTTCATCACCTTTTATCAAAGATAGTATGGTTAAAAAAATAATCTTGATATCTAAAAATAACGACCAATTTTCAATGTAGAATCGGTCAAATTTCACTCTGTTCTTCATAGATATGACCGTAGAGGTTTCGCCACGATACCCCTTGGCCTGAGCAAGACCCGTTATGCCGGGTTTCACAAAATGTCTGGCCATGAACTTTGATATCTGTGTAGAGTATTCTTCATTGAGTTTGACCGGGTGTGGCCTGGGGCCGATGATGGACATGTGCCCTAGTAGTACATTGATAAACTGAGGGACCTCGTCCAGACTGGTTTTTCTTAAGAAGCCACCAACTCGGGTAATACGGGGGTCATTTTTTGTGGCCTGCTTCGAGTCAGCTTCATTATTGACGATCATCGTTCGGAATTTCAGGCATTGAAAGTGACGGTTGTCCTTTCCTCCCCTGATCTGACGAAAAAAAACTGGGCCTCTGGAATCCAGCTTGATCAATAGGGCAATCAGGGGCAGCAGCCAAGAAAGTACAAAGAAAATAACCATAGAGGAGAAGGCAATATCGAAGCCTCTTTTTACCATCCTGTTCTTTTTATCGTCCAATGGGATAGAGGTGATGTTCAATACAGGGATATGGTCATAACGCTCCAGCTCAAGCCCTTTGAAAGAAAAGCCACGAAAATCTGCGATCAACTTTACTTTAATAAGATTGTCCTCTCCAAAATCGATGAGCTTTTTGATCAGTGAATACCTCACATAGGGCAAGCAACAGTAAATCTCATCGATATCATTTTTGTCCAAGTAAGGTATGATGTCAGGAAAGGTGCCCAATGCATTGCTATTGGGGTTTTTGTCGAAGAAACCATGCATGCGATAACCTTGCTCGGGATGTGATATGAAAAAACTGTTCAGTTCTTCGGATAGTTCTCCGTAGCCGATGACAACTACATTCCTGATGTTGAAGCCTTTTTTGCGATAGGCTTCCAATAGTATGAAGAACACTAAACGAAACACCATGACCAATGTGGAAAAAGTCAAGTAAGAACCCAACAGGTGCAGTCGAGAATAATAGGTCGTTTTCTGAAACACAAAAAAAGCAGTGGTCAGTAATAGTTGTATGATGATAAGGGTGAAATGTTTCCTTAGAATCTTGGTCAACGGTTCACTTCGGGAAATCTTGTAAGGGGAATATAACAGCACTAAAACAACCCAGACGACATTTAGGTAAGCGACCAATATCAGGTACTTGGACTCGTATAGCCCGTCCAAAGAATCGAACCTGAAATAATAGGATAAAAGTATGGAAAAGTTCAAGAGCAGAATGTCTGTCAGGAACAATAGTGTCCTTATATATATGGTGGGCTTGTCTCGCATCATCAATGGCTAATGATGTCAAATTTAATACCAAAAAATACTTATAGAAAGACTTTGTCCATATAATAGCTTTTAGCTTTTTTCTATAACCGATATTCCAAAGGTCAGCGAAAGGTCTTGAGCCAAGGCCGGATGTTGAGCTGGAAATGACTGCCCAGAAGAGCCATGAAAAAAGCGTAGAAAACAATGCCCTTGTTTCTTGCTAGAATCACCTCGGTAAGCGCCCCTATCATTATAATACTCAGGAAATAGAGGTATAGTATGTTTTTTGCTCTTAGCGAAGCCCAAAAGGGAATCAATAAGTTGGCGAGTAGAACAAGTAGGCCGAAAACACCAAAGGTAACCGTATGCTGCACATATTGACTGTGTGCATTGTAGGAATTGTGGTAGGCGGCAAAGTCGAAGTTGTTATCTTTATAGCTTTGTTGTAAAGCTGCCTGCGCATCTCCATTACCAACACCGATAAGCGGCTTTTCCTTAATAATATCCCAGGCACACTGCCAAATAGCGATACGTAATGCCCTGCCTCCCCATGTTTTATCCATAGAGTTCTTGGAAGACAGGTCGATAGAATCGGAAAAATCAATAGCTTCATGAATCCTTTCACGGTTACGCGGGGAAAAAAAAACAAGAATAAACATGAATAGACCCAGTCCCATGACACTTAGTCCAGATTTTATATACTCTTTTCCTTTACTCATGTACAATAGGATGGATATAAAAGAAAGCAGGAAAAAGGTCAGTAAAAGGATGCGTGTTGAAAGCAAAATCAAAAAGGTGCTCAAAAAGAACACCCAGAACATACCCAGTTTACGCCTATTCTGTAAAAAAGAGCCATCAAAATAAATGTAATATACCAAGCCGAAAATGGCAAAACATACATAGGAGGACATATACATCGCATGCAGTCCGACCCCTTCGGATAGGGTGTGGTAGGAGAACAGGTCATAGGCAGGGGTCTTGCCATCTCCATAGTGATAAGCAGTGAATGCTACTGCCAACGCTCCTATAGCGGTCAAGGTCAAAGAAAGGGCAAAAGTAACGATAGTGTTCTTAAGGATCTTTTCACTAAGAAAATTCAGGTCGAAAAACACCAATGGGAAAATCAGAAATGACAGTGTCTTTTCTATATTGAACAAGCCCTTGCCGATATCATCAGAATGCAGCAGCCCTATGATACTTAAGAAAAAAAGCGAAGCAAAAAGCCAAAACCAAGAATTTTTATAAAAATTAACAGTCTTTGGTTTTTGTAATATTTTGATTCCCCATAGTACCAATAGTAGCATTGTCAGCACATTTGTGAAAATCATCGGTAGCGGTATTGCTGCCGCAAGAAGTAAAATCACAAAATATAGATAATCCTCAAGAGAGAGTTTTTTTATGGTATATGCTTGCAGTGTAGCCTTCATTAAAATGAATATCTAATCTTTTGGGACGATAATAATTATAGTCCTTTAGGTGTTGGTCCTCTCAATGAGCTGGACTCTTTTCTCTGATTGGCATCAAGGTGGCCTGAATATGAGTATTGTTCCTCCACGGACCTCGACAAACGGATAGGAAGTGAAGTGAATGAGAAACGTTAAAGTAAGTCTTCCAAAATAGCACCCGGTACATTGCAAACATACACTAATCGCCAACAAAAAAAAATCCAAGCCAAAAAAGCAGCCTATCGGAACCTAATCGTTGCCTTTTGATTTTTGTAGGAAGAGCAGTTTCAAAAACTTAGTGTTGGTATACCAATACCGTCTCCATAGTCGGCCCGGTTCCTGACACAAACGGTACATCCACTCCATCGAAGATTTGCGCATCCACTCCGGTGCTTTGCTTTGGGTTTGGGCGAAAATCGGAAAGGCAGCCCCCACCCCCATGCAGACGGCATTGATCTTTCGATAGTGTTGTGCCATCCAGGTTTCTTGCTTGGGGCAGCCCAGTGCAACGAATACAACATGGGGTTTGGCCGCATTGATCTGCTCGATATAGGCCTCTCCATAGCTGTCCAAACTACCGAAGGGAGGGGACAGGGTCGTAATGACCGCATCGGGAAACTCGTGGTCCATACGTTTTTTTATAGTGGCCAGTACCTCTTCAGTAGAACCAAAGAAAACGATGGATAGCTTTTCCTCATGACAGCGCTGAATGACACTGGGCATGAAGTCCATGCCCGCTATACGCTCCTGTTTTTCATTGTAGATAAAATCGATGCCCTTACAGAGCGGCATGCCGTCCGCAAACACGTAGTCCGCAGCGTTGACATATTCCCCAAACTGCGGATGATCATAAGCCTCTATGATCATATGGGCATTCGCAAAACAGGCATAGGCCGGTCTATGCCTTTTGGACAGGGCAATGATATCCTTAAGGGCATCTTGGTATGAAATCTTACTGACCTCAAGACTGATAAGCTTTCGTGTTTCCAATATAAATCATCAATGATGGACAATACAACAGGTGGAATCAACGATTCGACCTAAACCGGCCCAAAGTTAAGCCTTAGGGAACAGATTATATTTCAAAATACAATAAATAGCTCTGAAACCGTCTTTCCAGTTGATTTTTTTCCCTTCCAGATAGGTTCTGCCATAGTAAGAGATCCCTACTTCATAAATCCTTACTTTGGGTATGCGGGCTACTTTTGCCGTTACTTCGGGTTCAAAACCAAATCGGTTCTCTTTGAGCTCGACATTTTGAATCATCTCCCTATTGAACAGCTTATAACAGGTCTCCATGTCCGTCAGGTTGAGATTGGTGAACATGTTGGAAAGCATGGTCAGGAACTTGTTACCAATAGAGTGCCAAAAGAATAGGATACGGTGCGGGTTACCGCCCATAAAGCGCGATCCATAGACAACATCCGCGAAGCCATCGATGACGGGCTGTAGTAAGATATTGTATTCATTGGGGTCGTATTCCAGGTCAGCATCTTGAATGATCAGATAATCACCGGTAGCTTTGCTGATGCCCGTTCTTAGGGCAGCTCCTTTTCCCTGATTAAAAGTATGCTTGAAAAATGAAATGGACAGGTCGGGATGCGTTTCTTTGTACTTTAAGACTACCTCTGCAGTATTGTCCGTAGAGAAGTCATCGATGATAAGGACTTCTTTTTCAATACCACTGACCAGTTTTACGGACCTTACTTTTTCAAGGATACGGGTAATGGTAGCTCCTTCGTTATAGGCGGGGATAATAATGGATAATGTTTTTATTGTCATAAATAATTATTTTATTAAGGAGATAAACCCATCGGAAAGAAGTTCCCCTCGAAACTCGACATGTTCTATTTCGGATTCCGGTGAGCAGGGCAGGTCATGACCGAAACATTGGTCTTTCCCTTTCTTAGGTTTGTAAATGACCTTCCCTGATGAGGTACGGTGTGTTCTCATAGAGACTTTTCTTACAGCGGGAGGGGCGACAAAGAATTTTCTGCCGACCTGCTTGAGAGTGCCGTAATTGAATGTGAAACTAAAGATGGATAACAGAATCAGGAAAATAAGCGAATGATAATGTAGGCTTTTATCTTTCAGAAAGTAATGCACGAGTACGGAAAGGGCGATGAGATTGAAACTCACCGTAAACCCGTAGCCAAAGCGCATGTCGGGAGCCTTAATGGCCCAAAACAATAATCCTGCGAAACCGGTCACATAGACAAGTATCAAGTTCAAATTAATGACATCTGTTTTTTTTCTTATCAAAGTATAAACCCCCAGAGGTAGTAAGACCAATAGATTGATCAATGTTCCCCAAATTAGTGCCAGATTGGCCAATTTCCAACGATGATACCAAGCTAGAGTACGGTCCCATGAACTTTCGAAAACCACACCTACATTACCAATGGCCCATTCGGTGACCAGGTCCCCAGTGTTTTTAGCTATATCCTTAGGTACTTCCCAATCAAATGAAAATAGGTCCAATTGATAAAAGGGGAACACAAGATAGCCCGATAGTATGGTATTCCGAACCAGCCAAGGAATGGCTATACCAAGAGATAGTATCACGCTCAGCCATAAGTACGGCCGCTGAAAGATTTTTTTTTGAATAAAAAGCAAAGAAAGTGGAAGAAGGATTATCGGAGCAGTGGATAGTTTTATGGTGATGACAAGACTGGAGAAAGCAAAAACCAGTAAGGTGTTGAAAGCCTGTCTCTTCTCTTCGGTCCTTTGTAGGAAAAGCATGAATATCACGACCAATAACATCGCAGCAGGAAAATCAGCAGTAGTAGAGTTCAATAGAATATAACTACGGTGCGTGATGAAATCACGGTCTGGGAGAGCCATCGCAAATATCAAAAAACACATGAAAAAACCGACGACGCGCCCTTTTCCCTGTTGAAGACGTAAAATACACTGTAGTGCAAAAAGCAAAATCAGTAGGTAGAGATAGCTGTTCAATTCATTGAAGTGTATGCCCGACCCAAAATCATAGGCGTACAGGGCAGACAAAAGATGCCAATTACTATTGAAACCCAGTCTTGTATGTAGGTTGGCCAGTCCAGGTACTACTGGATAGGACTGCATCCATTTCATGGTCTGTAAGTAATAGAGACCGGCGTCATAATGTGATGTTTCCATAAAGCTCTTTTCCAGAGCAATAAGAAAGGAAATGAAAAATACCAGTTTGAAAAGAATGTGCGAACCCTTTACCGTACTCCAATAAAGGTGTAGCTGCGCTTTCAACTCGGAGCGGAAAAACAACAAAGGAAGAATGCTCATTCCGATGACCATAGTATTGGCCAATAGGGATATTTTTATGAACAGTGAACTCAGTCCCAGTACAATGGCCAATACAGCAAGCCCCAATAGGGACAGTAGTGTGAAATTGGTGTTTGGTTTGATACCTAGGAACTTCTCGATGACCTGGCCAATAAAAAAACCCATCAAGAAAGAAGTGAGGCCGATATAAGCCCAATTGAGGACAATAAAAATCATGATTTTCGTCGAATGGAAATTGGTTTGAACATCTTTGCAAAGATATTTTTTGCCGTAGCATATACCAATTAATTAGTATAAACGAGCGCGAAATTATATAAAATTGTTGATTTCTTGTAACATTCTGTTTGTTTATTTTTTCACCAGAATGATACATTGGAGTCTCATTATAAGTACCTGAAAGGAATATATCAGTGGATTTTCTTGAGTTCAGCATAGTTTCGTTATGATCAGTTCAAAAATACCTCTATTTCACTGATTTGAAGAGGCTTGAAGTTGATAGTGGGGGAATAGGCACGATGCAGGCTAAAAAGTCAAAATTAGAGTGGAAAAAAGCTGGCTTGCAGCCGAAAGAAAAAGCCCAAACTACTTTTTCATCAATTAATTCTACGGTCGGAATAAGTGACAACAAATTTTCAAACCATTTCGAAACAGTCTCTTATACAAATTCAGGCTTTTAGTGTAATGTAAAATGAACAGCAATAAATGCGACATTTAAAATGTAAATTTGTATTACTCCAACTGAGGTTAAGTTCGGGCATTATAAAGTGTTCGAGAAGTATTTTAAGGAGTGGACAGCCTAATGCAAAGATCGGGAATAGCAGCTCCAAAGCGATACACTCCCTATATTTTGGATATGAGCTGCTTTTGATTGCAATAATTCCTGAGTTTCCTATAACTTTACAATTCTTTATAAAAACAAGAAAAACGGAGAATCAATGTTGAATGTATTGGTCAGTGGCCTTTTTATACATCCGGGCAAAGTGGGTGGTGCAGAGCATTATTTTTATAACTTGGTCAGGGGATTTCAGGCTCGTAAAGAGGAGGTTACCCTTACCCTATTGCTCAATGAGTCGTACCGGCCGGCGTACGACAAGGTCATTGAGAATAGTGAAGTAGTATGGGTCGTGATGAAAAGGAACAGGGCAATTTCGGACTACTTCCTTCACTACAGATTGGGTGGTTTAGGAAAGTACCACATCATCCTACAGCCAAACTATATTACCCCGCTGCACCTTAGGGGTAGGAAAAAGTACATTACGACCATTCACGACCTTCAGTACCTTCACTTTCCATCTTTCTTCTCCCCCCTAAAGCGCAAGTGGCAATATTATTCCCATAAATATACCCTGAGAGCGGCAGATAAAGTGATCTGTATTTCGGATTTTGTTAAAAAGGATATCATTGAAAAATTTGGTGCTCGGTACACTGATAAGCTGGTCACAATACATAACCCTATAGACTATCACCGCTTCGGAGATTATGAAGCTATGAAAAGGCCTTATTCCTTTGAGTACCTTCTTTCTGTCAGTGCACTGTATCCTCATAAGAATACCCTGACTTTAGTGAGGGCGTTTATAAGTTACAAAGAAAAAAAAGACTCGGAAAAGAACCTGAAACTGGTGCTGACAGGTGCTTTTCCCGATGATCTGATAGGTTTCTCTCAGGATGACTATCAGAGTGCCCTACTGACTGTAGTGAAGGGAAGGGACGATATTATTATGACGGGGCATGTAAGCAATGAAGCCCTCGGGGCTTTGTATCACCACTGCAAGTTATTTGCTTTCCCCTCTTTGTTCGAAGGCTTTGGCATGCCTCCAATAGAAGCGATGGGTTTTGCTAAGCCTGTCATTACGACGCGCTGCGGCTCCATACAGGAGGTTACCCTAGATGAGGCCATCTACGTAGACGAACCGAAGGATGCTAATGAATGGGCGGAAAAAATCGATGCAACTTTAAAAGACATCGCTAAGTACAGTGCACGCTTTGAAAAGGTAAAAGCGAAAGTAAGGCAGCATTATTCTATTGAGAATATCGCTTCTGCCTACATTGCTGCTTTTAACTCAAAATGATCGATGGGATTTTGGTATGAGAGCATAATTGCAATAAAATCAGTGGTTTAGGTGAGGGGGCTTTTGCATCATTAAGGTGACGAACCTGCGTAGCATAAAACTGCTGATTTTGAAGCAATTTATGTTCGGAACAGGAATGCTATTGATTATTTTGGGTTAAAGTGACAAGCCTGTGCAGCGTAAAACCGTTGCCTTTGAAGCAGCTTATATCCGCAATAGGAAGGCTATCGACCAATTTGGGTTTGATGAAGCTTAAAACATTCTCGTAGTGGTTACTTATTGAGCATTGTACAAGGGGCTTTTCGTGATGAATTGAAATAGATTCATAGACTTTATACTAGCTAAGTATGTAAGTCTATAATTTAAATTATCAGTGGATCGGTTCGATTTTTTTGTAATAAATTGGCCTCTTTTTAGCTCAATAATGACTTTTCCGATAGCTCAATTTCAGATGGTCTTTCCAAAGAAGGCTGTACTACTATAAAAAGTGTTTGAAAATCAATACAAAACAAGATGTTTGGATAACTTCATTAGATTGGAATAGAAATCTATCAATATTAAAACTTATTTTTGTCTTTTATACCAAGAGAAATAGAATGAATTGTAAAATATGCGGCTCAAAAACGGAAAAAGTATTTCGAAAAAAAATACTTTTTAAGTACGATATCGATTATTATCATTGTACCCACTGTGAGTTCTTACAGACGGAAAAGCCTTACTGGCTCGAAGAGTCCTATAATAGCCCCATCAACTATTCCGACACGGGTATCATCATGAGAAATCAGTCATTGTCCAAAGCCACAGCTTTGGTACTTTATTTCTGTTTTGGTAAAAATCTAAAATATCTGGACTATGCAGGTGGCTACGGCCTGTTCACGCGCATGATGAGGGACATGGGCTTTGATTATTACTGGCATGATCCTTATACTAAAAATCTGGTTTCTAGGGGTTTTGAGTATGATTCGATGCAGGACATTGCCGCTATTTCTACTTTTGAGAGCTTCGAGCACTTTGAAGACCCACTGACAGAAATAGAGAAGATGTTGGCGATTTCCCCGAATATTATTTTTTCCACTCAGCTCCTACCTGAGCCACTGCCGAAACCTCATGAGTGGTGGTACTATGCTTTCGATCATGGGCAGCATATAGCATTTTACAGAAAAAAAACCTTAGAATGGATTGCTGATAAGTACGACCTTCATTTCTATTCCATAAAAAGCTTCCATATGTTTTCGAAAAAGAAGGTTTCGCCTTTGCGTTTCAAATTGCTCGCCATAGGTAGTAAATTGGGACTGGCAAATATTCTGAGAAGAACGATGAAAGGAAAGACCGTAGATGATATGCAACTAATGATCGTGCGGGCGCAAAAAGAGTAGTTATCCCCGAGATAAATGAATTGAGAGAGCTTAGCGGAGCGGTTAGATGTACTGAAGCCTATCGTCCATTGTACATTGGTAAATCAGTCGTTGGGAATGTTTCGTGAAGATACAGTTCTATCCAAAAAATATCCTGTCCCAAGCTAATTGCTTTTTAGTATAACTACTGACCAATTCGTTTTACAATCAGTACCAAGAGAGGACGCTAATTTTGTTGAAGTAACCTTCGATGCTGTTCTATCATACCTGCGATGAACCCGAACACGATCCAGTAGTTTGCGGCCAGTGTCGGTGTTTCCAGTAAAAGATTGAAAAAGCCAACAATGGTCAAGATAAAGAAAGACCAAAAATACTGGTTTAGGTTTTTTTCAGTATAATAGCGACGATAGCGGAAGTATTCCTTCAGTACAGTGTTGTAGAGGTAAAGTATCAATACCAAAAAGGGAAGCCCCATTCTCGTAAACAGGGTTATGAACGTATTGTGGGCTCCCGTTACATGTGCATCATGCTCATCGTAGCGGTTGCTCTCCGTGGTTTTTTCCCCTTTCCTGTAGGGGATCAAGGGGGTTCCAAAACCGATGCCGACTAAGTTTTCAGGGAATTTCTCAACTACGGTCCTGTACCAAAAAATAGTCCTCCACGAGGTATTATGGTCAATTTGGAAAATAGGATTGCTGTTATACACTGCGATAACATTACCAAAAAGAGTGTAATTCCCTTCCTTATAGTGCTTTAGGAACGGACTGAGATATAAAAAAGTGGCCACAATACCAAGGGCCAATAAACTTGTACCCATTTTGAAATTAGCATACTTCTTGGTGAAATGGATTACCAAAAGCAGACCAATGACGACCACTGAAGTCAATGCACTATAAGCAATGGTATAAAAAATACCCAGAAAAACCACGATTAGTATTCCCATTGAATTTCCCCTCTTCACTGTGAAAGGAAACAGGGAGGAAACCACCTGCCTATCCATCTGAAAAATAATTGTCTTAATGGAAAATAGTTCCAATGACATCGTCATGAGGGCATACCCTAAGATGACATATTTCCACTTCTTTATGAAGGCTTGAAAATAGGGGAAAAAATAAAAACCCAAAAAAAAAGTGAATATAGAATAGATAATGACACTGTTTCTCAAATAATAATAAAGACTTGTTTTTAGATGCCAAGAAATAATTAGATGTACAGCACCTAATGCTATTAAAAGACAGACGGTCAGATAAATCGTAGATTTGGGCCAGCGTATGCCCCCTTCTCTAGGATACAGCTCATAGCAAAAAACGGAAAACCCGATTAGTGCTAGAAGCTCATTAAAGAAAAACGCTCTCTCAAACACATAATGGTTTAAAGCATAAAGTAAATATAGAATAAATGAACTTTCAGCAATATGTTTTTTTTGAAGTTTCATATATTGGAATAACACAAGTTTGAGTTCGTGATGCTACGCAAGACCGTTTAGGTCATTTTAAAGATTTTATAAAATTATGTCTTTCAGGGCCCTTTACTACAACTGTTCGTAGAGTATTTCTTTATGCTCGGAGCTACTTTAACAGGTATAAAATAGTACGCAACATTTTATATAGCATTGAAAATCCAAATTTGTGTAAGAGATTGTTTTGAGATTATAATTAAATTTTGTTGTCACTTGTTTTGAGCAGGGCCGAGCGTTAAGAAAATGTCCTAGAGGACATTATTAACGAAGGAGCCAGCTGGCGTGAGCAGTATTGATAATGGTAGCTTGCTGTCCGTAAAAATTTCAACGAAATTATGCGTTAAAAGAAGTACATAAGAAAAACAAAGTATACATCTTAAATACTCTCTAACATAGGGCGAAATAAAACGTAGGCATGTTACCAAGCTAGTAATATCAGTTGTCAGGGCTTTTGCCGATATATAGAATGAAGCAAAATGACCTGAAGCTAACTATATAGGCAGCGAGTGAAGTCATAGGCATCACTCGGCAAATATAGATATAGTTACCGTAGATGTGGTATAAATTATAATGGAATAAGTAAAGAATCTGCTAATGTATCAGTGCGACTTTCTTGAAGAACAGGAGTATAAGCAGTAAGGTAACCATCACACCTATAGTAATATTCAATAGGTTCTCCTCTAGCCCGGAAATTTTAAGTAATACAGAGGGCAACAGTAAGGTACTTGATTTCAATAAAAAGAGCCATCTCGGCCCCAGGTACGATAAACCTCCCAATTCCCGTACGTAAAAGAACAATAGTAGAACTTCACCTATCAACAAAGCACTCAATATGCCCAATACCGGTGCGGAGTAATGTGCCAATAGCGCAATGACACCAATAGTGATGGCCATGGACAAAGTGTAAAAACGGGCGTTTTGCTTGTCTCCATGTTGAAGGAACAATTTGGTCTCAGAAGTTGTCCTAAGTGTAGCAATCAACGCTATGCAGCCCAGTAATGACATGTTGATAGTGTTGGATGAAAACCCTTCCCCATATAAAAGTGTGATGCTGAACTCTGGAAATACCAGTGTCGGTATGCCCAGACAAACGGCAAATAATATGCAGAGCTTATCCAGCTTCAGTGCCATGGCGTCTTGGTAGATTTCATTGATGAAAGACTGCGTGACAATGCGCTGAAGTCCTTTGAGGATAAAATAGATTTTGTACACCGGATAAACAAAACCCAGCGTATCCGCTGGATAGCCAAAGTGCTTCGCGAAAAAGATAAGGCCAGAGGTCAGTATGATAAAGCTCAGGGAGAAAACCCCCATGTCCTTCGTTTTCCAGTACAGCACCAAAAAATTAAAATCGGGTTTGTGAAAATAGGCTACCTTCAGCAGTGCCGAGGCCAGTATGCCAATAAGTAGTATACTGGCAAAAGTAGTTGCCGTATATACCCCAAGAACGGAAGCAGGAAAGAAAAAGCTACAGATAAGAATGGCTACGCTGGGTAGGAAAACCCGTATGAAAGAGAGTAGCGAAGCTTTTTCGGCCCTTCCTAGACCATAAAGACTAAAATCACCGTTAAGGGCAATCAGTGGGGAAGCCAGAAAAATCAAAAACTCGTTTTTTTTCGAAAACAAGAACAATAACAACCCCAAAACACACAGTAATAAGGACATGGAAAACCGTGCCGACTGCCCTTTGGCGTAGGGGGTTTTCCATTCTCCGCCCTTGGTCAGCTCACGGACCGTCTCCAGTTGTAAACCAAAGGCCAGTATACCCATAACCAAGAAGATGGTAGAGTCGACAAGGCCGATATTACCAATGGTTTCTTCACTCACATTCGTGGCCAATACGCTAAGCGCTATTAAGGATGTCAAATGACTGCTTCCTGTGAAAAGGGCAACAATACTAAGTCTTTTGAGCATAAGAGTAGCCTATCGGCAGATATATAAAGATAACTGAAATGCGGAAAAACATCGTCGAAGGAAGTAACAAGAGGATGCTCAAGTACCTATCAAAGCCTCGTACAGTCCACAAATGTACCACTATTGTCTTTGTGACCAATAGCAAAGATGAAATATAAAAAGATTGTCCTCTGTAATCGCTCAAATATAGAACGGATAGGAAAAGTAGCTACCGGTTCAGAGCCTTTCGGTAACGTGTCGCCTGTCCAGTTGACCCTTCACATCATAGACCACCGTACTGCCATTGGTAATCTCTGCCCATGGGAGGTCATCGAACTCACGATGGTTGACTGCCATCACTACGGCATGGTATGTTTTGTTCGGTGCCGCTATCAAGTCGATGCCATATTCCTCTTTGACCTCCCCGGCATCGGCCAAGGGGTCATATACATCGATGTTCAGACTGAAACTGATCAGTTCTCGGATAACGTCGATAACCTTGCTGTTGCGGATATCGGGACAGTTCTCTTTAAAGGTTATACCCAAAACCAACACATTCGCATCTTTAATGGATTGATCATGTTTGGTCATGAGCTTGATGACCTTATTGGCAACATGCATGCCCATATTATCGTTGATACGCCTACCGGAGAGGATGACCTGAGGGTGATAGCCAAGGCTTTCTGCCTTATAGGTCAGATAGTAAGGGTCCACACCGATGCAGTGTCCACCGACCAGCCCCGGACGGAAAGGTAAGAAGTTCCACTTGGTGCCCGCAGCCTCTAGGACTTCATGGGTATCGATACCCATACGGTCAAATATCAAGGCCAACTCATTGACGAAAGCAATGTTCAGGTCCCTTTGGGAGTTTTCGATAACCTTGGCTGCTTCTGCCACCCGAATGCTGGAGGCCTTATGGGTTCCAGCCACGATGATTTTTTGATAGAGCAGGTCTATCTTTTCGGCAATAGCCGGTGTACTCCCACTGGTTACCTTCTTTATGGTGGGCAGACGGTGTTGCTTGTCCCCAGGATTGATCCTTTCGGGAGAGTATCCACAGAAGAAGTCGGTATTATAGACCAGCCCACTGATTTTTTCCAAAATAGGTACGCAGACCTCTTCGGTACATCCCGGGTAGACCGTGGATTCATAGATGACGATATCGCCCTTTTGCAAAGCCTCACCGATACTTTCACTGGCTTTGATAAGAGGGCTCAGATTTGGTTTCTTGAACTCATCGATGGGGGTAGGTACAGTGACGATAAAGATATTGGCCTTTTCCAGTGGGGCACTACTGGCGGTGTAGCTGAGTAGCTTTGCACTGGCCAGCGCCTCTTTTTCAACCTCATGGGTGCGGTCGAAGCCCTTTTTCAATTCCTCTACCCTAGCTTTATTCAGGTCGAAACCGATAACGGGCATGGTTCTTCCGAACTCTACGGCCAAGGGCAATCCCACATAACCTAATCCAATAACACAAATCGTATCCATTTCCATAAACTTTCAGGTACTTATCTTCGGTTTCCGTAATATTCCTTATACCATACTACGAAGTTCTTGATGCCTTGTTGTATACTCGTATTCGGCCTGAAGCCTATCTCGTCTTCCAAAGCTTGGACATCGGCATAGGTCTTGGGTACATCGCCATCTTGTAGTGGCATAAAGTTTTTTATGGCTTTTTTTCCTAGGGCATTTTCGATGGCTTCAATAAATTCCATCAAAGTTACCGGATTGTTATTGCCGATATTGTGGAGCTTGTAAGGGGCAAAGCTGGTTGCCGGGTCCGGCGTATCACCGCTCCATTCGGGGTTGCCCTCCGGGATTTTGGGAATCAGCATAGCGATGCCCGACACGATATCATCCACATAAGTGAAGTCGCGCAGCATCTTACCATGATTGTATACATTGATGGGCCGGTCTTCCAGTATCGCCTTTGTGAAAAGGAACAAAGCCATGTCAGGCCTGCCAAAAGGACCATAAACCGTGAAAAAGCGTAGACCTGTTACGGGAAGTTGATAAAGGTTGGCATACGTATGGGCCATCAGCTCATTGGACTTCTTGGTCGCCGCGTAAAGGGACATGGGATGATCTACATTATGATGCACCGAAAAGGGCATGTTCGTATTGGCTCCGTAGACAGAACTCGATGAAGCATAGACCAAGTGCTTTACGCCATGATGGCGACAAGCCTCCAGTACATTGATAAACCCATTGACATTACTGTCGATATAGGCATAAGGATTAGTGATAGAATACCGAACCCCCGCTTGAGCAGCCAAGTTGACAACATAATCTACGGTATCAGCGGAAAATAGTGCGTCAAAGCTCTGTTTGTCGGTCATGTCCACTTGATGGAAAGAGAACTGTGCCGACTCGGAAAGTAGGGCAACGCGGTCATTCTTCAACTGTACGTCATAGTAATCGTTCATACTGTCCACACCGATGACATTGTAACCTTCCGCACAGAGCCTTTTGGCCAAATGAAAGCCGATAAAACCTCCCACACCTGTAATTAATGCAGTTTTCTTTGCAGTCATATTTGTCTGTAAGTATATCGTGTAGTAAACAATGAAAAAATGAGATGAAACGTCCCATATGTTATAGAAATCGAAGCCTCCCATAGCCCCCAGACCGATGCAAAAGTAACTATTTCGCTTATATCTCAATGACAATTCAATATATTTTTCATCCTTTGTACGATTATGCCCAAGAGCAATACTGTCCTTCCTGTAAGCTATGGCCGAGTGCAGTGAGGTAGTATTTTGTACATCAGTACATTAGCTTTTGTCGAGTATAGGACTCTTGGCGGAAATGTGGGCATTGCTTATAGGCCGATAAGTGCCTTCGAAGTCTTTAAACCAAGGGCATGCGTTGGAACTTCGTAACGAGGGTTTACATAGCAATACATCAGGGAGTTTTATTGGATTTGACATAGCACCGCTATGGTGAATTCAAAAAACGTAGTACAACGACTGATTTGCAGCTATTTAGATCCGCAGTAGATTTTCCAATGCACGATCCGGGTTAAATGTGGACAGTTATTGTACTACTATAGCAGTGGTCAGGTCTATGAAATGATAATCTAGTGTGAACCTAAGATGTTGGAAGTCTATGATATGGAAAGAAGTCTTTGTATTACTTAGAAAGGAACTCCTACTGGAGTGGCGTCAGAAATACGCCATCAATGGCATACTGCTCTACCTTGTCAGTACGATTTTTGTCTGCTATCTGAGCTTTAATCTACGGCAGAATCGGTTAAATCCCGTCACTTGGAACGTACTTTTCTGGATAATCATGCTCTTTACGGCAGTCAATGCCGTGGCAAAAAGTTTCATACAAGAGAAAAAGGGGAGGCAGCTGTACTATTATACACTGGTCAGCCCTCAGGGCATTATACTTTCAAAGATCATATACAACCTGTTGTTGATGCTGGTCTTGGCCTCCATGGGCTTGTTTTTTTACAGTATCGTTATGGGCAATCCCGTGGCTGACATGCCACTTTTTATGCTCAATGTACTGCTGGCCTCCATAGGTTTTTCCACGACACTGACCATGGTTTCCAGCATTGCCTCCAAGGCAGATAACAATGGTAGTCTTATGGCCATTTTGAGTTTCCCCATATTACTGCCTATGCTGCTCATGGTCATCAAGATTTCCAAGCATGCCATGGACGGTCTGGACTTTAGTGCCAGTAAGGATGAAATCCTTACCCTAATGGCAATTAATCTATTGGTAGGGGCTGTATCTTATCTCTTATTCCCCTATCTTTGGAGGACTTAAAACAAACAAATACGTAATGCGAAAGTATTGGTGGAAAGTAGTCGCCATTCTGATGTTGCTTTATGTTATCGTGGGAGGTCTTATGTTTCGTGTCCCTCGGCTTAACATCCTCAACGAAACGATACGTGCATTGCACTTTCATGTGCCCATGTGGTTCGGTATGATCATTCTACTGTTCATATCCGCTTTCTATTCTGTACGTTACTTATCCAAATCAGAACAGCACTTGGACGATAAAGCGATTGCGTTTGCCAATATCGGGGTGGTCTTTGGTTTTTTGGGCTTGTTTACGGGCATGTTCTGGGCCAAGTTCACTTGGAACGAGTGGTGGAGCGGAGACCCCAAGCAGAACACTTCTGCCATAGCATTGTTAATATACCTAGCTTATCTGGTGTTGCGTCATTCCTTTACTGACGAACAACAGCGGGCACGCGTAGGTGCCATTTATAATATTTTTGCTTTTGCGGCCTTGATACCCCTGCTATTTGTACTGCCACGGATGACCCATTCCCTACATCCCGGAAATGGGGGCAATCCGGGATTCAATGCCTATGACTTGGATAGCAATCTGCGCAAAGTGTTCTATCCGGCAGTCATTGCTTGGACATTGATGGGGGTATGGATGGCAACGTTACGTATACGATTGAAAAGAGTAGAACAAGAAGTGATAGAAAAGTATGCAGTATCTTAGAAATAGCTGTTTTTTGATAATATTGATTTTGATGCTTACCCTGCAAATGGCAAAAGCGCAAGATAAGATTCCTATCAATGAACAGGATTACAGTAATTCAAGTATAGAAATGGCCGACCAGATGAGAGCTGATGGCAAGATATACGTAGTCGTAGGGGTGATTGTCGTCATTTTCATTGGATTAGGGTCCTATATGGTCAGTCTGGACCGAAAAATAGGCAAATTGGAGAAAGAAATAAATCATTCGGAACATTGAAGCCGCGTCGGAGGGACCTTCGATGAGGTAGTTGCACGACAGGAGGCTAAAGAATTAAAAGCGAAGCAATTATGAAGAAATCTCATGTTTTCATCATCGTTATTATAGCAGCGTCTATAGGTATCATCATCTCCACAGCAGGGGATGCTAGTTCCTACGTTACTTTCGATAAGGCCAAGGCCATGGCCGAAAATGGAGACAATAACAAAATACATGTGGTAGGAGAGTTGAAAAAAGACGCGCAGGGTAATATTGTCGGCCTATATCCGGGAGCTAATAAACTTTCGTTTTCCTTTATTATGGTCGATGAACAGGGCATGGACCAAGAGGTGTATTATAACGAACCCATGCCTGCGGATTTTACCCGTTCCGAGAAAGTCGTTGTCGTCGGTGGCTATGAGCAAGAAGTATTCATCGCCGATAAGATACTGATGAAATGCCCTTCCAAATACGAAGAGACCAGTGTCGAAGCTACGATGTAAAGCGCATTGTAAACGATGAGAAGTAAAAATGACCAAGGGGCTCTAGAGGCCCCTGTTTTTATGAAGACCTTTCCCATTCTACGAACCAAGCCCGAGACAGCATGATACATACACTGGTAGGTGATTTAGGGCACCTTTTTGTGATAACGGCATTCGTCAGCTCTTTGTATGCTGCATTTTCATTTGTCAAGGCTACGGGACAGATAGACCTCGCCTCCAAAGAGAGGTGGTTGCAGAACGGTAGATTTACCTTTTACCTGCACAGCCTATCGGTAGTCGGCATCATCATCTGCCTTTTTTATATCATCTACAACCACTATTTTGAATACCATTACGCTTGGGACCACTCCTCTAGGCGTTTGCCCACACACTATATGATTTCCTGCTTTTGGGAAGGGCAGGAAGGTAGTTTCCTGTTATGGCTGTTCTGGCATGCTGTACTGGGGATTATCCTTATGCGTACCAATAGGTACTGGGAAGCTCCCGTGATGTCCGTTTTCGCAATGGTACAGGCATTTTTGGCTTCGATGATACTGGGAGTGGTTATTCCGGGGCTACAGCTGAAGATAGGAAGCTCCCCCTTCATCCTACTGCGCGATGCACTGGACGCACCGATATTCAAAAGTCAGCCCAATTTCGTGCCCAAGGACGGCACGGGCCTCAATGCCCTGCTGCAAAACTACTGGATGGTCATCCATCCGCCCACCCTGTTCCTGGGCTTTGCCACTACGCTGGTGCCCTTCTCGTTTTGTATCGCAGGACTCTGGAAAAAAAAGTACACCGAGTGGATCCGCCCCGCACTGCCATGGGCACTGTTCTCCGGAGCAGTACTCGGACTGGGGATACTCATGGGCGGGTACTGGGCCTATGAAACGCTCAACTTCGGGGGCTATTGGAACTGGGACCCCGTGGAAAACGCAGTTTACGTACCCTGGCTGGTCCTTGTGGCGAGCATCCATACCATGATTACCTTTAAGAACAGCAATACCGCATTGAAGACCTCCATCATTCTGGTCATCGCTACTTTTCTGCTCATACTGTACTCCACTTTCCTGGTGCGCAGTGGAGTATTGGGCGAAGCATCGGTGCACTCCTTCACGGACTTGGGACTATCGGGGCAATTGGTCGCCTACCTTTTGTTTTTCGTTATTATGGCCATTGCTTTCTGTGCAGTGCGATGGAAGGAAATCCCCAGTTCGGAAAAAGAAATGTCAACCTACTCCAGAGAACTATGGATATTTATCGGTGCGACTACTTTATGCCTCATGGGTTTTCAGGTACTGGTGCCGACCTCTATTCCTTTATACAATACCATTATCAGAGGTTTGGAACAATGGCCCGTATTGGCTACGGTTTTTGATACCGTGGGCATTACTTCCAATATTGCCATCCCCGCCGATCAGATGGCGTTTTATTCTAAGTTTCAGGTATGGTTCGCTCTGGCCGTAGCACTATTATCGGGAACGGGACAGTTTTTCTGGTGGAAGAAAATGGACGGCTCCAGGCTCTTCAACGAACTCTCCGTCCCACTGATACTGACACTGATTATCTCCGGTATCGGTATTGCCGTGTACAAGATCGACAAAATCCCCTATCTCGTCCTGCTGACTGCCGGTGTTTACTCTTTGATATCCAATGGTAAAGTGCTGCTCAAGCTCATGAAATCCAGTCCCAAATTGTCCGGTGGTGCAGTAGCTCATATCGGTATCGCCATGATGTTGATAGGCATACTGTTTTCTTCCGGCTATTCTAAAGTAGTTTCCCTGAACCAAAGTGGTCAGCTCATTAGCCGAAGTTTCTCTACTCAATTCAATAGTGAGAACCTGTTCCTCTCCTTAGGACAGACCAAAAAAATGGCGGGTTACGACATCGTCTACAAAGGAGACAAAGTAGAAGACCGGAAGTATGGAGCCTTTATCGACAAATACGATTTGGCACTGACCGATGTAGATTACCTGCGCACGGCCAAAACGGATATCATTATCCAAGGAGATACGCTCTTTCGAGCTAAAGATACCGTGGACATCTTCGAAGAGAATACCTATTACGAAATCGAATACACCAAAGACAATGGTAAGTCTTTCCGTTTATATCCAAGGGCCCAAGTGAACGAACGCATGGGAGGACTCTTGGCTTCTCCCGATATCCGCAGAGGTCTGGCCAGAGACCTTTATACCCATGTTTCTTCCATTCCCAATCCCGAGACCAATGAAGAAGAATGGAGCGAACTGGAACAACTGGAAGTGAAAAAAGGAGCGGAGTTCTTTGCCAATGATTATGTGGCCGTCATCGAAGGTTTTCAGCAAATGGAGGCCGATGACGAATTCCCACTGAACCAAGGGGACATCGGTATCCGCGCCAACATCGTAGTGAAGGGAAAAGGGCGGGACTACATCGCACGGCCCGGATTCGTCATTCGCAACCAATCGGAAATCGCAAGGATATCCGATGAGATCGGCCCCTTGGGCATCCGCCTGACCCTTATGGAGATCAAGCCACAGACAGAAAGTTTCGTTATCGGCATCAATACCACCCAACAGCCTTGGATCGTGCTCAAGGCCATGGAAAAGCCCATGATCAATGTACTGTGGATAGGAACACTGGTGCTGATGCTAGGTTTCGGTATCGCCATCAATAGGAGGTATGCGGAATTCAGAAAAATGAGGGACAGAAAATAGAAAAAGGGACAGTACCTTTCGGAAACGACAGTTTCCCGCTCTTCCGCGCAGCACCTTATGAAAATAGCCGCCCTATCCCCTAGGGGCAGGATCGATCGGAGGGATAGCGGGGCATATCCCAAAGGATGCGGAACCGCCCCGCACTGAAGTCGAAATTCCTGAATATCAGCAGCTTGTTTTTTGAAAACTACTGTATACATCCATCGGTTATGGAAGTACGCATTCCCCATTGATGAAAAACGATGAAAAATCCTGTAATAATGATGGATTTTATACTAAATTGAACCCAAATTGATCGATAGGATTTCGTGATAAGGGTATAATTACAATAGAATCAGCGGTTTATGTGAGGAGGCTTACATCCTACATCGAAGGTTCACGAACTTCTATAAAAAAACAGACACCACAGTGAACTAAATGAACAGGAAGATATGCAATCTTTGAAAGGTAAGTTTGTATAATACAGATTTGGGTTTTAAATGTCGTATAAGATTGCGTGGGTCATTTTTTTTCAATCAAGGCGATAACCGCAGGGATAGCAGCGCTATCCCGAGGATTGTCAACGCAGAGTGAAGCAAAATGAACAGGAAGATATGCGATATTTAGAAACTAAGTTTGTATAAAACCTGCGCAGCGTAAAACGGTTGATTTTAAACCCGGATCATGCGTTGGAAATCGTAACGAGGGTCTGAATACCAATAGATCAGGGAGTTTTATTGGATTTGGCATAGCACCGCTATGGTGAATTCAAAAAACTCAGTGCAACGACCCGTTTGCAGGTATTCAGATTCGCAGTAGATTTTCCGATGCACGATCCTGGTTAAAGTGATATACCTTCGGAACGGGAAGACCATCGGTTGTTTTTTATTGAACGCCAAACGAGCGTTTCTGAAAAAATCCGACCATCAAAAATACAGACCTTGAAAGATATCAGATTCACACAACGGACGGCCGCATTGGATGCCGAGCTCGAATGGCTGAAATACCTCATCAAATGGCGCCTGGAATTTATCACAGAGACCCCCAATGCCGGGAATTTTCAGGAAACGGACCTCCGCGAAGTACCGCTTCCCGAGTTGCCCGAAAACAATGACTACTACGATCTGGTCCATGAAATGCGGCACTATGCCGGGGAAGAAGCTTCCTATGAGCGGGAATATGGCGAACGCTGCCTGATGGCCCTTTGCTTCGCCGTGCACCTCAACCCCTACGTCTTTACGCCCATGACCGCCCTGGAGTCGCGGCATCCTGCCCATGCCCTCTTCGGCGATTACAAGAACCCCTACTGCGCTGCCTTCCAGCCTTCCCTGGAAACGGCCCTGTTTCTCCTCGCGCATAACGATGTGGCCCTGAGACAATACTTCCTGCAACTGTTCCTTGATGAAAACCATCCCCTCAACCGGTACAGGGTCGTCATCCGATTGCAGGAAGCCGAGAAAAGCACTATAGAGGCATTGGTGGCCCCCTTGGACCTGTCCGAAGAGTGGACGAGCCTATTGGTCATGGGCCGGCCCTTTATCCCACGCTTTGGGCCTACCTTTCCCGCACAGCAGGTGAAAACAGGCCTGGAATGGGAAGACCTCGTACTGGGCAGCGATACCCGCTTTGCCCTCGAAGAGCTGAACATATGGCTGAAAGAAAGAGGGGCGCTCTACAAACACGCACAACTGAACCGCAAAGTCAAAAAAGGCTTCCGCGCACTGTTCTATGGCCCTTCGGGCACGGGCAAGACCCTGACGGCAGGGCTGATAGGCAAAGAGGCCGGGCAGCCCGTTTTCAAAGTGGACCTCTCCGTGGTCATCAGTAAGTACATCGGGGAAACGGAAAAAAACCTCGCCCGTATCTTCGACCGGGCCGAGAACAAAAACTGGATATTGTTCTTCGACGAGGCCGATGCCCTTTTTGGAAAGAGGACACAGACCCACTCCAGCAATGACCGCTATGCCAACCAAGAGGTATCCTTCCTATTGCAGAGAATAGAGAACTACGATGGCATGATCATCCTTTCCAGTAACCTGAAAAGCAATATGGACCCCGCCTTTATCCGTCGCTTCCAGTCCATTATCAAATTCCACATGCCCAACAAAACACTGCGGTGCGAGCTCTTCCGACGTACCTTTGTAGGGGATTATCAGCTGGAGGACGAAGCACTCATGGAACAGGTAGCGGACAAGTACAGCTTCAATGGTGCCGAAATCGACAATATCTACCTTCACTGCGCCCTGATGACATCGCACCTTGGGCACAAAAAGGTCAGCAGGGATACCTTCTCAGGGGCAGTCATGAAAGAGCTGCGCAAAAAGGGAAAATCCATCTAGCCCAATGGCACCATCGCTAAGGTATACCCGGGAAAAAGTGAAACGGCAGATCCGGGTACCGGCAAATCGGTGGAAAATCCCGCAGGGGCACCATTTCACCCATGTAGGGGCCATTAGGGCCGTTCCGGGCGGAACAGTGCTTTCGCAATGACCTTTCAGTCCGCCCCCGAACCATTGCGGTCGGGTATAAAACGACCAATGAAGGCCAATGGCCATACAGTATCCACTATGTACGAAGAGAAACAGAACAGGAACAAAGGGCAGGGCCACCGCCCCGGAAAAGAGGGACGGAACTTTCCCTACGCACAGCGAAGGCAGGAAACCCGTCCCCCTCGGACCCCGCTCCGCCCTACCAAGGAGGACGGCAGTCCCATGAACGATAGGGAACTACAGGCTTACACGGGTTTCGGCAGCAATGGCAGCTTCCGGCTCGGGTTCGACCACTTGCCCGATTATTCGGAACTCCTGAAAAGGGGCAGTCCCGAAACCGACTACCTGAACCGGGCCAACGCGCGCATCAGTGCCACTCCCGAAAGACCGCAACGGTACCGTGTGGCCCATGGGGAGAGCCTTGCCATGATTGCCGCGAAATTCGGTGTGGAAGAAGAGGAGCTGAAAAGGGCCAACCAAGACAGCGTTCAGGCCTATCAGGGCAGACGGGGGACGGTCTGGGGCTTTCGGGAAGGTACCGAGATCATCATTCCCGCCACCACGGACAGCGGCGGCACGGTGGGTCCCGGTACGGCAGCGCAACAGAACGGATTGCTTACCGAAGGCCACGAAAGGACCTGGGAAGAGGAAGAAACAACACCCTCCCTGCCCTCGCAAAAGACCTATACCGTATCCGCCGGGGAGAACCTGGCCCGTATAGCGGAAAAGTTCGGGGTGGACCCCGAAGCATTGAAAACGGCCAATCCCACACTGTTGCACTATTACGGTGCCCGCAGGATAGCGGGCTTTGAGGCAGGAGAGACCATCGTCATTCCCGAGAAGGAAGCCGTCGAAGCTTTGGCCCCTATCGAAACCCTGACAGCCCCGGCTTCCCTGAGGGCCACCATAGGTCCCGAAGGCAGTCCGGAGATAGCGGTCACGGTACCGGGAGAGGGTACTCCTGCCCTGTCCCTGCTACAGTCCATGGAGACCACGGGAGCGGGAGAAATTACCTCCCGACAGGACAGTCACGGTCTGACGGGAGTGGCCGCCTCGGAGCGCATGGCCAAGGATGACCTGGAGCGGATGATGGAGCAGGTGCCCCTTTTCAAAAAGGTGGGCCGCAAGTACGACTTACCGCCCGCCCTGGTGGCCGCGATTGCCAGCCGGGAATCACGCGGAGGAAAGGCCCTCAGTGCCACAGGCTACGGAAGCTCCGATGCCAAGGGCTTTGGGCTGATGCAGGTCGATAAGGACAACCACGAAATCAAAGGTACCACCCGCAGTGAGGAGCATATCGACCAAGCGGTCGGCATACTCGCAGGGCAGCTGAAAAGGATCGTCAGAAAGCATCCCACCTGGTCCGAGGCCGAACAGCTGCGCGGTGCCGTGGCCGCCTATAACTTCGATGCCAGGAACGTGGATACCCTAGAGGGCATGGACCGGGGCACCACGGGCAACGACTACTCCGCCGACATATGGGCCAGGGCCCGGTACTATGAAAGCCTGACCACCTTTGGAGGGGAAGGACCACGGACCACCTCCGGCGCGGCGGAAGTGGTTTCCGAAGTGGAGGCCCCGAGATATGCCATCTCCGCCTCCGTGGGCGGTAGCGGGGGCAGTAATCATACCCTGGACGTACGGTTCGTACAGAACCGGCTCGTGGAACTGGGGCTGTTGAGCCTTACCGAGGCCAAAAAGGAATGGCCCCTGGTACACACCTCCCCACTTTCCCGGATGAGCAGTAGCCTTGCCAAAATGGAAGATGCCAAAGTGCCCAGCGAAGGACCCGAAGATTCCACGGTCGGCCTGCCGCCCATCGCTGAGGAGAAACTGCCCCTGACCATCGCCGCTATCCGCACCTTTCAGCAGAAAGTACTGCGCAGTGAGGAGCGGCATATCGATGGCCGCGTGGACCCCTCTCCCAACGGTACGCTCCGGCAGCTCATCGATACCGCTCCCGGGGAAGTGGCCCTCAAGCTCCGCGAGTACCCCCGCTGGCTACAGGAAAAGCAGCGCAGGGCCGAAGCAAAAGCTGCCGCAGAGGCCCAGGCACTGGCCGTAGCGGAAGCCCAAAAGGAAGCCGCGGCCAAAGAGGAGAAACGCAAACGGGATGCCGCCCGGGCAACACAGGAGCGCATCGCTGCCATACGCGCCATGAAGGCCGATGAAAGCACGGCCAAGGACCTCATCGTGAACAGCAGCGATACCCTTGCCCTTGCCGGGACCATGAACGGTATCGCCCCGCACCATCCCGATCTAGTGCTGGCCGTCTTCGATGCCCTGTGGCACCATGAGCGCGATAACCTGGCCCATGCCATGGCCCATGGGCTGACGAACGCGGAACTCGCCAGGCTGTCCCTCCCGCTCCGCCGGCGCATGGTCGGAGAGCTCCGCGCCAGGCTCAACAGCCTTTTCCACAATCAAAAGATGGCCGAGCTTGCCGACAGGATAGAAGTGACCATGGAGGTGAAACAATGGACCGCTACGAAAAGAGGCCTCTTCTACTCGGGACAGCGCCGCGATGTGGACCGCGATATCGAACACCTGCACAGTACCTTCAAACAGGGCCTGATGGGTTCCGTGGGGGCAGACCCGGGGAGCGGAGTGGACAATTACAAAGACGATGTAAAACGTGCCTCCGCGCAACTGAAGACACTGGACTACAGCCTTTCGGAAGCCGCCCTGGTCCAGGGCGAGGCGGACAGCACCTTCATCGAGGCCATCAAGGCCTTTCAGAAGGACAGGGAGCTGATGCCCGACCCCGATGGGAACATGTCCGCCAGGGGGACCACAGTAAAGGCCCTTTTCCCCGAGAGTGGCGGCTACAACAGTGGGCTGCCCCTCCTCTACCCCAACCGGGGCACCCTCAATACCATCCTCCGCAAGGCCCGTTTCCGCTCCCGACTTCGGGGAGATGTAGGGGCCGATATCGGGGGCAAGAGGCCCGAAAATTACCCCGAGGATGTACTCTCCGTGGCCCGAAAGCTACAGGACCTCGGCTATACGATTCCCCTGAAGACCCTACTGATGGCCAAACCCACAGCGGGCCTCATCACGGCCATCCGCGAATACCAGTGTTCCGAGGGCCTTTATGAAGATGGGAACATTGCCCAGGGCGGCCTCACCGACCAGAAGCTCTCGGGCTATCGCAAGAAACATATCATCGGATATGTGACCCGAGATAAATATGACCCATCCCTTTACGAAGGGGCCACCGATAGGGAGGCCTATTATGCCACACTCGACAAATTGCAGTACCTGACGGGGGCCGAAGGACAGGCTCCCCTGAACGAGGTACTTTCCATCGCCCGACTGGCGGCCCAAGACGAAGACTATTTCAATGCCCTGACCGCCACGGTCGAGGCGAAGGTACTCATCGATGATAAGGACATCGAGGACCAGGGTACCCGACTCAGTTCGGTCCTGCAGGGCCGTATGGAAAAGCTGCACCGGTTTCTCGTCCTCGTGGGCCTCTACAAAGGGGACATGCAGGTCCGCGATGCGGTGCGCAGTCGGGTCAGGGCCCATGGTTTTGCCGTACAGTACCGCATCGTCACAGACCGCAATAAGGCCGAGATCAAGAATAATCTGATTCGCATGTACAATGGGGATACGGATAAGATATATTTGAAGGGAGATTATGTGGAAGATGAACATGGCCATCAATGGGCGAAGAAATCCCATTTCACCACGGATAGGGAGGGCCGCGCCACCGACCTGGACTATGCCGCTGTACAGGCCTATGTGGCCACATTGAGCCTGGGCCGCAGCAATATCCGGAAGGCAGCCTCGGCGGGGTTCAAACGTGGAGCGAAATGCCTGCCCCTTCCTGAAGACTTAGGAGTTTCCCGCCATACGGAGGGCGGCGCCATGGACATCAATTACCACAACTTTGTCCGGCCCAAGGAGGCCATGATCGATCTCATTGCCCTCAACTTCGGTCTGGTCCGCGCTGGCGGGTCTGGGGAGACCTGGCACTTCGAGCTCAGCGATCTGGAGGCCTCCCCCAGTGAAAAGAAAACTGCTATTGAAAAAAAACGATAAAAATCAAATCACATGATGAGAACAAATACCAATACCATACTCTGTTCCCTAGTGCTCCTGTTTTCCTGTGGAGAGACCAAGGAAAGCGGAAAGGAAAAACAGGATACCATATCGGTCGCTCTTTCCGAGGAGACTTCTTCGCCTGCCGAAGAAGAAAAAGTAGTGGAAAAGCCCGAGTATAGAGGCTATCGCTTCCGTGTGGACTCCCTGCACATAGGGGATACCCTGGTCCTGGAGACCAAGGACCAGGTCATCGAACGCTATGCCGGTCTCAGTAACTGGTACGATTCGCTTAATAGGGGTATCCAGTGGATGGAAAAAGAACCTTCGGGAGAATACAGAGAAAAGATTCTAAAGTCCAGGCAAAACCGGATTCTACCGGGCATACCCAAGACTGATCTGCTAACAAAAGTTTATAAAGATCGAATCTTGGAAGGTAGGGAAGCGAAAAAAGAGATTACGAACCTGGGCGCACTGCTGAGCAATGATACCATAGGTTATGACCTGTACCGTATCAAACCCCCATCTACCCCCCCTTATCGAGAATACCTTGAGTATCAACATAATATAGATGCCGTACCCGTGGAGTATGACATGCTCCCTTCGCTGGGTGAGGATACGGTACAGAACTGCCTTCGGGAGATGGTGCGCTTGAATGGAGAGCGGGCAGAACTGAGCGTCCCTTATTACTTGATTGGGGAGTCCCGTCCTTACCTCTACGCATTCCTTATCTTCCACTGGGTAAGAAAGGAGGGGGAGTGGTTCCTCGACGATATGGATATCGAGGAGGACCGCACGCAGCATCGATGGGGTTTTTGAAAAAAAACGATTGTACAGGAACCATGAGAACAAACACGAATATCATACTCTTTTCACTAACACTCCTGTTTTCCTGCGGAGAGACCAAGGAAAGCGTAAAGGAAAAACAGGATACCACATCGGCCGCTCTTTCCGAGGAGACTTCTTCGCCCCCAGAAGAAGAAAAAGTAGTGGAAAAGCCAGAGTATATAGGCTATCGCTTCCGCGTGGACTCCCTGCACATAGGGGATTCCCTGGTCCGGGAGACCAAGGACCGAATCATCGAACGCTATGCTGGTCTCAGCGACTGGTACGATTCGCTGAACGAGGGAGTAATAAGAAATGTTGAAACGGTCGATCAAGAATGGTTCGGTACACACGACATAGAAGACCTGTTTTTGGGAATAGAAAATACGGATTTACTGACCGAATCCTACCGAGAGCGTATAAAAGGGAGTGGGGAAGCAAAGAAAGAGCTGACCAATCTGGGCGCATTGCTGAGCAATGATACCATAGGTTATGACCTGTACCGAATCAAATCCAGTTTGACTGCGTTTTACCGAGAATACCTTGAGTACCAACATCATATAGATGCCGTTCCCGTGGAGTATGACATGCTCCCTTCGCTGGGTGAGGATACGGTCCAGAACTGCCTTCGGGAGATGGTGCGCTTGAATGGAGAGCGGGCAGAACTGAGCGTCCCTTATTACTTGATTGGGGAGTCCCGTCCTTACCTCTACGTATTCCTTATCTTCCACTGGGTAAGGAAGGAGGGGGAGTGGTTCCTCGACGGTATGGACATCGAGGAGGACCGCACGCAGCATCGATGGGGATTTTGAAAAAAACGATTGTACAGGAACCATGAGAACAAATACCAATACCATACTCTGTTCCCTAGTGCTCCTGTTTTCCTGTGGAGAGACCAAGGAAAGCGGAAGGGAAAAACAGGATACAACATCGCTCATCCTTTCCGAAGAGCCCCCTTCGCCTTCCGAAGAAGAAAAAGTAGTGGAAAAGCCCGAGTACACAGGCTATCGCTTCCGCGTGGACTCCCTGCACATAGGGGATTCCCTGGTCCGGGAGACCAAGGACCGGATTATCGAACGCTATGCCGGTCTCAGCGACTGGTACGATTCGCTGAATGAGGATATAGATTGGATGGAAAAGAAACCGTCAGGAGAATTTAGGGATGCCATCATGAAAACTAAGGAAGAAAGTATACTGCCGGGGATATCCAAGGCAGGGCTACTGGCCGAGTCCTACCGAGAGCGTATAAGGGAGAGTGGGGAAGCAAAGAAAGAGCTGACCAATCTGGGCGCATTGCTGAGCAATGATACCATAGGTTATGATTTTCATAGTATTAAATCCTCCTCTACCCCTCCGTACCGTTATTACCTTGAGTACCAACATGATATAGATGCCGTACCCGTGGAGTATGACATGCTCCCTTCGCTGGGTGAGGACACGGTACAGAACTGTCTTCGGGAGATGGTGCATTTAGAGGGCGATAAAGCGCAGCTCAGTGTACCCTATTATCTGTTCGGGGAAGCCCGCCCTTACCTCTACGTGTTCCTGATATTCCACTGGGTAAGGAAGGAGGGGGAGTGGTTCCTCGACGGTATGGACATCGAGGAGGACCGTACCCAGCATCGATGGGGATTTTGAAAAAAACGATTGTACAGGAACCATGAGAACAAACACGAATATCATACTCTTTTCCCTAGTGCTCCTGTTTTCCTGCGGAGAGACCAAGGAAAGCGGAAAGGAAAAACAGGATACCGCATCGGTCGCTCTTTCCGAGGAGACTTCTTCGCCCCCAGAAGAAGAAAAAGTAGTGGAAAAGCCAGAGTACACAGGCTATCGCTTCCGCGTGGACTCCCTGCACATAGGGGATTCCCTGGTCCGGGAGACCAAGGACCGAATCATCGAACGCTATGCTGGTCTCAGCGACTGGTACGATTCGCTGAACGAGGGAGTAATAAGAAATGTTGAAACGGTCGATCAAGAATGGTTCGGTACACACGACATAGAAGACCTGTTTTTGGGAATAGAAAATACGGATTTACTGACCGAATCCTACCGAGAGCGTATAAAAGGGAGTGGGGAAGCAAAGAAAGAGCTGACCAATCTGGGCGCATTGCTGAGCAATGATACCATAGGTTATGATTTTCATAGTATTAAATCCTCCTCTACCCCTCCGTACCGTTATTACCTTGAGTACCAACATGATATAGATGCCGTACCCGTGGAGTATGACATGCTCCCTTCGCTGGGTGAGGATACGGTACAGAACTGTCTTCGGGAGATGGTGCATTTAGAGGGCGATAAAGCGCAGCTCAGTGTACCCTATTATCTGTTCGGGGAAGCCCGCCCTTACCTCTACGTGTTCCTGATATTCCACTGGGTAAGGAAGGAGGGGGAGTGGTTCCTCGACGATATGGATATCGAGGAGGACCGTACACAGCATCGATGGGGATTTTGAAAAAAACGATTGTACAGGAACCATGAGAACAAATACCAATATCATACTCTTTTCCCTAGCACTCCTGTTTTCCTGTGGAGAGACCAAGGAAAGCGGAAGGGAAAAACAGGATACAACATCGCTCATCCTTTCCGAGGAGACTTCTTCGCGCCCTAAAGAAGAAAAAGTAGTGGAAAAGCCCGAGTATAGAGGCTATCGCTTCCGCGTGGACTCCCTGCACATAGGGGATACCCTGGTCCGGGAGACCAAGGACCGGATTATCGAACGCTATGCCGGTCTCAGCGACTGGTACGATTCGTTGGGTATTGGGATATTATTGGATAAAAAGCGTTCAAAGGAGAGAAGGGATTGGGTTGCCAGCTATATTGATGAAAAAATACTGCCGGGAATACGAAAAACCGAGCTATTGACCGAGTCCTACCAAAAGAACATACTAAGGGGGGGGGAAGCGAAAAAAGAGATTACGAACCTGGGCGCACTGCTGAGCAATGATACCATAGGTTATGACCTGTACCGTATC
>CANLOE010000006.1 GCA_947492745.1 uncultured Cyclobacteriaceae bacterium | reverse complement strand
AGAAAGCTGCTCGTACCGTCGCTATAGGTCGCATCGAAGGGACCGTTGCCCGTCAGGTCGAAACGAAGGCCGGCCGCGTCTCCCGAACAAATGCTCACCGTACCCGTCAGGTCGCCCGTTGGCAGGTCGTTCACCGTGACCGTCGCCGTGCCACTGGCATTTCCAGTACACATGGGAGTATTACTATTCGCAATACTTACCAGCTGATACATTGTTGTCGAAGTAGGACTTACACTAATCGTATGCCCGTTACTGATTCGTAACAGATTGAAAGTTGTACTCCCATCGGTGTAACTGATATCAAAAGGATCTACACCACTGGCACTGACGGTAATATCGGCTGAGGCTCCTGAGCAAACTGAAGTTGAACCTGTAAGAAAGGCCACGGGATTGGCATCAACACTCAGGATAGAGGGAGAGGACGTTACAGCCGCACCGCAGGATACCATGACCACTGCTCTATAGCCATAACTATCTTCGCTGGCAGAAACACCATTGAGGTTAAGAGAGGCGGTATTTACCCCAGAATAAATACCTCCGTTTGCCAAATCCACATATCCTCCTCCCGTGTCTACCTGCCATTGATAAGTAGGCATAGTTCCTGAAGCTGTCACCGAAAAGGAAACGGAACCTCCAGAACAAATGGTCGCATCCGAAGGATCACTTAAGATAGAAGGAGGCTCGTTAACACTGAGCAGTGCCTGGTTGCCGGTAGCATTCGGTGCGCAATTGCCCATTGCAGAGACACGGTACAAGTACCCGCTCATAGCGGCATTGACACTTGCTATAGCAAGTGTAGAGGTCATGGTACCGCTATAGGGTACTGATTCGCTCAGATCAGTGAATGTTGCCCCTCCATCGGTACTGATCTGCCACTGGTAATCATTAGGTCCAAGGCCATCCCCTGTAGCGACGACCGAAAACGTGGTAGCGTTGCCAGCGCATATGATTCTATCCATAGGGTCTGTTGTTATGCTGGGGGCACTTTCAAAGGATATCCCAATTTGGTCCGTCAGTGTGGCTTTGCAGTCGCTGGAAGGGGATGAAGCCAATACTTCTACCTGAATATCGGTCACGGTTGTTCCTATCGAAGTAGAGGTTATGATCAGGTTCCCTCCCGTCCCAAGGATCAGGGGACTTAGAACATTATCCAGCTGGTCTTTCAACTGATAATAATACCCTGGAGATGAAGCAACAATGGTTACGTCCAGTGTAGCATTTTCGCAGATGGCAGCATTGTCAGGAAGTACGGTCAGACCTATGTTCGGGCTATCATAGCTGTTCATATCGGCAAGTGCGGTTGTACTACCCGGCGTCAGTCCTGTCAGGTCTGCATTATTGACCACAGGACCCGAAACGGTAGAGCGCTGTATCCGCGCTCCTAAGGTACTTGAAGTAGATTTGACCCTAAGGTTGCTTATCGTGAATCTGTTGAGCGAAACGGTACTGCTGGCATCTATGGAGTATTCTATCGTTACGGTAGTTGTCGTCACCAAAAACGAACTCAAGGTAAGGCCTGCCCCTGAAATGAATAGACTACCGGCAGTCGGGTCAAACTCAAATCCAGCAGCATCAAAGTCAAGAACAAGCTGTCGGATACCCGCATCGTCAGTAAAATCGCCCATCATACTCTCAGCAATCACGATATCGCTCAAGGGCACGTAACCACTCCCGGGATTTAGGTCTACACAAAAACTCTCGGCTCCTGTGGCTTTGGTGATGGCTACCTGAGCATATGCGGGTATGCCTATCATAAAGAAAGCCATATAAATAGTGCAAATCAACGAAAGTATATTTGACTTAGGGGTCATAAGTGACCGATCAACTCCATACATTAAACCATTATATTCCATTATCATATCTATCTCATGTAATGATGAGGACTCTTTCCAAAAAAACAATCTACATATTTATGACAGTCCTCTCCTATATCTCAATACCATACATATAAAAGCTTTGTTACTCACTAAGACAGATGTCAAAAAACCTCTCTTATAAGACTGTTTGGGATTATTTTAAAAATTTGTTATCATTAATTTCGAGTAGGACCAAGCGTTATGAAAATGTCCTTGAGAACATTATTAACGAAGGGGCCAGCCTGCTGCGTGGGCGTCATTGACGAATATAGCAGCGGGGTTTTCAGCGAAATCGTACATCAAAAGAAGAACATGAGAAAACAAAAGAGGTACAAAACAGTCTCTCGTATCCATCTTTATTATGGCTTTTGCTCACCATTACTATCTGTTTTGATGAGGCACATTTTTGTCTGCTTGTCCAATGTGACCGTACCTATAAACACCAAACTACCATCGTTTAGTTGCACTATTCTGCCTGCCCTGTCTTCATCGATCCCACCGAATGACCTTTCCCAGATCAAATTACCTAAGTTATCCAGTTTAGCCAGATAGATATTGTTTACTCCATTGACCTGCTGATTACCTGTGATGACAAACCCTCCATTGACAGCTTCGGTAATGGATTCTGCGTCTATATTGGCATTGGTATCAATAGTTCTCTGAGTGATGACGCTACCGTCATTCCTTAGTCTGATAAAAATAGCTTCACTGGCGTTGTTGTTCTTCGAAGTCCCGATAATACCGAATCCTCCATCAGAGGTAAGCGCTACATCAGAACACTTATCACTGAAACGGGTTCCATAATACGAGATTCCTCCTCTGGATACTCCTATACTATTGACATCAATAACTACAATATTGGTACTTTCCAGTTGGGAACCGTCGGGTGGAGTGGCATTGGAAGTACCAAACATCAGGAACTCCCCATCTTCTTTTTGAACCCCTGCACTCAGGCGGTCTTCGGCATCTATGCCATACCTTCCCAGCCAAGATGCCGTATTTATCTCGGAAACCAGGTCCAGGTCTGCTCTGGGAAAATAAAAATCATAGGTGTTTTTATCGGTGATTTCATCGATATCATTGGACGTACCCGATATCAATAGCCTGCCCTCATCGGTTAGGGTCAGGTCCTCTATGGTCTCATCGGATACCGGAGTACCCAGAATGAGTCTTTTCTGTTCTTCTCCAAGTGCATTGGTCTTGATCAACAAAATATCCTGACGGCCATTCTCATTTTCTGAATTTGCCGCCAAGACCATACTGCCGTCTGCTAAGACGACTAGGGCTACACCTGCCTTATTCCTCTCTCCCCCAAAGCTTCGCTGCCATTGCTGATTACCTTCTTCATCCACTTTTACCAGTAGCACTTGCGAAGCCTCATTGTCCACTTGGGTAGAACCTATAAGCACATAGCCACCATCGGCTGTTTGCTTCACGTCACTTCCGCTTTGATTTCCATCCTCTCCGTAATACTTGACAAAGTATGCTTCAAACCTCGGTTCAACATTACCAAGACTACAAGATGCTCCAAAAAAAATCCAGAAAAGAGCGGCAGTTCTCCAAGTTATATTTATAGCTATTTTCATTTTTTGTTTTTTGACCGGAACAGCCTTTTCAAAAATCGGCCGGTCTCTCCTTTCTCTATTTTTCTTGCCCTATATAAGGGTTTCGTAAACCCAAAGAGTACAAGTGCCGAGTTTATACTAAAATCATCACTGACGAAAGCATATCTGTAAAGAAGCTCGTTTGCCGGGTCATCAGTTGAACCGTCATCGTATTGGCGGTCCGTCTGCAAAAGATTGTTCTGACCTATCTGATACCTCAGCTCAGCTGAGATGTAGCTGTAGCCTATCCTATAGCGGGTGCCGATACCGAATAGCAGTGCATTACCGATAGATTTTCTTAATGGTCCCATATCAATATCAGAATCGGTGACGGGCAGTTCTCCGGTAGCCAAAGACCTATTGATGTAGGCTGCATTGCCCCGACTGCTGAGCAGCATGCTCGTATTCAGCCCGGCGTAAAAAAAGGGCTGATGATGTTTTCTATCGATGGTATATTTGAAATACATAGGAAAACTGATAAAGGACAATGTTTCACTGAGCGTCATCACATCTCTATTGAAAAGGCGGTTTTCGAATCGGTAGCGCTTCTGGTCATACAAGGCCTCAAACCCTATGGACATATGATTGTTCAGATTGATCTCAAGGCCTGCCCCAAACTGGAAACCTAGCCCCGAGCTATACCTTTCCTCGCTATCGACCCGATTGCCTACTCCATAGTTGTTGATAATATCGACATAAGTCAGATTAGCACCTATTTTACCGTAATTTAATGACAGTATGGGTGTCGTTTTGAATTTCCTGCTGATATATACCAACTCTATAGGATCTTCTTCTTCACCCACTTTATACTCAGGGTCGAGTTTCAATATTTTCAAATAACTTTCATCAGCTTTGTCCGGATTCTCCAAAATCAGGTAGGTCATCGTCAACAAACGGTAGGCCCTCACTTTTTCATTCTTGGTAAAGCCACTGGCAATACATGGTTCCAACAAGGTGGGTATACCGTACATTTTCCCGGCATCATAGTTATTCTGTGCCTCTGTCAAGACATCCGAACAGTTTTTGATGGCCCAGCATCGACTCATCGTCATTATCCATAAGGCATAAGTTATGCCCATCCGAAAAACCAAAAGTCTACTCATCTTTCTTTGTCAAATTTTCGCAGGTCTCCATCCATTCCCTTTCTTTTCCCACATACTTTTTCCATTCTTCACGGCTCATATTTCTTTTTAGCTTCTCGCATAGCTCATCAGCCATAATCTGTGTTCCGGTCGGCCATATCCTGATCTCACCATCATCGCAACCGGCGAGGATATAATCGGAACTCGGATGAAATTCAATATCCCAGACGAAAGAGTCATTGTCTTTGAAGGTCAGGGGCAGGGCATCGATATCGTCCAATAACCACACTTGAATAGTACCATCAAAACTTGCGGATGCCAACATGTTGCCGTCAGGGCTAAAGGCGACATCGTTTATCCGTGATTTGTGTCCTTTTAAGAAATATTGCACCTTGGAGAGTTCCGTGTTCCATAGTTTCAGAACGCCTTTCTCGTCTCCTATAGCGATGTGACTGGCCGAAGGGTTGAATTCCAAGCTATGTATGGGATTGCCATGTTCCAACAGTAGTACCTCAAGGGTATTCTTTCTAAGGTCAAAATACATCAAATGTCCTTCCTCACTGCCCAGCATCAAAGCATTACCTGTAGGGGAAATGGCCATTGACTGGACATTCAGCTCAAAGGTGTCCATGACTTTGGGACTGTTAAGGTCATGACCACAGTACCATAGTTTCTTCTCACTGGTCAGCGCATAGAAGCCTCTGTTATCGGGGCTGAATACGATATCTCTGATTCCCCCTTTCCCTAGCCTCACTTTTCGGACAGCTTTGTCCAGGGCGTTTATGTTATAAATCTGTAAATAGGAAGAATCACTGGCTACAAGCATGGTGCCACTGACCTGATCTATCTTGAGAATCTTGTTTGAAAAGTTGTTTTGATCTATAAGTATCCCTTGCTTCCCTTTAGTTCCCAGAAAATCCGATTTCATGATCTTCCCATCACTGCCCGAACTATAATAATGTGCACCTTCACGATCAAAAGTAAGTGTCTTGACAGCATTTCTATGCGCTGTCACTGTATTGTAGGCTCTACCGTCGATATGGGACAATGCATAATACAATCCATCATATATGTAGGGATCGAATTTCTTGCCCGTATACTCTTCATTAAATTCATAAGCCTGCTTTGCTAACAGTCCTTTAAGGTTATCGTCTTCCAGTTGTAGCGATTTTACGGACATGGCCTGTGCCAACTGCAAAAAGTAGAGTCTATCGGCCCTACTGGCTTGTTCTAATGCAAATTTTGAATTGTCATTGGCGAGAGCCCTGTTTTCCTCCGCTATGATTTCGGCCCTTTCCGCTTCGCTTTTTTGATAGAGTGCTTCGAGCGTCTTTTGTTCTGCTCTGTTTTTCTGGGTTTCTGTTTCCAACAGGGCATTTTCCAGCTCTAAGTTAGCTTTTTCGAGGTCTTCTTTTTTCTCTAGTGCGATGAGGGTTTGCTGCTCAGCTACTTTTTCCTGGGCGATGGCATTGAGTTTTTCCTGCTCTGCTTTTTCTTTGTTTTCCTCGGCAAGGCGATAATTCTCTTCTGCTTGCAACTGTCGATTGACCGCCAGCAAAAAGAAGACTACAGATATAACTGCCAATGCACCAAATACGATCGCTACTACTTTAGCTCGGCTCAGCAATCGTTTTTGGAGCATTTCCTGGTTTTTCTGCTCTGCTTCGTAGGTGACTCTACTGGTATCCAAAAAAACGATGGCTCTTTCGAAGGTGTCGTCATACCGTTTGGCCCAGAGCCGGGTCGGCATTTGTTTTTTCTGCCAGTTCAGTGCCAGTTGTAGGTCTGGCGGCCTCCATAATCCTGTCTTACCGATTTGATACATGGCGGCGGCCAAGGATATGCGTTTATACATCTGTGAGGACTCGTATTCCTCTTGTACCCATGTCTTCAGCCTGTTCCATATTCTCATCAGGCTTTCGTGCGAGATTTCAATGAGGGACTCTCCATGAAGGGCCGTACCTGCCATGGGCATCAATAATGAACGTCCCGGCTTCCTGAAACAATCGATTACTTTTACCAGTGCAGTTTCATCAGTAGCTGCAATAGCTGCGATATCCTTTAACTTTACTGCCTTGCGCACTCCCAAGTTATCACCTGTTTTTTCAGTTAAGGATTTGAACATCTTCTCGGCTATCTTTTTCTCGTTTTCGCTGAGTTCGTCGTAAGCCTCATTGGCATGTAGGGACAGCGCCTCGGAGATTCGCCCCACAGCGTTGTAGTGACGGATGTCAATAGGTTCCCCTTTCTCCCTGTACTGTAACCAGTAGTTCCAAGTACGCATCATGGCATGTTGCATAACGGGAAGCTGATCTTGATTATCACCAATATCGGTCAGAAGTTTTTTGACCAAACGCCTGGATATTCTACCACCACCGACAGCTATGGGACCTTCGATGGCTATTCTTTTTTGTTTGCGCGTCATTTGCGGCACCAGATAATTGCTGTCGTTGATAATCTGGGTCAGGCCTGAGAATTGTGCACATTCGCCGATATAGTCGGACCTCATGGTAATCGCTATGTACACCGGAACCTCTTGTTGCTTTATTGCCTGTAACAATAAATCCACATAAACTGTGGTCGTTTCCTGTATATTCCTGTCCTTATTGTCTTTATAGCGGAAAAGTTCTTCAAACTGGTCGATAAGAATGAAAAAATTCTGATCGGGTCCATCCAATACAAATTTTGTCAATTCGGAGATGCCATTAGGTCCCGCTCTGAGTATAGAAGTAGCGATGGATTTTTTTATCCTGACTTCTTTCTCCGTATATTCGGAATAACCTTTTTCACAGCTGATAATACCTTCTGCTAGATTTTCCAGAGGTTCTGTGCCTGGCCTAACACTGATTATCTTCCAGTCTGCTCCCCTATCTACAACAAAACCACCATAGAGCACGGGTACCAGCCCACAATATAATAAAGAGGACTTACCACTACCGGAGAAGCCCATAACAGCGACGAACCTATTTTTCGCAAGTTTCAACAATAACTCATCGGTATGCCCTTCTCTTCCAAAAAAGAGATGGCTTTCATCCATAGAAAAAGGACGCAGCCCTGGGAAGGGATTGATAAGTTCGCCTTCTCCCATATGCTCCTTTCTTAATGGGGATAGTTCTCCATCAGTATGTATATCGTAATCAAGCATATTGATGAAACTTATATTTCAATGGCTTTTTGACACATAAAAAATCCAGTATTCCCAAATTTAACAAACAATCACACTATTCCTTTCCGAAAGAAGTCCATCCGCAAGTATTACTTCAAAATACGACATCCCGCATACTTTACAAAGTGTTTTTTTAAATGACTGAATATCAAATATATTGACTTTACTGTTTTTACATACTGGAAATCACCTTTTCCGCAAAATCGATATCATTTGATAGTAGCTCGTAAAAACGCTCTTTACTGACCCTCAGCAGTGTAGTATCCTGTAGCGCGATGATAAAATTGTTTTCTTTATTGTAGTCATGATGAAACAGTTCTCCAACAAAAGCTTTTTGCCCCAAGTGGCTGGTACCTTTTCTTTTATTATAAAGGTTGACCTCTCCCTTATATACCATATAAAAATAACCAATGAACCTTTCTACAATCACATGGTTTTCCCCTTCTTTTATCTGAAGTTCTTCGGAGTAATCGGTAATTTTAGCCAGTAGAAATCCGGATACTTTAGAGAACAAGGGTATACTTTTCAGGAAAAATATCTGGTCTATCTTCAGCATGTGCCTTTTGTATACCAGTACTTCGTCCAGCTCTTGACGTACCTGACCGGGCAGTCTAGCTACATGAAAGTGATACGACTCCTCGGACATTTGGTATATGGCCCATGCCGATACTTCTCGTATAAGTAGGTCCGGATTGAACAGATTGGCTATCAAGTGGTCTTTGTACTTACTGATCCGTGATATCCCTATTTGGTAAAGTGCGCAGGCTTTGGACCACCGGTTGGATTGGTTGAAATCTCTGTTAATGATATTCTTGAGCATTTCATAGGGTTCCAGTTTTTCCCTTGGAAAGAAAATTTCCAGTTTTCTGGATTTTTCACTATCACTGAGATCGTCCAGTATCGGGATAATCTTTTGCTTTAGATCGTCCGAAAGCAACACGTCCAGTAGTTCTATGGCATAAGTGATGTTCTCGTTGATATCGCTTTCTATATTTTCCCTGACCAGCTGTACGGATTTATTATCATAGATCATGGAGAGCAGCATGTATATGTGCTGTATATCACTCTTATTTTCCTCTTCGAGCGCTGCTTTGAGCTCACCCACGATGCCTACTTCGGGGAGTTCACCGAGTGCTGCGAGGTTCCATGCGATATCACTGATATCGGATTCGATGGCAAACCTGATCCTAGAGGCTTGTTCTACATTTGCATTGAATCCGCACTCTCCCAAAGCCAGTATGACCTGAGAAACCAGCACTCTATCAGGATAGTCGATTTTATTCCACAAAAGGTTAATGGCTTCTTCTCCTCCTATGTGGCCGAAAATCTTTATGATCTTGCGCATGACTTCCGGCTGCTGTCCGGTGCGATAGTAGGCTGCATCCAGTACAGGCAGCCATGGCTGACCGATGGTGATGAGTATAGCCATGGCTGCATTACTGAAAGTGGGTGAATCCAGGCTATAGATCAATGCGCTGATAACTTCAGAACTGTTTTTCTTACGCGCTGTTTTGATAGCTGCGAACCGCACTGCGGGAACTCTATCATGAAGCAGCTCTATTAGTGAGGAGATATGAACGCTTTCCGTAAAGCTTCCAATAAGTTCCGCTGCGTATTGCCGATCATCGTTATCATCTGATTTACTGAGCTTTTCCACTCTTTCGTAGGTAACATTCCCTGATATCAATATATTCTCCAGTTCGAGGGTTTCTATCACTCTTCTTTCCTGTTCGTTTTCACTGTTCAAGGGGATGATATAGCGCTCAGATATGGATAGTCCCTTGATTTCATCGATTTTCTGCTGTGCAAATTCGCGGACATCTTCAGAGTTGTGTTTCATCATCAGATGAACGCTGCCTTCTACGGTAGCGGGGTCTATTTTCTCCAGTAGTTTGAAGGAGAAAATAGTCTTTCCGGGTATATTTCGAAGAAGACCCTTTTTCAAGTAGCGGACAATCATATCTTTTTTACTGTCCTGTCTTTCCGTGTTTTTACTTTTTTCGAGCTTCTGCTTTATTTTATAACGGTACTTGTTGTAGAGCTTGCCGATAATCAAGAAATAGAGGCCAATAAATGTTATTATGGTATAAGAGTAATGAATAAGCTCAAAGAATGAAAGTAAGGGTAAGGTCAATATCAGCACTCCCGCAAACAGGCGTGCCATTTCATTGATCACCCCTTCTACTTTAGCTTGTATATTGAATCGGAATTTTATGTCCAATGGCATAAAGTACAGCTTGAAAGAGGGATTTTCCATGGACTCTCTCAGCGAAGCGTTGAAGAGTTTGCTCAATGAGATAAACAGGAAGAACCAAAAAAAGTCTGCCTCATTGCCATGGATACTGTAACCAAAATAGTGCCCTGAGAAAACAGCCATCAAGGTGAATATCCCCAGTATTATAGGCAAAATCAATAAAGGCGCTTTGAGTCCGTAGTCGGCTATGATCTTATCGTTGACGAAGGTCTGTAACAACAAACTGAATATCAGTACTGAACCATTGAATATACCTAGAAAGTCCCGTAAGCTGCCTTGATCTTGATACTGATCTTGTATGACTTCTTTAAAGGTGTAGTCGACGAAGGTGAAGGTTATTATAGAGAGTGCCAAAAAAGTGGATAGCAGCACTACATAATTGTCTTTGGACAATTTCATATAGGTGGTCTCTTGTTTTACTTCGACACGATGATCTTTCAGTTCTTTATCGATGGAGTGCTTTCGGGTAATGGCTACCAAAAACAATAGGGAAATCAGTATACTACCACAACTGATCATCAGTAGGTCCAAGGTTTCCGAGACAAACTGACTGATAAATGGGACGGAAAATGAAGCCAAGATCGCGGCAAGTATCTGCCCTACGTCGATGCCACCTATAATTCTTTTGGATTGCCTTAGGTCGAACATCCTTCCAAATACTCCCCAGAATCCCAACAAAATTACCGCAAGTATGGGTGTGGTCATGATGAACATGAGAAATACGAAGTAATCCATCCAACTGGAATGACTGTGGTACATCGCTATGTAGAGCCCTAGGGTAAACAGAAAAACGAAAAGTAGATTGAGTATGGCCAGTTTAGAGTAAGCGACCCTGTTCTGAAAGTAAGCAAATAACGCTGTGGTAAAAACTCCGAGAACACCCGATGCAAACATGGCTTCTCTCAATAATAGGTGTCCAAGGCGGTCCAAAAATATGGTCTCAGCTGTTATCTGATAGGTAGCTACAAATATCCCCATGAAAAAACCCTTACATAACAGTAAGAGTACCTGATTTTCCTCATCTGGTCTTACATTAAGTGCGCGATATAAGGTTTTCAACATCTACTGTATTCAAATTTCAAAAAATCCAATGATAATATGAAAAACCAATATGGCAAAAACAAATTGTAGTTATTTATCCCTTCAAAGTCTAAAGTCATACACTAACTACAATTCCAAACTCTGATTTAAAGATAACTGCCCACAAATTCAGTACGTTTTTTAGCTTCTTACAGTATCGCTCCTGAAATGATAGCTAGCTTTTAGCTTAAAAAATTAAAAAAACTATCACTAAGTGAGCTAAAAACTTTTTTTGATACATTACAAATCTTATTTACCTCAGTTCAGTTGCAGAATGATAATTTGGCCGAACCAGTAAGTCTCGGAGAATCATATTTTCATGATGCCATTAATTTTCAGTGAAAAATGGATATTGATTTAAAAATTCGTTTTTCATGAATCAAACTCAGTACTGGTACCGGAAAATTCCATTTAATGAAGTGATTTAGTTTTTTCCTTATACCTGTAAATTTCACATTGAGCACCCTTATTTTGTCTTTTTTACGTTCCATAGCTTTGGTTATACAACAGAAAAAAGCCTTCATCAGGGTACAAAAGCCAAAATTCTCGGTACCAAACAAAAAGTCCAAATCACTTTAATATCACATTAACTTCAAAGTAAGCTTTGCCTTACTACCATTTTGTTTGTATCAAATACCGGAAATACTCGTTTTGGCACTACACCCAATGACCTTCATTGTGGGTCTCTCCTTTCATCGGAAATGTTCAGGAAACAGTTCCTCTACATCTCGTCATTTTTGCCAAGACTAATTTACCTATAAAATCTATGAGTTCATCTTATGTTCTAGTGGTATCAACAGTCTTCTGTATTTATTTTAGGAATTTACGGATATTTAAGTAAAAAACCGTGTTATGTTTTGAGAATTTATGGATAGAGGTCTATTGACAGTCCTATGGTCATCGGTGTTCTATTATCCCATGAGCTAAAGAGAATTATTTGCCCTTAAGGTTCTATTATTACTATATAGCCTTCTCCTTATGATATATTATCTGGCAAAGGCATCAGGTTCTCTCAATCTCATCTGAGAAAGATAATACCAATTTCAGTATATCCTTATTTTTAGTGACTATTTTGAAGTGTATCTTATTGATTTACAATAGGAAACTTATACTCAAGAGAAGGTATTTTGGAAAAATGTTGTCTAGAGACAAAAGGATGACCATTACCAAGTTTGATGGATAAGTCATTAGTAGAATGGCCATTAGGGTTCATGCCTCGATAATTCTCGGAATGTTCGTGTATCCGCTTGGTCCCAAATCAATTGCGTTTGGGTATAAATTCGCAAGAGAACGATATTTATTTCAACCCGGATCATGCGTTGGAACTTCGTAACGAGGGTTTACATATCCATAAATCAGGGAGTTTTATTGGATTTAACATAGCACTGCTATGGTGAATTCAAAAAACTTAGAGACTGTTTTAAACCCAAAATGATCAATAATACAAATTTAGGTTTTCAATGTCGTATAAGATTCCGCGGGTCATTTTGTTTCAATCAAGGCGGGAACCGCAGGAATAGCAGCGCTATCCCGAGGATTGTCAACGCAGAGTGAAGCAAAATGAACAGGAAGATAGGCGATAGTTGAAAGCTAAGTTTGTATAACCTTCCTATTGCGAGCATAAATCACTTCAAAATCAGCGGTTTTACGCTGCGCAGGCTCGTCACCTTAGTGATACAAAAGCCTCCTCACCTAAACCGCTGATTTTATTGCACTTTATAAGCTCATCACCAAATCCTATTGATCATTTTGGGTTAAAATGTATCTTTTTCTTTCTTATGTACTTCTTTTGGTCCCTGATTTCGTTGAAATTTCGCGCTAGCTAGCGCGACATGCTATCTTTTTCAATGGCTCACGCGACAGACCGGCCCCTTCACTGATAATGCCCTCGGGGCATTATTTTAACGCTCGGTCCTATCCAAAATAAGTGATAACAAATTCTAAAATAATTTCAAAACAGTCTCTTAGTGCAACGACCGGTTTGCAGCTATTTAAATCCGCAGTAGATTTTTCAATGCATGATCCGGGTTGAACACATAAATCATTAAAAACGTCTCAGATAGCACGACTACCCTTAATAGCGCAGGAGGATGGTCCTTTCATTCTGCACATGGAACATTCTCTTCTCGCTCGGTCCTGTCTCATTCTGCACTCAGAACAAGTGATAACCCATTTCAAACATCACTTTATAACAGTCGCTAAGAACGATTATTTATAGTCGTCTCTAGTGGTCGGAGCTCCTTCCATGATTTCCGCACTGGCAAACTCTTCGAATTTTTTGAAGTTCTCTATGAAGGCTCTCGCTAGGATATTGGCTTTTTCATAGTAACCTACATCGTTTTGCCACGTTTCTCTAGGGCTAAGTACTACTGAGGGTACACTTGGACAAGTAGCCGGAATCTCAAATTTATAAATGGAATGCTTTCGATAGCCCACATTATGGAGTGTGCCTTCGAGGGCTGCGGTAATCATGGCCCGAGTATATTCCAGTTTCATTCTAGTACCGATACCATAGGGGCCGCCCGTCCAGCCTGTGTTGACCATCCAAACTGTTACGTCGTTTTTTTTCATTTTCTCACCCAGCATTTCAGCATACCTGGTGGGATGCAAGGGAAGGAAAGGTGCTCCAAAACAGGCACTGAATACTGTCTGAGGTTCTGTAATCCCCGCTTCTGTCCCCGCTACCTTTGCCGTATAGCCGGAGATGAAATGGTACATGGCCTGACCTTTGGTCAAGCGTGAAATGGGGGGAAGTACGCCATAAGCATCACATGTCAGGAAAAAGATATTTTTGGGTGTACCTCCCACCGAGGGGTTGACGGCATTACGGATATGATAAATGGGATAGGCAGTCCGTGTGTTTTCGGTTATACTGGTATTTTTATAGTCGATGTCCCTACTGCCCTCTACAAACCGAGTATTCTCCACAATAGCACCGAAGCGTATCGCATCGTAGATTTCAGGTTCCTTTTCTTGTGTGAGGTCGATGACTTTTGCATAACACCCTCCCTCAAAATTGAACACATTACTATCTGTCCAACCGTGTTCATCATCGCCTATCAAACCTCTATTCGGATCAGCGGACAGTGTCGTTTTTCCCGTACCCGATAGACCAAAAAATATGGCCGTATCATGTTTTTTATGACCTATATTGGCCGAACAGTGCATCGATAATACCTGCCTTTCTACGGGCAACAAATAGTTGAGTACTGAAAAAATCCCTTTCTTCATCTCTCCGGCATAGCCCGTACCTCCAATCAAGATCATCTTTTTACTCATATCGATCAGTGCAAAGTTGGCCTGTCGCGTACCGTCCACACTAGGGTCGGCTTTGAAGTCGGGATCACAGATGATGGTAAAATTCGGGTCGAACTGTTCCAGTTTATACTTATCGGGCCTCAAAAACATATTATAACAGAAAAGGTTCTGCCAAGCTTTGGTATTGATAACGCGGAGATTCAGCCTATAGGTCTTATCGGCACCGGCATAGGCATCGCGTACATAAAGGTCTCGGCCTTTTAGACCTTCGACCATCTTCGTATAGATCCTATCGAAGTTCTCCGGAGAAATAGGTTGATTGATGTCTCCCCACCAAACCGTATCCTTTGTCTTATCGTCTTTGACGATATACCGGTCTTTGGGAGACCTCCCTGTAAACTTTCCCGTATCACACATCAAAGCTCCCGTATCGGCCAGATTACCTTCCTTGTGCTCCAGTGCTTTTTCTACCAAGCTAGCAGGAGATAAATTCCAGTAGATCTTGTTGGCATTTGTGATACCATAGGCATCCAAGTCTTTAACTTGAGACTTTAATCCGAATTCTTGCATAGTCGATTGATGAATTATTTGAAACAACAATACTTTGATGCGAAATTAACATATAATGAGTATTAAAAATAGCTTAAATTACAAAACTCATAATTTATATCCATGAATATCGCATACTTGATGAAAGCACCAAAGCAAATTTGCTAAAATGGGCTAAGGACAGTAGTTTTACCTGATTGTCTGTATCCGGATTTTAAGAAATGCAGTAAAAGGTAGGAAGTCAACCCTTTAGTTTTTCTAATGGTATCAAAAATGACCTGCGCAATGACCAGCATTGGCTTTCTTTGATCATGCCCCACAAGGCTTTGTATCCTCAAACAGCATTTGATTTATTAACCCTCGAAAACAATATTTATGGAGAAGGAAGAAAAACCATATATCGGACCGGATAAGGTCCTACCCGAAATCACCGTTAAGGCCGTCCTGCTCGGCGCGCTATTATCAGCTATTTTAGCGGGAGCCAATGCCTATTTGGGTCTATTTGCCGGTATGACGGTGTCTGCCTCCATTCCGGCCGCAGTCATATCCATGGCAGTACTCAAGCTATTCAAAAAACACAATATTCTTGAAAACAATATCGTACAAACGGCTGCTTCGGCGGGAGAGTCCGTAGCGGCAGGTATTATTTTCACGGTACCGGCATTAGTGCTGATGGGCTATTGGACCCATTTCAATTATTGGGAAACGGCTCTTATCGGGCTTTGTGGAGGTATTTTGGGGGTGTTTTTCACTGTTCCCTTACGAAAGGCCTTAATTGTGAAACAAAAATTGAAGTTTCCTGAAGGTGTAGCTACCTCCGAAGTACTGAAAACGGGTGAGCAAGGAGGCAAAGCTGTCAAATTCTTGGCTTTGGGAGGGGCTTTGGGCATTCTGGTCAAGTTCGCCGAGGCCGGTCTCAAATTATGGGAAGGGGCTTTCGTAAAGGCTACTATGGTATCCCAAAAGACATTTCTGTACTTCAGTATGAACCTTTCTCCGGCCTTAATAGCCGTTGGCTATATCGTAGGTGTAAAAGTAGCTCTGGTCATATTTGCGGGGGGCATCGTCACATGGTGGATAGGTATACCTATATACCTATCCATTATGGGCAATCCCGAAGGTCTGGATGCTGTTACACTGGGCAGTAATGCTTATATGCAGGTACGCTATCTAGGTGTAGGTGCCATGGTGGTCGGAGGTTTATGGGCCTTGGTCAATCTTAGAGGTGCTATAGGCGTCGCTTTGAATGAGGGCCTTACATCTTTTAAGAGCAATACCGATACTGAAAAAAACCTACCCAGAACGGAAAGGGACACCCCTATGAAATGGATCATAATCGGCATCGGTGTACTGATAGTACCTATTTTCATCATGTACATTCGCGAAATCGAAAACGTGGCCATAACGGGGCTTATGGCCATAATCATGGTCATCGCCGGATTTCTTTTTGCCTCCGTGGCAGGATATATGGCAGGCTTGGTGGGAAGCTCCAATAACCCTATCTCCGGTGTGACCATCGCTACCATATTGACATCTTCACTTATATTACTGGCACTGATGGGTACAGGCTCCGAGAAAGGCCCCGCCGCCGCTATCCTTATCGGCTCCGTAGTGGCCTGTGCCGCTGCTATTGCGGGTGATAATATGCAAGACCTAAAAGCAGGCCAAGTACTCGGCGCGACACCTCAGAAACAACAGGTCATGCAAATGGTCGGTGTTGTGGCCGCTGCTCTCGTGCTGCCCTTTGTGCTGGAGCTATTGAATGCAACCAACGGATTCGGTCCAAAAACAATCGAAAACCCAGACTCTCTTACCGCCCCGCAGGCTTCTTTGATGCAGAGTGTTGCCGAGGGTGTCTTCGGTGGTGGGCTACCTTGGGGAATTATCTCTATAGGTATGGCATTGGCAGTCGTGGTGATTATCATTGACAAGATGTTGGAGACAAGAAACGCTACATTCCGTATTCCCGTACTGGCCTTGGCCATAGGTATATACTTGCCATTTGAGTTGGACAGTGCTATTATGTTGGGAGGAATCATTGCTTGGCTTATCGTCCGATATCAGAACAAGCACCAAAGCAAAGCTGCCGGTGGTTTGGAGGTGGCAAAACAACGAAGCAGTAGAACGGGGCTTTTACTGGCTTCGGGACTGATAACGGGAGAAGCACTAACTGGAATATTTTTGGCTTTTCCTGCTTGGTATTATGGAAGTACAGATGCCTTGGCCCTGATGGAAGAAGGACTGGGTAGCGAAGTAGGCTTATTGGTCACAGTAGGGATTTGCTTTCTGCTGTATAGGATTGCCGTCAAGGCTTTTGCCAAAGAATAGATTTATACAAATTTGGGATTCAACTATCGTATAAGATTCCGTGGGTCATTTTTTTTCAATCAAGACAAGCACCGCAGGGGTAGCAGCGCTATCCCGAGGATTGTCAACGCTGAGTGAAGCAAAATGAACAGGGAGATAGGCGATATTTGAAAGCTAAGTTTGTATTACATCATCTCTTCATAATCAGGAAAAAGATGCCCTTTCAAGGCATCTTTTTCCATTTCTCGGCCTATCAAATACGGATTCAAGTTATTAAAGTGATTTAGACTTTTTCTTTTGCCTGCAAATTCCACATTTAGCCCCCTATTTTGTCTTTTTTAAGTTCCATAGCTTTGGCCATACAAGGAAAAAAAACATACCTCTAAGAGACTGTTTTGAACTGTATCTCTTCATTTTCATTTGGTCGGTATTGATGTTTAATCGTCGCATGGAATTCGCCATAATAAAATTTACCTTATGCTAAGAAGACTGTTTTAAAATGTATCTTTTTCTTTCTTATGTATTTCTTTTGGTGCCTAATTTCGTTGAAATTTTCGCTAGCTAGCGCGACATGCTATCTTTGTCTATCTCCCACATGGCAGGCCGGCCACTTCACTAACTAAATCCTCAGGACATTATTTTCACGCTCGTACCTCTCTAAAATAAGCGATAACCATTCCTAAAATAATAGCTACCAAAACAGCCTCTCAATTAGAAGAACTGTTATTCTTTAGAGAAGTATAGGGTTCGCCACCAGTGCAGATATAGAACATGGGTTACAATCACCAAAAAGTCCTCTTAGTACTGAAGAAGCCCGTGGGTAGGTGTGGGGTGCAAGGGGCATTCTACCCAACCATCGAGGTAGCTGTAGCCTACCCACCAATGACCTATCTCTGCTTACATGCCATGCCCTTTTTATTCAGGAACTTCATTCGATGTGTTTTCCAATTTGTTTTTACTTGAGTATAACATATAACATCTCGGCAATATCAGGTTTGATTTGGGTAGAGGACCGAACTATACGACTTTCACTTACATGCAACAATCCACTTATATACTATATATCAAATACTTATAAAAGTAAAAATTACAATATTAATATTTAAAAACCACAAAATCATATAAAAATATAAAAGCTCAACGTGTCATTACCAAGACAAATCGCGCTTTAATTTCAATTTGAGACGCATATTGAAAGTTCATAACATGCTTTTTAGAACTTTTGGTTGCATATTTAGACTCATTATTTGTCAATTTTGACCTAAAATATTGATAATAAGCACACTAAGTGATTTTTTATACAAACCGGTCAAAATCTGATTTAACCTTAACCAAAAGAAAATGAAACATTTCACTCTACTCACTCACAAATTAGTTTTTAGTCTAGTGATATTGCTTGCTTTGACAGTAAGTAGTAAGACCTATGCTCAGAATCAACTCGGCGGTCATTTTGGTATTGTACAACCTATTGTAACTCTTAAAGACGGAGATGTCAATGATGAGTTCAGTCCGTATACAGTGGGCTTTCCTATCGGCATAACTGTTAGAAAAAATGAAAATTTCGCATTTGATGCTGAATTTGTACCATTGATTACTTTTGGTGCTAGTCAGATTATCAATGCTGAAGGCATGGTCAGTCAAGAATTAGATAATATTGTGTTACTGGTTCATCCCGGTTTTTTGTTCAAAGTTGGTGAGGGTCTGACTTTTGGCACTCGATTGGCTTATGAATTAGGTGCTTCGGGGCGCTATGGATTTACCCCTCTGTTGAACAAAGGGTTCAAAATAGGCAATGTACCCGCTTTTGTTGAATTTGTTCTGCCTGTGAGGGGCGGTAGTGATAATGGAGGAACTGTAACTGCAGGTATCCATGTGGGTGTTGGTTTTTAACCTGCCCTCTTGCTTGCTTCTGTGATATAGTAAACAAAAAAACTTTACTCTTCTCTTAGAGACTGTTTTCCCAAAGGTCTGTGGACTGCGCCACAGACCTTCTTCTTTACTCTATACTTTTTAGCCTGATAGTCAAATTACCTACGTATAGATTAAGGAGTGGTCCGAAACCCTTTTTGGTGTCATCCTACTGAAGTGGTTTAGACTTTTTGTTTAGCTCCGAGAATTTTGGCTTTTGTGCCCTGATGAAGACTTTTTTCCGTTGCATAGCCAAAGCTACGGAACTTTAAACCCAAAATGTCCATTAGAAAATCTATTCCGGACTCAACTGGCTTCAAATCAGTAAATGAATGCGTTTTTTGAATTAACCATAGCGGTGCTACGCTGAATCCAAGAAAACGCCCCGATTTATTGCCATTTAAGTCCTCATGGCGAAGTTCCAACGAACATTCTGGGTTAAAAAGACAACAGACCTATATACATAGCTATGCCTATGATTTTAACAGTCGTTCAACCTATAACCCCGTTTTGAGGAAAGCATTTTGGACATGGTGTGTTTTCTTCGTTCCAATCGGATTCAACATGTTCTCTATCCGCCCTGAACTCCGTTTTCGCATCAAGCCGGCCAGGCGCTTACTCCTGCGCGGCAGACCGGCCCCTTCACTAATAATGCCCTCGGGGCATTATTTTAACGCTCGGCCCTATCCGAAATAAGTGATAATAAATTTTAAATATAATTTCAAAATAGTCTCTAAATCAGTTCACTTACTTTTTTGGCACTCTTCCTGCCTTGTCCGGAATAAAATAATCTACGAAATTCCATACGGCATTAAACCCGAATCCATGCAGCATTCCTTTGAACCCTCAGAGTATAGTACGCTAATCTGGCTCACCTTTCAATAAAAGGTTTCCACTTCTCTTCTGGGGAGTGAGGTGTTAATATACTGACGACTATCAGTGTGGTAACAGACATGATCAGTGCCGGAATGGCAATATAATCGGTATTCAAAGGAAAGTTTATTCCCAATATAACCGTCTCTTGTCCTTCCAGTACTTTATTGATAATGGAAATCAGAAGCACTGTGCTCATCCCGGCAATAATCGAAGCGACTCCTCCCTGTTCGGTGACTCTTTTCCAAAAGAACGAAGCCAGTAAAGCGGGAGCCAATGAGGCACCGATCATTGTATACGAAATCAGGGCCATCTCCAATATGGTCTGGAACTGCGACATAAGAAGGTAAGCCAGTGCACCGATGACAACGATACTAATACGTTGTATCTTCAATATTTTTTCAGGGGAGGCATTTTTCATCCAGAACTTTTGAAACAGGTCTCGTGTCACATTGGTGGAAGTGACCATAAGAAAGGTGTTGCCGGTGGATAAGATTATCGCAACACCCGCTGCAAATAGTATGGAACCCGCATAGGCCGGAATCTTTTCGTATCCTATCCTTAGGATAATCTCTTCTGCCATCGCCCTGTTCACACTTCCGTCCGAGAGGAAGAAGCGTGCATCTTCGGCATAGATAGCATAGCCCACAACAGATAGTGTACACATCATCACTTCTATGACTACTACCCCGATAAACATCCAAAATACTGCTTTTTTTGCCGAGGCTGCATCCTTTGCCGAAGAGAACTTCTGGTAGACGCTACTCTCGCTCATCAGTAACAGAAATGTAGGAAGGATGATACCGATAACCCATAAAGGGTCACTCCCTTTCCCTTCAAATATGGATAAGTGGGTAGGTTTCGTAGCTTCTATGGTACTAATGACCTCCGATAGACCTCCATGATGGCTGATAGCATAAGGTAATGCCAGGAACATGGCCAGCGTCATAATGGCACCATTGAAAACGTCGATGGATACAATAGATACCATACCTGCCAATGCCGTAAAACCGATGATGACAATGCAGGAAATCAGCATGCCCGTTTCCTGACTGATCTGACCTTCGGTAAGGATATTGATGAACCTTCCGCCGCCTTTGAACTGATAGCCGGCGATGACCATATAGGCAATAATGATGGTTATCGTTCCCAGTAACCGGGCGGTACGGTTATAGCGTTCTTCCAAAAGGTCCGTTAGCGTAATCTGTGATATCTTCCTGACCCTTGCGGCTATAAAATAAATCACGATGATTCCTATCCAAGCTCCCGCCGAGAACCACAGTTCAGAGAAACCTGTCCTAAATGTCAGTCCTGCCGTGCCAAAAAGGCTTCCGGAACCTATCCATGTACAGATTAAAGTCCCTACCAATAGGTATACAGGAACCCCTCGCCCAGCGACCATAAAATCTTCATTGGATTTCACTCCTCTACTTTTATATATGATAATGGCTACCAGTAGAGCAAGGTAGGTGATAGTGACAATTATGTAGGTCATGATACTTTGAGAGCTTGGGTTTTCCATCTATCGATACCTTCAACTAAAATGATTCGTTGAATAGTAAAGATGACGCATTGAAAAGGTGTTTGACTTCTAAGAAGTAACACAACACCATACTTTTTTTGAAACAATTCCGAAATATACAAAAAATGACCTGTATAGGATATAAGTACATCACCTGCTTTTCAAAAAAATGTGATGTGCGGTCTTTTCGATGATAACATTGCTCTCGATACAGGTCAACCTGTACCTATGTGATATTCACTATTCCCATTTCATCCACTAGTGGTCAGTCTTGGACACAAAAGACATATGAGGGTAGGCATTGGGCTGAATGAATTCTTTAACTATATTTGCAGCCATTGATTTAATCTAAAACGACAAGTACTGTGAAAAATGCTTCATTGATTTTAAATGCCGTTCTTATTATTGCGGTAGGTGTTTTGTATTACCTTCATTTTTCTTCGACAGCGGTAGCACCGGAGGCGACTTCAATGTCCGAAGGCCCTCTCCAATCCATTGTTTATCTAAATGCGGATACTCTTTTGGAGAATTACGACTTTTTCAAAGAGTCCAAAGCAAAACTGGAAGAAAAGACAAAGCAATTGGAAGCTGAGTACACGAACAGAGCCAGTGGACTCCAAAAAGAGATTGCCGATTTTCAGCGTAATGCAAAGAGCCTTACTATTACTCAAGGTAAGGCTTTGCAAAAAGACTTAATGACCAAAGAGCAGAACCTACGTATGTATCAGGAAACACTTACGCAGGAATTGGTACAAGAAGAAACCAAAATCAATACCAAGCTTTTCGAAAACCTCACAGAATACCTGAAAGAGTACGGTACTAAAAACGATGTGTCTCTCGTATTGAAGTACAATCGTGGTAGCGATGTCCTCTTTGCCAGCGAGGGGCTGGATATTACCGATAAGGTGACCAAAGGCCTCAACGCTGAGTACCAGCAGTCCAAAAAGGATTCGACCTCTACTTCCGAGACGGCTTTACCCGATACCGCTGACGTGAACTGAGCAGTATTGTCATTCCTATTTTCTATAATGAGAAGATAGACCAAAAAAACAAACGCAATGGGGGGGCTAAAGAACCCCCTTCTTTTCCCTAATCAAATGCGTCTGGGTACAGTTCGAGTATACTCGGGAAATTGATTTAGTAACGGACCTAACTGCTAAGTGAAATTAATGGTTAGGTCTATTTATTGGATTTCCTTAGAGCAGCAACACCTTTCTTATTTCAATTACATCTGGGTAAACCAACAGCTTACCATTCCTGCTAGTATCTCGCGGATAGTGTCTATTTAATTACTTATCCAAACTGTTAAATTTATAATTATTATATCTTGAGTACTACAAAGGGTTGATTTAGATCCACATTTCCACTCGGATTAAGTAATCATAGTTTTGTAAAGATAGTATTGTTACTTATTTTCGAATTCTCAAAACAACTTATTGGCTGCTAATGGCATTAAAATCACTACTGACCCTCCTGTTTTTCACTTTCTCCTTTTTTGATTACAGTATCGCCAATGGCCTACCCTCTCCTACTTCCGGAAATAGCGTATCCGAAAATAACATTAGTACTATACCCAATACCCCCTACGCTGATACGGAAAACACATTGCCCATATCCGGTACCGAGAGTAAGGGTTACAGTTACAATATCATGAGTATACCTAGGGGCTTACTGGGATTGATCATACTTGTTGCCATTTGCTACCTCTTCTCCAACAATCGCGGTGCAATTTCGTGGAGGGTTGTTCTTTCCGGTCTGACGATACAGATGGTACTGGCTGTAGGGATTTTATATGTGCCTTTTGTTCAGTTCTTTTTTGACATCGTAGGTCAAGCTTTTGTCAGTTTATTGGATTTCACCAAAAAAGGAACCGAATTTCTTTTTTCGGGCTTTCTGAACTTAGACAAATACGGTTTTATCTTTGCTTTTCAAGTGCTTCCCACGGTCATTTTTTTCGCGGCCCTGACCAGTTTACTATTCTATCTGGGAGTTATTCAGAAGGTGGTTTATGCCTTGGCTTGGGTTATGACAAAGGCGATGAAGCTTTCCGGGGCAGAAAGTCTATCTGTAGCTGGCAATATATTTCTCGGACAAACAGAGTCTCCTTTACTGATAAAAGAGTACCTCGGCAAAATGAACCGCTCCGAAATCATGTTGGTAATGACAGGGGGAATGGCCACACTTGCCGGGGGTGTATTGGCGGCTTATATTGCTTTTCTAGGTGGGGAAGATCCCCAACAAAAGTTGTTGTTCGCTAAGCATCTATTGGCAGCCTCTATTATGGCGGCTCCCGGCGCAGTGGTCGCTTCCAAAATATTGATTCCGCAAACAGAGAAAATCAATAGTACCATAGAGGTTTCCAAAGAACGTGTGGGCAACAACATTCTCGATGCTATCTCTAACGGCACCTCAGAAGGCTTAAAGTTAGCGTTGAACATAGGCGCTATGCTATTGGTGTTTCTAGCTTTTATCGCTATGACCAATGGTGCTTTGGGGAAAATCGGGGAGTTGACGCAGATCAACGCTAGCATAGCGGAGTTCTCCAATGGAAATTATACAGAGCTGTCCTTACAGTTTATATTGGGATATATCTTCTCCCCTATTATGTGGGTAATCGGTGTAACGTCAGAGGACATCACTCTTCTTGGTCGACTATTGGGCGAAAAGCTGATCATGACAGAATTTGTAGGCTACGTCAGTTTGTCCGATCTGAAAACCAATGAATCCTTTGTGGAACACAAATCGATAATCATGGCTACGTATATGCTCTGTGGCTTTGCCAATTTTGCGTCTATAGGCATACAGATTGGCGGCATTGGTTCCATTGCTCCTAATAAACGGGTGCTGTTATCCGAATTAGGGATGAGGGCTTTGCTGGCCGGTACCATCGCGTCACTTTTTTCTGCGACCATGGTAGGAATGATTCTAGGGTAATGATAATTGGTATACGTGAAAGTCTTTAGGCAATTTCTTCCAAAAAGAAAGGCTTTCCTTTTAGGAAAGCCTTTCTTTTTATGTTGATATATTACTCAAATTATTTGAAAATACTGAAGATGTCCTTCATTAATTGTCGCAACTCTGCGGTGATTTTTATCCATTTACTTTTTTACTAAGGAAACAATTGTGTACTTCCTTATATAATCACCCAGAGCTAATATCCCTACCCCGAAAGGAATCAATCCCTCTGATCGAGTTCATCCCTTATCTTTGCGGCCCTTTCATAATCTTCGTTATCGATAGACTTCTTGAGCAATTCCCTAAGTTTTTCTTTGGAGTAGTTTTTCAGTTCATCGGCCTTACTGCTGCCTGTTGTTGCGGAACTGTCAGTCACTTTCTCCTGTGATTCGGACTTCAGTGGTGTTACTTCCTTACTTATTTCTGTGATATCGTCTTCGTTCTCATCGGTGAGCACAATACCTGCCTCAGCCAGTATTGTTTCGTAAGTATAGATGGGTGAGTTAAAGCGCAGTCCTATCGCGATGGCATCTGAGGGCCTTGCGTCGACTTCTATGGATTTCTCACCATTAGAGCAAATGATTTTGGCAAAAAAGACTCCTTCTTTCAAATCAGAAATAATGATCTCTTCTACATTGTAGTCAAAGTTCATCGCAAAGGATTTGAACAGGTCATGGGTCATGGGCCTGTTCGGGATGATTTTTTCGATTTCAATGGCGATAGCCTGGGCTTCGAACATGCCTATAATTATAGGTAGTCTTCTACTACCTTCTTTTTCACCCAATACTAGAGCAAAGGACCCTGATTGAGATTGGCTAGATGAAAGGCCTAAGATTTCAAGCTTAATTTTATCCACTAATAAAAATTTATTATTGAGCATTTTTTATTGCCTCGGTCAGTTTGGGTACTACTTCAAAAGCATCCCCTACTATACCATAATCCGCCGCTTTGAAAAAGGGAGCTTCGGGATCCTTGTTGATAACAACGATGTACTTTGAGGAATTCACACCGGCCAAGTGCTGAATGGCTCCGGATATCCCTATAGCTATGTACAATTGAGGACTTACTTTGACTCCGGTCTGACCGACATGTTCATGATGTGGCCTCCAATCCATATCGGATACGGGTTTACTACACCCTGTCGCTGCTCCCAAAGAAGAGGCCAGGTCTTCTACCATCCCCCAATTCTCGGGTCCTTTCAAGCCCCTTCCCCCGGAAACTACTATTTCAGCTTCGGGCAGTAGCACATCTCCAGTAGCCTTATCAATGGAAGTAATCTGAGTGGCAAAGTCCTTATCATCCAGTGCAGGCGAAAAAGCTTCGACAGTAGCCTTACCTCCTATTTCTTTTACCTCAGCGGCATTCTTCTTGATGGCAATGATTTTTTTTCCGCTTCCCATATCTACTAAAGCAAAAGCTTTTCCAGTATAAATACTTCTTTTCACCTTGAAGCCATCAGTAGTATCGGGTAGATCGACCACATTAGAGACTAAACTGGCCTCTATTTTCAAGGCCACTCTTGCTGATACGGGAGTCCCTAGAGAGGAGTTCGCAAGAACAAGGATTTCTGCACTTTCCTGCTCAAAAGCATGGGCAATAACTGAGGCGTAGGCTTGAATGATGCCATCATTCAATTTACTGTCCGCAGCATGTAAAACTTTAGTGGCTCCATAGTTACCGAGGTCTTCCAGTTCGGCTGTAGCGATTTCTCCTAGAGCAAGGGCCGTCACCTCTCCACCCATTTCTTTGGCATAGGCTATCGCTTCCAGTGATGTCTTTTTGATTTTGCCTTCCGCACTTTCTACAAATACTAATATTGACATTATCGTAATGATTTACAGTGTAAAACTAACAAAGAATAAGCAATTGACCTTTATCGCCCCACATCTCAAAGAACTTTGGCATCGTTCTTTAAAAGCTTGACCAGTTCTTCCATATTTTCGGCATCGATCATCTTTATCTCTCCTTTTGATGGTGGCAGTTCGTACTTGTCCAATACGGTAGCCTTATCCGAATCAACGGGTTCGACTACTTGCAAAGGTTTGGTCCTAGCGGACATGATACCTCTCATATTGGGTATTTTCCATTCTGCAATAGGCTCTTGGCACCCTGCGACAAAAGGCATGTCCACTTCCAAATACTCCTTACCCCCTTCTATTTCTCTGGACATCTTTGCTTTGTTACCTTCGATTTCAAGTGTCATTACAGGAGAAACAGAAGGAAGGCCTAAAAGTTCTCCTACCATACCATGAACCATGCCTCCATTAAAATCGATGGATTCCCTACCCATCAATATCATGTCATAACTACCTTCTTTTGCAACGCTTGCAATCTGCTTGGCTACGAAAAATGAATCTATGGGTTCTGCATTTACCCGTATGGCATCATCAGCCCCTACTGCCAAGGCTTTACGTATAATGGGTTCTGTCTCTGCCTCTCCGACGTTCAGTACTGTAACGGTACCGCTGTGCGCTTCTTTCAGTTCCACGGCCCTGGCCAAGGCATAATCATCGTATGGACCTATGATGAACTGTACCCCTGACTTATCGAATTTTGTGTCACCCTCCGTAAAGGCAATTTTGGAAGTCGTGTCGGGCACGTAAGTAATACAAACTAAAATTTTCATGCGTATTCGTTGATTTTCAGTTGTTAAATAAAATAACCTCTACATTTTGCACGTCGTTTTCCCTAGAATTGTGTATAAGAGAAGCATGATGTAAGGTATTCTGAACCTATGGTAAAAATAATACTTTAACTTTCCATTAAACTGATTTTTATGCAATCCCAATCGAACATGTCGCACAAAAGCTCAATCGATGTAAGGCTTTTATACTTGAGCGCCAAAAACATAGCGATAACACAGGTTTTTCTAATCCTAGTATGTCCGGCCGTACCTCAAAAAGTATTAAAAACCAATCTCTAATGCATTATACAATTTATTAAGTTACTTATTATAGATTTGCCGTGAAGTTAAAGAATAATGAAGCAAATCAAAATCTAATATAAATGAATTCCATGAGACTGGGGCAACTTTTTGAATTTTTGGAAAATGATCCTAAAGACCCTTTTTTGCTCTACGCTATTGCTACAGAATATAGAGAGCAGTATCCCGATAAGGCCAGGGCATATTACGAAATGTTACTTTCCGAGCATGAAGATTATGTAGGCACCTATTATCACGCGGCAAAGTTATATGAGGAACTTGGAGAGGAGGAACTGGCAAAAATAACTTTCGAAAAAGGAATCGATATAGCCACACGTGCGGGTGAAGCCCTCGCTCTTCGGGAACTTAGAAGTGCTTATGAAGAATTTATGTTCGAAGATTGATTACGTTTATTTCATGTTTACACTTTTTGGGGCCATTCCAATGGGGCCTTTGGATCAAAGCGGAATCATGCATTTTTTCACTATGCTATTTATCGCATTTCAAACCCTCATCAGGAAGCTCCAAATACAGCGTATTTACGAAACCATTAAAACAGACACAACAGTGAGCTAATGCAAAATTCGGGTTAAAAATAGAGTATTAGCTTGCCCATCGACCGCCCCTCTGCCAAGGTATCAAAAGCCTGTTGTACCTCCTCCACTGGCCAGACCCCTCCTATCAATGGTACTATACGATGCTCGATTATAAAACGAACCATCGCTTCAAACTCCTGATCATTTCCCATAGTGGAGCCTTGCAAGGTTATCTGATTCCAGAACATACGGTACAGGTCGATACCTGGAGGCAGTCCATTTGTAGCTCCATAAAAAACAATTTTCCCGCCCGGGCGCATTATTTTAATAAAACCACTCAACTGATTGCCCCCGGCACTATCGATGACCACATCAAAACCATCGGTTATCTCTTTCGCCTTTTTTTGCCAGCCTTTTTCTCTGTAATCAAACCCTTCTATGGCCCCCATACTTTTGGCCTTACCGATTTTGTCCTCACTGCCAGAGGATACATATACCCGGGCACCTACAGCATGAGCCATCTGGAAAGCAAATTGAGCTACTCCACCTCCAAACCCGGATATCAATACTTTGTCCCCATTTTTCACCTGAGCATGCCGAAAGACAGCCCTATAGGCCGTAAGTCCGGCCAAAGGCAAGGCAGCGGCCTGTACACTATCCAAATGAAGTGGTTTTTCAAACAAACGATCGATATCCAAAGCCATATACCTTCTCATGGTACCATCACTGGGCATGCCCAGAATAGTATATGCCAAAGATTGCACACTAGGGTCAGCACCCCAGTTTATATTGGGATTGATCACCACCTTTTTGTGAAGCCACTTTCTTTCTTCGGGACCGGCATTTTCATGTAGCTCCACTACAGTACCGGCAGCATCGGAACCCAACACCTTGTTCATTTGGATGTTTGGGTATTTCCCTTCTTTTATCCACTGATCCCTACGATTGAGAGATGCTGCTTCGACCCTTACCAGCACCTGACCTTTCTCCAGTCGAGGTTTTTCCATCGTTTTGAGAGTAAGGGTATCGGGGGCGGTAAGCATTACTGCTTTCATTATTTCCATAGACCTTGGTTATTTGCCACAAATAAGGTATTGTTCTTGGTAAAACCAAAACAAAAAACCCGATTCGCTTAGAGCGAATCGGGACAGAGTGGTTGTGGCTATATAATTTCTATTTGTTCTTTAGATTTTGAGATATCAATTCCCTCTCTCTTATGCTATGCTCTTGGCTATATCAGTATGAGAACCAGACATTTCAATCATCACACAGATAGTGATAAAAAAATCATTAGAAAGGTGCTGGACTATCATCACTGGACAGGGGGGTCGGCGCCGGACCGGCCCCACTACCTTTATCACTTTCATTCATTTTACTTCCTATGGTAATGGTACCCGCACTGGTATCGAATTCGTTCGGTATACCCTCTAGGGAAGGAAAGCCTCCGGAAAAGTCCATGCCGTCCAGATCCGCAAATTTTGTATACTTGCCTATGAACTTGAGTTGCACATTTTCCAAAGACCCGTTCCTATGTTTGGCAATGATAACCTCTCCGGTACCGATGGTCGGCATGCCGTTCTCATCTTCGGTTATACCATAGTACTCCGGTCTATAAAGGAACATGACCATATCTGCATCCTGTTCTATTGACCCCGATTCCCTGAGGTCGGATAGCTGGGGCCTCTTGTCCCCTCCCCTGGTCTCTACGGCCCTACTCAACTGAGATAGCGCGATAACGGGTACATCCAGTTCTTTAGCGATACCTTTGAGTGCTCTTGAAATGGAAGCGATTTCCTGCTCTCGATTACCTCCTCCCTTACCGGCATCACCACTCATCAGCTGTAGGTAGTCGATAATGATCATCTGAATATCGCTTTGCGCCTTCAGTCTACGGCATTTTGCTCTAAGCTCCAATATGGACAATGCAGGTGTATCATCGATGAAAATGGGAGCATTGGTCAGTTTGTTGGTCTTGTGGATAAGCTGCTGCCACTCATGATCTGACAGATCACCTTTTTTTATTTTCTCACTTTCCAGTTCTGCTTCTGCCGAGATGAGTCTGTTGACCAATTGTACAGAGGACATCTCTAGGGAGAAAATGGCTACCGGTCTGTCGAAATCCGCTGCGGCATTACGCATGACCGAGAGTACGAAAGCTGTCTTACCCATAGCTGGCCTTGCTGCTATAATAACTAAGTCGGACTTTTGCCAGCCAGAGGTAACACGGTCCAAGGCAGAGAGTCCTGATGGGATCCCCGTAAGCCCATCGGTATGGTTCTTACGCTCTTCCAGTTCTGCAATGGCCTTTCCCATGAGAGAGCGCATGTTATCATAGTTCTTCCTGATATTGGATTCAGAAACTTCGAAAAGTGATTGTTCCGTTTTATCCAAAAGTTGGAAGACATCGGTGGTGTCTTCAAAAGCATCTTTCTGGATTTCGGAGGCAATCCGTATCAATTCGCGCTTAATGGACATCTCCGAAACTATACGGGCATGAAACTCAATATTTGCCGCAGAGGTAATCCCACGTGTCAGCTCTGTAATATAGTATGCACCACCAACAAACTCCAACTTCCCGTCTTTCCGTAATTGATTGGTAACCGTGAGCATATCCACGGGCTCCGAGTTTTTGAAAAGCTCCTGTATCGCAGCATATATCTCCTTATGCTGGTCTTTATAAAAGCTTTCCGGCTGTAGAATATCGATGACTATGGTCAGAGCATCCTTTTCCAACATGAGTGCACCGAGTACCGCTTCTTCCAAATCCAGTGCCTGCGGGGGTAGTTTGCCCAATCGCTCACCAATTTCCCTTTGAGCCAACTTTGATGACTTAAAGCTGCCCCTTACGGGAGAAGGTTTGTTTTGATCCATAGATATTTAGTGATTTATTTTCAACAAAAGTACATCAAACCTACCAAGAATCCTTCGGTAAGGCAATAGAAAGTCGCCTCTAAGGTCAATGTATCTTTGTTAACAAAAAACGTACCTCTACTACTTATCCTAGGTTATTTTACATCGCTATGAACAAGCTATCCACAGTTATATCCGGTTGTACCCATAAAACTGTGGGGGATTTTGTGGAAAAGTATGTGACTTATCCACATAAAAAATAATTGTTCACATCATTATAAACACCACCTATTGTTGACCTACTTTTATCAATTTGGGACGGCAAAACCTTTTATCGTTACCTTTATAGAACTCAAATCCATCATGCCTTGGTTTATAATGTCATCAAATTTGTCATGGTTTTATATTTTTCTCTTATTTTTGGTTTTCATATACTCAAGAAAAAGTATTTTGGGGGTTTGAATCTGAGGTCACTCTATCAAAGCAGGCGATAGTTGAGTTGGTCGTGAAAGTCCTCAGAAGCTGATTTTAGGTCTGCACATAAAATATATTTCTCCCTGAACGGACTTCGTTTGGGTATAACATAGTATTAATGATTGAAAACTCGCTTAGGATACATTTCATAGCTATAGGAGGCAGTCTTATGCACAGTATGGCGATAGCTTTGAAAAAAAATGGACATTTCGTTAGTGGATCGGATGATGAAATCTTCGAGCCTTCGCGTACGCGACTGGAAGGACACGGATTACTCCCAAAAGAGGAGGGCTGGTACCCTGGCAGGGTAACAAATGAACTTGATGTCGTTATTCTTGGTATGCATGCCAGAGAGGACAACCCGGAACTACAACGCGCCCGGGCCTTGGGATTGAAAATTTACTCATTTCCGGAATTCATTTACGAACAATCCAAAGACAAGCAGCGAATCGTGATTGCGGGCAGTCATGGGAAGACCAGTATTTCGGCTATGATACTCCATGTCCTTCGGTATTTTGAAAGAGAGTTCGATTATGCCGTGGGTGCTCAACTGAGTGGGTTTGACACCATGGTCAAATTTTCTGATGCTCCCATAATCATCATTGAAGGTGACGAGTACCTGTCATCCCCCATCGATAGAAGCCCGAAATTTCTAAAGTACCATCACCATATCGGACTGGTGAGCGGCATCGCTTGGGACCATATCAATGTATTTTCTACAGAAAAGGAGTACTTATCTCAATTTGAAGCTTTTGTACAAGCAACACCTAAGGCAGGGACTCTGGTATATTATGAAAATGACAGGGATACAAAACAAATATGCGGAAAGGAAAAAGAGGATAGCTCAGCAGTGCCTTACACGGCACATCCTTATATAATCAAAAATGGAATCACCTATTTGGTCAATGGTAGCCAAGAGGTCCCGCTTCAGATTTTTGGTGAACACAACATGCAGAATATCAGTGGGGCACTGACCGTACTCAAAAAAATAGGTATCAGTGACGAACAATTTTACGAGGCCATACGTGATTTTGAGGGTGCTGCCCGTCGACTTCAACGGTTCGCTTCCGAATCCGGCAGGCAGGTGTTCGTTGATTTCGCCCACGCCCCTTCTAAAGTCAAAGCAACTACCCAGGCGGTACAAAGACAATATCCTGACAAAGAACTCGTTGCCTGTTTAGAGCTACATACTTATAGTAGCCTGAACAAGGAGTTTATTCCGCAGTACAGTAAAAGTTTGAGTGCATCCAATTACCCGATAGTCTATTATAATCCAGCTACGGTATCCCATAAAAGACTCGATTCCATAAGCAAGCAAGATATTATCGACGCTTTTGGTCATGAAGGTCTAAAGGTGTTCGATAGTAGTGGAGAGCTGTTCACTTTTCTGAAATCCATCAACTGGAACGGCAAGAACCTATTAATGATGAGTTCTGGCAATTTTGACGGCGTAGATATGGAGTCATTTGCAAAAGAATTGTTCCATGATAGTAAAAATGGATAATTGTCCCCTTACGCGCCAACAATATTTATAATCAATAAACGAAGCCCCAAGAAAATTATTTCCATACCATGTCACTTCATCTTAAAAATCCCCTTGTCTTTTTCGACCTTGAAACGACGGGAACCAATATCACCCGCGATCGTATTGTCGAACTTTCTTTTGTGAAAAGCATGCCCAATGGGGAAACCATTACCAAGACGAAAAAAATAAACCCTACAATACCCATCCCGGCAGAAACCAGTGCGATTCACGGCATATTCGATGAGGACATCAAGGATGCACCTACTTTCAAATCCATCGCCAAGTCCTTGGCCAAATTCCTCGAAGGTTCCGACTTGGCCGGTTTCAATATTCTCAAATTCGATGTACCTGTACTGGTAGAGGAATTTCTAAGAGCTGATATCGATTTTGATGTCAGCAAGAGAAAGCTCATCGATGCTCAAAAAATCTTTCATATGATGGAAAAGCGAACGTTGACTGCGGCTTATAAGTTCTATTGTGACAAAGAGCTAGAGGGTGCCCATGGAGCGGAAGCAGATACACTGGCTACGCTAGAGGTACTCAAAGCTCAAGTAGAACGTTATGAGGGCATGACCATGATGGACAATTTGGGGAAGAAAATCGGTGTTATCGAAAACGATATGGAAAAACTCCATCAGTTAACTTCCAGTAATATGGTCGATCTGGCGGGTAGACTGGTCTACAACAATCAAGGTGTAGAGGTATTTAATTTCGGGAAACATAAGGGAAAATCGGTCACCGAAGTCTTGAGTAAGGATAAAGGTTATTATGACTGGATGATGAAAGGCGAATTTCCTATGGATACCAAGCGTAGACTTACCGAAATCAAATTGAGAAACAGTCTTTTCAACAAATGAGCCTAAGACCAAATTCAGTGGGAAAAATAATCTTCATCATTTTATGCGACTTTAAAACCCTGAATATGTGCAAATTATAAGATCAACGATCGATAAAGGTTACCAAATGCAAAATGCCCCTCGAGTCCATGGATTCAAGGGGCATTTTAGATTTTCGCTCTTGTTATTTTTAAACCCGGATAGCTGTTTTGCACTACGCAGGTTCGTTCCCTTAATGATACAAAGGCCTCCTCGCCTAAAACGCTGATTTTATTGCAATTATGCTCTCATAACGAAACCCTATTGACCATTTTGGATTTAATCCAATGATGCTTATAAAAAAAGCGACAGTTCATCGAATCGATTGATTTCAACGGTATTCGTCGTATTTACACTCAAGTGAGTATTGGACAGAATACTTGATAGTCTTTTAGTCTATTTTTTATAGTATTTCAATGCTTTTGGCATCAGTGAATTCAAATCGGCTATTCTTGTAGAAGGATGGGGGTGTGTGGACAAAAATTCGGGTGGACGCTGCCCTCCGCCGCTATTGGCTTCCATCCTTTTCCAGAACTTTGGTGCTTCTCTAGGGTCATATCCCGCTATGGCCATAAATATCAGACCTAATTCATCTGCTTCGGATTCATGTTTTCTGGAAAAGGTCAACATTCCCAGTTGTGAACCCACTCCCATAGATTGTAGCAACAGGTTTTTGGCCATTGTAGGGTTTTGCGACGCCAATGCGGAAAAAGTACTGGTCAGCCCCTGTGTCACTAGCCCTTGGCTCATACGCTCACCTCCATGATTGGCTATAGCATGTGCTACTTCATGGCCCATTACTACAGCGACCCCTGCTTCGTCCCTACAGATAGGCATTATACCCGTATAAAAGGCCACCTTTCCTCCCGGCATACACCATGCGTTCACGACATTTTCCTCCAATAAATTGAACTCCCATGCGAAGCCGTTCAATTTCGATGACAGATTCTGTTGTGCCATATACCGCTCCACGGCTCCTTTTATATTGGCACCGACATTCTTTACCATGCGCTCCCACTGGGCATTATCAGATTTTTTTCCTTCTTTCATCACCTGATTATACTGCTGAAAGCTCATGGGCAAAAGCTGCGAATTGGGAACCAAACTAAGCTGCCTCCGACCTGTTACCGCTACAGTAGAACATTGTAGTGTTATGAAAGCTATAAGTAGTATTGCTGTGATTGATAATAACTTTTTCATATAGTTATAAAGGGTTATCTATGTTCATTATTGAACAGAATTACTTACTGATTCTTTTATTGGCACATTTCAAGTGTCTTTGTGTTGGATGATACGGAAAAGTTCATCAACCATGCTCTTATAAGCATTAGAAACACCTCAAACAAGAACTATGCCGCTCGCTATGACTGTATATCTTGATAATCTATGGGCTTCTGTACCCAATGATTTGATGCTGATTTCGCTTCATGCAATTATAACAAAACGCTGATCTTATTTCCATGTCAACTAAATAATAGTAGTGAAGTAGCAATTTTTCTGCCAAGAAAGCATTCTTTTGGCTTTTAAATTACTAATTTTCTTTTTCAATGCTATCATTGTAGTATTTAAGACGTGAATTTAGCTTAAAAAGCTCAATAGAAGATTGATTTCTGGCCCGATTAAAAAAAATCGGATTTTACCTCGCTACTAAAAAGCCCGTGGCATATAGAATAGAGCAACAAAGTTTGAAAAAGCGGTTACCTGTGTTTGTGAAGTACCTAAAAGTGGTCGTATACCAACAGCAATGTAGCATTGAGTCCACACTATATTTTTCTAACTTAAATCATTTTCCAGAATGAAGATACTTGCAGTAGGCAGAAATTATACAGAGCACATTGCTGAGATGAACAATGAAAGACCCGATGAGCCCGTCATATTTACCAAACCCGACACTGCTTTATTGAAAAAAGACGCTCCCTTTTATTACCCTGATTTTTCGAATGATATTCACTTCGAAACAGAGATTCTATTGAGAATCTGCAAAGAAGGCAAAAATATTGCTGAGAAATTTGCTGCTGACTACTACGACCGGATAGGTATCGGTATTGACTTCACAGCTCGTGACCTCCAGACCAAAGCAAGAGAAAAGGGACTTCCGTGGGCCATCGCCAAAGGGTTCAACGGTTCCGCTCCCATATCCGATTTCCTTCCGACAACTACGTTTGCCGATAAAGGCAATATCAATTTCAGACTGGAACTGGATGGTCAGGTCAGGCAGGAAGGAAACACGGGGCTGATGCTTTTCAATTTTGAGCAGATCATCGCTTACCTATCCAAGTTTTTTACTCTGAAACAAGGGGACATCATCTTTACGGGAACCCCAAAAGGAGTTGGCCCCATACAAGTCGGGAACCAACTTGTTGCTTATATTGAAGACCAAAAGATGCTATCCTGTGAAGTCAAATAACAATAAGTCTTTCTTATTCTTCGTGATGCTGGTCCTGACTTCTCTATGCGCTCACAGTCAGGTATCTTCAGATCATGATTTCGAGGACGGTGATTACTATATGTTTCCCATCAAACCGAAACAGAACAATACCCTGGCAGGGTCCATGGGGGAGCTGAGGTCGACACATTTTCATGCGGGCCTGGACATTAGAACAGATAGTCAGATAGGTCTACCTGTATATGCTGCTGCTGATGGCTATATCTCCAGAGCAGTAGTCAGGACCAATGGTTATGGCCGTGCCCTCTACCTAAGCCACCCCAATGGTGAAACTACGGTATATGCTCACTTGAATCGATTCAATGGACCGATAGCGTTGCATATCAGGAACCACCAGTATATACGCAAGCGCTTCAAAACGGATTTAAATTTAAAAAAAGGTCGGTTTCTTGTCCACAAAGGGGATATCATTGCATACTCGGGCAATTCGGGTTCTTCTGGCGGACCACACCTGCATTTTGAAATACGGGACAAAAACCAAGCTGTTCTTAATCCGTTAAACTATCATTTTGAAGAAATCAAGGATACAACTCCCCCGCACATCGAACGAATGGTCATACAGCCTTTTGGTATAAACTCAAGGGTCAATCAACAATTCAAACCAGCTTCCCTAAAGGTTCTAGGCTCAGGCGGCAGGTATTACCTCAAAGACACTATAAAGATACACGGTAAAGTAGGCTTCGAAGTCTATGCCTACGATTGGCTGGACCACTCTAGGTTCAAGTGTGCGGTAACCGAGATAAAAGTAAAAAAGGACGATGCCCCCATATACCATCAAAACATCAATTCTTTTACATTTTCGGAGCAAAAGAATATATTGGCACATATGGATTATGGTATCAAATACCGTACGGGCAAACGCTACCATAAACTGTATGTGGATAATGGTAATTTCCTTAAATTTTACACAACGGACTTGCATCGGGGAAAAGTTTCGTTGTATACTGACTCCAAACATAAAATAACCGTAGAACTCTCCGACCCTTATCATAATACAAGTACGCTGATTTTTTATATCCGACATGAGGTCCCTAAAAGTGACATTGCGGTATCTTCGGTCAGCAGTTCTAAAAATGTGCTCTCAACAAAATTACAAAAAAGCGTATTGAGTGTTGAGGTAGGACATACTTCGGATAGGGAAAAACCAAAAGCCTATCTCTATGTAGCCGGTGAGGAAAAAGTGTTAGCTCCTCAATACTCTTTGAAGGGATATGGTCATACTTACCTATGGGATATGAAATACGGTGTTCCGGATTCTATTCGGGTAGGCACGCTTCGTAAGGAATTCGGATATAAAGCTGTTGTTCCCTCTGGGAGTTCCTTCCATTATTACGGAGATCAGATGAATGTATATTTCCCTAAAGGTGCCCTTTTCGATACACTGTATATGGAAGAACGGCTTATTTCCTCTTATCCTCAAACAGCGCGCTATCGTATCGGCACTCCTTCCATACCCCTCCGTAGAAACATTACCGTAAGTTTAAAGCCCATTGCATTTCAAAAGGAAGTATCAAAACTAGGTGCCTATGAAGTTACGGGAAGGAGTTCTTATGGCTACATGGGAGGAATATGGAAAAACGGTAAACTAGAATTCAAGACAAGGTATTTTGGTGATTATGTGATACTGAGCGATACCATACCCCCAAAAATAAAAGCGCTGACCGTTAACAAAGATCAGCTTCGCTTTCAAATTTCCGATAAGCTCTCGGGAATCAAGGATTTCAAAGCAACAATTGATGGGGAGTGGGTGTTAATGAACTATGATTACAAACGCAAACTAATATGGTCCGAAAAGCTAAATCCAAAACACGTATTCAGTGGTAAATTAGTTGTAGTAGTGACCGACAAATTAGGTAACAGAAATTATTATACCCAAAATCTAGATTAAGCATGACATTACAAATTGGAGACACTGCGCCGGACTTCAACGTCAACGACCAGAAAGGAAACCCTGTAAAGCTTTCCGACTTTCTAGGCAAAAAAATAGTCTTATATTTTTACCCTAAGAATAATACACCTGGCTGTACTGCTGAAGCCTGTAATTTAAGAGATAACTATGAAGCTCTACAAAAAGCGGGATATACCGTATTGGGAGTGAGTACCGACAATGAAAAGTCTCATAAGAAATTCATCGAAAAGCAAGAACTTCCCTTCACCCTATTGGCCGATGTTGATAAAGAGATTCATGAAAAGTATGGTACTTGGGTGGAAAAACAGATGTATGGACGTAAATACATGGGGACTGCGAGAGTAACTTTCCTTATCGATGAGAATGGGAAAATAGAGGAAATCATAGAAAAGGTGAAGTCCAAAGACCATGCAGCCCAAATATTGACCTGACTTAGTCGGTATTTCAGCGAATCCGGAAAAATACCCCTAATGGTAAGTTTTAGCTTTAGCTGTGCTATTGCATTTTAAGGATAGGCTATTTGATTTGGTGTTGCGATGAGATGAAAATGTTCATCTCATCGAAATATTTTTGAATTGCCTATAGATTCTTTGTAGTCCAGATATACCAAAAAACCTCCACCCTCAGCGTGAGTCCTGTGATAGGGCTTGGTTTCTAAATACACTTTTTTTTGACGCTTAGCTTCGGTAATTCAAAAATCACCGAATAATGCTGCTTATTGTTTAATTACCGAAAAGGTCATATCTTATTGCATCAAAACTTTTAGGTTAATCAATGCTATATGTATCTAATACAAATTTAGGTTTTAAATGTCGTATAAGATTCCGCTGGTCATTTTGTTTCAATCAAGGCGAGAACCGCAGGAATAGCAGCGCTATCCCGAGGATGGTCAACGCAGAGTGAAGCAAAATGAACAAGAAGATATGCGATATTTGAAAGCTAAGTTTGTATAAAACAGGAAACTCGAATAATAATATTGGGGCTAAAGCAAATAAAAATATACTCATCTAGTAGCTGATGTAGAAATAATATTAAATTGCACCAGAGTTTACTACCATAAAGCTGATGATTTAATGGTTCAAATGCTTTCACATGGTCACTGATTCCATCTGTTTTTTATCTTGGTTTTGGTTCTCTTTTCAACAGAGTCTTGACTTTGCCGATTGAAAGGTTTCGGTAAGATAAAAAGTATTGTTTTTCGCATCAAGAAAAAAAATATAAACCGCCTTACGGGCTTTTTAAATTCCTAGAGATTGTTTTGAGCTATATCCCTTTTATTTCTTGTGTGCTTCTTTTGGGTATAGGATTTCATTGAAGTTTTCGCAGATAGCGCTGGGTTGTCGATAATGCTATACCCAAAATAAGCGATACCAAATTCTAAATATAATAGCTGCCAAAACAGCCGCTTAATTGTAATATATAAAATTGTAATACCGATGAATTAGTTTTTTAGTATGAGTGAAGGTAAACATGTCATTATTATATACAATGCTTCTGATAATACGATTGAAGGTAAGCAAAAGGGATGGGTAGAAAACTTCAAGCAGTTATTACAAATGATATTGTATCATTTAACTGACCGTGCCCCAAACTTCACCTTGGTTTCCGAGAATGCCCCCCTTGAGTACAAAGCTTTGGAAGGATATGATATCATGATTGCCATTCTTTCACCGGCATTTATAAAAAACCGAAAGCGCCATCAGGTATTTTCTCTATTCAAGGAAATAAAAGAAAAGCAGGATATACCGATAGAGCATTGTCTTTTTAAGGTATCCAAGGTACTGACCGAAGTCGCAGACCAACCGGTTCCTATCAAATCACTTTCGGATTATCCATTGTTTGCCATTGATCAGGATAATGGCGGGGTCGTCGAGTATAGTAATTTCCTAGAGGAAGAAACAGAAGATTTTTTTTGGATGAAAATGGTCGATTTGGCTTACGACATCAATCATGTGCTGAACAATGATGGCCAATCTACCAATATTCGATCAATATATACCAAAAAAACGATATTTCTGGCCAGTGTAAGTCATGACCTACAGATACAGCGCAATATTCTCAGAAAAGAACTGCTGCGCTACGGCCATACAATATTACCGGAGCAACACACCTTTCGTAATCTAGATGAGTTCAGAAGTAGTACCGAAGCTGATATTCAGCGATCAGACCTCTCCATACACTTGATTGGGTCTCAGTACGGAGAGGTTATCTTTGAGGGGCATCAGTCCAGTATAGAGCTGCAACATAAAAGTGCCAGTGGTAAATGTAAGCAGATTGATAGAGATACTTCCGGTTTTTTACAACTGGTATGGTTGAAACCGGAGTCCAGGAATCTAAATGAGCAACAAAAAGGTTTTATAGAGCGTATCAAAAGGGATGCAGATACTTCTGCTTATACCGAGGTATTACAAAATACACTAGAGGACTTTAAGAATGTTATCCGCAATGAATTGTTCGATTGGGCAGAAGAAGAAGAAGAAAAAGCTCAGCATGTGGAACAAAAAACGTTCAATGGTCAGCCCTTAGTCTATTTCATCTATGATAAGGTCGATCATTCAATGGCGCAACCTCTTATTGGTGCCATTCTGAAATTAGGCTATAATGTGCTTTTACCTGTATTCAAAGGTGATATCTTCAGTCTGAGGAAACAACATGTACAAAATCTCAAGAATTTTGATTATGCTTTTGTTTATCAACATAATGTCAATGACCAATGGGTCGAAGTAAAACTGCTGGACCTATTGAAGTGTCCCGGTTTTGGAAGGAACAAAGCTATTCTAGGTAAAATGTTCCTCCAGAGTAATTCTCTCGTTTCTGTACTAAAGCCTCATTTGCTACGAGGACTGAACGTAGAGCAAGGTGATAAAGAAAGTTTGTTGGACGCTATCAAAGGCTTTCTCGAAAACCCCGACCCACAACATTTATAGGGGAAATTCCCACATTTCAGAATTTCCATAAAACAGATGTCCTTGCTCAATCGTGAGTGGCGAAGGTATATTGTTATGATACAGTTGTCCTGTCCCCAGCCCCTGGTGTACCTTCGAGTCCAATGTAGCCGTAAATTGTGCTATAGCATTCAGGCCTATATTAGACTCTAGTGCAGAAGTTATCCACCAGCCGATATTCCGCTCTTCAGCCAGTGTTATCCATTCTTTGGAAGCTCGTAATCCTCCCAGAAGGGTCGGTTTGAGAATAATGTACTGAGGGACAACTTTTTCCAGTAGCTGTATTTTCTCCTGAAGGGAATAAATGCCTATCAATTCCTCATCTAGGGCAATGGGCAATGGTGCAACCGCACACAAAGAGCGCATAGCTTCCCATTGCCCCTGCCGTATGGGCTGTTCAATGGAATGTAAGCCATATGCAGCCAAGTGTCGGAGTTTTTCTTCCGCTTCCGCTGGTGTGAAAGCCCCGTTTGCATCTACCCGTATACTTATCTGTTCTGGGGTATAGTACTCTCTGATATAGTCGAGTAAAGCACACTCACTATCAAAGTCAAGTGCTCCGATCTTGATTTTGATACAATTGAACCCTGCCTCCAGCTTCTCATCAATTTGGTGGCGCATAAACTCTTTTTTACCCATCCATATGAGACCATTAATAGGTATGCCCCTACTGTTAGCGCTAAAATCCGAGGGCTGTATACATCTCTGCGCGCCGTACCTCAAGTCTAATAGCGCCGTTTCCATGCCAAAGCGGAGCGAAGGAAACCGAGCGGGTATATTTTCAAACAGCCACTCATAAATACTCTCTTCGCTATCAAAGTCGACTGTCTCCTTTTGCAAATTAGCGCATGCTTGGGCTAAATGACTTTCGAACTCGGGAATATCATCGGGACTCAGGCCTTTCAGTGGAGCACTCTCCCCTAGCCCAAAATGACCTGTGTCATTTTCTACTTTAATGATAAAGATTTCTTTTTCTCTAAGTATACCTCTGCTGGTACCCGCGGGAAATTTGAAACGTAATGTATGTTTTCGGTAGTCTACTTTCCAGTTCATAGGTATTTGATATTTCCAGAAAGATCAAATTTATGGGTATAGAACTAAAGTTCATTATATAAGCCTATATATTTGCGATTCAATAAGTGGTCAGCTATTCTGTATAGAAAGCATCATTTATAATCGACTATAACAAAGGTAAAGAGGTCACAATAGCGCCATTAAGAACGAAAGAAATGCATATACCAGAAGCGAGACTAGAGGATTTTCATTATACACTACCGGAAGAGAAAATAGCTAAATACCCTTTGAAAAACAGGAAAGCTTCCAAACTATTGCACTACGATAGCGGCACTATTGTACACAAAAGCTTCAGTGACATCTCTGATTCTTTACCCCGGGATGCTTCGCTATGGTTCAACAATACGAAGGTTATCCCTGCGCGCCTCTTTTTCACTAAAAGTACAGGAGCCATTATAGAGATCTTCTTATTACAACCGGAATTGCCCACATCTGTTATAGCCAAAGCTATGCTCGTCAAGGGAAAATGTACTTGGAGCTGTATGATAGGTAATCTCAAGCGGTGGAAAGAGGGGGATGAACTGGAAATGGAACTAAAAACGGAAAAGCAAAGTATCACTCTGAAAGCTGTTCTGGTAGATAGAGAAGAGAGACGGGTAGCCTTTTCATGGAGTCCGGAAAGTTTGACATTTGCCACCATCATCACTACAGTGGGAGAACTGCCTTTGCCTCCTTACTTTCAGAGAAAGCCTGAAAAGGAAGATGCAGCACGCTATCAAACCGTATATGCCGCGCCTGAAGGAGCTGTGGCCGCTCCTACTGCTGGTCTGCACTTCACCGATTCGTTACTGGAAGAATTGGAGTTGAAGGGGGTTCACATGGATTACCTGACCTTGCATGTTGGCGCGGGTACTTTTCAGCCCGTCAAAGAAGAGAACATTTCAAAACATCCCATGCACAGTGAGCAAATAGCAGTGTCTTTGGAAAAAATCAAAAAACTAGCTGTAACCGATTGGCAGGTCATAGCAGTGGGGACAACTTCTATGCGTACTTTGGAGAGCTTATATTGGTTCGGTACTCAATTATTATTGGAAGGGGATTCTCATTTTTCAATCAAAAAACTACAGCCTTATGGTTATACCGAAAGCGACCTTCCCTCTAGGCAAGTGGCTTTCGAACAAATTGCTTCCTACATGGAAGGGCTTGGGTTGGATGAGATTCATGGAAGCACGGAGATTTTTATATTCCCGGGATATACTTTTAGAGTATGTAATGGATTGATCACGAACTTTCATTTGCCTCATTCTACCTTGATTATGCTAATCGCCGCTTTTATAGGAAATGACTGGAAAAAGATCTACAATGAGGCTCTACAGCATGAATATCGCTTTCTTAGCTATGGAGATTCAAGCCTTCTTATTCCCAAAAAAGGATAAAGCCTCGTTTTTCGAATAATTCCCAATTTGAAAAATCATTTTATCTATCCTGATTATAAGCAATTTAATAGTTGATTCTAGCTAATCAGCGTTATAGTATAGTTGCTAGTATAGCATTAGATCTGTTATCGCTACCATTATAATTGTACAGTTGTACTGTTCCATTGCTGGAATAGTTGAATCACTTAAACCCAAAATGATCAATAGCCTTCCTATTCCGAACATAAATTACTTCAAAATCAGTGGTTTTACGCTGCGCAGGTTCGTTACCTTAATGATGCAAAAGCCTCCTCACCTAAACCGCTGATTTTATCGCAATTATGCTCTCATAACGAAATCCTATCGATCAATTTGGGTTAAACCGTGTCTTTATCTAAATTATATATCTTATACTCTTATTTAGACCTATAAATGACTGACCATCAAAACAGTGCATACTGCCCCTGAGAGAAGTCGATGAGTTGAACTTGCGGCAAGCTTTGTTTCTTTTTAAGAACTCAGATTAGCACATGCACTATTAAATAATTGACATTGAGTATTTTATGAATAAAAATATTAAATAAAAAAAAGATTTACTATGAACACAATTGCCTTGTATAGGTAATTATATTACCTTTAATAATAATAAGTAGTACGATTATAACATTAGTTGAGTCAAACAAATTATATTTCCTTCTTTCTATAAATTATTGTTTATCAATACTTGAATGCGATATCAATGAGTTCTTCATAATCATCGATCTCAGGACATAATCGTAGATTACCTATTTATCGTTTTTATCGCTGAGAATATCTTAAGTACTTGGTTTTATGCTCTTGCCGTTGTGTATGTTTCTCGTATACAATAGGGTTTCGTAGGCTTAATATAAGTTGGCATAATAGTTGTTAACACATCAAATAATAATATCTTATACACAAACGTTTTTTTAAACTATGAAAAAGTTTTTTACTGTTGTTGCTCTTGCTTTTCTAATGAGTACTTCATTATTCGCGCAGGAATATAGGTCATTCGGAGTACACTTAGGAGTAGGTTATGCGGCCCCTTCTGACGGTGGCGGTGGTATTCTTGCGGGTCTAGAACCTTTCTATCGCATCAATGACCAGATAGCTGTAGGTTTGAGGTTAGAGAGTGCTGCTATGGCTAAAATAGTGGGTACGTCCGAAGCTGAAATTTCGGCGGTAGGTTCTTACACTTTAAATGGAAAGTATTACTTTACTGAAAGTGGTTTTCGTCCCTATGTCGGCCTAGGTCTAGGAATCTTTTCTTTGGGCAATGTTTCCAGTGATATTTCAGTCAATGGGTCAAGTGCATCTTCATCTGAAATTGCCTTTGGCAATGAGTTTGGTTTTTATCCAAGAATTGGGTTTGATGCCGGACATTTCAACTTTAATATCGATTACAATATAATAGGTAGTACTGTTGCGGAGAGTCTTACTGTTGATTCTTCAGGAAATACTACTATATCACAAACAGATGTCAAGAACAGCTATATTGGTATCCGAATCGGTGCTTTCATCGGTGGTGGGAACAATTGATAACTTGTCAAAACAAATCAAAAAAGGCTGCTCATACTCTGAGCAGCCTTTTTTATTGATACTGATATGGTGTGAAATTTTTCTTTCGGCCAACAGGTTAGCTTGTTATACAAATTTGGGTTTCAAATGTCGTATAAGATTCCGCGGGTCATTTTGTTTCAATCAAGGCGAGAACCGCAGGGATAGCAGCGCTATCCCGAGGATTGTCAACGCAGAGTGAAGCTAAATGAACAAGAAGATATGCGATATTTAAAAGCTAAGTTTGTATTACTCTCCGATTTTGTGCTCTGTTTGTGATGTGAGCTAGGACGTACCACTAAATTGAGCCTTCATTAGAATTAAAAATCCTTATTTTAGCCATGAAACAAAAAGTGCAAATCATACTGTCACTTCGTTCTATATCAAAGCCAATAGATTGTTCTGGGATATTTCTTTTATAGAATCAATGAATTTGAATTAGTCCATGTTTTAGCTGATTTCTATCGAAGTTATACTTAAGAAAAAATGAAATTGGAAACCTTATGGACAATGGCCAAGGAGAAAAATCCGTATAGTGTTGAACCGTTACCCATATACTTGTCATTAGGGTCTTTGGAAAATAGTGGCACTTAAGTCGACGAATCACCTTATCCCAAATTAATAGCGTTTGGGAATAATTAGAAACATTTTATAGAATACCTTCGAGTACAAGCCCATGGGTGAACCAAAATCATAAAGTTTCCAGGGAGAATTCCAATCGAATCTTCTGGAGCAAACACCAATCCCCGTATAGTAAAAAGAAATTTGCGCTTTGTGGAAGCCTCCGTTGATTCCACGATATTTTTTCAAAGATAGGGCATTATTAGAAAGAGTAGTTTAAATTTATAGTATTCGAACCTTTGAAATCTGCTGTGTATGAAAAGTGCATTTACTGTTGCCTTATTGACCATCCTTGTTAGCCTATCACCAACAGTAGAGGGCCAAATCAAACTGGCCAAACTAAAATACGATGGTGGTGGAGACTGGTATGCCAATAAAACTGCTTTGCCCAACCTGATCGAATTCTGTAATACGCAGTTACGCATCGGATTGTCCAAAGAAGAGGCTACCGTGAGTGTGGCAAGTCCTGAGCTTTTCTTTTATCCTTATGTCTATATGACCGGGCATGGTAATGTCGTCTTTTCGGATGCCGATACAAAAAACCTAAGGAAATATCTGATAGCCGGAGGGTTTCTTCACATCGATGACAACTATGGACTCGACAAATTCATTCGGCTGGAAATGAAAAAAGTCTTTCCTGAACTGGAGTTTGTTGAAATACCTTTTGGCCATTCTATTTATCATCAGAAGTTCGATTTTCCTAAAGGCCTTCCTAAAATTCACGAGCATGATGGCAATCCTGCTCAAGGTCTAGGATTGTTTTTTGAAGGGAAGCTAATCTGTTTTTATTCCTATGAATCCGATTTGGGCAACGGTTGGGAAGACCAAAGTATCCATAAAGACCCCGAGACGCTAAGACAGGAAGCGCTCAAAATGGGAGCTAACATCATTGCTTACTGTTTTACCCAAAATCAATAAGCTTACGTGCCTATCGGAGGGAGTACCGAATATCTACGCTAAAGGCTACTTATTCGGGTAATTTTAACATGTTGTTAGGGATTTTCCTTTTCAGACCAGCATATCTTAGCTTTCCTTTGAGTTACATGATATTTATTTCCCAGTGGAAATCACGAAATGATAATTTACTGATTTCTATAAGAGAAAATATACCGTATCTAAAATCTCTGGTCTGGTCACCTTCTTCAGCTATTCATAGAATCTTCACTCCCACTCCAAGCCATTGTCCCCCTTTTCGCGCGATTACCCCTAAAACACTTATCCATGGTATAAAGACGCACTCTTGATCTATTTCCCTCACCCTTTGAGCAGCTTTGAAATGTCCCTTTGTATCACGATGTACATCGCTCTGATTTTCAATGGTTACTTGGTATTCACAAGAACAGGATATTCATATCGTGCTATTGCTTTTCCGATTGTATTCATTTCCATGGATGCCTTTATAGTGTATGGTTTTGTTGGAAAATACAGGTAGTATTGTTGTCCTCGTCCGATGATCTTATCTCTGGAATTAGCCGATAAAAAATACAGAAACAGTCTCTAAGGTAAATTACTTTTCCATCTTCGCGATTGGTTTTTCGCTCTCTATTGCTTCTCAAACAATGAAGAGACAATCTTTAGCTAAAGTCTTTAACTACAAAAAAGCCTGTAGAACTTGAGCAAGAAGTTCTACAGGCTTCTATAAAGTAGTTCACTGATTTTTATACAAGCTCAAATCTAAACCTATATAATTGTTTTGCGGGCAGCTAGATTTCCCCAAAAATCTCTTCTAATTTACTCTCAAGTGCGGGGCCTCTTAGGTTTTTTCCTATGATTTTACCTTCGGGGTCCAGCAAAAGCGCAAAGGGAATCGCCTTGATATTATAAGTGCGGGCCGCCTCTGACTGCCAATACTTCAGGTCAGAAACCTGCGTCCAGTGAAGGTTATCTTCTTCAATGGCCTTGAGCCAGTCTTCTTTACGTCTATCCAAGGAAACACCGAATACCTCAAAACCTTTTTTGTTGTACTTATTATACATTCTGACAACATTCGGGTTTTCCATACGGCATGGTCTGCACCATTTTGCCCAGAAATCCAATAACACATAGTTCCCCCTGAGTGAGGAGAGCTTGATTATTTCTCCCTCGGGATTGGGCAGTTCTATTTCCGGTGCTACTTGTCCTATGGCCAATTTTTTCATGGTTTCTACCTGACCGATGAAGTCTTTAGCAAAGGGGGCTTCGGGCATTTCTTTTTTTAATGCTTCCGCGAGGTGTTGGTATACCTCGAAATAATTATCTTGATCCAATACCCTTCCCGACTGTAATAGATTCACTGCTGCGATAGGTGCTTTGGTTTTCATGAACTGTTCCACCATTTGCTGTTTGTGTTCTTTTTCGAGTGCGAAATATCTACTTCTCAGTTCATCAATTTTCTCTTGGTCTTGATTGTTACTAGCTTCACCGAACTCATTGTTCAGCACCTGTATTTCTTCCGAGCTGTTGAATTCGGCGGATAAGCGCTGAATCTTTTCCACAAAATCATGCTCGGTCGAACCCTTTACCTCAAATAGGCCTTTCATCGAGTTACCATCAGCATTGATTTCGATGTCTTCATCATTAAGGATGAGCATTACGAACTGTTTATTGTAAAGGTTGAGCCTGTAATAGCCAGGGTTAGGAATGGCTACTTGTTGGACGTAGGTATTATCATCTTTTAAGTGAATGGTATCTATTGGAAAAAAACGATTGTTCTTAACCTCTTCCAACAATATATCTCCTTTCTGCGGGATGGCTATTTTTCCACTTAGTGTTATCGCATTTTTGTTCTCCTCTTCATTGCTTTTTTGACTTGAGGCTGAACACCCAAAAATCAAAAGCAATACTAATACGTATAAGGATTTCATATTCATTGGTTTATTTTTTGTGAGCTTAATATATGTGAGTCTAATTTTTTCCGGTTATAACTATATTTTGTTATTAACCTAGTTTTTTCTGTAATAGTTCATTTACCAGTTTGGGATTGGCTTTACCTCTTGACCTCTTCATCACTTCTCCTACGAACATACGTAGCAAACCCTTTTTTCCTTTTCTGAAGGCAGCTACTTTCTCAGGCATAGCGGCGATTACCTCCTCTACGATAGGGGCTACGGAGTCAGAGTCACTGTCTTGTATCAGGTTTAATTTTTCGGCCAATTGCAAGGCCGATTTATCCCTTTGTTCCATCAATTCCGGGAGTATTTTTTTTGAGGCGGCAGAGAAACTTACCTTCTCAGTTTCCACCAGCTCTATAAGCTCCGCCAGACTTCCGGTAGTAATGGGTATATCGACCAGTGCCTTATCATTAAGGAAAGATTTAACGGGTCCCATCATCCAGTTGGATGCAGCTTTGTGATACGCTGTTTTCTGACATAAACCATCAAAGTATAAAGCCATTTCTTTGGTATCCGTCAGTACTTGAGCGTCATATTCAGGAAGGCCATACTGTTGCTGAAATTTAAGGTAAAGTTCTCTGGGCAATGCCGGCATGGACTCTTTTAAACTATCGAGCCACTCTTCAGAAACCACTATTGGGCTGAGATCGGGATCAGGAAAATAGCGGTAATCGTTCAACGTCTCCTTTGTGCGCATTCCAGCGGTGGTACCATCACCTGCGTCAAAAGTACGAGTCTCAGAGAGAATCTCATTACCTTTTTCCAATTCATTGATTTGGCGCTCTGTCTCATGTTCTATCGCTCTATGGACATTACGGATAGAGTTCATGTTCTTGACCTCTACCTTTTTGCCATACTCTTTTGCTCCTTTGAGCATAATAGAGATATTGGCATCACAACGCATAGAACCTTCTTCCATATTTCCATCACAAACCCCCAGATAGCGTACGATCTTTCTGACTTCAGTTAGAAAAGCATATGCTTCGTCAGCACTACGGAGATCAGGGTCTGTTACAATCTCGATCAGTGGGACTCCTGCTCTATTGAAATCGACCAATGTATCCGTAGATCCATCGAGGTGTATGGATTTGCCTGCATCTTCTTCCATGTGGATTCTGTTGAGCTTGACGGCTCTTTCCTGTGCGGCATCTTTGGATTTAATGATAACCTCACCTCCTATACATATAGGTGTTCTGTCTTGTGTAATCTGATATCCTTTGGGCAGATCGGGATAGAAATAGTTTTTTCTATCAAAGATATTCTCTCTGGATATTTTCGAATTACAAGCTAGGCCCATTCTAATGGCATGCTCCACCGCTTTTCTGTTCAGTATGGGTAAAGTTCCGGGATGCCCTAATGTAATCGGGCTTATATTGGTATTGGGCAAACTACCATAGGCATTCGTATCCGAGTTGAAGATCTTGGTGGCTGTCATTAGTTGTGCATGGACTTCCAGACCTATTACCAATGTATATTTTCCCCTTATTGCTTCATCCATTTTTATTTCGGTCTATTCTAACAGTAACTTTACCATTGCAAAGTCATATTCTTTTAAAAATCCTTCTAATATAAGGGTTTTTAAATCCAATTTTTGGCTTTTTCTATCACTTTATCAAGGCCGCTCAAGTCTTTTCCTCCAGCTATAGCAAAGAACGATTGACCGCCGCCGCCGCCTTTTATTTCCTTGGATAAATCCCTGACAATGTTCCCGGCGTGTAGCTCTTTCTGCTGAATCAACTCATCCGATATCATGACAGCTATCTGTGGTTTTCCGTTAACGTTCGCGGCCAATACCAGAAACAGGTTTTCCTGTTGCTTTTTGAGGTCATAAGCGAGCTGTTGCAGCACGTCTTTGTTGGGTACCGCAACTTTTTCAATAATAAGGTTATTGCCATCTTTCACCTGTATCTTTTGTATCAACTCCTTTTTGATAGCTTGTGCTTTTTGCTGGTGCAGCGCAGCTATTTCTTTTTCAAGGTGATTTTTTTCATCCAATAACGCAGATACGGCTACCTTTAAGTCTTTAGGGTTTTTGAGCAATAATTTGACTTCGCTGATTATATCGAGTTGTTCTGCAACGTACTTCTCTGCATTCAAACCGGTAATGGCTTCTATGCGCCGTACACCAGCAGCTACCGAACTTTCTGTCATCAATTTAAAGAGGCCTATGCTACCGGTCGCAGTTACGTGTGTCCCACCGCAAAGCTCTACGGAAAAGTTACTATCAAAGCTGATGACCCGTACATCATCACCGTATTTTTCTCCGAAGAGTGCCATGGCTCCCATTTTCATAGCTTCCTCGATGGGAACTTCCCGTTTTTCATCCAGTAGGATATTCTCTCTGATTTTTTGGTTGACAATATCCTCTACTTCCTTGATTTCTTCGGTTGTCAATTTAGAAAAATGGGAAAAATCAAACCGAAGAATCTTTTCATTGACGAGGGAACCTTTCTGTTCTACATGCTTGCCCAGTACCTGTCGGAGCGCCGCGTGCAACAAATGAGTAGCGGAGTGGTTACTAGTGGTCTGTTTACGTTTTGAACTGTTGATACCCCCCCTGACATCCGCCATCAAGTCTACAGGAAGCTTATCTGCATAATGAACAATAAGGCCATTTTCTTTTTGTGTATCGAATATTTTTATCCTCTCTTCTCCTATTTCAAAATGTCCTACGTCACCTACCTGCCCTCCACTTTCTGCATAAAAAGGCGTCTTATCCAGTACTAGTTGTACAATTTCCTTATTCTTTTTCTTGATGGCCCTGTATTTGGTAATGCGCGCAGTATCTACTTCCACATGGTCATAACCTACAAACACATCCCCTTCACCCTCCTGAACTGTAATCCAATCTCCGGTTTCTTTAGCAGCATCTACTTTGGATCTGTTTTTTTGCTCTTTCATGGCAAGATCGAATCCCTTTTCATCTACAGTATAGCCGTTTTCTCTAGCTATCAAAGAGGTAAGATCCAATGGAAACCCAAAAGTATCCGACAATTCGAAAGCTACCTTACCATCTACTTTTTTTTCATTTGTTATCTTTAGTTCATCCATTACTTGGTTTAGCTTTTTGAGACCGTTCTCGAGTGTTCTAAGAAAGGAGGTTTCCTCTTCTCTGATAACGTTGGCAACAAATTCCTGTTGAGGCTTCAGTTCCGGAAAAACTTCATCGAATTGTTTCGCCAATAAAGGCACCATTTGGTATAAAAAAGGTTCCTTTATCTCCAGGAATGTGTTGGCATAACGTACCGCTCTTCTTAGAATCCTCCTTATAACGTAACCTGCGCCTGTATTTGAGGGAAGCTGCCCATCAGTTATCGCAAATGTTATGGCCCTAATATGATCGGCCATTACGCGCATAGCGATGTCTTTGGCTGCATCTTTCCCATAAGCAGTCCCTGACTCCTGTGCTATGTAGTCAATCAATGGAGTAAAGACATCTGTATCATAATTAGACTCTTTGCCCTGAATAGCCATACACAAACGTTCAAACCCCATACCTGTATCGATATGTCTCTCCGGGAGGTTTTCTAAATTCCCTGAGGCCATTCGATTGTATTGAATAAAAACCAGATTCCATATTTCAACCACTAATGGATGATCTTGATTGACCAGTTTTTTCCCATCTACCTTCTGTCGCTCGCTGCTGGTCCTTAAATCGATATGGATTTCCGAACATGGCCCACATGGGCCGGTCTCTCCCATCTCCCAAAAATTATCATCTTTGTTTCCATCCAAGATTCTTTCGGGTTCAATGATTTGAGACCAATACTCATAGGCTTCTGTATCTTTTTCCAAGCCATCTTCAGTATCCCCTTCGAAAACTGTCACATAAATTCTATCTTTCTGTAGGTCATACACTTGGGTCAATAGCTCCCATGCCCATTCTATAGCTTCTTTCTTAAAGTAATCTCCAAAGGACCAGTTACCCAGCATTTCGAACAGTGTATGGTGGTAAGTATCCATACCTACTTCTTCCAAGTCATTATGCTTGCCTGATACCCTAAGGCATTTTTGTGTATCGGTGAGTCTTTTTTCTTCTGGGGCTTTATTGCCCAGAAAAAAATCTTTGAATTGATTCATTCCGGCGTTGGTGAACATAAGCGTGGGGTCGTTCTTGTTGACCAATGGTGCCGAAGGAACGATTTGATGCCCTTTGCTTTCAAAATATTCCAGAAATTTTTTTCTTATCAGCCTAGCATCCATATTAATCCTATAATTTTATTAGTTTTATTGATTGATTCTTTTAAATTCGCCTTTTCTTAATATATTGCGGTATTGTTTTACGCAAAATGCAACATTTTACTGATTTTCAAGTACACCTTATATTAATGGTTTGACAAAATTAGAAGTTTTTATTTTAGTTTAAATGGCAAGAATAAAATATTACTATGACACAGAGACGTGTAAGTACGAACGTGTCAAGGTAACCACTTGGGATGTTATCTTAAATCTTTTGGGATTTTTTGTGGTGATTTTGATTTTCGCCTTCGGACTCTTATATGCTTTTACTATTTATTTCGAATCTCCTAAAGAAGCAAGATTACGAAAAGAAAATGAGCAACTGGAATATCATTATCAAGTACTGAAGAAGAAAATGAACAATGCCAATAAGATTATGGTCAATCTTCAGGAAAGGGACGATAATGTATATCGTGTTATTTTTGAGGCCGACCCTATACCTTCTTCTATTCGCCGAGCTGGTATTGGTGGTGTAGACCGCTATCGTAAATTAATTGAAGATGGTCTCAAAAGTGATGAATTGATTACGGATACCTACAAGAAAATCGATAAACTCAAAAAGCAAATGTATATCCAGACCAAGTCATATGATGAGATATTGAACTTGGCAAAAGGAAAGGCAGACATGCTAAGTGCCATACCGGCAATACAGCCTGTTAGAAACAAGGAGTTAACTCGTCTAGCATCCGGTTTTGGTATGAGAATACATCCAATTTACAAAGGGAGGAGGATGCATACCGGTATAGATTTTGCCGCTCCTAGAGGGACTCCGATTTATGCTACGGGAGATGGCAAAGTAAAACTTGCCAAGAAAAGCCTTTTGAAAACAGGGTATGGCAATCAAGTGGAAATTAATCATAGCTTTGGATACGTTACCAAGTATGCACACATGCAGATGATTGTTGTAAAGGTAGGCCAAAGGGTCAAACGGGGAGAGCTGATCGGGTATGTTGGAAGTACAGGTGGTTCCACGGCGCCCCATGTTCATTATGAGATAATTAAAGATGGCAAAAAGGTAGACCCCATACAATATATGATTCAAGATGTTTCAGATCATGAATACAAAAGATTACTTGAACTAGCTTCAAGAGAGAACCAATCGCTGGGTTGATTCATTCTGAACATTATACCAATCCTTTTTATTTTCGCACAGTTTTATTATGCCCAAAATAAAATATTATTACGATACAAAAACCTGCAAGTATGAACAAGTACGGACCACGAAAAGAGGAATCGTAGTCAATTTTCTTGCTTTTCTACTTGTCACTCTTCTTATTTCTTCCGGATTGGTATATGTGTATCAAACCAATTTCAACTCGATTAAAGAATCTCGATTACTCGCAGAAAATAGTCAGTTGAGTATGAAATATTCTTATTTGAAAAAGGAGATGATTCATGCAGAAAGTTTCATCAATACACTTCAGATACATGATGATAGTATATATAGGGTTATTCTTGATACTGACCCCGTCCCTACAACTGCTCGTGAAGCTGGTATAGGTGGTGCCGAAAGATATAGTTCTCTAAAATCGGAAGAATTAATAGAAGAGGACTTAATTATCAATACTTACAAGCGTCTCGATAAAATAACGCACAAATTAGGGATTCAACGAAATTCTTATGATGAATTATTGGTTATTGAGAAAGAAAAAGAAAAAATGTGGGCTGCCCGTCCTGCTATTCAACCTATTAACAATAAAGAACTGATAAGGATAGCAAGTGGTTTTAAAAAAAACAGATTTCATCCTATTTTGGGAATAGCTAGACCACATTATGGCATTGATTTCACTGCTTCGAAAGGTACTCCTATTTATGCTACTGGTGATGGTGTTGTAGAAAAGAAGCGTTTTTCCAGCTCTTTTGGAAATGTGGTGTATTTGAACCATGGTTATGGCTACACTACTGTATATGCCCATATGTCAAGATTCAATGTAAAAAAAGGCCAAAAAGTCAAACGGGGCGACTGTATCGGTTATGTTGGGAATACAGGTTTATCAAGAGCTTCGCATCTCCATTATGAAATTCATGTCAACAATACACCCATAAACCCTATTGATTTCTTCCATCGCGATCTAAGTAATGATGAATATGAGAAATTGATAGAACTGTCGGAAAACGACGATACAATACTTGATATGCACTAAAATCAACAACCCCAATATATAAACAGACTCAATCCAATGAGCTTACAGTATATCTTTTTTACTGATGATTTGCTATTGCAATATTAATTAGCCTAGAGAATTCGAGAAATTTTATAAGTATCGGTGAGATAGTTGTTAGAGATTCCCAACCTACCTTTTACCCTGTATATCTCATTGCATAATAACACTTTAACAATCTCGTAATAAACACTTTATCAATAAGTGAAAAAAATTAATCGAGAATACTTCCATGCCATGATAATACTGTTAATTTTGTTGTCGACTTGTTAAAAGGAAAAATCAGAATATGCAATTTGATAGACTTTTAGTCTTAATTATTTGTTTAGGGATTACTTTATCATCTTGTAAGGTTTCTCAAAAAAAACAGAATACAAGTAACACGAAAATAACTCAAGATGTAATCGTAAATACTGATCTTTCCGACACGATTAAAGGTACTGTATCGGTTCCTCTTGCCCCCATTGACTCAGTGGATATTTCTGCGTATCGTCTGTTAAAAGATACCTTAGCCATTATAGGTGTTGGGGATATCATGATGGGTACAAATTTTCCAAGTACTGCCCATTTACCCCCTACTGGCCAAGAATATCTATTCAATCAAGTGGATAGTATTTTACGGGATTCAGATGTTACTTTCGGTAACCTTGAAGGGGTGATGTTAAATAAAGGTGGGAAACAAAAATATTGTAAGAATCCAAAAATCTGTTATTTGTTTAGGTCACCTGAAAACTACGTGGACCATCTGGTTTCAGCTGGTTTTGATGTTCTTAGTACCGCTAATAATCATGCAGGAGATTTTGGTGATGAAGGCAGGAAAAATACGATGAGAGCTTTAGATAGTGTTGGTATTGTACATGCAGGGCTGTTATCGAAACCCTACGCAACTTTTATATCTAATGGGATGAAATACGGTTTTGCTGCCTTTTCACCTAATACAGGAACAATGAGTATCAATGACATCGAAAAAGCGAAATCGATTGTAAGGCATTTAGATTCTCTTGTGGACGTTGTTGTTATTTCTTTCCACGGTGGGGCCGAAGGCAGTAGGTATCAACATGTGCCAAGAAAGAATGAATATTTCTATGGTGAAAATAGAGGTGATGTTTATCATTTCTCACATGCTCTTATCGATGTGGGGGCAGATGTAGTCTTTGGTCATGGTCCTCATGTAACACGTGCTATGGAAGTTTATAAGGATAGGTTTATTGCCTATAGTTTAGGCAATTTTTGTACTTACTCTCGTTTCAATCTCAGTGGAGACAATGGCCTAGCACCATTAGTTAAGGTCTATACCAATTCTGGAGGAGCTTTTTTGTACGGAGAGATTACTCCTATCGTCCAATATAAACCCGGAGGCCCAAGAATAGACCCCAAAAAAAGAGTTATCGATAAACTTCGGGCCTTGATTGATGACGATTTCCCAGCATCAAAAATTCGTATTGGAGACAATGGACATATTGGATACATTAACTGAACAATCAATGCCCTATAAAGAAAAAGCTATAGAGAAAAAGTACTACGCTATCGGAGAAGTAGCTGATATGTTTGATGTTGCCACATCATTAATTCGGTTTTGGGAAGGTGAATTTGATATTATAAAACCAAAAAAAAACAGAAAAGGTAATCGGCAGTTTACAAGAGAAGATATTGAAAATGTCAAATTAATTTACCATCTTGTTAAGGAGAAAGGATTTACCCTGTTGGGAGCTAAAGAAATGCTCAAGAATGATTCTAAAGCCGTAAGAGACAAAATGGAAATGATCGATTCTTTAAATATGGTGAAAAATTTTTTGGTAAACTTACGACAACAGATTTGAAATTTGATGATTAGTACCTTATCTATAGAGCAGGAAAAGCTATGTCAATTAGCTCTTCACCTTACTCCAGGCATAGGTGGAAGGAATATCCGACATCTGATGTCCTACCTTGGTTCAGCAAAAAGAGTGTTTGAAAGTAGAAATGCCAGATTGCATAAAGTACCTGGTATTGGTGTAGAACTTGCGAGACGTATACATAGTAAAGCTAGTTTTGATCTCGCTGAGAAAGAGCTGCTCAGAACAGAAAGAGAAGGTATTCAAATACTGTTCTACACAGATTCAAGCTACCCGAAAAGGCTGAAACAAATCCCTGATGCTCCTGCGGTTCTGTTCAGCAAAGGTGATATTGATTTTGAAAAAAGAAAAATTGTTTCTATTGTCGGAACTAGAAATGCGACAGAATATGGTAAAAATGTAACAGACGATATTGTTTCTTATCTTAAACTTCATGATGTACTTATCATCAGCGGATTAGCTTATGGCATTGATATTCAGGCTCACAAATCAGCTTTGCGTCATGGACTGTCTACTGTGGGTGTAATGGCTTCAGGTATGGGTACTATTTACCCATCGATACATCATCAAGTAGCACAGCAGATGTTAGAACAAGGGGGGTTGGTTACCGAGAATACATTTTTCAGCAAACCGGACGCTCCTAAATTTCCTGCAAGAAACAGGATAATTGCGGGTCTTTCTGATGCTGTGATTGTCGTTGAAGCCGCTAAAAAAGGTGGCGCGCTCATCACTGCCGAGATTGCCAATGATTATTATAGAGATGTTTTCGCTGTACCGGGCTGTATCGGAAAAACCAATTCAGAAGGTTGTAATAACTTAATTAAGTCGCATAAAGCTCATCTTCTCAATAAACCTGAGGATATTGATTATATAATGCAATGGAATGCCCCTTCGAATCAAGAGAAAGAACAATCCATTTTTGATTTGTCCAAATACTCCATAAAAGAACAGAAAATAATTCATCTTTTGCAAGATTATGGTCCTGAGATGATGATTGATGATTTGAGTCAACAAGCAGAACTACCCATTAGTCAACTAGCCAATGTGTTATTAAGTCTTGAATTTGATGGTCTTGTAAAAGCTATACCGGGGAAAAAATTTAGACTTAATTAGACTACCCTTTTTCTTTTACCTGCGAATTTCACCTTTAGCACACCTTGCTTTTGTCTTTTTTAAGTTCCATAGCTCGGTTATACAATGGAAAGAAGCCTTCGTCAGGATACGAAAACCAAAATTCTCAGTACCAAGCAAAAAGTCTAAATCATTCTAATCTACGGGCCTATTATTATCGAAATTTTGTCTATTTAGTTCTATTCTATAGGATACTCCATAATTTGAAGAGATATGAAAACAAATCACTTTTTTGACATTAATATCTTTTGATTGCATTTTTCTCTTATAATTTCATAGGCATTTACATCTCCTAATTCTCCCGCTTTACTCAAATCCAAACAACCTTTTTCGGTTTGTCCATAATCCAGCCTAAGACTTCCTCTAAGGAAATATGCATCGATACTGGAAGCATTGATATCAATAATTTTTGTGCAGTCGTTGATAGCATCTTCATAAGCTTCTAGCCGCTGCTTTGCCTTACCTCTTTGATAATAGGCTTCAACATGATTTTCATTGAGCTTGATAGCTTGCGAGTAGTCGGAAATTGCACCATAATAATCCTGCAATTCAAACTTCACATTTCCTCTGGAAAAAAATGCTTCTCCCACAGTAGCATTTATCTGAATAGACTTGTTGTAGTCTTTCATCGCACCGTGCTGATCTTCAAAATTCGCTTTCACATTACCCCTCATGTAATATGCCTGAGCATTATTGGGGTCAATCTCAATTGCTTTATTGAAATGAACTATTGCTTCCATATAATTTTGTTCTTCCAATAACTGAATGCCATTAATTACGTATTGCTTTGCTGTCTGGGATTGTGCTTGCGACTTTATTCCAACAGCAGAGAATAAAAAAAGTAAGATAGTTTTTATTAAAACCTGCTTCATATCTCAAAAAATTAGTTACCTTTTCAAAGTATCAAACTTAATGCCAAATTATTAACATTAAGTTTGATACTTTCTTGCTCTCACAGCAGGCTGGCCTCTTTGCCAATAATGTTCTCAAGGACATTTTCTTAACACTCGGTCCTACTCAAAATAAGATATAACAAATTTCCGAATAATATCTTTCTAAATAGTCCCCCAAACATTTTTTAACGTTCTGTACTTTCTTGAATACAAGAAAATCATTTATACTATTTTATAGGCTATCTAAAATCTGATATCACTTTTATTCCGTACCACTAAAGTTAGGATACGACCATAGCAATAGTCTAAGTGGAATCATTAAGACGGGGATAATGATATTTTTCGTTTAACTCACTGAAAAATATTTTTTGACATTTCTATACTTTTCGAAAGCTCTTTATCGTCTATTCCCAATTTAATACTTTCTTTCGCAAAACAGGAAACGATACTCTCTGTGGGAATATTACCTATAAGTTCATCTTTGGCCATAGGACATCCTCCATATCCTCTGATAGCACCGTCAAATCGACGGCACCCTGCTCTATAGGCCGCCAAGACCTTATCCATGGCTGTATCAGGGTTAGAATGTAGATGTGCACCAAACTCTATTGTGGTATAGGTACTATGAAGAAGTTGAAACAAATGAGCTATTGACTTGGGTTCGGCTATACCAATGGTATCCGACAGTGCTATTATTTTTATGCCCAAACTATTCAGGATATCAATAAATTTTGCCACGACATCAGCATTATATGTATCTCCATAGGGATTACCAAACCCCATTGATAGGTATACTATTAAGGTTTTTTCACTGCTTTCACAAAGCTCTTGGATTTCGTTGACTATACTTAATGCTTCTGGAATGGACTGGTTCGTATTTCTTTTTTGAAAAGTTTCTGACAAAGAAAGTGGAAAACCAAGATACGAGATTTCTTGGTAAAGTAAAGCTTCTTTCGCTCCTCTTTTATTTGCAACAATAGCCAATAATTTCGTTTTGGTATGGTTAAGCTCCAACTGTTCAAGCACTTCGGCTGTATCCCTCATCTGAGGGATGGCTCTCGGCGATACGAAGCTGCCGAAGTCTATTGTATCAAAACCCACTTTTAACAATTGATTGATATAGGTAACTTTCTTTTCAGTAGGTATAAAATCGGTTATACCTTGCATGGCATCCCTAGGGCATTCGATAATTTTCATAAAGTTATCCTGTAAGTTTATGGTTGAACCCGAATTATGCATTAGCCTATCATAGGCTTAAACTTCATCAAATCAGTGAAATGGATGTGTTTTTCAAACTAAACGCAGCATAACTACGCTATACGGGCAAGAATTCGAGGCAGAATAGTACTCCTAAATATCATCTAGAATAATCAAATAGCGCTTACCCTATTCATCACATTGCGTGTATCCTTCATTTTGTCTTTACTGGAAAAAGAGGATTTCACTCCTAATTCCTTTATGTTATTATCCATTTTGCATTGGCCTTCGAATTTAGCGCCTGGTTCGATAACCAGTTCTTTAGCGTGAATATCACCATGGACAATAGCTGTACTTTTCAATGTCAATACTCCTGAAACCCTTAATACACCTTTTACCTCTCCTGATATTTCTACGTTATCGGATAGTATATTTCCATCAATATATGCCGATTTACCAACAACAATTTTAGACTTACTCCTAACATCACCTATTATCTTTCCCTCCACCCTTAAGTTACCGGATGTCTGCATTGTCCCCTCGATTATTGTCCCTTTTCCTATTATATTATTTGAACCATGTGCTTCTTCTTTTGTACTTTTCTCCATTTTCCTATTAAACATCTGTTATTGGTTTTGTTTACTACTCTAGATATTGGTTTCTCTATCTACCGTTTCGCACCAACTATTTCTACTTTGATATTATCTGTTTTGGTAAATATATCTAGTAATTTATATTTGAAAACAATCGTTTTGTTTGGCCCTACGCTATCGAAAACTTTAAAATAGTGTGGTTCCTTTTTTACTCCTTTGTAATTTTCAACTGTATATTTCAGTTTTATATCTTTATACGTCGCAAAGGTTGCATTGTTGGTTATTTCGCCTTGCAGGATTGATTGATTAATGAAGTTTTTCTCCCATTTAGTACTTAAAATCAAATTTTTCACGGGACGTGCTACTTCATAACTGTGTTTAGGGTTATTTTTTTTCCAAGCCACAAGGCCTGATTTACCGTATGCTTTCTTTACCAGTTTTCCAGACTTATAATTATAAAGTCCTCTATCTCCTTTTTGTAAAATCAATCTTTCACCTTCTTTTCTTTTCGAACTGAAGAGTACCTTACCTGTCATTACTTTCAACTCTACATTGCCATTGGTACTACCTTTCAAATTAAATGAAGTCCCCAAGACCTTAGTTTCCGTCAGGTTTGTGTTAATAATGAATTCGGAGTTAGCATCTCTTTTCACTTCAAAAAATGCTTCTCCTTTGAGATTCACTGTCCTATTTTCCTTGCTGAAATCCTCATCGTATGATAGCTCTGCTTGCTGTTCCAGCCAGACCTTAGTACTGTCGGGTAAGTAATATAGGTCGGCAGCTTTATTCTCAGATTTCAAAGTTGTGATAACTTTTAATGTTTCTAAGGTTTCTGATGTCTCCGAAGGGTTCTCGATTTCAGGGATATTTCCACTATCCATACTTAGGATATGGCTATCCGATGTGCCGATATCTCCATCTTTACTCCAATCAATTAAAAACAAGAACGCAACTATCAACAACAAACAGGAAGCCGCAGCTACTTTCATCCAGATAGGTATCCTTGTAACGTTCTTTTGTTGAAATAATTGGCTCTTTTTATCTTTGTTTTTTTCTAAAGAGGTATCTTCCAAAATACGATTGTCCAACTTTGACCAAGCTTCATTGGTATCAGAAAAATCTAAAGGCTTACGTCCACTCAACTCCCATACCCTACTTACTTCATTTAAAATATCACGATGCTCAGAACTCTCCTCTACCCAATCGCTTAGCAATTCCCGCTCTTTTATAGAGGTTCCCTGCTCTAACGACTTTACAATTATGTCCCAAATCTTCTGGTCTTCCATAACGATTAATCCTTTTACTCTATAGGACAATGATAATCTCAGCCTCCCCTATCCCCATATATAAAAAAACAAAGGTACAATGCTCATCAGATCAAGTTTAACCAATAATCAATAATATTATAATAAGCCCACTTTTAAGGTACATCACTAAAGTTGTTCGGAGCTTTTTCAAGGCGGTACCTATCTGGTTTTCCACCGTTTTTACAGAGACATCAAGATAATCGGCTATCTCCTGATATGACATGCCCTCATATCTACTTAATGTGAAAACGAGCCTGCATTTTTCAGGAAGTTGTGATATGGCCCCATCGATTTTATCCTTTAATACTTCTTCTTTTTCATAACTATCATCATCTGTGTTTTCTACGGATATATGTTCGGGCAGTTCATTAGTGGTTTTTCTTCTTTTCTCTTTTTCAAGAGCATTTATAGCGCTGTTCTTAACGGCTTTGTAAAGGTAAGGCTTAATGGCGATGTCACTATTCAAAGTGAACCGTAACTTCCATAATTTAAAAAAGACGTCCTGAACCACGTCCTCCGCTAAATCGGTCCTTACCAAAATTGAATAGCTACTACGGTACAATGCTTGATAATACTGTTTAAAAAGTAGTTCTAGCCCATGTTTATCATCGCTGATCAACATATGAACCATGTCTTTATCACTGTATAATCGATTTTCCTTAGGCATCCAGACTATGAAAACGATTTTTACGAAAATCAATTATACTTGTACACAACTTTTTGATTATTAGGGAAATTTGAGCTGCCCTATCTTCAGCTTCAAATTTATCGTTCATTATTGTAAATAAAATTTCAGGTATCAACATATGGTATTTCTCCAATCTCCTACTTTTATACAGAAATCCACCACCCCTTTTTCTTGTAAATAAAGCCCGGAAGTATTCCCCAGTTTAGCATTACGTATAACGGTTGGATTTTCAATTCTAGAATAAGATATATAAATCGCATTAGGATAAATTCTGAAACAATAGCAAATATCCGTTTGATATTGTTTAATATTACAAAACGTAAATTTAGTCATAAAATAGTAATCTCTCCGCTATACTTATGAAAAACCGCACTATTGTTCTATTGGTTTTAATTATTGCCGGCACTCAATGTACTTCAAAAAAAAACGAAAACCCGGAGAATACATCAATCAGTGAAGAACAAACTCTAAGCTCAGTATTATTGGGTGAGTGGAGAAATCTGTCCATGGAAGTCAATATCAAATCTTTCAATCAGGGTACGGGAGATACTATAGTGGTTGTAGCTGAAGGCGACTGGGAAAATACGCTAAAAATACAGCCTATTCGTACTACTTTTCAAGATAATGGTGTTTATCGATCTGCTTACTGGTCTCTAGCAGATACTCTGTTAATGGAGAAAGTAGGGAAATGGTCCGTAAGTGGTGGTGATTCCCTAGAAATGATAGAAGATGGAGTAAGTACAATGTACTTTACCGAAATTGATGGCGACAGAGTTATTTTCTCTGCTACTCTGGACTGGGATGGTGACGGTGAGCTCGATGACCATTATTCGGGAACGCAACAAAAACAATAATCCAGTATTTGACTTGTTGTTTCAACTGTTCTTGGCTAAATTTAAATAATGCTTTAGGGGTGCCTATATTGAAGGCTGAGATTATACCCTTTGAACCTGATGCAGTTAATGCTGCCGAAAGGAAAAAGTTTAGTGTTCTCATCTGCACAACGTATTTCACGCCTTAAAGCTCCTGTGTATCTATAATACCATTTATGGAGATTTTCATTAACAATAAGTCCTATTTTACAGAAGATAATAAATTGTTGCCCCTCTTAGAGTCATTGCATTTGTTCAGACCAAAGGGCATAGCTATCGCTGTCAATGATACTATTGTGTCCAAGAGTGAATGGTCTGCTTTTTCAATTAAGGAAAATGATAAGGTTATGATCATTCAAGCCACACAAGGAGGCTAATTTCACAAAACATAAGGTTGCATGTCCGTCTAAAAATCTTTTTCTGTTTTTTCGACAGCAGGAATCAGCCTATTACGATTGTTTAATGAAAAGTGAGTATTGTTCCTCAAAGATTTATTTATCTATTGGGGCTCTATCAAGCCAATTGCTTTACTATGCGGTGTATCATCATTATTACTTCAACGTATCACTGACAAATTATAGAATCTATGAAAAAAGATAAAATACCAAGTGCTGATGTTATCAGTAGAGAACCTTTTCCGGCATCCAATAAAGTATATGTAAAAGGAGAATTACATGATATCAAGGTAGCCATGCGCGAAATCAGCCTTACCGATACCAAGCATCACATGACAGGTAAGTCAGAACCAAATGCGGCTGTAACGGTCTATGATACCAGTGGTCCGTATACAGACCCCAACGTCGTCATTGATGTTAGAAAAGGGTTGGAAAAGCTTAGGGAGTCTTGGATTGTTGATAGAAACGATACTGAAAGACTATCAGGCATCAGCTCTTCTTATGGCCAAGAAAGATTGAATGACGCAGCACTGGACCACCTTAGATTTGCTCATTTGGAACAACCCTTAAAAGCAATCGCGGGAAATAACGTGACACAGCTACATTATGCAAAAAAAGGCATTATCACACCTGAGATGGAGTATATTGCTATCCGAGAGAATCAAAGAATCGATGAGGTAGCGGATAGTATGGGGCAGCATAAAGGTAATAGTTTCGGTGCAAATACTCCAGTTGGGAAGATAACACCTGAGTTTGTCCGTTCTGAAGTTGCCTCTGGAAGAGCCGTCATCCCTTCCAACATCAACCACCCGGAAATCGAACCTATGATTATAGGTCGTAATTTTCTAGTGAAAATCAACGCCAACATTGGAAACTCGGCCGTAACTTCCAGCATAGAAGAAGAAGTGGAAAAAGCTGTATGGGCCTGTCGCTGGGGTGCCGATACGATAATGGACCTTTCCACAGGAAAGAATATTCATGAAACAAGAGAATGGATTATCCGGAATTCTCCCGTTCCTATCGGTACGGTACCTATTTATCAAGCTTTGGAAAAAGTAAACGGTAAAGCCGAAGATTTGACATGGGAGCTGTTCAGGGATACCCTTATAGAGCAGGCCGAACAGGGGGTCGACTATTTCACCATCCATGCGGGAGTATTATTGCGCTATGTTCCCATGACTGCCAAAAGGGTTACGGGCATTGTATCCAGAGGAGGATCAATCATGGCCAAGTGGTGCCTTGCTCATCATAAGGAAAATTTTCTTTACACTCATTTTGAGGACATCTGCGAAATCATGAAGGCCTATGACGTTTCTTTCTCCTTAGGTGATGGATTACGCCCAGGTAGTTTGGCCGATGCTAATGATGCCGCACAATTTGCTGAGCTGGAGACACTTGGCGAACTGACCAAAATTGCCTGGAAGCATGATGTACAGACCATTATTGAGGGGCCTGGCCATGTCCCTATGCATATGATCAAAGAAAATATGGATAAGCAATTGAAAGAATGTCATGAAGCTCCATTTTATACTTTAGGTCCATTGACTACTGATATTGCTCCTGGGTATGACCATATTACTTCCGGGATAGGTGCTGCGATGATTGGCTGGTTCGGTACTGCGATGCTTTGCTATGTGACCCCAAAGGAACATCTTGGATTACCCAATAAAAAGGATGTAAAGGATGGAGTCATTACCTATAAAATCGCAGCTCATGCTGCTGATCTGGCCAAAGGGCACCCTGGTGCGCAATACCGTGACAATGCACTGAGCAAAGCACGCTTTGAGTTTCGCTGGGAAGACCAGTTCAACTTGGCACTCGACCCGGATACTGCCAAAGAGTTTCACGATGAGACATTACCGGCGGACGGGGCGAAAGTAGCTCATTTCTGCTCCATGTGCGGGCCTAATTTCTGCTCTATGAAGATTACGCAGGAGGTAAGGGACTTTGCAGAAAAAGAGGGCCTGAATACCGATGAGGCTTTACAAGCTGGCATGGAAGAAAAAGCAAAAGAGTTTTCGGATAAGGGTAAGGAACTCTATCTGTAGCTCCATGGAGCTTATGGTAGTTACCGCTCCCCATGACGTAACGGATGAGCTAGATATTCTCCATGCGTTATTCGTACATGGGCTCCAGTTCCTACACGTACGCAAACCCGAATGGAGCAGTAGGAAACTATGTCAGTATCTCCAAGCTATACCTGATTTCTTCCGAAACAGGGTCTGTTTGCACAGCCATCATGATCTAGCCGTGAAAATGAGGCTTGGAGGTATACATCTTACTGAGAGTATATGCCAGTCATTTGAAACCGTTCCACTTTTAGAAGAAAGTGTAGGAAATTGGAAAAGTCAAGGCTTTAGAGTCAGTCGTTCGGTACATACGATGGAAACTTTGGTGTCGAGCGATGCCGCCTTTGATTACGTGCTGGCAGCGCCTGTATTCGAAAGTATTTCCAAAGTTGGTCATCGGCCCTCCTTCCAATGGGATATCCATTCCATAAAAGTAGGACTGACCACAAATGTTATCGGTCTTGGTGGTATTTCTGCTGATAATATCGGTATGCTTAGCGCTAGGGGTTTTGATGGTGCTGCACTTTTAGGACATTTGTGGGGTACTCCTGCACTTGCTGTGAAGCGTTTTAAAGTAATTAGGGAAATATGCAAGAACCCAGACCTTATGTATTGAGTATTGCCGGTCACGACCCTAGTGCAGGTGCGGGGCTTTTGGCCGATATTAAAACCTTTGAAGCACAGCAATGCTATGGATTAAGTGTTTGTACAGCCATTACTTACCAAAATGATGAAGATTTTGAAGGTTTGGACTGGATTGATACTTCAAGTATATGGAAACAACTCGAAATACTATTAAAGAAGTTTGATATAAAAGCGGTGAAAATAGGGATTCTTGAGTCATTTTCCTTTTTGGATGATCTGGTCTCCTACCTGAAAAGGGAATTACCGAAAACTCCTATAGTATTGGACCCTGTCCTCAGGGCAAGTGCCGGATTTACCTTTCATAAAGAAGTGAACGTGATGCTTCTGGAAAGATTGGCCGAGCATATTGACCTCATTACTCCGAACTGGTCAGAGTTACAATATCTATACCCTAGTGAAAATATAGATATAGCTTTAGAACGACTCGGCAAACATACGGCGGTACTTTTAAAAGGAGGTCATTGCCCCGACCCAAAACGAAAAGGCGAAGACCTACTTTATGTCAATGGCAGGAAGGAGCTGTTTACTGCCAAGAGAAACCTGGATACACCAAAACACGGGTCAGGTTGTGTACTTTCTGCAGCTATAGCCGCTCAACTTGCTCTTGGAAAGGCATTGCCAGAGGCTTGTGGCAATGCAAAGGAATATACATTCCGACTTTTGGATAGTAATAGAGGGGCACTTGGGTTTCATTCCTTTTCCTAGTAAAGGTTAGCGATAGCTGCAAAATATGATATACACATGATAGCAAGACTACAATATATATCTCAAGAGGTCCCGAACGCTGAACATTCCGAGGCTATCGCCGCTGCCTGTAAGGCCGGGTGTCAGTGGGTGCAATTGAGAATGAAAAATGTTTCTGATGATACACTCTTGGCGCAAGCCAAAAAATCGATGGACATCTGTCATCGACATACAGCTCAGCTGATCATCAATGACAATGTCAAAATAGCAAAAATGGTGGGCGCCGGTGTACACTTGGGCAAAACGGACATGCCTCCTATCGAGGCTAGAGGTATTTTGGGAAAAGCCGCCATCATAGGAGGCACTGCCAATACTTTTGGGGATGTGCGCTATTTGGCAGAACAACAAGTAGACTATATAGGCTTAGGCCCTTTTAGGTATACCTCCACAAAAAAAGACCTTAGTCCTATACTTGGTATTGAGGGGTATACACGCATTTTAAAGCAATGCGCATCTGCGGGTATCACCGTACCTATAATCGCTATAGGCGGTATCAAGATGAAAGATCTGATTTCACTTTTCACTACGGGCATACACGGTATCGCTGTATCCAGTATGCTAACTAATAATACTTATCAAAAAGAGACCGTGGCCACTTTCAATAGAATGGTACAACAACTGGTCCTTAAAGAAAATACCGATTTATGAACAAGCCATTGCAAATAGCAGACAAAAGCTTTGACTCAAGGCTATTTACCGGAACAGGTAAATTCAACTCTCCAGACCTCATGGAGGAGGCACTTGTTGCTTCCGGCTCCGAACTCGTTACTGTGGCACTGAGGCGTGTTGATGTAAGAAATGAAAATGATGACCTTTTACAACATCTCGATCATCCGCAATTCAGTCTATTACCCAATACTTCCGGTGCCCGAACTGCTAAAGAGGCTGTTTTTGCTGCACAACTGGCCAGAGAGGCACTGGAAACCCATTGGTTAAAGCTCGAAATCCATCCCGACCCCAAATATTTACTGCCCGACCCCATCGAAAGTCTAACAGCTGCTGAGGAGCTGGTCAAACTAGGTTTTGTCGTGCTTCCTTATGTGCATGCGGACCCGGTACTATGCAAACGTTTAGAAGAAGTTGGCGTAGCAGCGGTCATGCCCTTGGGCTCTCCTATCGGTAGCAATAAAGGACTGAAAACCTTAAACTTTTTGGAGATAATCATAGAGCAAAGTCAAGTCCCCGTGGTTGTAGATGCAGGTATCGGTAGTCCGTCCGATGCTGCGAAAGCAATGGAGATAGGCGCTGATGCTGTACTGGTCAATACAGCTATTGCAGTCTCTCAACAGCCCGTGATGATGGCCAAGGCCTTCAAAATGGGGGTAGAAGCGGGAAGAACTGCCTATGAAGCAAGATTGGGAGCAGTGAAAGATAATGCTACCGCCAGTAGTCCGATGACCACATTCTTAACTAATGAATAATGGGGCATGCATACTATACTATACACAACACTTACTTTATGTATAGTAATCGGACCTCTTGGGGTAAGACAGACTTCATAACTATACGTTTCACCCATGACCTGAATTGCTTTTAAGTAAGGTAGCATATTAACCCGACCTACGATAATTATGGATTTTAAGACACTTTTCGAAAGTTACTCTTGGGATGAAGTAAAAGAGAGTATCTATAACAAATCTTCCAGCGATGTAGAAACGGCACTAGCAAAAACGCAGCGTAATCTGGAAGATTTCAAAGCTTTAATATCACCTTCGGCTATGGCTTATCTTGAGCCGATGGCTCAGCTGAGCCATCGGCTCACTCAGGAAAGATTCGGTAAGACCCTACAGATGTATGTGCCTATGTACCTTTCCAATGAATGTCAGAATATCTGTACTTATTGCGGATTCAGTCTCGACAATAAAATACATCGACGTACTTTGACCGACAAGGAAATCATCAGAGAAGCCGAAAGCATCAAATCGATGGGATATGACCACATTTTATTGGTAACCGGTGAGGCAAATACCAGTGTAGGGGTACCTTACTTTGAAAAGGCCATGGCCCTATTACGCCCCTACTTCTCCCATATTGCTATAGAGGTGCAGCCCCTTGACCAGACAGAATACGAGGCTTTGATTTCGCTTGGGCTAAATACCGTATTGGTATACCAAGAAACCTATCATAAAGACGAGTACAAAACACATCACCCAAAGGGTAAGAAGGCCAATTTTGACTACCGGTTGGCCACTCCGGACAGACTTGGAAGAGCAGGTATCCATAAAATAGGACTTGGTGCGCTTTTCGGGCTGGAAGACTGGCGTACCGACAGTTTCTTTACGGCACTTCATCTCGATTATCTGGAAAAGGTGTATTGGAAAACAAAGTACTCCATTTCCTTTCCGAGGTTACGTCCTTTCTCGGGGGGACTAGAACCAAAAGTGGAGATGTCCGATCGGGAATTGGTCCAGTTGATCTGTGCTTATAGAATATTCAATCAGGAGGTGGAGCTTTCCATCTCTACACGGGAGACGGAAAACTTCAGGAACCATATTATCAAACTAGGAATCACTTCTATCAGTGCTGGGTCAAAAACCAATCCGGGTGGATACTCTGTGGACCCTCAGTCCCTTGAACAGTTCGAGATATCGGATGAAAGAAGCCCTCAAGAGATTGCCACTATGATCAAAGCACAGGGTTACGAACCAGTATGGAAAGATTGGGACCGAACTTTGGCTTAGGTAGGACTTTTCAGTTTTTCGCTCTTTATTTTTCCTGTTTTACCAATGAGGAAAATGGTATTACTATATATGTAAGGTTTAGGGGCTATTTTAAACGGCATCTTCCTGAACGGGAAGATAGTGCCGGACAACAACCTGATAGAGAACTCCATCAGGCCACTGGCAGGAAGAACTACCTGCTCTGCGGCTCCCACAAAGCGGCACAGGACGCGGTAATGATGTACTCCTTCTTCGGGACCTGCAAGATGCACGGTGCAAACCCCAGGAAATAGCTCGCTGATCCTCTTCAAAAGATACCTGGCCAAAGAATACACAGATTAGAAGAGCTATTATCCCGTATATCAGCAAAATCAAGAGGTGTAGTTGCTCGGATGCTTACTTTGATTCATCATATCCATTGATATCAAAGGTATTCATCGAACCTATAGTTACCCTACCCTGCTTTGAAACTCCACAGATAGTACTGCCTCAAGGCCCATGTGACAAGCTGGTGTCTTCGCTAAGGGATTCAAAGTGTATTTTGACTAGTCCAGTCTTGATTAAAAACAAATGATTACGTGATGTTTAACCCCAAACTTTGTGTGCATCTGAAATTTTCGTGAGCCTCTTTAATTTTAGGGCAAATTGATCGATAGAAATCGTGATGAGCGTATAAATAGCAAAATATCAGCCACTTGGATTCGTTCGGCATAGCACCGCTATGGTGAATGAAGACCGGTGGGCAAAGCTTCTGATATGAAGCTATTTATGCGCGGAATAGGTTCTCTATTGATCATTTTGGGTTTAGGGCAAATTCCATCAGAGCCACTGTTATATATTTGCGTTTGATCCTAATTTCCTGAATATCCTCTTTAATTCTGCTCTCATACCGTCTCCCTCTATTACTTTTTTAAAGACGATATATAATTAGTTTTTAGGCAGTGAAGTGGTACAAAATAAAGGTATTTATAAAAAGTAGCTGTCGAATTTCAGCTTGAACCGGCATACGATCAATCAAAAAAAAATACATTTCACATAATTATATGTTCGTTCATCGTCAAAATCATCACTTAGACTGAAAATAGTAGCAAATTTAATTATGATTATTTCAATATAAAAATTGATTAAATATTTATTTCCATCAAAAAGGAGAAATAAATATTTTCAATGGCAAAAACAAAAAACTCAATACAGGGATATCACAATTACAGAAATTAACAAAACATTATTCTGATTATTCACAATATGCTCAATAAGTCACCTTCTCTAAAATGTCATTTTGATTACATTCCAATTAAAAATAGCCTTAAAGTAATAATTAATACATATGTAAGTTTTGTTAATAAAAATAATGAAGTACATTTGCAGCGAATTCATTCAACAACAACTAACATTTTATTTAGATGAAAATTTCAGCACAAGAAAATCAATCTTTAAATCAATCAAAAAGCAAAATAATTGATAAAATTGTAAAAAAATCAGTTAAAAACAATAAGAATGGCAATGCCTGTATTGCTGTTTGCAATACATTTTAACAATAACAAATTCAGAATCAGTCTGTTTATGCAGACTGATTCTAAATAATCACCTGTAATAAAAATAGTTTTTATCAAAAAATAATGCAAAAATGTGTTCTCTAACTGAGGCTTTAGACTATGAGAATGAAGATGTAATTATATCTGGTTTTATCGAAAGGTATCAAGTTTCGAAGCAAGAAGCAGAAGATATTTTTACGGAAACTAAAAAATGGTTGTGGCTTGCTTCTAAGAAAAGTGAAATCAATGACGGCAAGCCTTTGTTCATTGACAGTCCTCTAATGATAATCGATGAGATGTGGCATAATTTTATATTACACACCAGTCATTATTACCGCTACTGTTCTGAAAAATTCAACAAAATAATACACCACATCCCTACTCCATCCAACCAGAAAGAGGCTTTCAAAAAAGCCATGAAGGAGAACTCTCAAAAAACATTAGATACCTACGCAGAACAATTGGACAATCAATGTGATTTCATTTATGACCATTTAGGTTCTGAAACTTTGATCAAATGGTACGAAACTTTTCCTGAAAAATACCCCTTAGACCGTTTAAAAGAGATAAAGCGTCACTAATCACCATCTAACACCAATTGAATAATTATCCTTCGGATTCCGAAGGGTAGTTGATAATGAAAAGTATTAAAATACTTATTTTTGCCATTCTCAATTTAGGATTATCTATTACTGAATGGTAAAAATCAGTATTTTTTTTTTATTCAGCTTTCTCTTATCTTCTTTTCTTTACGCTCAGGAAACAGGGGATTTATTCATACGGAACTATGACCGCAGCGAGTATCATGCCTCTATTTCCAACTGGGGTACTATTCAGGATAATCGCGGAGTACTGTATGTAGTCAATTACAACGGTGTATTAGAGTTCGACAGCAAAAATTGGTCATTGATTCCTGCCCCCAACAATACTTCCGCAGTATCGATGGGGAAAAGTTATACTGGGAGGCTCTTCCTAGGTACTACAGATGATTTTGGGTATTTGAAAGCAGACAGTGCCGGAAAACTACAATTTGTATCCCTTAAGGGTAACTTAGTATTCGGTAAAGACTTCTCTACTATTTTCAGGATTTTAGTAAAAGGTGATGAGGTATTTTTCTTCAGCTTTAAATCGATTGTTACTTTTAAAGAAAATAAAATCAGCGTCACCCCTTCCGGTGAAAACAGGTTCAAGCACCTTTCCTTTTTCAACATCAATAACAGTCTTTACCTTACACAAGACAATGTAGGACTGGTCATTTTGAACGATGGAGTTACAAAACCCGTTAAGGGAGGAGGTTATTTCAAGGACAAAAATATTTTTTTCATGGATCAATTGGGCAGCGCCGCTCTTTTGATAGGTACTATGGATGGGAGGTTTTATAAATACCATAAAAAAGATGGTTCAGTAGAGGTCATTGACAACGAGTTGACAGGACTGAGCAAAACGCACTATTACCACGGTATCAAGTACAATAATAGCGGCTACCTTTTGGGTTCGACCAAAAACGGTATTACGATGACTGATTCGGCATTGAATACCTTAAGAATCATCAACAAATCAAATCACTTACAAAGTGAGTTTATACGTGACCTATATATGGACAGTCAAGACGGTCTTTGGTCCAGTATGCATACAGGGGTTTCCAGAATCGATTTAATTTCCCCATGGCAGCACTGGAAAGAAAGTGTAGAGATTGGCTCCATCTGGCAAGTCATTAAGTATGAGGGCAAAGTATATATAGGCCATACCAAAGGACTTCATGTATTAGAAAAAGGTAAGTTCAGGAAGATCGAAGGCATACATCGAAAAGTATGGTCTTTGAATAAGGTTCAGGAAAAAGGCAAAGAAGTTCTACTTGTCGGTTCAGAAGAGGGGCTTTATAAGGTTGTTGGTCTCCAAGCGTCTATTGTCATTGAGTCACTAGCCAATAAAATCATCCCGTTAAGAGCCGCGGACAATAGTTTTTTAGTTGGTCATACGAAAGGACTGAGCATCATCAGATTAAAAAGCGGAAAATTCGAGGAAAAAATCATCGAAGGCATGTCCGGTCCCAAAACCTATCAATCTATACTGGAGGATAACATGGGAAACCTTTGGGTCAGTATCAAATTCGATGGTATCTACAAAATTACCGACCCTTTTAGTGATACCCCTCAACTGGAGAAGTATGGTATGGAGCATGGCCTACCTGATGTCAATGAAATCAATATCATTGAGGACAGTGGTACCTTGCTCTTTACAACGGGCAAAGGGTTCTATCGCTTGAACCAAGCCAGCAAAACCCCACAGTTCGTCCCCGATTCTCGGCTATTCTCCCCTAGAATCAAGATAGACCGGATTGCGAAAGATAATGAAGGCAACTATTTCATATCGGTCATCGACAATAACAAAGAACATTTAGAAAAACTTGTTCGCAAAGAAAACGATACTTTCGTTAGGGAGTATATACCTTTCAAGAGACTTCCCGATATGGAAGTACTCAATATCTACACTGAAGGCAATGGAATCGTCTGGATATCCGGTTCCAATGGCTTGTTTCGTTATGATGAGAGTGTACAGAAAGATTATCGCATTCCTTTCAATACTTTGATTCGCAAGGTTTCTTTAAAGGATTCCATTATTTTTCATGGTTCATACCCTCTACTCGACTTGGATTCCGGTCTTGTGTCCGATTCCATAAAGCAACCGAAGTACTATAGGCCTCAACTTAATTATGATGATAACGACATTGTTTTCAATTATGCAGCTGCTTGGTATGAGGTACCCGAGAAGACAATGTACAGTTATTACTTAAAGAACAATGATGAAAATTGGTCTTCTTGGAGTTTTGAATCCAGAAAAGAATACAGTAACCTCCCTCCTGGGACGTATACTTTCATGGTCAAGTCCAAAAATCTATATGAGGTAGAGGGTAGAATAGCAGCTTATACCTTTAGGATATTCCCTCCTTGGTACAGGACTTATTGGGCTTATGGGGTTTTTGCTTTTTTATTTTTGTTTCTGATATGGATTGCAGCCCTCACTTATTCCTACCGTATGCGACTCCAGCGTAGAAAATTAAAACTTATTGTTGCCGACCGAACCTATGAGGTTATGACACAAAAGAAGGAAATCGAAAAGCAACATAACCTTCTTATCCTACAGAACAGAGAAATCGTCAAACAAAGAGATGATATCCAGTTCAAGAATATTGCGCTCGAAAACTCCAAGGAGGAAATATTGGACATCAATCAAAAACTAAAGGGCATGAATGCGGTGCTAGAGATTGAAGTAGAAAAAAGGACGTCCAAAATCAAGGCCACCCTGGCGCAGCTCCGTAAGACCAATAAAGAGTTGGATACTTTCGTCTACCGAGCTTCTCATGACTTAAAAAGCCCTATTAGCCGCATTATTGGACTTACGGCACTAGCAAAACTTGAGTCTCCCTCTGAGATCAATTCAAGGTACTTTGATCTGATCGAATCTGCTTCCAAAGATATGCGACGATTACTCGCTAAATTGGCCCAGGTACATGAGATATACCACAGGGATGTTTTCAAAGAAGAAATCGACTTACCTACTATCATTAGTGGCATTCGTGAAAATATAAAGTTTCTGGAAAGCGGTCAGTCCATCAAATACCTATTTGCTATTGATACTGACCTTGTATTGTCCACAGATGAGTATCTCATAAAAATCGTATTGGAGAATCTTATGGAAAACGCTCTTATTTTCCGTAAACAGCATCAAGACAATGAGCATTGTATCCATATAGAAACCTTTGTCCAAGGGGATTTTTATCATATCAATGTTTATGATAATGGTATAGGTATCCCCGAAGACCATCGTGACAAATTATATAATATGTTCTTCCGTGCTTCTGATCAATCTTCCGGAAGTGGTCTGGGGCTGTATCTTGTCAAAATGGCAATTGACAAGATAGCAGGTAAAATCGAGATCAGTTCCAGAAATTATGAATTTACTATGGTCAGCGTTTCCATACCGATTTAATACTTCTTACCCAAGAAACTGATTTTTAACCCGAATCGTACATTTAGTTCACTAGTGCATTTGTCTTTCATCGGAGTTCATAAAGCGATTCTCATTGATCACATACCCGTAAGATTGATTTGTACAAATATAGCGCTCAAATTTCGCCTATGTTTTTATTCATTTCGTCCCACTCTACGTTGGCAAATCTTATTCGACACTTACCCCCAAATTGATCGATAGCCTTCCTATTACGAGCATAAATGGCCTCAAGATCAGCGGTTTTACGCTCCGCAGGCTCGTCACCTTAGTGATACAAAAGCCTCCTCACCTAAACCGCTGATTTTATTGCACTTTATACGCTCATCACGAAATCCTATTGATCAATTTGGGTTAAACCCTAAATCTGTACAAACTCTCCGTTTAGGTCATCAGTGACCAAAGGCGTTTTCTCGAATCCAACGTAACTGACACGATCTGAATCCGAGAAAACACGCTAGTCGATGGCTACCAGGGATACAATCGTAAAGATTTTATAAGCTTTTGCTTTTTGATGTATTCGAAAAATCTATGTAAGGACTTCTCCAAAATAGGTACTCCCGTAAGTCCCTACTCTATCATTTTGTTGAGACTCGGCTGCCTCCGAAGGAGAAAATTTCACTCTTTGCTTTACAAATTCAGGAAAAAAGTCCACTTCGAGTGCAGCGGACCGTAGGAGTATTTTTGTACCGGGCTTACTATTTTCCAAAATCAATCGCCATTCTTCCTCCAGTGCTTCCGGTTGGTAAAATGCCAGCCAGTCCTGATGGTCCAATAGTACGTAATGTGTGTACTCTCCTGGATTATCCTTCAGAAATTGACTTATGGAAGTCGTGTTGAGTTTTACACGGTCCATCATTCCTTGAAGTGGGCCAAAGTTCTCTTCTCTCAAGTATTCGGGACAGTTCCTCTCCGTGTAATTCCCTTTTATGTACAAGTGCCAAAAATAGTTATCCTGAATGGGCAATTCCGTAAAAATATGTCTGAGGTTATCTCTTAGATAACCTGACATGCCTTCTGGATACTTTTCGACAATAAGGTCCCTTTGTGGGCGCGGCACGCCCAGCATCGTTGTCGTGATATGAAGGTTCATCATCCATACTACCAGCTTGTTGAGCAGCTTAGGTTCCAACTTCTCATAGACTTCTCTTTGTTCTTCTAAAGAGGCACAATCAAAAAGGTCCATTATGAGTGCTTTGGTCTTCTTTTTAGTGTCAAAGTATTTTTTGAATATCCAGGCAAAGTTTCCGGAGGTGCCATGAAAATAAAAACTACCGCGCTTTGCAGTTTCAAAACACTTTATCTTTTTATCCCAGAACGGGTAGGTATATTCAGGAAGTACGTCTCTAAGGTACTGTCGGTAATGTTCATCGACATGAGCGAGACAACCCCGGCCGAACATGTCAAAGTGTTTTTCAAAATCGCCATGAAGTATAGTCGCTTTTTTCAGCTCCAACAGCGAGTTTTGACGAAAATTCAAATCAATGCAGTTGATTTCATTAGGTTTATCCAGTACATAATCCAGCGCATTACAACCGGCACTGGTAATCATGACCACTTTACTGTCCGCATCCAGTTTCATCATCTTACGGTCTGTCCTAGGATCTTCCCAGCAAGTATTGTAGATTAGGTTATTGGAATGGATATTTGAAAAAAGCTTATCCTTGAGCTCGTTGATTTTACTTTTCATAATAAGCTATCGCCTTCTAAATTTTAAAATAAGTCGAAAAAGTAGTGCTTCGCGCGTTATGCGAGGTTAATTGTTTGTCATCAAATTATTACTATTTTCCGCAAAGTACGGATTCCTTTTTCTATGTTCCCTCTTTTCGCATAATTTTAAACAATGACCGAACATATACATGTCTACCCTAGCGATAAAATTAACCTTATCCAGTGGGATACTGTTTATAATGGAGAACAAATTAGGATTTACTTTGAAGCATTACAAAAAAGAGGTACTCGGTATTTCATAGAGAATACGAACCACCCTTGGGGTTTACTACAGATAGGCAAACATATATTACCTTATACGGAGGGAAAAAGAAGTACTGAAAAATACACTTATTTAGCCTCTATGCTGTCTCAGTATTTCGATTATACCCAAGAAGAAGTGCTGAAAAATGATAAGTACAATAAAAATCAAAAAAGATTAGCCAGGTTCATCCTTCCTATCGGCCGATGGTTAGGCGCCATTATGGGTATGGAAAATGTCATCTTTGTCAATAATTACCTTATTTCCACGAACCTTTACCCTTGTACCAAGGAATTTCGTATTCCTTTATTGATTAAAAAATTAAAAGAGCATTTTCCTTCTAAAGCTATCATTTTCAGGTCGGTCAATGCTCTCAGCGACGCTCTGCTTCTGGAACAACTCCAGCAAGAGGGTGGGACGGCCCTCGTCTGCCGGCAACTGTATATGATGGACCCGGCTACGGGGAAGTACAAGAAGAAGCGCCCCTACGTCATGGACAAAAAGCTCAGTGAAAAAACGATGGGTCTCGTTTGGAAGAAAGCGGCCACTTTTTCGGAAGAAGAAAGGAAAACCGCCATAGAGCAGTACCGTTCTTTATATCTTAAAAAATATTCGGCTCTTAATCCTCATTATACGGAAGCTTTTCTGGACATCGCCCTTCAGAGTGGGCTTTTGGAATATTATCTACTTATGGACGAAAACGATGGACAGGTTAGGGCGGTGCAGGCGGTGGCATGCCGCAACCGTATTGTCACGACTCCTTTTATCGGTTATGATCTGAATTCCCCAAAGTCTATGGGATTATATCGGCTGATGAATCATCAGCTGATGCAGTTGACTATAGATAATAACTATATTCTGAACATGAGCAGTGGGGCGGCAAAGTTCAAAAAACAACGCGGCGGATTACCTTATTTTGAATACCACGTCGTCATTCACGGCCATCTCGGTAGACTGAGACAGCTGGTATGGAAGATTCTTCACTACTGCTCGGAGAAGTGGGTAAAGCCGGCCATGCAATCTATAGAAGTATAAGCTAAACCGAACTTATCTATGCCGATTTTCGAAGGGTTCCAGTATGGCCTGATATTGACACTGATTGTAGGACCTTCCTTTTTTTATCTGATACGCGTGAGCATACGTCAGGGGTTTCGAAAAGCAGCGGCTTTCACTTTTGGTATCCTGATCAGTGACTTGGTGTTTATTGCCGGTATCTTCTTTGGGATGTCCCGTCTTTTTCAACAGGCTGCTTTTCAGGTGTCCTTCAGTTTCATTGCGGGTAGCATTGTATTGGGTATGGGTGTGCGGTATGTGTTGAAGGGAAGGGACAAAAGTCCCATCCTCGAAAATGGGAACTTACCCGAGGAAAAGAACAAGAGCATATTTTCTTATTTGCTAAAGGGTATTGTTATCAATGGATTCAATCCATTTACGGTCATGCTATGGATAACTGTACTGGGTACAGTAGCTGTGGACAAAGAGTATGAGGGTCAGAATTTCCTATTGTTCATGACGGGACTCATCTGTACTGTTGTTAGCGCGGACCTGACCAAAGCCTACATGGCACACCGTATTTCAAAATTACTCAAACCCAGAGTATTGCATATCATCGACCTTGTACTGGGCATTATATTCATCCTTTTGAGCTTTCGTCTGTTTTACTTCGTCTATGAGCATTACTCGGAAGTTTAACCCAAAATGTCCATTAGAAAATCTATTCCGGACTTAACTGGCTTCAAATCAGTAAATGAATGCGTTTTTTGAATTCACCGTAGCGGTGCTACGCTGAACCCAAGAAAACGCCCTGATGTATTGCCATTTAAGTCCTCATGACGAAGTTCCAACGAACATTCTGGGTTTAATGAATATAGGTAGAGTTCATTAGCACTATCGCTCAGGACATTCCCTGTTTTCCACAAATAACTGTCCTACAATGATATAATCCCTGAAAATTGTAAAAAGGCGGACATATCGATACGTTTCGACGGCTCAGTGTATCCGGCAAGTTCTCTTCTTCGTAAGTTTTTATAAACCATTAGTGTTTTCCAAGGTTACTTGTGAAGAAGATCTGTTATGTCATCTTCACTATAATTTTTCCCGTAAGTTAAAACAATCATGAAAATGACAGCTACTATTTTTATCACTTTTATAGGTTTGATGGCCTCTTTTTGTAGCCCAAAAGCAGAACAGATACATGTCAGCGATATAGCAGACACTATTTCTGCTTCAATTACCTCCAAAAATACTTTACAAGACAAGAAATTAAAAAAAGCTTACTTTGCCAGTGGTTGTTTTTGGTGTGTCGAGGCTATCTATGAAAGTGTGGAAGGAGTAGAAGAAGTCATCTCTGGCTACTCAGGAGGGACGGAACCCAATCCTACTTATGAAGAGATCGGTACCGGTACTACGGGACATGCGGAAGCCGTAGAGGTATATTATAATCCCGCAGTAGTCGACTATAAAACTTTGGTAGAAGTGTTCTATGGATCTCATGATCCTACCACGGTCAATGGACAGCATCCTGATTATGGCTCTCAATACCGTTCTATGATATATTATCTCAACGATGATGAGAAAAGAATCGCCAAAGAGTTCAAATCATCGATTGCCAAAGAATATGAAAAACCTATCGCTACCGAAATCGTTCCTTTCACGAAATTTTGGAAAGCAGAGGAGTATCATCAAGATTTCGAGCGCTTGCACCCGGATCAGGGTTACATCGTAAACGTGTCCATACCTAGACTAAGACGCTTTCAGGCAAAATATCCCAAGCTGTTGAAAAAAGAGCTGCATGATTGAGTTTCATGGTGCTTATTGTTTCCAAAAATCAATAATTGGCTGTATGTTTTTGTCAGATCAGTTATTCATATCTTACTGATTTAGTAACTATAATTTCAAAAACAGTCTCTAAAGTCTCAATAATCTTTTTCAGATCTACAGTGGAGCTATATGGTATATCACTATTCCATATAGCTTCGATAAAATTCTATCTGGAAGTAACGCCGCACATGCTAAATATAACCGACTAACCCTAAACTTGGTCATGCATTAGCGCCCCTTCTATTACAGAGCAAACCTCTTCAAACCCATAAATGTATATGCTTCTCGAATGAATCATAGCACCGCTACGCTGAACCCAATAAAACCTGTTGATTTATGGCATTTTAAGAGATTTTTTTGAACTGTATCTCCTTTATTTTCATTTGGATTTAATGTAAGCTTAGCAAGCTGCCCTTGATTCAAACAGATTACTGTTCATAGAGCACCTCTCGGATTTCAACTAATACCTGCTCTATTTCTTTATAATTTGGGGATTCCTGAAGGCTCGTATCCTGATAGATGCGTTCTATCTGCTTCATTTTTGATTCTGCCTCGACCAAGAGTTCATGATATTCAAATTCACCACGCTTGATTTTCAATAGATCGGTCCTGTCTTTACTGCGGATACGGATACTTACCGTGCCATCCCTACCGATTTCCTCTGCCATGGACAGAAGGCGGAAGGTATGCATCATGTTTTTGGCATCATAGTTTTTCCCATGTTCAATAGCGCTATTATATCTGAACTCATTCCTTTTATTGACCCATGCCCAATATTCCTTATAACGCTTGCAATAGGAAATATACGCTTCTTTACTAAAGCCTATCAGTGCCAATGGTTTTAATCCTTTTGGAACGGAGCTTAGCACCAACTCATTGGATTGGGGGCTGAACATAATACCCTTATGCTCTAGCTCTGAACCATAATATAGCGCGTACATATTGTTGATATGCTGTATTCTACACAATCCACACGCACCCTGATCAATGGATCTGCAATCAAGGAACTCACTTAAAAGTATCGTCTCACATCCCTGAACCACAAAACAGAACTCCAAAATGGACTGCCTTTCCTTTCTCATTGGGTTCAACACCTTTTTGTTGAGGCTACGTGCCTTTTTGATCTGTGCCATAGCATAATCACCAAAACTTTTCTGGCAGTTTTTGGAAAGGAACAGTTCTTTTTTCAGCCTCTTCATCAATGGATGTTGGTAGAGAATACAGTCCTCAGGACTATAAAGCAACTCTATGGCATTAGGGTTACTTTTAGTGAGTAGGTATACATAATGGCCGAGTTCGTAGTATACGATATCATTGTTTTCATTACTGACCTGATTGACTTCTTCCATACCATAGAACATACTTTTAGGCATGTAGAATACTCCTCTGATATCTGTATCGGAGTCAGGAGTATCCAGACCGTAGGCTTTACTACCGCTAAGGCATTCCAACAAAATAAGGTTCTGCCCTTTCAGACGGTCTATACTCAACTCCATCAATGCCTATTTTCACTGTAATAGTTTTCTTTGAACTTAAGTATCATCTGAGCGATTTCTTCAGGTGCAGCATTGAACAGGACGCTTTCATGGTCGTCAAATTGATTCTGAAAAGCCTGCATGAACCGTCCCAGTAAGCGCCCTTCCAGACCTGGTATCAAATCCATAACCAACTGCCCATGATATTTTTTCCTAACTTCCATTACATGAGACTCTTTTCTCCTTTCATTAGCTATTTCTTCTGATAATCTAGCTTCTGAAAAGAATCGATCTATTGCCGGTAAGTATAAGTCCTTGTTATCATCATATTTGTACACTTTACTGATATTGTTCTGACCTAAGTATTGTACAAAATCCTGTAGTATTTTCCGTTGTAGGGATTTTTTAATGAGGTTCCCCATAAGCTTCTCATAAGGGCTTACCGAAAAATAGGGACAATTTACCACCCAGGCAAACATATCCTTTTCATCAGTAAATCCCGCTTTCCATTTTTCCATATCAAGCCCCAAAAACGTAAATATCTTTGTAAAATCCTTGGTCAAGGGAATATCACGTCTATAGTGTCCGTCCGCTCTGCGATAAACATAATCCAGTCCCCTACCTCCGTATTTAAGATTGAACTTGCGACATATCCTTCCTATGAAACTACCGAGATCATTGAATGACATAAAGTGATAGGTACTGATGAAATTCTCCTCCTCCTGAAGAAGGAAATCAAGCTGGAAATCCATAAAAACTACACTGAATAACGTCCCATTTGAATAATAATCGGTTATATTCAAATCCTTCACAATAGTAGATTTCAAAGCCTCAAAGCCTCTATCATCCAGAACGGTGGTGGATAAGATGATATCCATATTATAAAAATAAGCCTTCTCATGGTAGAATCTCGGTATTCTATATTTGAGTCCGAACTTATCATCAAGATAAGAAATCAAAGTGGACGATATCTCTTCGTATCGTTCTTTTGAAATCTCCTCTAGCTTAAATAGATCATCTCTCATAATAAATTATCATTTAAATTGTCCTTATTTAAAGGCGAGGTATAAAACCGATTATACATATCTCTCCCTAAAACTACCAAACCTGTTTACTTCAATCCCGGTACTGAACAATATAACTTGTTTTTCATACCGCTTTCATCACCATTTAGAATTCATCAAAAGATATCCAAGTTTCGCCTATGGAAGCTGCCCTGTACCAAAAAGCCAACCGCGACACCAAGGTCTAATCATAAGCTATAATGAAACAAATACATCTTTTCGCTGTTTTTTCTCAATGGAGAAAATTTCATAAAACAATTATAAGAAATTCAAGTTCGTGAAAACTCTAGCATTAAATCTTCTGTAATTGTAATAACTTCTTAGCTTTTGGTAGTTCTCTCTACCTGATTTAATAGCCTGTCAATAAAAACACTTCTGCAGACGAAATGCTGTTCATCATCTTCAGTTATATGGAAATATTGCTCTTCATTACACATTGCCAATAGTCAAACCTTATTATTTTGAGCCTACAAAAAAGAATAATTTCATAACTGGTTCTTAATAATCAATCCGGTTCATCACCTAACCATGTCTATCCTAGATTATTTTATTTGCTTCAAAAATATGAAGTAATTAGCAAGAATATGAATAAAAATACGGCATATAATTCTTATAAAACACTTGAGCCAAGTATGAATCATGTAGGTTTTTCAGCATATCAATAACGATTATCTGCAAAAAAGGACAAGAACATGGACAATCTTATTCCACCCGTGAATCACCCAACTTATTCCGATTGTTCGCATAATATACATAACCTTCTATCGTATTAGCTCCACTGAGCAAAGTCTAGCACAATAAAATAATTTATCGGGAAGGCACAGCGGTTTCGAGTTATGCCACTTGTTAACAAAATGGTACTAATATAAAACTTGCTTTAAAATACCACACATCTTCTAGAACATTTTGCATTGCTCCGCAATAAAATCATTATAATAGTGTACCGTTATTAACAAGCTAAGATCTCTTTACTCTGGCAGAAAATGGCCAAAAATAGCTTTATGGGACTCGATACTGTACAAATCGGATTAAAGTGTTCTATAAAGTCTTATATGACATTTAATAGCAAAATTTACACAAATAATCATTCATCACAGCGATAGCACCCTTGATTTTCATATTTAAACTCTCATGCTTATGAATTATACAGAAATAGTCAGTCGTCAAAAAAAATATTTCAACAGTGATAGCACTAAGCCCATCACATTCCGAATAAAACAGTTGAAGGTATTGAAAAATGCACTTATGAGTATGGAAACTCAGCTTTTCAAAGCTATCCAACAGGACTTTATGAAATCCGAATTCGAAACATTTGTCACCGAACTGAGTATAGTCTATAGCGAGATCAATGAGAACATAAAAAAACTATCCCGTTGGAGTCGCCAGAAGCGGGTAAAGACCAATTTGATCAACCTGCCCGGCAAGAGTTATATTATCCCGGAGCCTCTCGGAGCTACCTTAATCATAGGGGCATGGAATTATCCCTATAACCTGTCTCTTGCACCATTGATAGCAGCTATGGGTGCCGGTAATACGGTCATTCTGAAACCAAGTGAAATACCCAGTAGGACGAGTGCGGTCATGGCTAAACTTATCAATGAACACTTCCCATCGGAATACCTCTTCGTGGTGGAGGGTGGTGTGCCCGAAACAACAGCTTTATTGGCACAGCAGTTTGACAAAATATTCTTTACCGGCAGTACTTCTGTGGGAAAAATCGTCTACGAAGCCGCTGCTAAACATCTTACCCCCGTCACTTTGGAGCTAGGTGGCAAGAGTCCTGCCATCATCACGGAAAAAAGTGCTATAGACAGGTCCGCTCAGCGTCTGGTCTGGGCCAAGTTCCTAAATGCAGGGCAGACCTGTATCGCCCCAGATTACATACTGGCACATGAAACTATCGTGGAGCCATTTTTGGAATCTTTGAAAAAACATATCGTAAAAAATGACTACTCCTTTGAACAGGGCAACTATGTACAGATCATCAACGAAAAGAACTACGAACGCCTAGAAGACCTCATCGATGAGAAAAAGCTTTACTACGGAGGACAAAAGGATAAGACAAGTAGATACATAGCTCCGACACTATTGCACGATGTAGACTTCAATGATGAGATAATGCAAGAGGAGATCTTTGGTCCCCTATTGCCGGTAATCACCTATTCCGATATAAATGAGGTCATTTCTGAGATCAAGAAAAGACCTAAACCCCTGTCCTGCTATATTTTCGGAACTGATACGCGAGTCAAAAAAGAGCTATTGCACAAGTTATCATTTGGAGGAGGGGCCATCAATGATGCCATCATGCATATAGCCAATCAGCACTTACCTTTTGGTGGTGTGGGCAGTAGTGGTATAGGCAGTTATCATGGTGAGGCCGGTTTTAGGACTTTCTCGCATTACAAAAGTGTTTTGGAAAAACCTTTATGGTTCGAACCCAACCTAAAATATCCCCCTTATAACAATAGTAAACTAGCATGGATAAAGCGAATGATATCCTGATAAGTTCGGAGTGTAGCTAGCTGTCTTTCGACCATCCGCAATATAAGAAAGCGGCACTATCATATCATATCACTGATTTTAATAATATAACATGATAATGCCCTTTCCATCTCTTTAAAAACCTTAGACCATAGTAGTCTTAAGTTTCAAACAATCTTTTAGTTTTGGTAACCTATCGGCACCCACTATATACTATTTCAATGGCTTTTAAATCGCTTCTACTAAATTTCGGTTTCACATGTGCTTTGATCACTGGAACCATTATAGATTTTGCATCATCGCCTGGTGTACCTTTGATACGTGTACCTCCTGTTCCTGCTTTAGTAGTAGTATGGGCAAAGCCAAGTATATGTCCTAATTCATGAAGCATCAACGTTTCTTTATTTCGGGGGTTTTCATTTTTATTGATAATAAGAGAGGGAGGTATCTTCTTCGATGTTAGGGGGGCACCATCTACCGTCAAAAAGCCTATGACCGAATTCATTTCAATTTCACGAGTGGATTCAGAGCTGATTATTATCATAGTGAACATTCGGAAAACACGTGATAGGATAAGTGATAATACAAAAATCAACTACTTATTAAACGGCATTGAATTCTGGTTTGACCGTTTCGATGCTATTCTGAACCCAACAAAACTCAAGATTTATGACCATTTGAGCCACCGTTACAAAGTTCTAAGGTAGCTGGGCTGAATTTCCATCTACGATGGAAACACCGGCAATATCATATGCGGAAAATAAATTCTTCATACGGGTAGGGAGGTAGGGTGTTTTTATTTTCATCCGTCTAAGTATCAAATCGCCAACAATGGATTCCCGGTAGTGCAATCCAATGATAGGCAAAGAATTACACCCTTAGAAATAGAATTATGAAAACCCTACTTTTACTTTCAGTGATGACCTTCGCCATCTTCCATAACAGCGAGGCCTACAATGACTCCATATTGCCCGCCGAGGTCAAATACACCTACCCGGAAATCCGGAATGAACATATAGTTCAACCCATTAGCAAACCGCTAAGGGGCAAAAGGGCCACAGATAGCCTATCCTCTACTCCAAGTGCGGAGGATATCACTATCTATATTGCAGGAGGTGAAGAGAAAGTACTCAATTTCGGCCCCAGCATGATTGTACCCAAGTATTGGAAGAATGGAAAAGCTGTTGTACTGGAGCACCCCGTTCGAAGTAACAGTGAGGTAAAGGCCATCGCTGTATCGGGAAAAGACGTACATACCGTGGGATGGCAATATGACCGGTCAAAGCCAACATTGGAAATCATGGCCATGTACTGGAAAAATGGAAAAGCCATACCGCTCAGCGATGGGACCAACGATACGCAGGCCATATCCATAGTCGTCAATGGTGAGGATGTTCACATTCTGGGTATGGAACTTAGCAGTGATAACGAATCGAACCCTGCTATACTTTACTGGAAAAATGGAGTCCTGACCCGCATAACCGAAGGTAAAAACCTTAGCCAACCTACCGCGATGACAGTCGATGGTGATGATGTCTATATCGCAGGGTATGAATTCAAAGAATCCTGTAATACAATGGACTCTTGTAATGGCAATTTCGTGGCCAAATATTGGAAAAACGGAAAAGCTACCCACCTTACAGATGGAAATAGAGAAGCTGAAGCAAAGTCAATAGCAGTGAACAATGGTGATATATATGTAGCGGGATACGAGGAAGCACAAAGGACTGCGGGCAATAGGGTGGCCAAACTATGGAAAAATGGTACCGCTATCAGTATTTCCAAAAACGACGCGCAGGTCATCTCTATGGCTGTCGATAGCGGAGACATTCATATGATCGTTCGAGAAACCTTGAAAACGGAGACGGGCTTCCGGTTCAAGTATAATTACATCAAAAATGAGGTCATGACCGAGTTAGGAATAGAAGCTACCTCCGTAGCGGTAAAGGATGGTGATGTGTATATCTGTGGTACAAGAAGTGGCAAGGGAGGGAAATCCATATCGGTATATATGAAAAATGGTGTCGTGCATAACCTCACTAAGGGAAAGGTTGTATCCGAGGCCAACTCCATTATCGTGGTTAAAGAATAGGCCTCATCTACTTAAATTCATAACGAATCACACTGTGCGGGCAAACCTTAGAACAGTATCCATACAATCGATATTGAAAAGCCTTATGCAATATCTGACATCCAGATTAAGATAGTATGAATCCGGCGTTTCAACTACGACATCTCTTAGGGGATTTTCAATCGCTTACTCTAAGCAGGACCGAGCGTTAAGAAAATGTCCTGAGGATTTAGCCAGTGAAGGGGCCGGCCGCGTGAGCGTCTTTGACGAAGATAGCAGCACTATCTGTGGAAACTTTATCGAAATAATGCACCAAAAGATTATGTAGAACAATGAACATGATCAAGAAGGCAATAGATTGAGATGGATACTATTCGTGCAAATTCCACACGCCCTTTGAAAATCAATGCCCTACAAAAGCCTTCATCAGGGTACAAAAGCCAAAATTCCCGGTACCAAAAATCCAAATCTTCACATATAGCGCATCAGGTCAGCACTAATCCATTGAATTTATGAGGATTATTTTCTCAAAAAAGACCCCGATTGATTCTTGAATTTCAAACCCCATAAGTCAATAACCATTTCCACCCCAATCAGTGAAAACCTGTTCTCTTGATGAATGGTTGGGCAAATGAAGAGCCAAACAATTTTACAAACAAAAAAAAGCAATCAAACCACCAAATAGACACTTAAACCCACATTATTGTCCGCTCATCGTTTTTTTATCAAAATTCACAAACAAAAAGGCAACTGATAGTATAGATTTACGTTTGTCTTAGAGGTATTTTATGATGTTTGTAATGCAAATCCTATTATACTCTATATATCTCAAAGAATCACCCCTAAAATACTTCACTGATTGCAAAACTGATTTGTTTAGGGTACATAAAGTCCTGGGCCACAACTTCTTAAAAATAAGCAATGATGGCCCAGGCACAATTACCCCATAATAGCAGAAGTCTCTCAGTCCCTTCAGCATATTTCCTAGCTGTATTTTTTGAAAACACACCATATCAATACCCTGAAAGCATAGACAGTGCCTGTATCATTTCTCGTTAAGTAAAATCATCTTTTTAGGCATAAAATTCATTATCAATCCTATAGAAAATCTTGACCGAGAAGAAATAGTTGCAAAATCATCTGCGTTGAACTCTTGATACAAGGGGCTTTGATACAACGCATTCAGCGTCCAATTCCTATAAAACAGTTGAGTACCCAATGACCCAAATATCGCTTTACCGCCAGTATTTACCTGTCGGAGTATTCCCTCTTGATGATAGTCGGAGTATTCCAGATATGCCCCCGCATAGGGAAGTATCGCTACTATGTCAGTGTCCAACCAGTAGAACAGCTGAACACTGCTGTTAAACTGATTACCAAATCTATAGCCGTTCTTATTTTCCGTATTGATTTTGTAAGCCACTTCGGTGGTTAATCCTATTTTATCCTTTCGCAATGTATAATTTCCTGTGATAATAAAGTCGGTACTTCCCGTTCCCAGCTGAAAATTCCTATTGATCAATTCTCCTTTATCGAGTTTTTCAAAATTACCCAAGGGCAGTTTTACCCCGGCACCAAAAAGCAGGGCATGCTTCCAAGGCCGGAGAACCTTATCGCCCGTATTGAAAAGTTGGTATTGTAGGAGGATACTGGGATCTCCCACACCTCTGGAATTCACATTTTGATGAGAGCCCTGCATATTATTATACAAATAAGGTAGACTGATATCAACTTGCCACTGATCATTGATATGGTATCTCCCCATAATATCAACACGGCTATAGGTATCCTGAGAGGACTCCTCCTCCAGGTAATCACTATTGTAGTTCAGTTTCGCGTCGAATTTGGCATAGCTGTAGCGCAAACCTATAAAATGGCTCTGTTGCTTAGGCACGAGGCCAAAGTAATAGCCTCCCAAACGGCATCCACAGACATCGCAGGCGTAAGCATTCAAAGTACCGAGCATACTCAAGAGTAGCATAATACTGATTTTCTTCATGATCATTACTTTAAGTTTTTTACTTTACTTAATAAGTGTTTTCGTCAGTGGGGAACTTTACTTTACATCCCCAGCCAAAGCCTCCGTTTTTGCCCCATTTTTCAAGAGACTGTTTTGAATTCCAACAACTTGCCATCATGTTTTTTAACGGAGACCTAAAACATCGCCGAAATCTAGGGGTTCTGAAATCGACTATCCAATCTAAAGGCATGATCGGTCAAAGTACGTAAGAAAGCAATAATGGATTTCTTCTCATCTTCCGAAATGCTTATACCGAGTATTCCTTCGTTCTTCAGTATCGGGTCCAATGTCGGAGAATCGACCACCCCGCGATCGTAGTGGTCCATCACCTCTTCCAAAGTGGCGAACTTTGCATTGTGCATGTAAGGTGCCGTCAGTGCTACATTACGTAAACTGGGGACTCTGAACTTACCAAAATCACTTTCCGTATCAGTGATGGCCGAGCGCCCTGGGTCTTTATCCGTTGTGCCGATTCCATTGTTTCTATAGCTGAAATCCGAAAACAGCTCACCCTGATGGCAGTTGGCGCATTTTTCTTTGAACAGCTGTAAACCTATACTTTCCTCTGTACTCAACTCCTCTCCCACTCCTCTTTGAAATCGATCATAGCGCGTATCTGCTGATACCAGCATAAGCATGAACTGAGACAGTGCTTGTAACATAAAAGGTGAGGTTACCTCTTCACTGCCAAAAACTTCCTCGAACAACATCGGATACTCGGGGTGTGCATTGAGTTTTTTAATGACCTCAGCCAAAGTCTCATTCATCTCTACGTCCGATTCAATGGCATTGATAGGGACAAAATCAAGATGTGTAACACCTCCATCCCAGAAAAACTCCTTCATAAAGGCCAGGTTCATCAGTGGTGGTGCGTTACGCTTCCCTATTCGATTGTCGACCCCTACGCTGAACGGATGCTGCTGTGCATCTGCAAAGGCATTCGATTGAATGTGGCAGTTATTACAGGATACACTACCATCACTGGAAAGAATAGGGTCGAAGAAGAGCTTCCTGCCTAGCCGAAAGCCCTCTTCGGTGATGGGATTGCTCTCAAAGGTATAGATCGGCTCTGGGAAATTGGTCGGTTTCGCAAATTCGAAAAGCGCCTTACTGGGAGCGATGGCCTCTTTTTCTGAAGTACAGGCAAAGACCAGACTACTTAAAGAGCATGCCAGGCCTATGGCCAGACATGCTCTTGACAAACCGTACGGCATACTACTGATGCGTATGATCCAAGATAAATGCTCCACTCAGCTGTTCTGCTATGGGCTTTCCCAAAACAGGAGAATGTACTGCATAGGTGGTAGAGAAATCCACTTCCCCTCGATCCAGTATTTTAAGTGCATCCACTATAATATGGGCCTTGGGGCCCAGTTTCGGGGATACAGTGATATCAGCATCAAAGTCCAGGGTAAGTACTTTTACATTGTTGGTAAACTTTTTGGGCTGTCCCTCTAAAGGCTCGACTTCTTTCCATCCGCCTACGTGAATGGCAAATGAGTTGGCGTATATTTTAAAACCACCTCCATCTACTTCCTCTTGGGGTGAATCGGGCGAAGCCCCTTCCATGATAAAGCCGATATAGCCTGCATTCCAGTTCCAGAACCATGCTCCTTCGGCGGGGTCCAGCACTCCTCCTACTGCTCCATCCTTCATACCGTCTTCGTCCACTCCCAGTGTAAAGGTCACTTTATTATATTTGCCCGAAGGCACACCTTTGAGGGTAATGAATTGTGAAGCAGCATCACTTTCCAGTACATGATAGTAGCCTTTCACATCTTCTGCACTGGCCCCTACTTTCATCTCATCTTCGTACAGTTCTCCATTGGGTCCTTCCAGCTTGATTTTGCTCACATAATAACCAAATCTGGTCAAATTGAACTGCTGTCCTTTTGCATCTGTATAAGCATATGTGGTACTACCTTCTTCGGATAGTTTCATTTCTGCTTTTCCTACCCGATGGTCAAACTGAACTTTTAGACTTCCCGTCTCAGTAGCTACTATGGGTACGTCGTTCTCCTCCTCATTACAAGCGATAAACGATATGGTGAGCGCAACCATTAATAAGTTTAAGTACTTCATGTTCTGTTATTGGTTATTTTTTTCGGTAACTGTTTTTGATAATAGAATTGATCCAAATCATGCCTTAGGACTTTGCGATGGGGTTAGTACGAACTTACATTTTATAGGTCGTATTTCTTGTGGCCCATTTCACCTCAACTTCGCTGGCAAAACGATTTGCACAATTATACACGGCATTTAAACCCAAAATAATCAATAGAGAACCTATTCCGCGCATAAATAGCTTCGTACCGGAAGCTTTGCCCACCGGTCTTCATTCACCATAGCGGTGCTATGCCGAACGAATACAAATGGCCGATATTTTGCTATTGATACGCTCATCACGATTTCTATCGATCAATTTGGGTTAAACCCGTATCATGCATCAGAGCTTAGTTATGAGGGTTTAAAAAGCAATACATCAGAGCGTTTTATCGGGTTCAGCGCAGCACTGCTACAGTGAATCCGGTAAAACGCATCCAATTTACTGATTTACAGCTATTTAATACTAAATAGAAGGACTAATGCATACTCTGGGTTAAACCCGAATTTGTATAAATGGTCATACATCAGCGGACGCTATTGAAGTTAACCTAGCAAAGGCTACGGTCAAATAAATACTGCTTAGATACCGCTATAAACTCTTTATGGCATGATCAGGCTTAAGATAGCTATGCTATCGTGTATTGTGGGAATCGATAAGGATAAGATAACCGCTTCTCTTACATCATCGTATGAGAAGCTCGTCCAAAAGATATGTCATCAAACCGTGTCCGAACTTCTAATACCCCTATGAATATCCCAAGGATAGATAATTTCTATCCTCGAAAAAGGATGTATCTATTGATTGAAAATCAAACGTGTGGATAACTGATGGACAATAAAGTCCTCTGGACGGGATTAAAGATGAATCAGGTTCTGTCTATTGTTACTTATAAGGCTTGCCTGGTAGATCTTCTTATCCTATGAGGAAAAAGCTCGTTCTAGGTGGACGGAAAATTCCGGAGACAATAGCGTCATTGTATAACGTGGATTTATACAATGGTCCTATAGCAATAAGGCTGTCTTCGTCACGGAAAGGCAATAATTGAGTAACTTTTACGTAAAAGAAAAGCACCGTAGTCTTCAAGCTCAGCTTATTTTCTTTTTTTTGATCACTGCTTTGCTTTTTCAGCTGCGCATCCAAGTAACAGTGCCCTCCGCAAACGGTAATAGGCTCTTCCCTATTGATACACAGATACTCTTGGATATAATCTTGACGGAGGTTGAAGTCCAAAAATAATAGCGGATAGGCCAGTATATTGATAACAATACTGAAGATAATAACATAAATAGATGTTATACCTAGACCCTTCATAGTTCAAATGTAGTATACAATCATCACTTTTTTCAAATAAAAGCACGATAATATCATTTGACATTCTTTTTCCTACTGACAAAAAACAGCAAAAACCCTGAGCTTATGGTGATAAGACCTAGAATAGAGAAAAGACGAAGCAACAAATTATTGAAATCATCGCGCCCTTGATAATCCATAGTATGCAACATCCATAAAAAATCAAAAACCCGCCATTGGTCGTTTCGAAGCCGCTCTACCGTACCCAGTTCCGTGGCTACGTATGCGGTCGTATTCACCGGAGGACCAAAACGGATGGCATAGGCAGGCAATGCCCTGCTCCTATATTCATGATGCGCATGGGTCTCTGTCAGGTAATCGACTGCTTCCACTACTGCCGTATATTTTATCTTGCTCTTGGCCAAAGCGACAGCTTCATCTTTTGACAATGGTGACTTCAAATCACCACTGGTGGCATGAACAAGCCGGATGTGCATCTCTTCTGTATCGGATTCTGACCTCCCCCATACCTGGAAATAGGGTTCTCCCAGTATATCTATCAGCTGCATTCGCTCTACGGTTAAGTTCTCCTTTCCCCAGTGCTCCAGTACTGCTTTTGGAGAAATAATGGCCTTTGACAGGTCCAAAGCGACAGGTTCCTTACGGATAGTATCTCCCCTGACCGAATGGATATCGGTCCAACTGAAATAAAGCCCACCAAGGGTCCATGCCAAAAATTGAATGCCTAAAAACAAGCCTAGATAGCGATGTGCTTTTCGTATTTTCCGATGGAGCTTGGCTTTTGATATCATTGGGTATTGATTTGTCTAATGCAAATTTGGGCTTCTAATGTCGTATAAGATTCCACGGGTCATTTTAGTTTCAACCCGGATTATGCGTTGGAACTTCGTAGCGAGGGTTTAGATAGCAATACATCAGGGAGTTTTATTGGATTTAGCATAGCACTGCTATGGTGACTTCAAAAAACGTAGTGCAACGGCCGGTTTGCAGCTATTTAGATCCGCAGTAGATTTTCCAATGCATGCGGGTTCAATCAAGGCGAGAACCGCAGGGATAGCAGCGCTATCCTGAGGGTTGTCAGCGCAAAGTGAAGCAAAATGAGCAGGAAGATAGGCGATTTTATACTCAAGAAAAAGTGAAATGGGAAATTCGGAGTCCAGCAAATTAGGGGAAAACACTGTATTGGTAAAATAGTCATTGGTAGATTGGTTGTTAGGGTCGTTCTGGGCGGAACAGTACTTTCGAAATGATCTTCAGTTTGTCCCAAAACAATTGCGTTTGGGTATAAAAGCTAAGTTTGTATAATTCGTCACCAAAGATAGATTACAGGTATACATATACCATTGCCCCATATAAGTAGCAGTGAAAGTCTAGGCAAAAGGAAAAATCTATTTGATTTCTCAGAAATCATGTTCTGCATAACAAAACTAGAATTCTTTGAACAGAACTTGACTTAGAGACTATTGGTAAATCCTTTTAGCATGTATCATCGCTTGTTTTAGTGCAGGATGAGGCAGGACCGAGCATAAAGAAGGTATCCTGAGAACATTTTCGACAAAAGCGACAGTCCTACGTCCTTAAGGATAGGCAAATCATGCGCTGAAAGAGGTTCATCCCAAAATGATCAATAGAGAACCTATTCCGCGCATAAATAGCTTCCTACCGGAAGCTTTGCCCACCGGTCTTCATTCACCATAGCGGTGCTATGCCGAACGAATCCAAATGGCCGGTATTTTGCTATTCATACGCTCATCACGATTTCTATCGATCAATTTGGGTCCATCAGAAATGAGCATGATGGAGGAAGTACAAATTTGAGATGAATATGGTCTATGCTCATCCCTTTTGCTCCTTGGAAATCGATAGATAGACAGGAAAATGAAAGGCGCAGTTCAAAACAGTCTCTTATTATGATTACTTTTGCGTCCATGAGCCAGAAACAACCTACTCTCTCCCCTAAAGAAGTAATTACTGCCATTGAGGAATATAGGAAATTTGCCCAGACCTATTTTGAAGTTGACCTTAGCGATATGGAGTCCATCAAATCCGGTAATAAAGCCATCAAAAAGATGTCCAAAATCGCTCAGAGACTTCGATTACCACAACATACCGATAAGTTTGCCGAATTGCTACAGGAGTCATCCTATCATACAAATGTATGGGCTTCGCGACACCTTCTTGAACATATGGACCCGGATGAAAATGCAGTATTCCAAGCAGTGCGGGTTATCGAAAGATACATCACAGAACAAGGTCCTAAAGCGAACGCCGAAAGTATCTGGTTACAGCACTGGAAGCTTCAATATCATTATGAAGCTTCAAACCCATCTCAAAACCCTTGAGATGGAATCAGCATTGATTTAGAGCATAAAATGGGTAAGACCAATGAGGTTTTGAATGTACGGAAACCTCATGCTCGGGGGAGCTTCACCTTCATAGGGACAAATGCATTTACAATGGTCACCCCTTGTTTATGAGGCGATAACACCTATTATTCCTTAAGCAATTACACTTATTGTACTTTTCCAACAAAACTAATACTACCAACATCTGATTTAAGGAATAATTTTTCATAAATACCACGTTTACAGAACTTAATACATCCATTAAAACCTAAAAAAATATGAAAATTTTCACTTGGCCACATAAAAAAACCTTGCAACTAAGTAGCAAAAGGTTTAATTTCACGTAATGATGCCAAGCATCTTATATATCAAAATCAGATAAGCTATCCTAATTGTAAACATGCTGAACAGAACCCTAAAAACAATCATGTTTTGGGTACTCACCCTAGCATCAACGATTTCTTATGCGCAACTTCCGGATGTTTCCTTTTCAAAGAACAAATGGCAGCTGGATAAAGGAGTCATTATAAATGCTGATGTACTGACCCTACAAGGGGACCCACAAAAATATGTCAAAGCTGTGCTGACCAAAAAAGTCGATCCCGTTCGGGACATCTATTTTGTCGCCGATGTGAAACTGGAAAACATCAAAGTAGGTAAAGAGGCCTATGCACGGCCCAAACTGAAATTATACAGCATCTACGGACGTATCGGTGCCATCAATCTGACGGAAGACCTACAGGACAAATGGTTCACCACGGGCATTCGAGTAAAGCGTTTCGACACTTATAAAAGTCCCGAAGTGACCTTGGAACTATCGGTACAAAATGCCGAGGGTACACTCAGGGTTCGTAATCCACGCCTATCCACTACACCACCACCAAGCAGCTATACATTTCCTTTTTCCACACCCATCACCAATGGGTGTACCATCGCTATCGATACCCGAAAGGGCCGCCCTTTCAATAATGACCTTTTGGGGGCCAATACCCATCATGTAGCAGCGCCCTTCGGCTATGAAGATGAAAGAGCGCAGGAACTATATCGCTACATAGGACTCCCCAGTATACGGTTTCCCGCTGGGACTGTCGGTAATTTTTACAATTGGGAAAAAGATGCTTTCTACGAAGACGGTTGGACCAAAAGTTATGGATTGTTCTCGTCAGCCATCAATAGAGACTTTAAGTTTGCCTTTGACGACTATGCAGCACTGACCACAACAACAAAAGCCAGTTCCATACTCATGTTCAACATGATACACGATAGCAAGGATAAGAATGTACGACGTCTTAAGAATAGGTTAGATGTGGGCTTGGACATTCCTTGGATAGAACTGGGGAATGAAAACTATTTCAATGGGCAGAACTATGGACAGGTCAAAGATCTGGACGGATACCTAAAACACAGCCGAGAAGTCTCAAAAGCATTGAAAGCGGTAGTACCGGGGCTGAAAACAGCCGTAAACATACATCATGAAAATATAGCGGGAGACCCTTGGGCCAAACGCCTAGCAGAGAATAAAGAGTATTATGACGGTGTTGTCATACACCCGTATATCGATCCTGCAACATTTATGTTCAATGCCTATTCGGGAAAGGTAATGTTGAGTGCCTATAAAAAAATCCTGAACTACTTTGACGAGTACGAAGCTGTGTTTGGCCAAAAGCCATTGTTACTGACCGAGTGGGCGATACTCTCCCATGAACTGCCCCCGAATTTTATACAGGCACTGGGAACGGCAGATATTTTCATGGCCATTTTACAAGGAGCTGATAGGGGTCTCGTCGATCAAGCCAGTATTCATATCTTTTTCCAGTCCAATCCATACCATGCGACCTCACTGTTTGGGTGGAGCTGGGAAAAAAGAGCTATTGTGAAAACTCGCCTTGGTGTGATGTACGAAATGATGATCAACACTTTTAAAAACAATATATTGTACGAAGCTGTTGGTCAAAGTGCTGCACTGGAAGTCGGTCTTCCCGCTATCAACGCACGTGCCGTGAAAGAAGGAGAGCTCATCAAAGTATTCGCCATTAACAAATTGCCCAGTGAAAGTCCATTGAAAATCATCATTGACGGGAAAGCTTATAAGGGAGAATATACCTTGGAATCGTTCTCCGAACCTGTTCTGGGAAGAGCGCCGTATGCCATGAAAGAAAAACCATGGACAACAGTCAAAGGAAAGGATGCGATTCTCCTTCCCGGATATTCTATCAATGTGGTTACCATTAATCCTGAAAGTATCGCCCCACTGGATACCGGAGAAGAACCGGAAGAACCCAAAGGCGAAGGCCTAGGACTAAAAGTATTTCCAAATCCCGTCATCAATACTTTCGAGGTCGAAAACTTCAATGCAAAAGAAGCCGAAATAGCTATTTTCGATGCCAAAGGCAAGACTTTGGGAACATGGAAATATACTCCAAAAGAAAAAATCGACATGAGTCCCTTTAGTTCGGGGATGTATCACTTAAAGATACGTACTCAGAATGATATGTTTCAACACAAAATCAGCAAGTGGTAGAGCAAATGGGATGCCCAATGAGCCAATCCTCTACTCTCCGGCCCGGTTTGCTGAAACTTCTGCCCTTTGCCGAACCTGAATAGAGCAAAAAAGTGTTTTCCAGTAGTCCTCAAGTCGATGGTTTCCATTACTTTAGTATTGATAGCGGCAAGGCCCAAAACTTATAAAAATCTAACTTTCAATACTTTAAATTTCATATCTTTTACTTTCACAAGTAAAAATCAGTAATGCGAAATCCAAAATAAAATTATCGTTTTTTTTTATTGGATATTTATGGTAATTTCATCATCGTTTGAAGCTAGTACTCATACCCGATAGAACTGTTGAAGTTAAAAACTCTCACTGAACAAACCATTTCACTAAAAGAGAAAAAAATCCATATCCTTAGCGGCATTGCATTTCTCATTGCTGTTTTTTTCTCTCAGGGTTATCATCACTTCGACGAACATTTCCAGATACTGGAATTTGCAGGTTCGAAACTAGGTACGGTCAGTAGTGAGCATTTGCCATGGGAGTACCACAGTAAGATGCGCCCTACTCTACAGCCGATAATGGTGGTTATTGTTCATAACATTTTCGCCCTCACCGGACAGGGCGATCCCTTTACTATCGCATTTTTCTTTCGCTTACTTTCTGCAATCTTTACATGGGCGACAATATGGATTTTATACCGAGTACATCGTCCTAGGTTCAAAGAAGGTCAGCTTCAGCAGTGGTTTCTTGTATTTTCTTTTTTACTTTGGTTTTTGGTCTACAATGGAGTGAGGTTCTCTTCGGAAAACTGGTCGGGTATTAGCTTTGCTTTGGCTTATGCCCTCTATTTTTCAATAAGAAAGGATAGATTGATTTATTTTTTTGGGATAGGTTGCCTTTTGGGCTTTTCCTTCCTATTTCGTTTTCAATCGGGTTTTTTGGTTTTGGGTTTCTCCATGTGGCTTTTCATTATCGATCACAGAAAGTTTTCGGAACTCACGGCCCTACTATCTGGGATAGTATTGGTTGTTATAGCAGGTGTATTGATGGACAGTTGGTTTTATGGGGAATGGGTAATCACTTCTTGGAACTATCTCGACCAAAACCTGATTCAAGGGAAAGTATCTTCCTTTGGGGAAGCCCCCTGGTATTGGTACTTCGGTAAGGTACTGGAAAAAGGTGCTCCTTTGAGCCTACTTTTCATACCCGCGACCTTTGTCTTCTGCCTCTATAGAAGTCGACATGCCATTACCTGGAGTATCGTACCTTTTTTATTCGTTCACTTTGCGATTGGCCACAAAGAAAGTCGTTTTCTCTTTCCCATAATAGTCTTTATGCCTTTTATCATGATGGAGGGCATCGCTGTTTTGAAAGAGCGGTATTTTGAGCAACGCTTTTTCGAGCGTTTTGTCATACCCACCATCAATGTACTTTTGTTCAGTAATTATATACTGCTCGTGGTCATCGCTTTTCGTCCGGCAGACAATCAGATTGGCTTGTATCACAGCATTTATAGACAATACGACAGTCCTACGACGCTGTATTACATACAGCAGAACCCTTACCTAAGGGTCTATGATATCGAATGGTACAAAAAAAGAAATCTAGACACACAAAAGATAACAGCACTGAAGGATATTCAAGAAGATATGCATCATCATCAACTGATTGTGTTCAATCACAAACATCGGCCCAAAGGCTTTGAGAAAAAGCATCGTTTGGTATACGCTTCATTCCCAGAGTGGGTATTGCTCTTTAATTTTAACCATTGGATAGAAAGAACCAATGCTTGGTATGTCTACGAGCTATCGGGCAAGCCCTAAAATAGGATATACTCAAAAATTGGGCCTGAGTATTCCTATTTTCAGGAACTGGTATCACCCAAGCAAAAGCTGATAGAAGATATAGATAGACAGACTTATATACATAGATATACCAACTATTTCAACAATTTGTCGATATATCATCCGTTGGACTTATATGCTTGGCTATAGGATTATCCATGCTGCTTCATTTTGACCCTATCCATATACATTCTTGTCGAAAAACATCTTTTCATTGCTAAAATGGCAGAAGACACCTTTGTATCTACCCTTTTGTTTCGCCTCAAGCTGGCCGGGCGCTTACTCCTGCGCGGCAGACCGGGCGCTTCGCTGAAAGGGTTCCCCGAGCCCTTTCCTTACGCTCGGTCCTATCGATAAAAATCAAGCAGGACGAAGTCAGGAGAGACTTCGGAACAGCCTGTGGGATGCAGAAAATTTTGAAAACGCTGCGCCCGGACAGAAAAATTTTCAAATGAACTACCGGAATTCGGATTACGTTCAACGATGTACCGGATTCAATGAAATGACCAAAATAAAGTCAATATAACTAAGTATATAAGTCTATAGATAGAATGGAACCGTACCTCTAGCACTATGAAAACCGTGATGATAAAATCCATTTCGCGCAATGTGAGTCATTTACTTTTTGGGTGTATCATCATCATGGTATTATGTATGCTCTTGTTCCGGCATCATTTTCTATGGGGTACAGTACTGATGGGTACAAGATGGGTATGGGCCGGCTTCCTGTTCTTCCTAAGCTTGATGGTTAAAGATATGCCAAGAAAGGGCATTGCCTTCTTTTGCTTACTGTTGCTCTTCGCAGAGTGGTACTGGGACGTATCACAACACTACCGACTCCCCGATACTACAGCAAATACAGCACCTATGAACGTTAAGATTATGACCTATAATCTTTTTTTTAAAAATAGGCGCCCTGACCTTTCGCTCAGACTCATCAAGAAACAAATGCCCGATATACTGGCCTTACAGGAACTGACTCCTCAGTGGGAAGAACTTCTTTCCCGAGAACTGAGTACACTATACCCCTATCGCTATACACGCCCTCTGAACAATGCCTACGGTATCGGTATCTATTCCAAGTACCCTATTAAGAACAATGAATATGTCTACAACAGCAAAGGCAGACTACTGGGTCAGTATATATTTCTCGATATCGACGGAAAAGGATTGTTTCTAGGCAATGTCCACTTAAGTTCTCCTGCCGTCGCCCTCGAAAACCCTAAGTGTTTTTACCCTTTATATAAGAACAATTTCAAGCAGCGATACTCGGAATATGCCCAGGTAAATCTATGGTTCCGAAGCCGGACTACTTTTCCCAAAATAGTTGTCGGCGACTTTAATACCATGGATATCGACCCCTTGTATAAAACGATATTGGAAGAGTGGGGAGACCTGTATACTGCCAAGGGAGAAGGATTTGGCCGTAATTTCCCCAACAGTTCGACTATCGGTCACCCCCTGACCACATTGGACTATATTTTTATGCAAGGAAAGCTCAGGCCTATTTCGGCCAAAGTAATCCGTAAAGGAAAGTCCGATCATTTTGCGATTATGGGAACCATAGGCCTTTAGTTCCTATCCGTATCATAGCTACTGTCCCATAGCATCGTAAAAACGTCCAACCCGAGCGCTTTGGCCTCATTACGGATATCAGCTCCCAACGCGTCTTTGGTAATCAGACCGTACAACAATTCTACATCCTCACCGAATATGCGATCTTCGTCTACGTGGCCAATGTGGTCTCGGACATAGGTATGCACCACTTCTAGTATGGGACTGGATTTTAAGGGCCGTCTAAAGTCGATGGCCTGTACGGCATACATGAGTTCTATGGCCAATATATACTCTACATTCCGGACCATATCATACGCTTTTCTGGCACTGATCGCCCCCATGGACACATGGTCTTCTTGGCCCATTCCCGTAGGAATACTGTCAGCACTATTTGGAAAGCACAGTCCCTTGTTCTCACTGACCAAAGCCGCCGCCGTATACTGTGGGAGCATAAACCCCGAATTGAGTCCTGCATTTCTCACTAGCATTTTGGGCAAACCAAATTTCCCTTCCAGTAATAGGTATGAGCGGCGTTCGGATATACTGCCCAGCTCCGCTGTAGCCACTGCGGCATAATCAATGGGCATGGCGAGAGGCTGCCCATGAAAATTGCCACCACTGATAGACCGACCATCGGGCAGGATGACAGGATTGTCCGTGACGGCATTGAGCTCTATTTCGAGGATATCCCTCAAGTGGTACCAAGCATTGAGTGAAGCACCATGCACTGCCGGCATGCATCTCAGTGAATAAGGATCTTGTACCCGTTCTTTATCATTTAGCATTCCCGAAATACCCGAACCTGTTAACAAGGCCATCAATCTTGCCGCTACGCGCTGACTTCCCAAGTAAGGCCTTAGTTCATGGAGTTCCGGCAAAAAGGGTTGAATCGAACCCTGAATCCCCTCCAAAGTAAGTGCCCCTATCACATCGGCCAAATCCAGCGCCCTGCCAAAATGAAAAGCAAATAGCACCCCATAAGAGAGTATAAACTGCGTGCCATTGATCAAGGCAAGTGCCTCTTTCGGTGCTAGGGCCAGAGGTTCCAGGCCATAAAGCCGAAGCACCTCCATGGAGGGAAGGACGCGCCCTTGATAATCAACCTTTCCATACCCGATAAGGGGCAAAAACAAGTGTGCCAAAGGTGCCAAGTCACCCGAAGCCCCCACAGACCCTTTCTCAGGAACTAGGGGAAGCACCTCCTCATCGATATGCCAGCAAATGCGCTCTAGGGTCTCTACCCTTATCCCGGAATAACCTTGAGCCAAGGAGTGTACTTTAGCAATCAACATCAGTTTGGCAATGATGGAGGGTACTCGTTTCCCAACACCCACACTATGGCTCTTCAATAGGTTATGTTGTAATAAGGCCGTTTTATCCGCAGCAATTTTTGTGGTATACAATGGTCCGAACCCTGTATTGATACCATAAACAGAGCGGGTGCCTTTGGCCATCTTTTCGGTCGTTGATTGACTGTGTCCAATCTTGGTAATAGCTTTTTCCGACAGTATGCCCTGCCGTTTTCCTTCAGCGATTTCCATCATCTTGGTCAAACTAAGTTGTGATATACCGTATTCGAATTGATATGTTTTCATAGTCACGGAATTCTGATGAAGTAGCATTCTTTTGTAGTATACAACTTTTTCAATGAAGAAAATAGTATTCACCATACATCTAAAAAGCATCAGAAAGTGAGGTCTCCCATTAATAGTACAGCCATGGTCTGAACCCGTACTCTACGTCCGGTTCACTTTGCATCTTATTTTCAACCCAAAATGATCGATAGCCTTCATGATGGAGTATGCTTGACCGAGTTTTACATTCTACCCTAAAGGAAAGATGGAGTGTTTTTTCTCATTGTGAATCAAAAAGCCCAAACCACCTCATTATAAAAAAGTTAAAAGAGGCTTCATTTTTCTAGACAAAACTTACATAAATACCTATAAATCATCAATATAAAAATCAGACTGATGCAACGACCTATCCGCAAGTAGCATGGTAAAACCATCGGTTTTTTTTGCGATAATTAAAATTTAAATCCCATTAAATAAAAAATAAATTAATTAGACAGTAAATAACAACTCAAATATTATTGAAATTTCATTTTTATTCTTTTCTTGTAAATAGTTACGGAAAAAGAATACCCTACCACTGATCAAGCAGCATTCCTTCAACGCATAGTATACGCAAGTAAAATCCAGTACAGATTAAGTGGCTTCAAGACATAAAATGAAAACGCTTTCTTGAGTTGGTCACAGTGATGCTACGGTCAATTCAAGAAAGTACTCATATCAGTCTCCATACAAGCTTCATTACAGTGTTCTAATGCATAATTCGGGTTCAGATCCGATTATAGTTCTTTTAAAAATTCAAATTAAAAATTCAAACAAATGATGAAATTTAGACCTAAGATATTGCTTGCAGTTATCTTCCTGTCCCAGCTTGGATACGGCACGATAGCGCAGGTCAATGTAGACATCAACCTTAACATGAAACACTCCGTAGAAGGTGTTTCGGACTTTGGCCGGGAACGCCATATGACATTGCACAGCTCCCTTACGGAAAGGGATTGGAACGGGCATCAGGATATGATGGATTATCTCATCAATGATCTGGACGTCTATTTTGGCCGTGATAACGGTTCTGCAGGATGGAAAAACAGTCAGGTTACAGAGGACCCCGACAGACCCAACTGGCCGGATATCAATTATCTGAAATCTTACGGTAACTTTTTAAAAGAATCCTATGAGGCCGATCCTTTTGGTAATCGGCGCCAGTACGAGAGCAAATCCAAAAGTATGATCATGGGTATCAGTCCCCACCCTAATTATCCTACCCTAGATTGGCATACAGGAGGTCCGGGTAGGGTAAGTGCCAATACGGACAATGAGTGGCAACCATTGGATGTGAAGGCTTCGGCCTATTGGATGGCGCACTATCTGGACAATCATTTTTCCAAAAATGGAGCAGGTATAGGAGAACCCTTACCGGCCTACTGGGAATGCATCAATGAACCTGACATGGAAATGTTCGGATGGTTCGAGATGTTCGTGACCAGTCCAGAGCTATTGTGGGAGTATCATAATGAAACAGCCCGGATTTTTAAGGAGGTACTGGGCAGTCACGCCCCAAAAGTAGGGGGAATGACCTGGGGGCAGCATGACCTGCACGGGGCTGATTTCGTGCTGCGCCAAGACCCACAGTTCTACATCGATAACGGAAATGATATCATTAAAGAAGCTGCCACCAGTTTAACTTGGGATAAACGTGGGCAAAAATGGTGGCAGTGGGATGGCATGTTCCAAGGCTTTATAGATAATTGTGGAGAGAATATGGATTTTTACAGCGTCCATATCTACGATTGGCCTCAGATAGATGAGTCCAAAAGCACTATCCGGGCCGGGGGTCACACCGAAGCAATGTTAGACCTGATGGAGTGGTATGACATGCACAAATTTGGGAACAAGAAGGAGATTGTCATTTCAGAGTTTGGAGCTGTGGGGCCCGGTACAAGGCAGCGTCCACTAAAGACTAGAGATTGGTGGAACCTCATGCCTTTCAATCAAATGCAGATGCAATTTCTGGAAAGGCCTTCTCATTTAACACTAACAATGCCTTTTGCACCTGTCAAGGCACAATGGGGAGATGAATTTGATGAAAGCGGTAATCTGAGTGAGAGGTACAGTGTGACCATGATGGATCCCGTGGGGGAGTATACCGAGAGGCCAGGAAAAAGTCGCTATGATCATGAAAACTGGGAGTGGAGCAATATTATACTGTTCTATGAGCTGTGGAAAGATGTGAAAGGTACCAGAATAGATACCAAAGCCAGTGACAAAGATATTCAGGTAGATTCCTACGTAGATGGTAAGCATGTCTATCTGATCTTGAACAACCTGGAAGTCGATCCCACGACCATTAATCTGAATTATTTTGATGATTATGCTAATCCTGTAACAAGCGTCAATGTAACGCATCAACATTTTGATACTTCCAAAAATGAACCCGTAAATGAAAAATCAGCCTATGCCACAGCACCAGGCTCCGTATTGCTCGACGGGAATGCCACCATGATACTGGACTATGAATTCGCCAATCCGGTCACTATCGATCAAGAGTCGAAAGAAATACGGTTCTACGGAGAGCCTCTCACCGATGAGACGACCTTCTTGGGAGCACAACAATGTCATGTTTCCGTGAGAGGAAGAAGTAAGTTCACCGCCCAGATCAACAATGTGGTAGTTCCCTCAGTCGGAGAAGCGACATTGAGAATAGGGCTGAATACCTTTTCCTCAAGAAATATTGAAATCGTGGTCAACGGGCATCAACTTTCGGCAGAAGGAGACGACCAAGATTGGAGAGGTAAAGAAAGAGTAAGAAGCGGGGTAGGTTGGTATGGGGTTCTGGAACAGGATGTCCCCATCGAATACCTGCAAACGAACAATGTCATCGAAGTCACCAATCACCGTCATAATTCTGAGTATTCCACTTTTATACTACAGACTTGGGATATGACCAAAGCACCGGGCCGGGCAGGTTCGGGCAATACGGCATTGAGCAGTATCACTATTGATGGGGGAAACTCAGTAGAGCAAGATCAAGAACTCCCCTTGAGCATTGACTTTGTCCCTGCAAATGCCACGGACAAGAGGATTGAATGGAGTTCATCAGCCCCTACAGTAGCTACGGTAGACCGGTTTGGAGTAGTTCGGGGAATCGCCTCTTCGGGGTCGACGACGATTACGGCCACCAGTACCGATAACGGTTCGATCATAGCCACCAAGACCATCAGTGCTGTACCTTTTACAGCTATTTCAGTAACCGGCATCAGTATAGAGGAAGGCAGCAATATCACCATCCCAAGGTTTACAAATACCCCTTTGACCGCTACGGTCTCCCCTGCTGATGCTACGGAACAGTCCATAGAATGGAGTTCGAGTGATACCGATATCGTAGAAGTTACCGCTACGGGCAAATTGATCGGTAAGACCGTCAATGCAACAGCAACGGTAACCGCAAAAATCATCGATACCGCTACTGGAAATACTGCATATAGCGCATCGATTGAGGTATTTGTCACTATTGAAGGAGAGGAATTCGCCAAATGCAGCCAACTACCTCCTCAGGTTAGACCATTTGAAACTGTAGAGGTAGAGATACCGCTTCGAATCACGGGAAACCGCACCGTAATCGTGGAGTTTGCTCAAGGGAATACTGTGTTGGCAACGGGAAGTACAGAAGTCGACGATTTTGGGGATATTACCGCGAATATTACCTATACACTAAGTGATTTACCTACTGTGGGGACCGGTTACTCCTACATAGTAAAGTTACTGGACGGAACAACGGAAATCAGTCGCTGTACCCGTGATGTAGAGGTCATCGGTCATATCCGAGCAGAATCCATCAGTATCACCGAAGGAATCCGTAAGGTCAAGATCGGAGATGACATTCAGCTAGAGGCGGTCATCTTACCGGAGAATACTTTCAATAAAGAAGTAGTTTGGTCTTCTACAAATGCTGCTGCTGTAAGTGTAGGCGCCGACGGCTTGGTCACAGGTATCAGTGCGGGCACAGCAAGCATCACGGCCACTTCGGTGGATGGAAACCTCGTGGCAAGTACGACCATCACTTCTCAGGTAGGAGATGTGGTAGAAGCCGTAACAGCCATAGAACTCCCATCGAGCACATTGATTTTTCCGGGCCAGTCAATACAGCTCAGTGCTGGGTTGGTACCGGCCTGGACTACCCAAACGGGCTTGGTATGGTCATCAAGTAACGATGCACTGGCCACTGTAGATCAAAATGGTGTCCTGACCGCTGGCCCTAATTTAGGGACAGTGACCATTTACGCTACCTCTTCAGAAAACAATGCCATCATGGGAAGTACTGCTGTTCTGATATCCACTACACTGATCGTAGAAGCTGAAGACTTTGTGGATACAGGAGGCGATAATGGAGGTTTTCAGACGTATGAAGTAAATGGGGTAGAAGCCATTAATTATAACCAAACGGGGGATTGGGTAGATTATGAAGTGAATTTCCCTCAGTCGGGCGAGTACACTGTCACTTACTATGCAGGAAGTCCCAATGATGGGGCGGGCATTACCTTGTTTATCGACGGTATTCAAGTATTGATCACCGATGTCCCCAATAATGGCGACTATGATTTATTCCAGGCCATAGAGGCCTCCAGCTCCATCGATATCACGGCCGGTATCCATACCCTCAGGTTGGAATCATCGGGTACTGCGGACTGGCAGTGGAACATGGACAGGTTTGAACTAAAGGCCGATGGTGGCCATCCCAGCGTACCCGTTACGGGAATATCCGTAGTCCCTACCACTCTTTCCCTGAATATCACTGCGACAGGCCAGCTATCGAGCACTATTGTACCCGCCAATGCCAGTAACAAACTCGTAGAATGGTCCTCAAGTGATGATGCCATCGCTACCGTTGATGCCAATGGCATGGTTACCGCTATCGCTGAAGGTACAGCTACTATCACTGCCCTTACCAACGATGGAAATTTCACTGCCACAAGTGTCATAACGGTCAACCCGGACAATAATCCACCTGTCGATGTGACGGGGGTAAGCATCTCTCCTACTTCCTTCGACCTATCTATTGGTACTGCACGGCAATTGATAGGGACGGTAAGTCCCTCCAATGCAGACAATAAATCGGTCTCTTGGACTTCCAGTGACGCTGCCATAGCTACCGTTGATGGTGATGGGCTTGTCACCGCGGTAAGCAATGGTGCGGCAACCATAACGATAACCACAGACGATGGGGGCTTTACCGCTTCGAGCACCGTCAGTGTGGCAGATGTCGTATCTGCCTCTCTAGAGGTAGACGATAGAAACACCTACCTGAACACGGATTATACTGTTGGTGGGACACTGGAAGTCATCGCCAACTACCATGCAGGTACAGGCCAAACCATAACGAACGGTCAAGGGGGCGTGAAATTTTGGCTGAGAGAGCTGACATCAGCATGGGTGCCGGTCAATGATCTGATCATAGAAGATGGAAGTGCCATCGGGCAAGAATCGGGTACCGCATCCGCCACATTTTCATTGGCAGGGCTGATACCCAGCGCAGACTTACCTAGCGGGAATTTCTATTTTATATACATCAATGCTCAGACCTCTTCCGGCGAAGTATTGGAGGTTCACGGCTTGGCCCCTATCAATATCGTAGCGCAGACCACCCCTCCCGTTGCCGTTACCGAGGTTAGAGTGTCTCCGTCGACACTGGCATTGGAAATAGGTCAGATTTCTAATCTGAGCGAAACGGTGTCACCTTCCAATGCCAGCAATAAAAACGTTAGCTGGAGTTCATCCGACAATAGTATCGCTACTGTGAATTCGTCCGGCGCGGTGACAGCCCTCTCCGCTGGAAGCGCCAGCATTACGGTAACTACGGATGACGGTAACTATACTGCTATTTGCAATATCACTGTTGAAGGAAGTGCGGCCACCATCATCGTTGAGGGAGAAGACTTCATCACCACGGACGGTACTTTCGATGACTCTATCTGGGGAGGCCCCGGCAATGGTGGCAGTGCAGGCCCAGGTTATTTGGAGTGGATGAACAACGGAGACTGGGTCGAATATACCATAAATGTGAGCATTGCCAGCACCTACTCCATCGAATATATCATCACTTCTCCTAATGATGGCGCGCAGATTCAAATGTCGTTGGACAATACTTTGGCCAGTACTACCGACGTACCTAATAGTGGAGACTGGTTTACCTTTGAGACATTGTCCGGCGGTAGTGTGGATCTGACCGCAGGTACCCACGTGATACGGCTGGAGGCTTCTAGCAGTACGCTATGGCAATGGAATCTGGATAAGGTAATCTTGACATTGGAAGCGTCCCCCACATCAAGGGTCCTAACATCGACGTCCTTATATGATAGCGAGTACTTGATCAGCATATATCCTACTCCTACACGGGATAAGATTCATATCTCAGGCCTGAAGGTGGGAACGTACCTCTTAACGCTAATTGACCCAAAAGGGCTGGAGCTATCCAAAGAGCTGTTGATACTGAATGAAGAAGATATCCAATTCGATATGTCTGGTATGAATCAAGGAATATATCTGCTCAGAATATCAGGAAACGGCGTGGACTTTATAGAACGGGTCTCTAGAAAGTAAGTCTGCATATAGGTATTGAGCATATCCCAATGTTAGGACAGTTTTTCCATTTTTAAGTTCTGCTGTCGAAAGGTTTTTCTCCTATTTCAAAGCCTTAAATTCTTTAAACCCAAATTGATCGATAGAAATCGTAATGAGCGTATAAATCAAAATATTGGCCATTTGAATTCGTTCGGCATAGCACCGCTATGGTGAATGAAGACAGGTGGGTAAAGCTTCCGGTAGGAAACTATTTATGCGCGAAATAGGTTCTCTATTGATCATTTTGGGTTAAACCCAGATCATGCGCTGGAACTTCGTAGCGAGGGTTTATACTCAATGAAAAATGAATTGGGACTGAATTGTTCTGAACTTTAGCGATAGCAGTGATGTCAGTTCCTTTTCGAACTGATTTATGTTTTCGAAGAAATCGATGATGCCCTGCCGGAACTTTTCCTTATTGGGATAAAACACCGGGTCGATGACCTTTTTCCTGAGGAACTTCCATAGCCGCTCTATCAGGTTGAGGTTCGGGGAGTATGGAGGTAGGAAGACCTGTACGGTCTTGGTGCCCTCCACCCACCTTTTCAGTTCTTTGTTGCGGTAATATTTTGCATTGTCACAGATCACATGGACGGTCTTCTTATCGGGATTGGCCTCGACGATCTTTTGGTAGAGTGCCCTGGTGCTTTCCGAATTGACCCTCTCGGTGATCTCAACGATCACCTCGGTGGGGTCCATGGCGTTGAGGGCCCCGTTGATGTTGACCCTGTCCCTGCCGCTGGCGGTGGGCAGTTCATGGTCGGTGCCCCTGGGTATCCACCCGTGCAGGGACCGGGTATTGTGGGTGGGGTGTACCCCATCCAGATAGTAAATTGCCGCATCCGGCTCTTCAAGGAGGTCTTCCGGCTCTTCGAGAAAATCCTCTTGGGCACCACGGTCGGCCCTGCAGGGCACCTGCTTGGTCTTCTTGTAGACGAAGCCCGACCGGTGCAGCAGACGGGCCATGCCCTCTGCGGTGTAGCGGACCCCGAACTGCTCCAGTACCCAGGCACAGACCTGTTCACAGGTCGTATAGAGGCGTTCGGTCAGTTCCCGGGACAGCCTGCCGAGCTGGACACTGTCCAGCTTGCCGAAATAGCCCGGATGGGAAACCGACAGGAAGTCGTCCGCGCTGAGCTCCATGGCGGCCTTCCCATGACGGTAGACCGTGTTGTCGTCGATGCCAAGGACCATGCACACCTGCTTGACGCTGAAGCCATCACAGAGCATCAGGATGCAGGTCGCACGGGAATGCACACGGGCATCCCTGGTCTTGCGGCGCAACCGACGGAGCTCTTCGGTCTTGGATGGGGGAAGGTTCAGATCCATAGCTCCAAATTAGAAAAAATCGACCTATCGATCAAGTTTTGTCCCTTTTTATTTACGTTTGGGTATAAAAAGCAATAAATCAGGGTGTTTATCGGATTCAGCGTAGCACCGCTACAGTGAATTCGAAAAACGCATTCACTTTACTGATTTTCAGCTATTTAATACCTAAATAGAAGGACTAATGCATAATCCGGGTTAAAGGTTTTTTGGCGGTGTTGCAATGTGGATAACCCACCTTCACGCAGTAACTTTTTTGGTTGATACCGGCAAGTACATTTCTGCCGGTATCCTATCATCTATTCCTTGGTGCCTACGTTCACTGTTGTGGTAGTCAAAGTACCCAGACAGTATTTCGTACAGTTCTAATCCAGTGGCCAGTGGGTTGAGGTAGACCTTCTTGTACTTGACGTTCCTCCACAGTCGCTCTATGAAGGCATTGTCGGTAGCCCTTATCATCCATGCCCGACATGATAAACTCCGAGAGCACATGACCGGCGAACAACTCGGAGGTGAACTGTAACCCTTGATCAGTATTGAGCATATCGGGCTTTTTGTGCATTTCGATGGCACCTTCCACCATCTCCCTGCACCACTCCGCATCCATCGTATTGGACAGCGACCGGTTTACAATGTACCTGCTGTACAGGTCGGTGACCGCCACTAGGTACATGCCCCTTTCTTCATCGGGATATACGTGATATCGATGGCCCAGCCCCGGTTTTTCCGCTCCACGGTCAGGCCCCGAAGCAGGTAAGGGTACACCTTGTGACCCTTTTACCACTTGGAGGTGTCTGTCCAGCATGGTCGTACGCAGCCCCATCACACGGTAGTACAGACGCTCCACACGGTTACGACTCACCACCTTATGGCCCTTGTCCCTGGTCAGCCAGATGTGTATCTGCTTGCCCCCTTTTTCGGGATGCCCCATTGACTCTTGCGTATTATCTATCGATGTTCTTTCAAAGGCTTCAGCGCAAGGCCTTCCTTAAAAAATCAACCTCTACTTTCAATGGGCCGTTCGTTTTCATCAATCGGTCCTTCTCCTCTTCCCTTTCGCTCTTTCTGCTATTGGAACCTGTGGAGAGGACATCTTTGGTCTTGGATAGAAAGTCCCGCTTTCACTGGTTGATCTGTTGTGGCGCGAGCTTGTATTTTTGAGCCAGCTCAGCGTTTGTCCAGCGTTCCTTGAGTAGTTTACAGAGCTACTCTTGTCTTGAAATTTCGTGGTGTACTTCTTTTGTGTCATTACAGTAAATTTGGTTATTATTATTATGGAACTTAACTTACCGTCCTAATTTTGGGGTATCATTAGACTTAAATGTTACTTTTTTTTGATTGCTCAAGACCACTAAACACTTATAAAAATATTGAAACAATTGAGCAAAATTCAGATGTATCAAGAAGTATAGATAACAAAACCAATAAAGAATTGACAGAGGAAGAAAAGCTGGAATGGTACAAGATTGAAGGAACAACTTCAATATCAGGAATAATGTAAAAGAAAACCGATAATATTGCATGTGAAATCATAACTTTTCTTTGCCAAATGAATTATAACACTAAAAATATACAGAACATAAGCAAACTAAAGTCTGAACTTGATCAGCTCATTCCTTTCTCTGAAGAAAATCAGAATAAACTTCAAAAAAAAATCAGACTTGAATTTAACTATAATTCGAATCATCTTGAAGGAAATACTTTAACCTACGGACAAACGCAACTTTTACTTTTTTTTAATAAAAGTTCAGGGGACGTTCCAGTAAGCGACATCGAAGAAATGAAAGCTCATGATGTTGCTCTTTCTCAAATTTCAGAAATGGCAAAAGATAGCGAAAGACCATTATCTGAATTATTCATCAAAGAGCTAAATAAAACTATTCTTGTAAAACCATTTTGGAAGGATGCTATTTCTCCGAACGGAAGCCCTACTCGAAAGAAAATAGAAATTGGGCAGTACAAAACTTCTCCGAATAGTGTTCAATTAAGAAATGGCGAAATACAAGAATATGCTTCTCCAGAAGAAACTCCAGCTTTAATCAGAGATTTACTAAACTGGTATCAAGAAAAAAAAAATGTAATTCACCCAGTTCAATTAGCAGCAGAATTTCATTACAAATTTGTCTGTATCCACCCATTTGATGATGGAAATGGTCGTGTCTCAAGACTATTAATGAATTATATTTTGTTAAAGCATGATTACCCTATGGTAATTATAAAATCAGAAGACAAAGAGAGTTATTTAACAGCTCTACAAAAAGCAGATACAGGAGATTTAATTTCCCTGCTTGAATACGTAGAAGAACAAGCAATTGCGTCTTTAAAACTTTATATCAAAGCTGGAAAAGGAGAAGATATTGACGAATTAGGAGATATAGAAAAACAAATAGAAATTTTAAAAAGAGAAAAACTTACAAAAACAAAAATATTCAAAACTCCTAAAGTTAGTCATAACCTAATAAATCATATTGATAATGATTTATGGTCTTCATTAAATAAATTATTAAATAAATTCAATGATTTTTTTGCCGAAACTTCTAATGAAATTTACGTTGATCATCTCAAATATCGAAAAACAACAATAATGGATAATTCAATTTTTGGAATTCCCCCTAATTATTTACACAAAGAAATAGAGGTAAAACCATATAAAATTTTTGAAAAAGATTTAGAAGATGATGAAGTCAATAATATAATATGGACCAAGAAAATGTTATCATTAAAATCTGCTACAAAGAAAAAGGATTATGAGATTTCTTGTTCATTGGATTTAAAAGAATCCAATTATGAGTTGAAAATTTCTGAATCCAACGCAAATGGAGATGGCATTATGAAAAATAAAACTATTCTTTTTGAAATCGTAAACGAATATAAGTCCTATTTTATGAATGAAATGATTGAAGGAATCCAAAAGGGAATTTCAAAACATTTAATATCAATAATACAGACAGATAAATAATACGAAAACACAACTATTCATATAAAAACAGACAATCTAGCAACGAATTCAAGAATATTGGCTCGCCTTAAAGTTTCTGCTTAACCGATAACTATCTGACTCAAGACCAAGTTGACGCTGAATTCAAATTATCCAAAGTTCCGAAAAATTAGAAACCTATTACTGTATACAGCAAAGGAACAAGAAAAAATAACTAAGAGACTGTTTTAGCAGCTATTATTTTAGAATTTATTATCACTTATTTTGGATAGGACCGAGCGTTAAAATAATGCCCCGAGGGCATTATTAGTGAAGGGCCGGTCTGCCACGTGAGCCATTGACAAAGATAGCCTGTCGCGCTAGCTAGCGGAAATTTCAACGAAATCAAGAAGTACATAAGAAAGAAAAAAGATACATTTTAAAACAGTCTCTAAGCCTAAAAGCTATAATCTCTCGAGGCTTAGTAAGGTAGATACCCTTGTATAGTAGGATTATTTTTGAGTTTCACTTGCTAGTACATAATCTAGATTTAACCCAAATCATGCGCTGGAAAATATACTGCGTACCTAAATAGATGCAAACCGGTCGTTGCACTACTTTTTTTGGGTTCACCATAGCGGTGCTATGCTAAATCCAATAAAACTCCCTGATGTATTGCTATTTAAACCCTCGCTACGAAGTTCCAACACATGATCCGGATTAAATAACATGAGGCTACTCCTTTCGGGTAGCCTCATGTTTTGTCTTCTGATTTTTGACCGAACCGATCAAATAGATTCGGCCTACACTATATCCATCTTTATTTTATTTTTCCGAATTTTGGTTGTAGCAACCCTCAGTGTCTGAAATACGATATAAATACTGTAGGTATAAAGCTTATTCCATACTATGATATACGTTTTGTACATCATCGTCTTCATTTAATTTTTCCAATAGTTTCTCCACATCGGCTTCTTGTTCCTCGGTGAGTTTCTTGGTCACGGTAGGGATGCGCTCGAAACCTGATGATTGGATATCAAAACCTTTCTCTTCCAGGATACCTTGAAGCGCACCAAAGTTCTCAAAGGTACCATAGATCATAATGCTCTCGTCATCCTCAAATACTTCTTCCGCACCATAGTCGATAAGTTCCAGCTCCAGTTCTTCCACATCGAGCCCCTCTTTAGAAGCAATATTGAAATGGCACTTGTGCTCGAACATAAACTCCACAGAACCGGAGGTACCCAGACTACCATCGCACTTACTGAAATAGCTACGTACATTGGCTACGGTCCTATTGTTATTGTCCGTGGCGGTTTCTACCAATACAGCAATACCATGCGGAGCATAACCTTCGAAAATAGTCTCTTTGTAATCAGCCTGATCTTTGGAAACGGCTCTTTTTATGGCACGTTCTATATTGTCCTTGGGCATGTTGACCGACTTGGCATTCTGCATGATTGCCCTCAGTCTGGAATTGGAGTCAGGGTCGGGTCCGCTAGCTTTAACGGCCATGACTATGTCCTTGCCTATACGCGTGAAAGTTTTGGCCATCATCGACCAGCGTTTCATTTTTCTGGCTTTGCGGAATTCGAATGCTCTTCCCATAAATGATTTTTTTGACTATAAGCTTTAAAAAACCTAAAAATAGCGAACCTTTTGCCTTTTTTCCTACAATACAAAGTAAAATTGGCCCTGAGGTTATATTTAACTCTTAAAATAAGCAGACCAAGAGAAGCGCTTCCGCCCCATCAGATAGCCTTCATTATTTTCCTGAGCATAAGCTTCCCTCTCAAAACTGATGTTCCGGTAAGCATCATCCCAATTACCATATTGATAGAAGCGGATGGAAAACTCAAGGATATACATCAAGTAAAATGGTATGACGAGCAACTCCAATTGTTGCTTTATATGGATTTTCTCATGCTGGATAAGTGTTGCCCGTTCTGCCTCTTCCGGACTTACCAGGATAAAAGGGTACAGCGCCATCCCATTGGCAAAGCCAAAGGTAAATTTACTCAATAACGATGTCTTGATGATGAAAGCCAATGTTCGATAAATTAGGAAATCATATACCGAAAAGTCTAAAATAACCAATCTAGACAATAATCCCATCATCTTTTTTCTCAAAAAACAAAAGACTTGAACGCCCGCCGATATAGACAATTACCTGACAATAGTAATACTCAAACCGTTTTAGCAGGAGCAGGAAAAGCAATCTGTTCCCGGAAGATTCTCTTGCGACGTTCTTATTAGCGGCTCGCTTCGATGCATAGAGGTAATAGCTAGAAGACATGTGGGTAAAATCTTTTCAAGTAAACCCTAGCAATTGGTTATATCTATGTAGTTTTGAGCATGGAGTTCAGTCATGATGTATTCTTACGGCATATAGCACAGACCACAGGTCAGCCCTTCCTTATCGATATCGAAAAAGCAGAAGGTCTCTATCTCTATGGCCCCGATGGAAAAAAGTATATGGATTTGATTTCCGGGGTAGCCGTAAGTAATATCGGTCATCGTCATCCGCACGTAATCGCTGCTATCAAGGACCAGTTGGACCGGCATTTGCACGTCATGGTCTACGGTGAGTATGTGCAGTCCGCCCCGAACCTATTGGCAAAGCGTCTCGCAGAAGCACTTCCCGACACGCTCAATTGCACCTACTTTGTGAACTCAGGTGCGGAGGCCAATGAAGGAGCACTAAAACTGGCCAAGAGATATACAGGTAGAACAGAAATCATCGCTTGCCATAAATCTTATCATGGCAGTACACATGGTGCACTCAGTGTATCGGGCAATGAAGTGAAAAAGTCAGCTTTTCGGCCCTTGCTGCCCGATGTGCGCTTTATCCACTTCAATTGCCAAGAAGACCTGGCCCATATCACTGAAAAAACAGCTTGTGTGATCATTGAAACCGTGCAAGGGGACGCTGGTGTCCGAATTCCCGATAAAAAATACCTACAGGCACTGCGTAGGCGCTGTACGGACATGGGTACCTTATTGGTTTTTGATGAAATACAGACGGGCTTCGGACGCACAGGTACACTGTTTGCCTTTGAGCAGTTCGGAGTGGTCCCTGATATACTTACCCTTGCAAAAGCCATGGGCGGAGGACTCCCCATAGGAGCTTTTATCGCTGATAGGGCCATGATGAATACACTGACTTTTGAACCCATGTTGGGCCACATCACTACATTTGGAGGTAATCCGGTATGTTGTGCTGCTAGTCTTGCTACTTTGGAAGTGTTACTCGAAAGTGGCTTTCTCGATGGGGTAGAAAGTAAAGGACAACTTTTCGAAAAATACCTGCAACATGAAAAAATTGTGGAAATCCGTCGTATCGGTTTGATGTTCGCCATAGAATTCGACTGTTTCGAAACAGTGGCAAGTATCGTCACGGATTGTCTGGAGCAAGGAGTCATTTGCTTTTGGTTTCTTTCCACCAACAATAGTTTTCGTATAGCCCCGCCACTGACCATTAGCCCGGAAGAAGTGAAGGAGGCCTGCGATATCATATTAGCCGCCATAGATAAAGCATGATGATACAACAGACTGTGCTACATACCGAACGTTTGTTCCTTCGGCCCGTTCATTGGATCGATCTAGAGGATGTTCATGCCCTCCATTCAGCACCGGAGACCAATAGGTACAATACTCTTGGGATTCCAAAGGATATCAACGAAACACGCTATGTAATACAGCAGTTCATCAAAGATTACCACAAAGTACCGCTACGTGACTTCACGTTCTCCATTCAGGATAAAGAAAAAGAAACATTTATCGGACTCATAGCCCTTTATAGAGACAACCCTAAATACAAAGGAGCTATGCTCTGGTACAAAATCCTGCCACGGTATTGGGGAGGTGGGTATGCCACCGAAGCTGTTATGGAAGTCCTGTCCTTCGGATTCGACTCGCTGAAACTCCATCGCATAGGGGCCAGTTGTGCCGTCGAAAACCAAGCTTCACTACGTGTCATTGAGAAAGTAGGTATGGTATCGGAAGGAGTCAAACGGAAACACTTACCTTTGGATAGCGGCTGGTCCGACAGTAAGGAATTCGCTATTCTCAGTGAGGAATTCAATACATATCAAAAAGATAAGGGCGAAACTGTAGTTCAGAAAAAAACAAACTAAATGTACCGATTCGGATAACAAATCTTCGATCTGATCTGCAATGAACGATATACACTCATATATTTTTCCAAACCAAAACCTATAGTAGAAATGATGAACATCACACTTACAGAAGCTGAAAAAGCCATCCATGCAGCAAAAGTCAAAGCCGAAGAACTCGGCGTAAAAATGGACATCGCGATTGTCGATGCAGGTACTAATCTGACCGCTTTTGCACGTATGGACGGAGCATGGCTCGGCTCTATTGACATCGCTATGAAAAAGGCGAAAACCGCGCGTTATTTCAATATGAACACGGGCGATATCGGTAACTTATCACAACCTGGAGGTCCGTTGTTCAATATAGAGCATTCCAATGGCGGTTTGATTTCCTTCCCCGGTGGTGTGCCTATAAAAAACAGTGATGACGAAGTCATTGGTGCCATTGGCGTTTCGGGAAGTACCGTAGAGGACGATCATGCGGTAGCCGTAGCCGGAGCTAATGCACTTCTGAGCAAAGCCGTAGAAGCCTAAGCGGAGTATCCTTTAGGAACATTATCCATTCAAACTTCAGTATGGATGATTTGCCAAGCTATAAAAAATGCCTCTCTTTGGGAAGGCATTTTTTATGCTCAAATCCGTATGAACAACATTACTCTCAAAATTTCACTTTTCGATTCATGACTCAGGTCAACACCTAGGCTGGCCGTGCTGCTATCCTTGTCAATTGATGCTCACCCCCGAAATAAACCCAGACCATGCATTAGCCCTTCTATTGCGGGCTTAAATAGCTGTAGATCAGTAAAGTGAATGCGTTTTTCGAATTCACCGTAGCGGTGCTATGCTGAACCCGATAAAACGCCCTGATTTATTGCTTTTTAAACCCTCATAAATAAGCTCTAACGCATAATCAGGGATAAAAAAACAACAAATTTCAAACATAATGTCAAATCAGTATCTAAAGGAAAATAGGCCCCTACCATGACCTATATATACTATTGGAGTCCAAAATTAAACCTTGTTTCAGTTCATCATTGACATTGGATAAAAAATCACACCTTTAGCCTGTCACACTCCCACACCATTAAAACACTATATATCAGATAATTAAACCAAACTGATATGAAAAGAAATTATTTGTTGAACATTTTGCCCATCCTTTTGGTGGGCTTTGTGTTGTCCTGTAACCGTGATGAAGTGAACCTTGAACCGAAAGAACTTCGGTACATCCAGGCGGAACTGGTAGAGGGCCGTTTGCACTTTAAGGATGAGAATGCTTTTAAGCAATCCATCGAAACCTTGAAAGACCTAGAAGAAGAGCTGGTCCGATCGGAACTGTACACATTGTACGAGCAGGGTTTTGAACCCCTCTTTCCTTTTTACAAGGAAGATGACCTTTCCAGAATAGAAGGCTTCATTGAGAAAAAGAAAGCCAGACTTGAGCGAAGAAGGAAAATCCTGAGTAGTCTAACCAGCTACCGAGTGGATAATACTCCGTTGGCGAGTGATAACGATGTTCTGATGGAAGAAGATGATGACTTGATTTCCGATGATTATTTTGCCGCTATGCTGAATTTTGATAGAGAGATTATCGTCGACAATCAATTGTATCAGTATACCCATGAAGGTGCCTTTAAGGTTCCCTTCGCTAAGAGCGCCGACCTATACTCCTATAAAAAGAAGAAAGGCATCAGCGATTTCTCCGCACCAAACCTAAATGAACTTGAGCCCGGTCTGGTCAATGTTACGCCTACGGTACAAAGGTTCATCGCCCCGGCAATAACCAATATTTGTGCGGGGGATCTTCCCATACAGCGGGCCGGTTCCACTACTTTCGAGCCGTTTTACAATGAACTCATCCCCATCGGTGGCTGTGGAAGCGGCGGAGGCGGAGGCGGTAGTGGCGGCGGTGGAGGAGGTGGAGGAAGCTCCCCCGACCATCGACAGTCCATGCTGAACTATATGAAAGGTCTGGAACCCTGCAACACACGTAATGGAGGTGTTTTCGGCATCAGCGTATTCGGCCCCAGTAAAAAGTGTTTTTCTGAGTTTGATAGAAAGCACCGCGTAAAGACTAAGTACTGGAATGAAAATCTTTTGTTTTACCGTTCTATCGGAGTCAAAGTGAAGCATCAGCGCAAGAACTGCTGCTGGTGGTCCGCCAAGGCTACTGACGAAATAGCCTTGACCATCAATCAGGCCATTTTCAAGGTGGTGCATCCCGCAGCAACAAATGCCATATATACCTATCCTCATTCAGGTTCCAGCAAAAAATTGTTCTATATCGATGGGAAAGTGTTCGATAAATACAATACCAGTCCTTTGGTCATCAATCAAGGAAGTCATACCGATATGTACCCCGATACTCCTTTTGATGAAGAAATCATCGTGCAGGATGCACGCCACTTGGTCGCTAGTATCACGGATAATCAAATCCTCAACAAGGCCATCAGTAAAGTCGAAGCCGACCAGATCAAGAAATGGTTCTGGGATGGGGCTTACAGTACAGCCAAATCAATAGTGAAAGGGATTAAAGGCAAGGATCCGACCAAAATGACCTATATCGTCAATACCCCAAAAGCCACTTATATCCAATACACCAATCTGGAACGTAGACGGCTAGGTAGAAAAAAAATCGTCGATGTACTCGATCATGACTGGGGCGGTAGTATCACTTTCAAATTGGGTATCAAAAATGACGGTTCCGTGACGATGAACTATAAGGACTGGCTCAACCCACTTAAAATCAAAAAGAATTTTGAGTACAAAAATCTCCATAAGTTTGAGGGTATCCATATGGATTTCGTTGGACTTGCTCGACGCGGCAACACGTGGAGAGGGAGCCGGTTGGTCTATAAGAGAGAATAAGTTACCTATCGCGAATTCTGACTAAGGCATCAAGGACAGTCACCTGCACCTAAAGCAGGCGATTGTCCTTTTTAACCCAAAATGATCAATAGAGAACCTATTCCGCACATAAATAGCTTCATACCGGAAGCTTTGCCCACCGGTCTTCATTCACCATAGCGGTGCTATGCCGAACGAATCCAAATGGCCGGTATTTGGCTATTGATACGCTCATCACGATTTCTATCCATCAATCCGGGTTTAAGCCGGCATGTACTCAAAGTAAACTGTTATACAAATTTGGGTTTCAAATGTCGTATAAGATTCCGCGGGTCATTTTGTTTCAATCAAGGCGAGAACCGCAGGGGTAGCAGCGCTATCCCGAGGATTGTCAACGCAGAGTGAAGCAAAATGAACAGGAAGATAGGCGATATTTGAAAGCTAAGTTTGTATAATTAGTCCCTAACAATATATATGTTTCAAAGCCTTCTCTAAAACCCAATTTTCAACAAAGGCGAACAATCGAAATAAATATACCTGATATCATGACCTCTAATGGTCGTTCCTATCGATATAGCTATCATTGATGGGGTCTTAACTTGACTTTCAAAGGATTTCCTCTTTATACCATCAATTGTAATTGATTACCTAGACCCATATTCAGTACAATAGGGCCACTTGCAGCGCTCATACCTACGAAACAAAGTTAGGAACATTATACTTTGTGTACATTAGCACATGGTTTACCCTGTAGATATATAGAAGTTGAAGATCTAAATCTCATTTTTTACTCTTAGCTAAAAGACAAAAAACAAACACAATTCGACATTTACTTACATAAAAAATGTACTATACGGAACGATTCAGTAACCCGTCACTCTAATTTCAACAAAATAAGAACTAACTTATTGATTATCAATTTATATTTATCACTTCTAAATATTTATATTGTTCACTATTTCTTGAAATTATTTGACTATAAGTTCGTTATTTCAATTATCAACCTCAGATATTCAACCTTTTAAAGTAAAAAAAATTACATATGTAATTAATTCAAATTTAATGGTTACTTTTATTCGTTTGTTGATATTCATAACTAAATGGTAGAAAAGAATAAGCCCTTAACTATAAATTTAAGTCGTCAGACCAGTAGCGGTGATCGTAAAATGGGACTGATAGTAGGTATTATTACATTTGTTTTCTTTAGTTATCATGGATTTCAACAAGAGAATTTCATGAACGTTCTTTTACATATAATCTTTATTCTAGCTACTGTTATCACCATTCTGATCGGTCTGAACTTTGATCCTCTTCGAATATTCGGAAAGTCATATTTACAGCTAGACCAAAATCGACTGCTGGTAAAAAGAAACAGTATTGGACAATCTGTATCCATCGATTGGGAAACCGTAAAAACTTTGAAAATCAAAAGGGAGCAATTGAACGTAACATTCAAATCTGGAAAGGAGGCTAATTTAGACCTACACTTCCTTACTATACAGAACAGAAAAACTGTTAATTCGGCGTTAGAATCTATTATAGCCGAACACCTTACACCCTAGTCGAAGTAGTATCCTGTTTTGGTTTAGGTAATAAAAACAGTAAATACGATTCTTTTAGTGGTACCGAAAATAGAAGGAAACCCGTTTTAGGTGGTATATAAACTTACTTTTCAAAGGTATCATATCTTACTGTTCATTTTTATCCTATATCCTATCCTGCGTTAAAAATTTTAGTGATACCGCTGCTATCTATCAACAAGCGATTTGGGCTAGGACAAAATAACATATGAAATTTTACATGACACTCAAGCACAAAATTGTATTATTTGAATACTTATTAAGTCCGAGTTATGTATTATACAAGTTTGGGTTTCAAATGTCGTATAAGATTCCTCGGGTCATTTTGTTTCAATCAAGGCGAGAACCGCAGGAATAGCAGCGCTATCCCGAGGATTGTCAACGCAGAGTGAA
>CANLOE010000005.1 GCA_947492745.1 uncultured Cyclobacteriaceae bacterium | reverse complement strand
GGTCATTTTGGTTTCAATCAAGGCGATAACCGCAGGGATAGCAGCGCTATCGCGAGGATTGTCAACGCAGAGTGAAGTAAAATGAACAGGAAGATAGGCGATATTTAAAAGCTAAGTTTGTATTAAATATAATGTACGCAAGACGACACATTAGGGTATTATATGATTGAACGGGCGCTTGATACTATTCTGGAAGTTAAATTATGATTAGATTATTCGAGCAATTTTTTTCAAACAAGGTCGGGCTATAAATGATGGAAGTGCTAGAGTAACTGGCTGTCAAGGGCAGTGTGGAGCAAACAAGATTTAGGTATTATGATTTTCAAGTCTGGCAGGGTGGTCACCTATGGTATTCATTTTAGTGTATGTCCTTCCATAATTTCCTGTCAAATTTAGAGTAGAGAGCTATTCAGTACTTTTATAAAGCTCAACGGAATTATCTGCTTTATTTTATTTTTTTTCTTACGCCCCCGGAAAATAATGAGAAAAGTAGTGATAAGCTTTCCTGTTCAGTGATGGTATTGTTCTTCTGGTGCCGAGACAGTTATAGGGTGCTTTTGATAAGAAAAAAGATAAAAGTGAAATTTTGTAGGGTAGGTTTGGCTTGGATGTTAGGGGATAATTCTTTGTCCTCACAGTGGGAATATTTGCCTATGCAAGGGTTACTTTGTTGACTTATAGTGTATTAAGTTCAGTTACTCTTTGATTTTAATAAGGGTAATTGTGATGTATCGAAATAAAAAAAGTTAATAAATACTATTTAACTTACAAAAGCATGCATTACGCTATAATTTAACGCTTGAATTAAGAATTTTCATATTTTTGCTTGCAATTATAATAGTTAAAGGTTTGCTTTATTCAAATAAGTCTTATATTTGTAAATACGCTTTGAGTCACGAATTTGATTTATTTGCTTTCAATAAAAAAATAAGCTCAATTATAGATTAAACATTACATGATTTCTGGAATTCTAACTATCACTAAAAAGATTAAGTCTATGAAAAAGTTGGCACTTTTGATTTTTATGATTATCGCTTTTGGGATGGAGTCTACCGCTCAGTCGGTCTTCAGCCCTAATGATCCGATGATTGATTATGATGTAAACAACCCACCGCCCGTACCTGCCTGGGACGTTGTTGCGAAATGGGTAAGAACTCCTCGTCTCAACTGGGATACCGATGCCTACAAGGCTTATTATTTCAACGGATTTTCTTTTCGGTTGAGGTTTCCGGAAGATTACGATCCTAGCGGCAGTAAGAAATATCCTTTGATAATCATGTTTCACGGCCGTGGAGAAAGTGGAACTATATACGATAATGAATACCAAATGCGCCATGGCGGACGAAATCATGAAGCCGCTGTGAAGAGCAAGGATTTCGATGGTTTTGTAATGTTCCCTCAAAATCAGAGTGGTTTTTGGGGTAATGGCACCTTCAAGAATATCGATAAGCTTATTAGGGATAAATTTCCTGAAATCAACGTAGACCCCAATCAGGTCCACGTTCATGGACTTTCAGCTGGTGGAGCTGCCGTGCACAGAATGATATCTTTATACCCTTCGACTTTTGCATCGGCGATTCCTATGTCGGCAGCCAGCGAGCTTTTTATAAGTAATATTTCCCAAATCCAATATATCAAAATATGGCAGTCACAAGGTGCACTGGACAAAAACCCCGCTCCGGGAACTACACAGACAATGGTTGATGCCATGCTAGCGGCAGGTATGGATGTGACCTATACGATTTATCCTCATCTGGGACATGCTATATGGAATACTCACTATAGAGAGCCTGACTTCTTTCCATTTTTCAACAGAGCTAATAGGGTAAATCCTCACGTATTTTTTGGAAGGACAGAGTTTTGCTCCGAAGCTGAAGTCAATACCAAAATGGGTGTGGCTGCAGGTTTTGAGGCCTACGAATGGAGAAAGGATGGGCTACTTATTCCTAGTGCTACCTCCAACGAGTATATTGCTACCTCTTTTGGGACCTATGATGTCCGCTTTAAGATAAATGGAGAGTGGAGCTATTGGTCGCCTTCTCCCGTGACGATTCAGCAAAAAACAGCGACTGTTGTTCCGCCAATACAGATATCGGGACTCCGGAGCAAGGTAATTCCCGCCCCTGACGATAATACTTCTGTGTTATTGGAAATTCCGGATAACGATTATGTGGCTTATGCATGGAAAAGATTGGGGGCATCGACAATTCTGTCTACCGATAGGATTTTTGAGGCGAGTTCTTCAGGGCAGTATACCGTTTCTGTTACGGAGCGTTTTGGCTGTACAAGTGGCGAATCGGCTCCTTTTGCCGTTGTCAGTGCAAGTGGTCCGAATGCGCCAAGTCCCATTATAGGATTGACGGCAATCCAGAAATCACAGACTGAAATCGAACTGAGGTGGGGAGACAATATCAATGCCACCAATAACGAGACGGCCTTTGAAGTCTATAGAGGAGACCGGACCGGAGGACCTTATGTTTTGGTTGGTCTGACAGGTGCCGATGTACTGAGATATGTTGATCGTAACCTGACTGCCGATACGGATTATTATTATATCGTGAGAGCTGTCAATGAAACGGGTGCTTCAACAGTCTCTTCGGAGGCTACTGCAAGTACCAGTGTAGATGATATAGCACCGGAAGTAGTTCAGAATGTGAGGATTCCCAATAAAACAGCCAACTCCATGACGATAGAGTGGGATGAAAGTTCAGACAATGTGGGAGTGGAAAAATATGAAGTGTATAGAAATGGCGTAAAGTCTGCTGTCGTTTCGGGTACCTCGGCTATATTGTACAATTTGACCAGACAGGTACCTTATACCATTTACGTAGTAGCGAGGGATAAGGCGGGAAATGTTTCGGCTCCCAGTGACGTTGTGACAGATTATCCTTCCGAATCGGGTTTAAGCTATAAATACTACCATGGCCGATGGTCCGCTTTGCCCGATTTTAATAGTATATCTCCTATTAAGGAGGGTTTTGTTAAAAATATCGATTTATCCCTAAGGGAGCGAAATACCGAATACGCTTTCTTTTGGGAAGGAAGCATCCATGTTCCCGTTACTGGAAATTATACGTTCGAAACCCGTTCTGATGATGGTAGCAAACTGTACATTGACAGTTATGATGAAAGCAATCTAGTCGTTAATAATGACGGTCTTCATGGAAGGCAATTCCGAGAGGGCACTATCTTTCTGGAAGCAGGAGCGCACCCAATTGTGATTACCTATCTTCAGCGTGGTGGAGGGGCAAGTATGGAAGTGTACTGGAAAAATACGGCACATGGTATTACGGACCGACAGCTTATCCCCGACGAGGCCTTTAACGATGTGTATGAGCCTGTGGAAGACCTTTCACCAGCGACTTCCTCACTGACAGCAGAAGCAGTATCCCTATCCCAAATAGATCTTTCTTGGCTGGATAACAGCAGTGATGAGCGTGCTTTCCAGATTTTCAGGGCCGAGGCCGGAGAAAGGCAATTCGTGCCGTTGACAATAGTTCCGGCCGGAACAACAAGCTATCAAGATAAAGGGCTAATGCCAAACACTACCTATTTCTATAAGATAAGAGCGCTCAAAAGAGCGGGTGCCACCGCATTTTCCGGTGCCGTAGGCAGTCGGGGTCTATGGCTTTTCAATAATGACCTTAGTGATATTTCTGGCTATGATGTGGCCACGACCTCCACTGGAAGCTTTACCTATGACGCTACCGATAAAATAGAAGGCTCGCATTCCGTAGTATTCAACGGAACCGACAATTCCATAGTCTGGGGAGAGCTGGAGAGCTATTTCCGTAACGCATTCAATGAGAAGACCATTGCTTTTTGGTTCAAGGCCACCGACACGAGTACGGACCGGATGCTTTTTGAACAAGGTGGCAGTAGCAGTGGTATCGCTATAAAAATCAATAATAATCGTTTGGAGGCTGTCGCTGCCAATGGCGGTGTGAAAGTCACTACCTCTACGAGCTTTTCGAGTACCGATTGGAATCACTTTGCGATATCTTTTGATAACGGTCTGTTCAAGATGTATCTCAACGGTGCTCTTGTAGATACCGGCACGGCCAGCTACGCTACGATACCCTCTCATGATATCAGAGGAGGAATAGGCGCATCGATATCATCCAATACCTTTGGTACCGCCTCGGCTCCTTTCGAAGGAAAGATGGATGCTCTCGGTGTCTATCAAACGGCACTCAGCGATAGCAATATTCAGGACCTTGCCAGCGAAAATACGGTCAGTCCGAGGGCAACTACATTCGCCCCTCCTTCGACCCCCTCTTTTCCGAAAAGTCTATCCGCTAACGCACTGTCAACAACAGAGATCGTACTGAGCTGGGAAGATGATAGTAATAATGAAGATGGTTTTGAAGTCTACAGGTCTATCAACGTCAACAATAACTTTCTGCCCGTGGCTACCTTGCCCGCAGCAAGTGGAGGAACGCTACAATTCGTCGATAAAGATCTTTTTCCAAATATTAAATATTATTACAATGTAAAGGCTGTCAATGAGGGAGGGAAAAGTACTTCCAATTATGCAAACGCCACCACACTGAACAACAAGCCCGAGCTGGGAGATATTGAGGACTTTACCATGAAAGATGGAACGGTATTGAGTCTGCCTCTATCCGCTGAAGATATAGATGGTGGTACCTTGACCTACACGGTAAGTAATCTGCCCGGTTTTGCCGTATTGACCGATAATGGAGATGGTACAGCCGATATTGCTTTCTCCCCTTCAGTCAGTGACCTTGGTGTATATAGTAATATTACCATCGAAGTTTCCGATCCGAATGGAGGTGTTGATACCGAGGTGTTCAACTTGATTGTCAATGACAATAACCTGCCTTTGATAAAGATAAGCGGCGCGGCCAGTGCATCACTGACCGAAGAAGAAACAGCGACTATTGAGTTGCAGGCTTCAGATATAGATGGTACTACCGATTTGGTATGGACAACAGAAGGACTGCCCAGTTTTGCTACATTGGGTTCTAATCCCGATGGGTCGGCTACACTGGAGTTCGTTCCGGATTACAGCAGCAATGGTACTTATGAAATAGAAGTTACGGTTACCGACCCTGCCGGTGCGAAAGCCCGAAAGACGGTATCAGTGAACATAGAGGACGTCAATCCGAACTTTGAGCTATACGTCAACGTAACACAAGATGCCAGGGGCGCTGCACCATGGAACAACATCAAGCCACCCATTTCCACTATAGATCTTCTGGACTCTGAGGGTAGCAGTAGTGGAGTTACCATAGACTTCCTGACTACATGGTGGAAAACATGGAGAGCTGGAGCCGTTACCGGAAATAACTCCGGAGTCTTCGAGGATAATGTCCTAAAGGATTACTTATACTTCGGATTTTTTGGAGGACCGAATGTAGTACAGTTCAGAGTGGCGGGTCTAGACCCGAATAAACCCTATAAGTTCAGTTTTTTAGGGAGTAGCACCTGGGACGGTATCCCTGATAATGGAAGTACGGTATACGAAATCAACGGTGTCTCCGAAACATTATATGTACAGAACAATAGTCGGAACCTAGCCGTTCTGTCCGATGTGCAGGCCGATGCTAGTGGAGAAGTTGTCGTCACGATGAGCAAGTCGCCCGGGACGAGAGTAGGATATCTCAATGCTTTTACCATCACTTCTATAGCAGATGAGGATAAGGTGCCCGCTGCGCCGAGGGAGTTGTCTGCTGATATCTCTCATAATCAGGTAGCGTTGTCCTGGATAGATGCGCCTTATAACGAAACAGGCTTTGAGGTATTCAGGTCGGAAAGTCTTTCCGGTACTTATGATTTACTGGGAACTGTCGATGCGGATGTCACCACTTTCAGTGATGGAGCGATAGAAGAAGGTAAGACCTACTTCTATAAAGTCAATGCGGTCAATGCTGTCGGTAGTTCAGAAGATTCTAATATTGCTGAGCTCTTAATACCCAATACGGCTCCTTTGATCAGTTCCATCGCAAATATAAAGGCAGTAGAAGGAAAGACAACCACGGTCTCTATTACAGCAGTTGACGCGCCAAGCAATAATATCACTTTTGCCATCATGGGCCTTCCTGCCTTTGCAAGCTTTAGTGATTTGGGTGGTGGTAATGCGACGATCACATTGAGTCCTGAGATGGAGGATATCGGCACCTATGAAGGTGTTGAGCTGGAGGCTACGGATGCGGATGGTGCGAGCAGTACGACTTCATTTGATATCGTAGTCACAGAAGACCTTCTGTATACCGTGTCGGTCAATTTCACCAGAAATACACAGGCACCTTCTCCTTGGAACAATACCAACAGTTCGCCCATCATCAATTCCGTATTTACAGATTTGAAAGATGGTGAAGGAAACAATAGTGGGATAAGACTGACACTACTGACCCAGTTCGGTGGTGTAGTTTCCAATGGTACGGTCACCGGGGATGATTCCGGCGTTGTGCCCGATAATGTATCCAAAGAGTATTATTGGTTCGGTCTATTTGGAGCAGCGCCATCAGTGCGGATAAGAGTGGCAGGGCTGAACCCTAGAAACGTGTATAACTTCAAGTTTCTGGGAAGTACTACCTTTACTACCGGAGCTATTCTGGATAACGGTGCTACGGTATATCAGGTCGGTAATAATGCCGTTTCTTTAAGTGTTCAGAACAACACCACGGACCTAGCCGTTCTTCGCGGAATCAATCCCAGTTCTAGAGGTGAGGTCATTCTCGAAATCTCCAAAGACCTAGCTGCTAAACAAGGTGTACTCAATGCACTGATTATTGAGGCGGTCGCTGCCGATAAGAACCGGTATAACCCAAGAGATTTGGGTGCTGTAGCTGCTTCAAGTAGTGCTATTGGACTTAGCTGGGTCGATAACTCTAGCGTAGAGTACGGCTTTGAAATTCAACGGTCGACTACAGGTGAGGAGGGAAGCTACACCAGTATTCATACTACTGGACCCAATGAGTCCGCTTATCTGGATACTGGACTGGAGCAGAATACGATCTATTATTATAAGGTCAGGGCGATGATTCCATTAAGTGCGCCCTCAGGATTCAGTAACATAGCGCAGACAGGGACAGTGGCCTATTCGGTATTTGTGAATATCAATGGTTCTCCCGCTTATGATGCTCCTGTACCTTGGAACAATTTGAGTCAAGCACCTAGTGATGGAGATACTTTTGTGGGTTTTAGAAACTCTGATAATATTGAGTCAGGGATAGCCATCGAATTCGACAAAGCGATGCAGGGTAGCAATGCTTGGGGAGTATCTACGGGCGACGACTCAGGGGTATTTCCTGATAGGGTGATGGAAAGCTTCTTCTTCAATGATGCTTTCGATCAGCCGGGACAGTTGACCATAATGGGGCTGGACCAGAGTTATCGGTACAATTTCACTTTCTTTAGTTCTATAGTTACCACAAACCAGGAAATCAATACCAATTATACCATTAATGGTGAAAAGGTAACGAACAGGGCCGATAACAATAGTCAGAATACCGCTAGTATTTCGGGAATCAGTCCCAATGAAGATAATGAGGTCAATATCACGGTGCAGGAAGCGCCCGGGTCACGATGGGCCATATGGAATGCCATGCTGATAGAGGCTACTCCTAGTGAAGCCAGTGTTCTTGCAGGTGCTAGAAGAGGTACGGGCTTGGATTTGAGCAGACTGGATAACGTTAAGCGGGTCAACTTCGGGATACAGAAGAAAGCTCAGGAGTTCAGTATTTATCCTGTCCCCTCCAATGGCGAATTCAACCTTCAGTTTGGAGAAGCTACAGAAGGACGCTTGACCGTAGAGGTCATCGATATGATGGGGAAACTGGTCTACGTGAAAGATATGGAGAATACTGCCGATGGGCATTATAGAATCAATGCCAATTCAGCTAACATACAGAATGGCGTATATATCGTAAAAGCTACTTTTGAGGATGGAAGTAATTCCATAGCAAAACTCTACGTTGAATAACGAAGGCTTCGAACAACAGTAGTGATCATATATCAAATCCCCCGACCTTTGGATAGGTCGGGGGATTTTTTGTGTTGATGCCATGCTGAGTGATGCTATACGTTACTCAGCTACCTTCTTATCCAAGGACTCAATGATGATATCAATATTGCGAAACAATAACTTTAGTCTCCGATTTATAGGTTTTCAGTGTATATGATGGGGCATGATCATCCCATTGGTCTAATACAAATTTGGGTTTTAAATGTCGTATAAGATTGCGCGGGTCATTTTGGTTTCAATCAAGGCGATAACCGCAGGGATAGCAGCGCTATCGCGAGGATTGTCAACGCAGAGTGAAGCAAAATGAACAGGAAGATAGGCGATATTTAAAAGCCAAGTTTGTATTACGTGAGGTGGTACAAGAAATTGGATTTGTAGGTAGTTTCGGTTATATTAATGATTTTTCGTTTATTTTCACATTGTCTATTTAAATTGTCATAATAAATCACTTACTTTAGCGTATCGTGCAGTCTAAATCTTGAACGATATTAAAATTAGCGCCCAATCGTCTTACCATCACGGTGATGTCAGGGTAGACATGTGGGATATACGTATTGTTTTGCGAGCGTAATCCCGCTTATTTCCAACAGGCAAAACCTTAAATCCTTCAAAATCAATTAATGAAATATGTAAAGAGTTTAGACGGGGTGCGCGGATGGGCTATCCTGTTGGTTATTTGGTTTCATTTCTTTTTTCTGGTACAATGTGGGTGGATTGGTGTGCAGCTTTTCTTTGTGCTGTCAGGTTATCTGATTACCACCATATTACTCAAGTCAAAAGATAGTTCACTCTCATTTTATCTCAAGCGTTTTTATTGGAGGAGGTCACTGAGGATTTTTCCTTTGTATTTCGCTTATGTGTTCCTGTTTTTGGGAACTTATCTGGTTTTTTCTTTTCCTTCGGATATGGCGGATAATATTGCCTATCTGCTGACTTATACCTATAATTTCAAGCCCTTGATAGAAGGTGATTTTGTCGGAGACCCTGTTTTCACACCATTTTGGTCCTTATCTGTAGAGGAGCAATTCTATCTGGTTTGGCCTTTTGTGGTTTTCTTTGCTGGAAATAGGGCCTTGAAATGGATTGTGGCAGGCATACTATTTGTCAGTCCCTTGGTTCGTTTTTTTCTGGCCGATATGTTGCTACAGTCTACCATGTTCAACGAGGAGGCCATAGGGGAGACGGTCTACCGTTTCACACTTGGACAGCTGGATGCTTTTGCCTTCGGGGCAGCCTTGCCCGTGTTCTCTTTGGCCATAAAGTGGAGGGACCATACGGGGAAAATAGCCTTGGCCACGGCATCCCTCATGTTGATAGCAGGTCTCTGGAACTACTTCGATTTAATGGAAAGCGGTATGCCACTAATGGTATCTTCTCTTGGATACAAAATCGGAGTTCTGGATAATATGCAGCATGTATGGTCCTATACATTGATCAATATGGCGGCTACCGGACTGATTTTGTTCTTGGTCACCTACAAGGGCAATAGGGTGACCAGGGGCCTTTTTGAAAACAAAGTTTTGGTAATGATAGGGAAGGTGTCCTATGGCATGTACGTTTATCATTGGGTCTTACTGTCGGCCTATCGGCAGACGATACATCCCCGTATCGGAAATGAGCTGCTCTCCATGGTAATCTATGTCGGACTGGTCTTTCTGATAGCTTACTTGAGTTTTGAAGTGTTTGAAAAACGCTTTCTTGAAATCAAGGATAAAAAGTTCTCCCTCAAAGGCGGAAAGCCCTCCATTTCAAAATAGCGGTATCATCTGACAGGAGATTCTATAGGACAATCTACGCTTATCCGAACCGTAGATGCTATCTTGGGTATATCGGACAGCTACTAGGGGAGCCGAGTGCTTATTAAACCCGAATCACGTGGCACTTTCTAGTGCAGCTTTAAAATCTTCAAATCAATGAGATATATGTGCTTCTTGGATTTTGAGTCCTCAGAAAGAAGCTCCAATACAGGCTACGGATTAAACGCAATTGATTTGGGACAAGATGATTTGTTGACTTAGATGTCGCTATTTTCCAAAGGCCCTAATGACAAATCTATCGGTAACGATTCAGCACTATACGGGTTTTTTGCCATGGCCATTACTAAAGTTTCCCCTTTCATTTTTTCTTGAGTATAAACCGCACGCAACACACCTTATGATATATTGCGTGCGATTTTTCATAAAAGTGATTTAGGCTTTTGTGCCCTGATGAAGGCTTTTTTTCCCTTGTATAGCCGAAGTCACAGAACTAAAAAAGACAAAATCAGGATGCTATATATGAAATTCGAAAAGAAAAAGTCCAGATTGTTTCATTCAATAGTAGGAAGAACATCCCTTATCGGGCATTATCTTTTGACAATTTGCTGTGTTATAACCTTCTGTCCCTTGCTCATATGGACGATGTACATCCCCGGCTTAAAATCTTGTCCAAAACGTAGCAGTTCAGCGTTATGCCCGGAATGCTCGTTGGAGAATAGAACTTTGCCCAAGTAGTCCCTGACGACTATTTTCGTTTTGGTATCCGATAGGGGTAGTTGAAGCTGGAAGTCCAGCGAAGTGGGATTTGGAAATATAGCTATCTCTTCATCCGTAGGAACAATTTCGCTCTCTTTGGATGATACGATTGTTACACTGCTGTTACAGTTATCACACTTGGAGGAGGGTTGCACCGTTATATTGACGGGAGCAGAAAGTGTTCTATTGCCATTGTTGTCTATAGCACGTGCGGTAAGCACGTGTGCCCCTGTAAGGGTACTGATATCGAAATCATAGGGAACTGTTCTATCCCTGGCAAAGAATTGACCATCGACCAATAATGCCACATTGTTTACAAGACCATCTTCGTCTTCGGCATCAACGCTTACCCTGACAGAAGCTCCGCTACTGAAACTATCTCCGGAGAAAGGAGAGGTAATAGCAACAGTTGGGCCAAGCTTTTCTACTACTGTTATGCTAACAGGAGCAGAGAGTTTTGTGTTGCCTTCGGTATCGGTTACGCGAGCGGTCAATAGATGTTCACCTAAGGTAGCATCAAGCCAAGCATGGATATAGGGAGCTTTCGAATCTGTTTTTATACGAGTACCGTTGTCAAAGAATGCGACCCTAGCGATGTCTCCATACGAGGAAAAAGCCTCGGCTCTCAGGCGGATTTTTTTACCTATTTGGAACGACCTGCCATTATCAGGTCCTACTAAGTCGATGGTGATGCGCTGTGAGGGTTCAATAGCCGTGATTACCATGCTGTCGGTGCTACTGTCTCCATCGGCATCAGTAGCCGTCAGTGTCACCGTATAGGCTCCAGGGCTAGTGAAAGTATAGGTAGGGTTCATCCCCGTAGCCACATCACCATTTCCAAAATCCCAACTGAAGCTGAGTGCTCCACCATCGGGAGTACTGGAGGCACTGGCATCAAAAATAACTTCAAGAGGAGCAGTCCCGGAGTCGACATTGGCGCTAAGTGTGGCCTTGGGACCATCTATAGGTTCCTGTCCATAGATCAATGTGCCATTGACATAAGCGGTAACACGTTCGGAAAGTGCAAAATCCTTTATACTCGGCGCGTAGGAGTAATCATCGGACTGATCGAAATCAGAGTAGTCGTTGTAGTGTATTTTGGTCTCCATTCTACCCGAATTGGTCAAGGAGCTCAGTACACCCGCATCAGGAGCTATGGACACCTCTAAGTAGTACTCATTATTTTTTACCCGAACGAACTCCCCAGAGACATAGGAGGTGCCCAGTACGGAATAGTCAGAGGCAAATTGTAAAGGCTTGTCCAGCTCGGAAGTAAACCAGTAGCGGATGGTGATATCTTCGTAAGGAATATCCTGAGAACTATTATTGGTCAGCTGAAAATGAGGCTTGATGACATTGGTAATCGCGTCAGAAGATACATCTTTATATTCTAGACTGAGAAGTTCGCCTCCTATCTGTAGGTTTACAGGACTGGAAGATACCAAGGAGCCATCTGAGGATTTGGCCACTGCTGTGATAGCATATTGACCTGCTGTGGTATTTTGCCACAGCATACTGAAAGGAGCCTCTGTATCCGTTCCGATGAGCAGGTCATTGCGATAGAAGCTCATCTCGGCAATCGTATTGTTTTCATTGATAGAGTTGGCGATGATCTCGACAGTACTGCCCTCCAGAAATTTACTACCGGGCTTTGGTGCTAATAAAGAGAGGTAGATGGCCTCACCACCGGACATGGCCTCCATCTTGTGGGCATGGTCCTTGAATATGCTGAGTTCTGTATCTCCTTCAAGTACAGCGAATTTGTCTCTAGGGGTGCCCTCATCGGGAAACCACCAAAAGGCACTGGCACCGATTTTCTTTTCCTCTACAAATGCATAGATATCTTCCCACCATTCCGTGCGTTCGTTTCTTTCGACATTGAACTCTCCGATATACAAGGGTTTGTTAAGGATATCATGCGATTCTTCGGCCCATTGGCAGATGACTTTTTTGGTCATCTCCACATCGAAGTTGGACCAGCTCTCACGGATATAGGGATGTGCAGAGCTGAAATCGATATAAGGGGACTGGTGTATCTTTATGAAATCGTTGCCTTCATTGCCACCGAAACCGTACTTGGTCCCATGAGCTTCCAGACCTGTTCCGAGTAGATGGCTCGAATCGATTGATTTGATAAACTCTCCCATTTCATCCACCCAGGCGCGCAGTACATCAGAGCTGAGGTCATCGCCAAAGCCTTGGTAGCGAGGTTCGTTCATCAACTCCCAGGCCAGTATCGTTTTATCGTCTTTATAAGCCACTCCATCATAGTGATTTACTCTGGTGATGAAGTACTCCACATAATCTTTGTACCCTTCGATGGCCGGTCTGTTGGTGAAGAACTGTCCTTGATCGTGAGCACCGCCACCCGATACATCGATACCCTCCCATTCGAGTCGTGTTTTGATACCACCATAGTCGTTCCAGTAGTTTTCCAGAGCTACGATCAGTCGGAGTCCATTGGCCTCTGCTGATTTGACGATGTAGTCGAACAGTGCGAACTGGGGTTCGTTGTATACTCCCTTCTCGACTTCGAAGCCATGCCATTCTTCATGACTGAAGCCCCAGAGACGAACCACTCGTATACCATTGGTATACAAGGTTCTCATGTGTTCGTCGATACGTTCCTTGTCCATATATTGAGTTTCCACATCGCCGCTGGAAGCACCGTAGGTGAAAAAATCATATACATTTGTACCGGAAAAGTAGAAGTCCTTGCCCTCAAGTTTGAATTTGGAACCTTCCGTATAGACAAAGCCGGGAGGTACGCTACTGGCAGCTTCTTGAAAGGGTGCTTGTCCTACAGCCATTATACTGCTTAGTAATAATCCCACTAGTAGTAGATTTTTCGTCATTTTCTGATGATTTTATGATTGGTTTGCAGTAGTTTGTGAACTATTCTTGGTAAACTCGGTATATTGGCCGTTCTATGGTTGCCAGTGTACCGCTCTATTGCAAAATGCGCTTACGTTATTGTTATTCAGCAAAGTAATACAATAATCGAAGTGAAAAAATGGAAATATTGATGTAGTGTTACTTAGGGTCTTTAAATCGCACTATACCACGATAATCGATAAGATGAATATTGACTGTGCATGAAGGCTGTTGTGGAATTGTGCTAAATGAAGTGATTGGTAGCATACTGGCCCCTGTTACGGATTTGATATTAGGACTGTTTTGCGCAAAAAATGATTTACGATTGGGTCACTTGGCTTTTCCTCATGTAAGGAGAACCTATTTACTGTGTCTGTGTAGATGGATGCATCATAAAACTTGCTGTTCGTTTTCTCAGTACAGTATCAGACAGTACCTAGCGTTTGAAAAGTGTCTTGAAGGTATAGCGAAAGGCGTGCTTAGTACCTGGAACAAAGGCTATGGTGCTATCTGCGGGGATATCGACGAAACTACTTATCAAAAAAACAGGTAATAGGGTAAATAGAGTTGATGGAAACGATTGTACTTATGCTCTACAAAGGTAATCTTTGAGATTCTGCTGCGAAGGAACGGTTTTCATCTTATCGAACCATTAATCCCAAAATGTCCATTAGAAAATCTATTCCGGACTTAACTGACTTCAAATCAGTAAATGAATGCGTTTTTTGAATTCACCGTAGCGGTGCTACGCTGAACCCAAGAAAACGCACTGATGTATTGCCATTTAAGTCCTCATGACGAAGTTCCAACGAACATTTTGGGTTAATACAAATTTGCTTTTTAAATGTTGTGTAAGATTTCGTGGATTATTTTGGGCTAAACAAGGCGAAAACCACAGGGATAGCAGCGCTATCGCGAGGATTGTCAACGCAGGGTAGCGCAAAATGAACAGGAAGATATGCGACATTTGAAATGTAAGTTTGTATAAGTGGGAGGTAATGCGGCCTTGGCTTAGGCGATATTATACGATAAGCATAGACCATGGACCGTAGAGCGATTTATACCCAGCGTTGAGGGGCTGTCCGATGATACCCGGACTGACATAAGGAAATAGGATAATGGCCATGCCGCGAAAGCAGGAAAAAACTACAGCGCTTATGATCGAAAAGGGCGGTAAAAAGTCTTATCGGCGATAGCGAACATCTCCTTATCGCCACGACTATCACCATAAGCATGGATGGTAGTATGGTCGGATAGGCTTAAGTAAGCTTGCAGCCGTTTTACCTTTTCGGGACCATAGCAGTTGGCTCCCTTGATTTTTCCTGTGAAAGTGCCTTTTTCTTCTTCTACCAGTGTTCCTAAAATTTCCAGTTCCATGCTGTCTGCCCAAGGCTTCACCCAGAGTTCTATAGAGGCTGTGATGACAATGATTCTGGCACCCTGTTCTTTGTAGGTTGCTATTTGTTCGAGGCCACCTTTTCTGAGTATTTCGGGGACTCGGGTCTGCGCAAAAGATTGTCCTTGTGCCTTTAGTTTCTCGATGTCCATACCGCCAAAGAAGTGTTTCAGCACGATTTCCTTGGCACGCCAGTTAGGAACCATTTTTAGTTTCATGGCCACCAAAATAGGGGATAAAAGAGCGAACCCGAGCCAGAACCGCATCTTTCCCCTGACGAATTTGATGTATTCGAGAAAGGTATCCTTAGTGGTCAGCGTGCCGTCAAAATCGAAAAGGACAAGTAGTGGCTTCAAAGCTTCAGTTTTTTGAAAATGTTTTCGGGTATGGAGGTAATGATGAGCATGATGTAGCGCCAGAACCATTTGGTATAGATGGTATTGCTTTTTTTGCGATAGGCCCTGTAGATATCCTTGGCCACTGCTTCGGGCGATGCCGTCAGCGGACCGGGTAGGTTCAGTTCCTCCGTCATTTTGGTGGCAACAAATCCAGGCTTGACCGTGGTGACATAGACCCCTGCTTTGTAGAGTCGGTTTCTCAGACCGGAAAGATAAGCACTGAAACCTGCCTTTGCACTCCCATAGATGTAATTGCTCATTCTTCCTCGGTCTCCGGCTACGGAGCTGATTCCGATAATGCTCCCCTTTCCTGCTTTTTCATAAGCCTGAGCTACGGTATTCAGGATGGATACCGCTCCTGTATAATTACTGTGCAGTACCTTGGCGCAGGCATCCCAGTTCTGTTCTGATATTTCCTGCTCTCCGAGTAGCCCAAAGATACACAGGGTGACCTCGGGCTGCTTTGGCAATTGATGAAAGAAAGCACTGTGCGATGCATAGTCCAGTGCATCGAACTCTAGGGCCTGGCTGAAGATGCCATAGCGAATACACAGGTCTTTGGCCATGGCTTCGAACCTTTCCTTGTCCCTGCCCGCCAGCAGGACATCAAACTTTTCTTGGGCAAATGTGCGGGCACAGGCCACAGCGATATCGCTACTGGCACCGAGTATCAGTACGGTTTTCTTTTGATCCATAGTTAGGTGATGGTCAATCGCTTTGATTGTGTGGATTGAAATTTGTATTCCGGATTATATTTTTGGATGATGCTACGAAATTTTTCCGCATTGTCATAGGTTTTCCAGAACATATCACTGTGCATTCTGGAGTCCTTTGATAGGTAGAGCCTTCCTCCCATATCCAATACTACCTTGTCCAGTTCATCCAAGAAAGGGAGGAGCCCTTTGCGTATGGGGAAATCCAGCGCCAGTGTAAACCCTTTCATCGGAAAGGAGATGAGACTTTCCTGCTCTCCGAACTGCTTCAGCACGGCCAAGAAGGACCCTAGCCCTTTTTTATTGATCCTATTTAGAATTTCGGTCAAGCCCGATTTACTGGTCTCCATCGGAAGGACGAACTGGTACTGAAGAAAGCCCGCCTTGCCATACATTCTGTTCCACTGTAATATAGCATCCAAGGGGTAGAAGAAAGCATCATAAGGGACAATGGCATCCATCTCCTTTTTATAGTTTTTTTGGTAGTACAAAAAGTTGAAAGCTTTGATGGACAATTTGTTGAGTACAAAGGAAGGTAAGTTGAAGGGCATGCTCATCTGTCCTTTCTTTGGCAACTCTAGTGGGGACTTGATTTTCGATGACAGTGCTTCAGGGATGGCATGTTCCCCCACAATAAGTATACTGCGTCCTAAATCCTTGCCTGACTTGAAACAGTCTATCCACGACATCGAATAGGTATAATCCTGATACGCTTCGAACAGCGCGAATATCTCGTCGAGGTTGCGTGCTTTTATCTGTTTCTGCTGTATGTAACAGCTCTCGATGGCCTTTAACCGAAACCGGACACTCAGGATAATGCCCGTCAGCCCCATGCCACCCGCCGTGGCACCGAACAGCTCGGGTTCTGCCTCGGGGCTGACTTCTATTCTATTTCCCTCAGCGGTCAACAGGTCAAATGAAAGTACATGATTGGAAAAAGAACCTTCTACATGATGGTTTTTTCCATGCACATCAGAGGCTAGCGCACCTCCTACGGTTATGTATTTTGTACCTGGTGTAACAGGTAGAAACCAACCTCTGGGCGTGATGATGTCCAGTATTTCACTTAAAGTAACCCCTGCTTGGCAGTGGAGTAGGCCCGTGGCAGTATCGAACTCTATGATTTTATCATATTTGAGCGTTGACATCACATGGTCACCCAGTGAGGCATCTCCATAACAGCGTCCATTGCCCCGAGCAATGATACCTTCCTTGCTTTCTACCAAGGCCTTTATCTCTTGCTCGAATTGAAAACTGAACTCATCTCCGGTAATCTTGGGGTAATTGCCCCAGTTGGCCAATACTTTTTTCATTTGTTTTCTATTTTCATCGGTCCAAAGAGGACATTGGAAATAATACCTTTGTTTTTCTGAACTAGAATAGTACTACCTTCTTTCATATTTTCAATGATTCTCCGCATTATGCTACTGGCTATCGACAACAGCCCCTGATTAAATATAGCCCTTTAGGAGCTGGCCCTACCCATTGCACCTAGGAAAATATAGTAATGTCCGGGAAGTAAATCAAAAAGAAAAATATAATCAACCATAACAGCAATACGATCTGTATGAAACGGTCGCGGTACAGGAGCTCCGTAGGGCTGCCCGTATTATTTTCCACAATGGCTATCTGGAGGTACCTCAGTATCCCTGCGATGACAAAAATCGAGGTATAATAGAGTCTGTAGTTATTGATCCTACCCACTGTATCCGGAGAGATAGTGTACATGATATAGGACACGATGACGATTCCCGATATCATGGTAAGGCTCAGGTTCAGGTATTCGATATTGTATTTTTTGGAAGCTTTTCTCATATCCACGCCCAGTGCTTGTTTGATGACCAGGTCATCCCTACGTTTGGCAATGGCGATGAACAATGCTAAGAGAAATACCATGAGCGTCATCCAATGAGTGAGCGGGGTATCGCTGATGACTCCTCCACCCTTCACCCGAAGTACAAACCCTGTGGCTACGATACATATGTCCAAAATGGATATGTGCTTTAGCCCGAAGGAATAACCCACATTCATCACGAAGTAGATGCCGAGGATAAAGGCATACTTGGGACTGGTGAAAATAGCCAGCGAAAAACCCGCCAGTAAGAATAGGGCCAAAAGGACCAGGGCACTGTTCTTACTTACCTCCCCTGAGGCCAAAGGGCGCTTGCACTTTTCCGGATGTTTGCGGTCGGCATCGATATCACGATAATCATTGAGGATATACACACAACTGGCTACAAGACCAAAGGCGAAGAAGCCTTGGACCAGTGCTGTGAAGTACGTTAGATTTAAAATGTCGCCACTAAAAAAAAGAGGTATGAACAAGAAAAGGTTTTTGACCCAATGCTTTATTCTTATTAATTTAAGGTAGACCAACTTTCCAAGAGTTTATGAATAATGTGATGAAGCGTAAAATTAAATAAAAAGTAGATATCATCGTATTAATATTTTGTATAAATTCGGCCATATTTATTAACGAAAGTTCTCTTTTCGAAAAATGAACTTAGACTTTTTGTAGTATGTAGAGCTGTAAATAGTAAAATTTCCATTAAAAATTTTGACAGCACTATTGAGTTGTTAGCTGATAGTTCTTTGGAAAACCAAGAATCGAAATGTGATAAAATGATTTTCCTATAGCTTGACCGCGTTGGTTTTATTTATTGTAATTATGTTATTGAGAAACAGTGATTTGAATTCAAAGGAAAAAGAAAATTTTTTTGGTTGGTCGGAAATAGCACTGATTGCGCTTTTTGCTGCGGTCCCACTTTTCTTTAATTTCCCTTACCGTATCAATATCTTTCTTTCATGGGAGGGGGCCTATCGCCTTGCACAAGGTCAGGTACCCTATAAGGATTTTGGTTTGCCCATGGGCTTTGCGTACTGGTTGGTACCGGCATTGTTTTTCAAGATTTTCGGCCCCTATTTAATGACTCTGATCAAGGCACAGGTCTTTATCAATATCGTTTCGGGCCTCTCCTTTCGTTCTATACTAAAGAGTCTCGGGGCTCCCTTGGGGGTTCGACTGATGGCCGTACTGGTTTTCTGTCTTTCCTACTCTTTTTTCAACTTTTGGCCTTGGTACAACCATACGGTCATCGTGTTCGAGTTTATCGCCATAAGTTTGGTCATCAAATACATACTGGGTGCCGAAAAGTACGGTCTGGCCTATTTGTTCGGAGGGGCTTTATTTGTCTTTCTGTCCTTCTTTACAAAGCAGGACGGTGGTGGACTGGCCCTGATGCTGGTTACTGCACTGCTCATTTATGATGCGTACTACAGAAGGCAGTTGAAAGGCCTATTGTTCTTTTTCCTGTTTTTCGCTATTAGCGCTCTGGTATTTATTCTGCCCTTTGTATCCCACGATTTTGGATATTGGTTCAACTATGGTCAGGAACCCCATAATTCACGCTTGTCCATCAATGATTTTTTCTCGATTATCTTCGGAGCTTCCCAGTGGGAGAAATTCTACCTGATGCTGGTCGTCCTGATTGTTGTTCGAGAGCTGAAAGAATGGAGGACTCTGTTGAGCGAACCAAAAAAGATGCTGTTTATTTTGCTGACACTGGGCATACTCTGTGAGGCACTTATTTTTCAAGTGACCTCTTATGTCCCCCCTGACAATAATATCTTCTTCCATAGTTTTGCCTTTGCCTTCATATTCTCTTTTTTGAGTCGTGAAATCGACTTTTCAAAAATCAGGGTATTGCTACCTTCCATGGTGTTGGTATTACTATGGTGGTCAGGGGTGTATTGGAAGTACATCGAACGCATCACGCTTCGCATGTTCCCAAAGACCGAGACCGTGGAGGATAAAAAGAAAATATCTGTCAGTACCTACCGCAGTGGAGGAGGCTCGGACAAAGATTTTGCCGTTTGGAAGTTTTCAAAGTTACGTGCCTTCAAAGGTGTATATATGCCTGAGTCCACGGTCAAGGGGATGGAGCGGCTTATGGCCATGCCCGAAGTCAAGGGCAACCAAGATTTGAAATTGCTCAATATGACCGAACTGACACCTTTGGCACATGAGATGGGTTATGCGCTGGAGGTCAACCAGCCACTTTGGTATCACGTAGGAGTGGGGATGTTCGATAAAGAAGTAGAAGAGTTCAATCGAAAAATCATCGATGGATACTATGATGTCGTACTGTTCGAGACCATTCCTTATCTGAACAATTTTTTTCCTGAAGAGGTCAGGGAGACATTGCAGGAACACTATGAGATGAAAGATAGGTTTCTAGCACCTCGAAGACCCTCCGATTCACATGTAGAAGTATATATAAGAAAATAATTTTTTGAAGTTATATGTTCACCGTCGAAACCAATACTCATGGAAAATGTTAAAATAGATAAGGGACTGTTGCCCGACTTTTTGATTATCGGAGCTGGAAAATCAGGGACTACCTCCTTGGACAGTTATATGAACCAGCATCCCGACCTGTTCATTTCCCCGGTAAAGGAACCTAATTTTTTTGGGTATGAGATGGTCGATATCAATGAGCTGGAACTGCCCGAGACCAAAGAACATTATAAAGAATCGGTCACCGATCTCTCCGATTATCAAGACCTGTTCAGAGAGGCTCGCCCGAACCAACTGAAAGGAGAGACGTCAAACCTATACCTCTACAGTGACACAGGTCATCAGAGAATCAAACATTACGTGCCCGATGCCAAGTTGATAGCGATACTACGGCAGCCTGCCGAACGCCTCTACTCGCGGTTTTTGCACTTGGCAAGAGTAGATCTATTGCCCACGCCACAGTTCGAAGACCTCTTCGAGAAAGGAAACATCTGGTGGAAAAGACCCGATTTGATTAATGAGGGTATGTATTTCAGGCATTTGGAAAAATTTTATACCAATTTCCCCAAAGAGAATATACGTGTTTTCCTTTACGATGAGTTTAGGAGCGATCCTCAAAAACTGATGCAGGACATGTACACCTTTTTAGGGGTGAGGGAGGACTTTCAGCCCGATACGGATGTTCAACTGAACCAGTCGGGCTTTATCAAGAACAAGCTTTCACATAAGATCATCGGACCCAATGGTGTTATCTTTGGAACTATAAAAAAGATTGCCCCCACGATTTTTGAGAAAGCAAAAAAGAGCAATAAGATTCAGGGCATGATCTCGAACATGAGGTCCAAGAACCTGCACCGACCTAAGCTTTCGCCAGAGACCAAACGTCGGGTCACCGATGAGATTTACAGAAAAGACATCGAATCACTACAGACCCTGATCGACAAAGACCTGAAACACTGGCTGGATTTTTAAATCAGCTGATGGCTACCATTTATTTATACCTAGGGAAAAACGAATGGAGAGCAATACCGATATGAACTTATCGGTTAGAAAGCCCTAAAGCCTTTATTGATAAAACTTCCTTCGCAATTATGTTGATTAAACTTGGATTATGCGTTGGGACTTCGTGACGAGGGTTTAAATAGCAATACATCAGAGAGTTTTATTGGATTTAGCAGGTCACCGCCATGGTGAATTCAAAAAACGTAGTGCAACGACCGGTTTGCAGCTATTTAGATTCGCAGTAAATTTTCCAATGCATGATCAGGGGTAAGCCAGTTACTATGGTTTATCCCAATGTGATGTAGTATTTCATACCCTAGTATGCCGGAGAGGTTTGCTCGATTCTGTGATAAACTGTTTCTTCTATTGATCCGAATCAGGTTGGCAGGTCTGTTATTTTTGGGAATAGTTGCCGATGTCGGAAATTGATCTTGAAGCAATTTATGTTCGGAATAGGAAGGCTATTGATCATTTTGGGTTTAATAGAACTATTTCGAAGCCTACTACTGTAATTGATTGCCACTTATTCTGAGTGCAGGATCATGGATAGGGATAGCGGGACTATCGGCTGAAATTTCAGCGAGAATATGCGTGGGAAGAAGGACAAAGGAAAATAGAAGATACCTACCAAAACAGCTCCTCGATAGAGAGAATTATCGATTATAGGCAAACCTCTATGATATCTACTTGGTATAATTGAGGTATATGTTTTAGGTTTGGGCTTATGAAGCTGGGTCTACGGATAACGTTGCGATTTGTGTTGGTAGTGATAGGAATGGTCATTGTTCTTTTAGTGATTGTCCTACGCCCCATCGATAATGAGGATTATAAGGATTCCGAGGCTTTTCGCAAAACCATGGCGCAGTTGTCAACATTTGAGCTGTCCTCTTCCCAGGGTACATATGATACATTAGAAGTCGGTTGGGGCAAAGAGGACATCATGCCCATGGATACCGGGGCTATGGCGGGCTATCGATTGCGCAAAGCTTATCGAAAAGTAGACGATTCCCTCTACTGTAGGGTATTTGTATTTCGAAAAGGAGCTGTAAAAGCGGCCATGATAGAGTTGGACCTGCTGATATTCCCTCCAGAGGTGGCCTCGAAGCTTAAAGAAAAAATAAGCGAAATAGGGATGTGGAGATACGATGAGCTTTATCTGTCCGCCTCGCATACACATAGCGGTACGGGCAACTGGCTCAAAGGATGGTGGGCCGATTTTGTTGTGGGCCGCTACAATGAGGCCTATACTGAAAAGATAGCTTTGGCCGTACTACAAGCTCTGAACAAAGCAGATGATACGCGTAGAAAATGCCGTATGGGTACTGCAAAGGTGCCTGCCCCCGAGTATGTTAAAAATAGGTTGTATGATGGAGGGGATACCAACCCCGATTTGAACATTATCAAATTCGTGCGCGATGATAGTAGCCGAGCTGCCCTGATGAGCTATACAGCGCATCCCACTACAGCAGAAAGAAAGGACAGGGCCATTAGCAATGACTATCCTTTTTATCTTATGCAAGGAGTGGAAGCGGATGAAAGTATCGATTTTAGTGCTTTTTTCTCAGGCCCCATGGGCAGTCATGCCCCGAGGGCATCCACAGTGGACAGTTTTGGAGGAAAGAATGTGTCAAAAAATATTGGAGGGGGCTTGTCCCGAGTAGTAATGGCCAACTGGGAGCAGATTGAAGTCGTCTATCCGGATTATCTGGGTGTAGGAAAAGCGCCATTGTATATAGATGACCTGCATTTCAGGGCAGCAAAACATATCAGGACCAGATCGGGGCTTTTTGAGGCGGTTACGGGCAGGCAATACCTGACCATCGACGTACTCCGCATAGGCAATCTCATGATGATGTCCACTCCTTTTGACCTCTCCGGAGAGATTGCCAAGGACCTGGAACAGACACTTCCCCCAGGCCGAAAGCTCATGGTACACAATTTTAACGGTGCTTATATTGGCTATATCACTCCGGATAGGTATTACTACAGCATTAAAAAACCGGAGACCTATGATATGAACTGGGTAGGCCCCTACAATGGTAGCATGATCAAAGAAATCATGAAAGAGATATTGCAAAGAGGACTTGATTGATCGTAATAAGGGCATGGATTGTTTTCTTATAAGTAGGTCGTATGGGAGGGGTATTACCTTCTCCGAAGCAGGTTTTGCTCTGTTACAAACAATCCCGAACCAAGAAGAAGTATGTAGGAAATGAAAGGGGTATAGTTGATAATCAAGCGCAATGGGTTGGGACAGGGTGTTTTTTTCGATAGAACGGTATCTTTTATGAAAGATTCCCAGTGATTCGTTCACTATTATACAATGAACGATGTGCTTCATTACCTTTGAGCGCCCCTCCGAGCTTATCCCTATTCAGTTTATCTTGAGATAAAACAGTCTTTTGGAACAGTTTCTTGTCATCTGCCGCGCTCATTTCAACCCAAATTGATGGATAGAAATCGTGATGAGAGCATAATTGCAATAAAATCAACGGTTTAGGTGAGGAGGCTTAGTGCATCATTAAGGTAACAAACCTGCGCAGCGTAAAACAGCTGATTTTGAAGCAATTTATGTTCGGAATAGGAAGGCTGTTGATTATTTTGGGTTCAATTTGTAGACTCCTTCTATAGGAAAGTGATCGCTAAAGTCGATTTCCTTGCATTTTCTGAAACCGATTGCTTCCAGTCCCTCACTGTAGAACTGATTGTCTATCCTCAACCACAACAGATTACTATTATAGGTCAGGCCAAAACCTTTGCCCGCATTGACAAAGGCATTTTCATACTCTTTGTCCAGAATTCTGTATAGATAGCTGTACGGACTTTCGTTAAAGTCCCCTACGATAACACTTTCATAGGGTACGGATTGGGCGAAATCCAGAATCTTCTCCACTTGTTCCTGTCTTTTCAGAGCGGTTTGTTTGACTTTGTAGGCGATGTTCTTAAAAAAGTTCATCCCCTGCTGTCTTCGCCTTACGGTGTAGAGTTCGCTGGATTGTAGGTGTACATTGACCACTCTGAGTGTATCTGCTCCTTTGAGAACATCTACATACATGGCCCCATTATAGCGGTTCTCTTCCAGGAACAGCTCACCTTCATTTACGATGGGAAATTTGGAGAAGATAATCATGCCCCGGAGACGACCGTTCTGTATACGGGGATTAGTGACGAAGCTATGTTCATATAGACCTTCTCGACCTATCTTGCCGATGCTATTGTACAATGCTGACTTTTCATCATGATAAAACTCTTGCAGACAGATGATGTCGGCAGATTGTTTTTTCAACCAATGCAATAATTTGACCGCTTTCATATTATGTCTGGGGTCTTCATATTCTTTAGAGAAATCTGTTCTGGAGTGGAAGAAACTACTGTTGAAACTCAGTATTTTTATGGATTCCTCATCAGTCTGCTCTTGTACGCTGTGGAAGGCAATCAATTGTTTAGGTACACTATAGTTTACTAGTGTCAGTACCGCGTAAGGGACCAGGAGGACATATTTTTTCCTCACGATCAGAAGTATGCATCCTCCTATCGCGAGTAGTAAGGCAAAGGGCAGTATCCAGCCAAACTCTGGTGCAAACCAGAAGATTCGGGAGGGTACACGACTGGATACAGTGATAAGAAGTACAAACAATAAAATAGAGGCATAAGCAATCCAAAAAAGAGGGCGATAGATTTTATGCATGGTAGGGTCTTTTGAGGTTCGATATAGATCTTAAGGTTAGAAGTTCGGTTTGATCGGTTAGCGTATACACTTTATATTCAGTGAAGTCTATGCGGATTTTGTCATTGGATAACCTCTTCTATAGGGACGCCGATCATACTTTCCAGCTCGATCAAGGTATTGTTCAGTTTGGACTCCAGAACGACAATCTCCAACTGTAATTTATTATGGCCGATGAGCTCTTTGTTATAGGCCTCAAAAGAGATTTCCTCATCTCGGAACTTCTGCTCATAGACCGTATGAATGGCCTTGAGGTCGTTCATGATCTCATTCTGGATGTTCAGTAGTTTTTGATTCAATAAATACTCTTCATATAACTGTAGGACACGTATTTTGATATCGCTATGCTGTATCTTCATTTCGGACTGTGCGATGACATACTTTTCCTTCTCGATGCGGGTCCGAATAGGGATGTTGAAAAAAGTACCGACCGAGAGGTTGCCACTGATATTGTACAAAGGAAAGAAAGCACCTCTTTCCTCTGCATCGGCCGAAGGGTTGAGGACAAACTCGTTGGCATTGCCAGTGATGTTGAAGTTATCGTACCAGGACCTACGGGACAGTTTGATATTGTTCCTGGCGATACGTAGATTGTGTTTGGAGATATCATACTCGGCACTGTTTTTTACAGCGAGCTGCACCAGTCTATCAACAAGGGCCATATCTCGGGTGCTGTCCCCTCCTTGGGCCCAAGTAAAAGAAAAAGTGAGAATAAAAAGAATTGTACAGAAAGTGTGTGGTTTGAACATGTGATTTTTTTTATTAAAACTTAAAATTAGTTAATTAAACGGATATACAGTAGCATGATTTTGATCAGTTTGCTGAAATGATGTTAATATTTTATTATTTCGAGATTTGTTTTCCGTATTTAGTGGCCGTATTTATTTTTCATCATTCATTTTCATTGTAAATTGCAAAAATCCTTTGTTGATGCTGTAGGACCATACACTCCATTTACTAGTGATCGGTGAGTGGTCTTTCGGTAGTGTTCCAATATATTTATTTCTTTGGTTTTGAGTAAAAAAATCATTTCTAAAATTCGGGGGCTATCCGGTTCCTACTGGATCAGGTCGGGATCCCAGTCTTTATTCGCAAGGGTGTTTGATGCCGGTTTTGGCTTCCTGACCTATATGGTCCTCGCTCGCGATCTGATAGAAAGTGATATGGGGGTATGGATTATCTTCATGATCATCAGTGCGGGACTCGAGTCTTTGCGCAATGCTTTCGTGTACAACTCTTTGGTGCGTTTTGTCAATATCAATGAAGATGAAGAGCGCGGGAGTGTCACGGCCGCCTCCTTTGTGCATAATATACTGTATACACTTCTGTTCTCTGTGCTGGTGGCCTTGCTGGCCGAACCGCTGAAAAACTATTGGAACGAACCCGTACCCGAACTGGCTACCATGCTCTATGTGCTTTCCTTTCAGAATCTATTGATGCTGTTCTACACACAATTTTTGTTTGTACAGCAGGCCAATCTGGAGTTTAAGGGGCTGCTCTACCTCTCTTTTTTGAGGAAGGGATTGTTTTTTGTTTATGTATGTTACTATTTCTTTGTGGTAGGTGCGGGCAATATAGGTCTGGTCGACCTTGCCATAGCACAGACATCTATAATATTCCTGCTGATTCCCCTTACTTATCTTCTGGCACGTCCTTTTCTTACCTTTGATTTCAAACGCTATGGGAAATGGACATGGGCGATGTTCCATTTCGGAAAGTACAATATTGGCACCAACCTCAGCTCACTTATTCTGGGAAGTATGGACAGTTGGATGCTGGGCAGGCTGATTGCTACTCAGGCTACGGCACTTTATAACCCGGCTATACGTGTCATGAACCTTGTAGAGGTGCCTCTTTTAGGTTTAGCACAGGTTTTTTATCCTAAAATCACTAAGAAAATAAAAGAAGAGGGTAATAGTGCTGCCAAGGAGATGTACGAGATTTCCGTAGCGGCCATTCTTATGGTCATGATTCCTATCGCCATTATTATTATGGTTTTCGCAGAACCTCTGGTATTGATCATGGCCGGAAAAAAATACATCGAAGCGGTACCTATACTAAGGGTCACGGCCTTGTTTACATTGATAATACCCTTTAACAGGCAATTTGGAGTAACTGCAAATGCGCTGGGCAGGGCTAAATTCAACTTTATCTTTGTTATTATCAATGCAGTGGTCAATGGGATATGCAACTATATATTTATTCAGCGATTTGGCGTCATCGGAGCGGCATATGGTACCTTGACGGCCTATATCGTGAGTATGTTGTACACACAAATTTCGTTGAATCGGATGATTGGTGTGAATTTTTTTAGTATTATTGGTAAAATTTTCACATTTTACCGAAATCCAAAGAAGGCGCTGCAATTTAACAATGGACCGAGATAGTTATATTTGTATTCTATAATGAACAGAGAGACAGGAAATAAGGGGATAGAAAAACTCTTGATCAGAGTGATACTACTGTTTTTGAGCGCAGTGTACCTATTCCTCTTTATCAAAATAATTTTTCTTTAAAAGTGGACAAGCTGTACTTACCCATATTGAACTTTTGTAGGAGCGAATTCCGCATAAAAAAACTGAACAGCCCTTTTGGGGTAGCTTTTCTGTTGTCCTTCTCATTGCTGATTTCTTATCTGATTGCGGAAAAGGGGATTTTGAGTGGGGCATTGGTCGTGACCGGGGTAGCGGGTAGTCTGGTCGCCGCCATCAGCTTTGTCCATCCCAAGACAGGTTTTACGTTCGTATTTATATTCTCCACATTTCTGGCTTTCATCACTAGGGTATTACAGGCAGACCTTCCCTTTGGCGTGGCTAAAGATGCGCTGCTTTTTATAGTGCTTCTGGGGCTGTTTTTCAAACGGATAAAAAATAGGGACCGCATCAATTTTTTTGTCAAGGATCCTATATTTATCTGGGTACTTATTTTAGGGGTTTATACGATGCTACAATTGGTCAACCCTGAGGGTACACCGATAGGCTGGCTCACTGGTTTCCGCGTATTTTTGGGGTCTTTTATGGCCTATCTTATCCTTTACGACCTTTTTGATGATTTCAAATACATCTACTTCTTTACCAAAATGTGGCTCGTTATTGCCATCATAGGGGCGGCATATGGCTTTTATCAAGAATTTTTCGGCCTTCCCTCTTATGACATTGCTTGGGTCACTGCCAGTGAGACAAGGATAGGGCTCAATTTTATCATGGGACGGTGGAGGAAGTGGTCCATCTTTTCGGATGTAGTGGTATTCGGGCTGATGATGGCTTTCACAGGGATTTTCTGTATTGTGTTTGCACTTGGACCCGTAAAGCTGAAGTACAAATTGGGGGCACTTCTATTAGCGGGTATCATGTTGGTGGCCATGGTCTACTCAGGTACACGTACTGCTTATGCTATTGTTCCCGCAGGCCTATTGCTCTATATTTTGATGAATGCCCATACTGTAAGGTCCATTGTCTTTGCATTGGTAGGGGCTACTTTATTTGCCGTACTCATTTACGGACCGTTCTATCATCCCTCCATTATCCGGTTGCGTACGGCCTTTATCGGTAGTGAGGATGCATCTTTGAGCGTAAGGGATGAGAACAGGGCCATGATACAACCCTATATACATGCGCATCCCATAGGCGGAGGCCTGGTGACGTGTGGAGAGCCGGGCAAGCGCTTTTCTCCCGGACACCGACTGGCCGGTTTCCCGCCCGATAGTAGCTACTTGGAGACAGCACTCGAACAAGGATGGATAGGCCTTTTCATCAAATTGCTCATCTATTATTTGGTCATGGCTACAGGCGTCAAGAACTATTTCTCTGCCAAGTCCCCACCCATCAAGCTAATGTACATTTGCTACCTTTGCGGTTTCTTCGCACTTACGATTGCCGCTTATGCCCAGACAGCCGTACTACAGGTGCCACTGGCCTTTATTATATTCGCGATTCACGTCATTATGTCGAAACTGATACAGTTTGACGAGAGTCCTGAAGTAGAACGTATCTTCAAAAAATTTCAATAGTTCATGTTCAATTCAGAAAAACCAAACGCAGAAAAAGAGAAAAGCAAAACACGTTTGCCATGGATAGACTATGCAAAAGGCCTTGCTAATGTCCTAGTGGTTTCCAGACATCTGTACATCGGTATAGAGAGAACGGAAATCATACAACCGGACCCGCTCTTTCTGAATATCAACGAAGTCGTCTATACCTTTAGAATGCCCCTGTTCTTTGTCCTATCGGGTATTTTTCTATACAAGGGTATTCAAAAGCGCTCACTGAAAGACTTTGTTTTCAATAAGCTCAATATGTTACTGTATCCCTATGTACTGTGGGTGACCATCCACATTACCATACAGATACTATTGAAAGACTATGTCAATGCGGATAGAGGTCTACAGGATTATCTTTATATCTTTATCAAACCCAGAGCGATAGATCAGTTTTGGTTTATCTATGCCCTGTTCAATTGCACCTTCTTGTTTTTAGGATTGGTCAAATTGTTCAAGGGAAACCATTGGATGATACTGGGTGTGGGTGTTTTGTTCCAGTTTCTGTTTCAGTTCGAACCTTTTAAAGATGTATGGGTCTTCAATGATGTTTTCCACTATTTCTTTTATGTGGCTTTAGGAAACGTCATTTCAAAGGTGATACTGAATCCCGAGAAGATACCCGAGTTTTCCTCTTTCAAGTGGACAATGATACTACTGCCCGTTTTTGCCCTATGTCAGTGGTACTGGCTCACGCATAGAGAAGGTTACTCCGTCAACGTATTTTTGGAAACGATTATCGCTTCGGTAGGTACGACCTTGGCGTTGAACCTTGCTTTTATCATGGCCAAAAGCGGAAGAGCGAAGATACTGCCTTTTATCGGTAAATACTCATTATGGATATACCTGATGCATCCCATGCCCGGAGCCGCTATGAGGGTATTGTTGTTGAACCACTTAGGGATAACCAATCTCTATGCATTACTGAGTATACAGCTCGTTGTCGCTACTTTCCTTCCTATTCTTATTTATGAAGTACTCCAGAAGATGGGCTTTTGGTTTATGTTTTCTCTGAAGAAGAAAAAGAATAAACTAAGGACGAATAAAAGTAATGGGCTACCCAGTCCCATATGATGATGCTTTGTTTCACATGTGGGAAGGTAGGTTATGATCAAAAGAAAATGATAGATTCAACCCAGATTATACATTAGAACTCGGTTATGAGGGTTTGAAAAACAATAAAACGCATTCACTTTGCTGATTTACAGCTATTTAATACCATAATGGAAGGGCTAATGCATGATCCGGGTTCAAGGGAGCAATCCTACTGATAATAAAGCTTAGTGTCCATGGTACATCAGTAGACCTGTCATTGGGGATACTGCTCGGAGGGACATAGTGCTCCACCAAAAAGACATCCTGTCCCGAGCCGATTACGCTTTAGTAAAGGTATAGCCTCAGCTTTGTTCTTTGATAGCATCGGACATTCTGAGGACACTGTTCTCCCAAGTATGGGATAGGGCAAAGCGACGCCTTTCTTCCTCTTTTTCCTTGCTGTTTTCTTTCAGCGCTTTCTCAATCAGCGTTAAATAGTCATTGACGCTTTCGCACAGATAGGTATGTTCGGCAAAAGCTGCCATGGCTTTGGTCTTGGTAGCCACGGTCGGTTTGCCCAGGTACAGGTATTCGTCTATTTTTCTGGGGTAATTGCCTACGGTCATGTAGTTGACCGCTTGCGGATTGAGGCATACATCAAAAGCATTGATATAGCTTCCGGCCAGTTCGACGGGGCGGTGGCCGAGTAGGTGTACATTTTCCATTTGATGCAGTGCGGAGGCCTTGAAATCCTCATCTTCGGGACCTACCAGTACGAACTGCCACTCGGGGCGCTTTTGCGCGAGTTCCAATAGTAGGTTGATATCCAGTCGCATACTGATCAGTGCACCCAAGTAACCGATAATCGGACCGGAGATAGCTGCTATGTCCTTGGGCACCTTCGAGACAGAAGCTTCCGAAAACTTGGACCGATCGAAACCCTGTCCCGTATCATAGGACCGAGGATTGCTCTCCCTCGCATAGTCAGCGAGATAGGCAGAATTGGCCATGACATAATCTACCTTGGTCATGATTTCTCTTTCCAATCGAGGGCCGTGCCGTCGGAAGTAGGCCTGTCCCGTCATATTGTCCCGTAGGTAATATAGGCTGATATCGACGGGCAACAGTTCTGTTAGGTAGAGCGAACGTGTAAAATCATTGTCGATAAATAGAATAGGTTCGGAGAAATTCAGCGCTTCCATTCCTTTTCTGATTTCTCGGGCCAGGCGCTTATTGTTCACTTTATTGATGCTGTCGAATAAGCCTCGAAAAGGAATCTTGTTGATGGACTCCAGTACCGTCTTGGGTCTCAGGCTCCATAGCTTATCGGTCACCGGAGTGATGTTACTGCCCGCAGACTTCACATAGTCGGCCCTATCTTTCATGGCCTTTGAGTTCCGCTCTCGAAGTAAGGTAATACGGTCGAGTGCATAGTCAACATAGAGGACTCTGTTGTTTTTGGAAAACTCCCTAGCGATGTCAATGGCATTGCTACCGATATTGGAGTCCCAGGACTGAAGTCCTGTCATGACGATGTCTCTATTGAAGAAAATATGCTGTTGTGCCACGTGAAAGGTTTTTCGTTCGAAAATATTGTTTTCTATGCTGAGGCCCCGTTTTAAATGCACCTTTATTTTTCAAGGGCCTTTTTGATACATGATTCAAGTGGAGATTTCTTGAGTTAACACGGCTACCATTGTCCATTCGGCCTCCAAAAAAAGTAATAACAAATTGTTGACCATAGTTCCAAAACAGTCGCTAAGAACCCGAAAAGCGATAGGGGGTAATGATACTTCACTGCGTATTAGGAAACCCTAAGCGGAGATGGTCCTGATTTTTCCTTAAAATACCCATTGCTGATCAGGCCATATGCTCGATTTCTATATGATTGAGGACCGCCCCCTTACTTTTTTCCTTGATGTCGTACAAGAACTCCAGTGAACTCAGATCGATTTGCTTTATAGAGGACTGTGCCGAAAATACGGGAATCACGCTATCGACATAAGCCGACAGTTCCTTGGAATCTACATGTTTGTTGAGCGCAGGGCCTTCCATAAAGATATAATCGTAATGCGGGGCCAATGCGGACAGTGTCATTTCAAACCTATCTTCCATGAAAATTTCTGACGGCGAGTAAGCGCCCCCACGACTACCGATCACATCTATTAGCGGGTTGGTTGTTTTGGAGATAGCGGCTCTCATATCGTTTTCGGAACCTTCATTGACAAACTTTTCCAAGGTAGGTTTGGCTTTATAAAACTTGGTCAGTTCATTGTTCGGAAAATTGGTGTCGATGAGCAGTACTTTTTTCTTGTTCAGCGATAAGGCATGGGATAAGGATTGTATGACAAGGCTCTTGCCCTCTTTGACCTTGATACTGGTGATGAGAAAAATCCTACTGTCGCTGTTTTCGATTTCATAGCGCAACTTTCGAAGTGATTCCCGAAAAACAAAAGGCTGCTTTTTGGAAGGGGGCAGTTTGAAAAGTTTAACGATGGGGTATTTTTTCAGGTTCAGTTCGCTCAGCGCTCCTATCAGTGGTAGTTCGACTTCTTTTTTGAAATTGCCCGGAGTAGTGATGGAGTCATCCAAGTAGGTCAGTAAAATGATAAACACGGCACAGAATATGAAGCTTGCTGCTCCACTCAATGCGGTTAATATCAGTCTTTTGGAAGGTTCCGGCTCTGCGGCGGGCTGTCCTTCATCGTAAATGGTCATGGCCTCCAGTTTGGATTGTTCTGCCGCCAAGGCCTTATTGTAATCCGCTTGGGCTTCCAGATATTCTTCCGAAGCTGTTTCCAGCTCACGTTGTATGGCCAGTTGCTTACTGTTCTTGGTCGTTACGCCCGTTACATCTCTTTTCAATAGGTCCAGTTTGCCCTGAATGGACTTGAGTTCGGCACGAGCTACCAATAGCTCTGTTCTCAGTTCAGCCTTTTCGCGGTCCAGTGATGTTGCTCCACCACCCTCTTGGGGGCTGCTCATTAATTTCAGCAGTTCATTTTGTCTGGATGTGAGTATGCTCAGCGAATCCCGCATGCTCCCCATGTTACCGGTGCCACTGGATATCCTTTGGTTCAGGTCACGTATCTGGGACCTTACCGTCAGTAAACGCCTATTGATACTGCTGGAACTGGAACCACTCGAAAAGCTACCACCGCCCTTGGCTTTCTGGTTCCTCATCTGGATGTTCAGACTGGCGATTTTTCGTTTCTGTTGCTCCTCCAGTACCTGATAGTCGCTGATCTGCCCAAGGATATTGGACCCTTCCACTTCTAGGTCGATAACCCCGTTATACTGGTTGAACTTCCCTAGGATATCTTCTTTTTGGTCCAGTATTTTTTTCTTTTGTTCCAGTAGCTTGGCTTGTGTCAATACGGCACGGGCGGCTCTCTGTGTGTTTACGACATCACTATATTCCAAAAATGAATTGGCCAATGTGTTGACAATGAATGCGGAAAGACTAGGGTCTTCTGTACTACAGATAATATCGATATAATCGGTCTGTCCAACACGGCGTATATTGACGACCTGTCGTAGGGACTTATAATCATACTCATACATTTCCAGAAGTTCCAGTGCATCGATATCATCTTCTATAAAGGTGTTCAGGACATCTATGGAATCCAAGCGCATCAGTAATACCTGTTTTACCTGTTCCGGGTCAATCAGGGATAGCTTTTCCTGTGTTTCTTTGTCCCTTTCCGGTACGCGGAAAGGGCGTACCGATTTGTTCAGGTCATGGAGCATCAGTCGGTAAGAGAGCATCCCGAAGACCTTCTGGGAGGTCATCGTTTCGATGACGTTACTGAACTTGATGCCCAGTTCATAAGCGGTCACCCGCTGTGCCGTACCGTCCAGATCTTGTCTGATGGTAAATCCCGTGGATATTTTGGCCTTCGATACATAGGACTTCTTCAGCCCCATGGTCAGTAGCAAAGTGACTGTTACACAAGCTATAGGCACGATGATGAGTATCCACTTCCTTTTTAGCAGAGCATTGAAAAACAGTATTAAATCCATAGTAATCTGAGTGTGGGCCTAAAAAATTATAGGAACACAAAAATAATAGATCATAAAGGATATGAGCGTTTTTTCTGATATTTAATATACTAAAAATCACCTTTTCTCATTTGATTACCTACTTATTGGAATATCCGATTGTGATTTTTTTCAAATCGGGCCCTTTCTTTTGTTTAACAGCTTTATCCTAAGAGCATGTTTAAAAATGATGGACATATATTTAACCCAAATTGATCGATAGAAATCGTAATGAGCGTATAAATAGTAAAATACCGGCCATTTGTATTCGTTCGGCATAGCAGTGCTATGGTGAATGAAGACAGGTGGGCAAAGCTTCGGGTATGAAGCTATTTATGCGCGGAATAGGTTCTCTATTGATCATTTTGGGTTTATGATAGACCCCGCAGAAAATTCAAGGTCAGGGCGTTGATTTTTCGGAAAAGGCCCTAGGTTCCAATGCAGCCTAGATAAATACAACATTATATGCTGATTATTTTAAACTTCTTGCTAATTTGCGGTGCAATTTTTGGAATCCTATCATTATTGGTGATTCCAAATTCAGGAAATGATCTGGACGGTTTTGTTTTGAGATGAATATCAATGGTCTTTGCACCCATGAATTGAATTCTCTTTTGGAAAGTATAGCCTCGTGATATGTCCTCTACAGCAGCCGATAGCAAGAGGAGAAATGCTACTTTGAGAGCGAAAGGAAAAAGTCAAGGTCATTTCTATACCTATCGTATTTATCATGTTTCACTGAGACCTCTCGTTTCTATATACTTATGGCTTTGATATACCTTTTTTGGATCAGCTTTTTTTTGATATTCTATACTTACATCGGCTACGCCATCGTCCTGTTTCTACTCAAGTCCATCAAGAAGAAACGGGCCGCGCAGACCTATACCGAGGCCGAACTTCCGGAAGTAACAATGGTGGTAGCCGCATACAATGAAGCCTACATCATAGAGGAAAAAGCACGGGATTCTCTGGCCCAGCATTACCCTAAAGGCAAGTTGAAATGGTTGTTCGTGACGGACGGTTCATCGGATGAGACCCCGGAACTACTGCGCAAGTTCGAGGATATAGAAGTACACCATAGCCCAGAGCGTAAGGGGAAACTGAATGCGGTCAACCGTGTGATGGAGTTTATCGATTCTCCTGTGGTGGTATACACTGATGCGAATACCTTCCTCAATAAAGAGGCCGTAAAAAACATCGCCCGTCACTATAAGGACCCAAAGGTAGGGGCGGTAGCGGGTGAAAAACGGGTACATGTCGATGCCGCAGATGCCGCCGCCGGTGCCGGCGAAGGTGCCTATTGGAAATACGAGTCCAAGTTGAAGACCTGGGATTCTGAGCTGTACTCTGTTGTAGGCGCTGCCGGAGAGCTGTTTTCCATTCGGAGGAGCCTGCACCGGCCCATTCCGGAGGACTCTATTATCGAGGACTTCTATGTCTCCCTAAAGATTGCCGAGCAAGGCTATCGTGTCGTCTATGAACCCGATGCCTATGCTACGGAAACCGCTTCTCCTTCATTGGCCGAAGAACTGAAGAGAAAGATACGGATCGCTGCGGGAGGTATACAATCCATCGTTCGGCTTGGGGGATTGCTCAATTTCTTCAAACACGGTATCCTGAGTTTCCAGTATGTATCGCACCGTGTGTTGCGCTGGACCTTGGCCCCATTGGGACTGATCATCATGCTGCTCAGCAGTGCAGTACTTTCCATGGACCGAAACCCGTTTTACCTGGCGCTCTTCGTAGGACAGTTGCTGTTCTATACGATGGCATTATTGGGCTACTTTTTTCAGTCCAGGAAAATAAAAGTAAAGATACTCTTTATCCCTCTTTATTTCTCCATGATGAACTATGCGGTTTACCGTGGTTTTTTCCGATACCTTAGAGGAACACAATCGGCCGTATGGGAAAAAGCCAAACGGGCGTAGTCTTGGAGCCGGATTACCCATCGGCAGTGTATATCGGGAAGGTCCAATGGCTAGCTACTTTGGTAGATCCATACCCAAAGCTTAAGTATCATCAAGCGAAGAACAAACTTAGGTGATACAGATTATGGATGGCCCACGGCATATACCTTTCTGTTCATATTCCCAATATCTTGGCATCTACAAAAAATCGGGATGCGGCATTGATATCAATATCCTCTGTCAGTAGCTCATCGCTTACCGTTCTTACTTTTAACCCAAAATGTCCATTAGAAAATCTATTCCGGACTTAACTGACTTCAAATCAGTAAATGAATGCGTTTTTTGAATTCAGCGTAGCGGTGCTACGCTGAACCCAAGAAAACGCACTGATGTATTGCCATTTAAGTCCTCATGACGAAGTTCCAACGAACATTTTGGGTTTAAGGAGAATTCATCTTTTTTGATGTATTCCTTAAGATCTTCGTCCACAGTATCCAGCACCAGTAGATTCCCTATGTTCTCGGGAATATCCTCTTTGGAGGCAATCATGATTTCATTCAGCCCCTCGGCCTTCATAAAGACCTGAACGGATTTCAGAAACCCAAAATCTTCGTCCTCCGGAGCAGTGATGATCAGTTCCAGGGAGGTCAGTGTGATTTTTTCGATCAAATCCTTACGGGTATCATTGACCTGAAACTGATTTTCCGAATCCGTAGTAATCTCGGGAGTAAAGACATCCAGAGGTAAGTTGACATTACTCTCCGAAGGCACCGTAAAAGAAGTGTCATAGCTGATATCGAACTTGGTCAACTCGTCCAGGTCCTTACAGGCGAAAAAACACAGGACCATTGATAATAAAAATACAGTGGTATGAAATCGAGTCATGAGGATTGAGTTTGAAAAGTGTTTGAATAAAAAATATACAAGACCGAGTAAAATGGAAACCAATTACCGGACAGTATTCAGAGGCTGTATTCAAAACAGCTGCAAAAAAAACAACTGTCATGACATTGATTTTCAAGGGAAAGCGGCAATGTCAATGGGATTGCCGTATTTATAAATCCAAAAAATGGCCATTTAAACCCTCGTTATGAAATTCCAACGCATGATCCGGGTTAAACCATAAAGCTCCTTGTACCACCTAAGACCGACTGTTTAGAATGAAACTGTTTCCATAGGATAAGTTATACAAATTTAGGTTTTAAATGTCGTATAAGATTCCGCGGGTCATTTTGTTTCAATCAAGGCGAGAACCGCAGGAATAGCAGCGCTATCGCGAGGATTGTCAACGCAGAGTGAAGCAAAATGAACAGGAAGATAGGCGATATTTGAAAGCTAAGTTTGTATTAATCGAATTCAAGCTGAAAACATAGAAAGACCTATCTGTAATCTTTATGAATCGGGACTGCTAAGGCCTTTGCGGAAATTTGACCTCTATTCTGCCTTGGCCCGCCCTTGTATCTGTTTCTATTGGTATCATCGAACTCACCTTTACCGAAGCTTTATCTGTTTTTATGGAGTCGGCAAATTCACCTAGCTATCCATAAATGCATATGTAAATCAATGGATGATAGGGGTTTCTCCTACTTCCTGAAATCCCAAATATCATTTTTTGATCAGATCCATTTTTTCCGCTTGAAATAGAGAATCATCGCCAGAGCTATCGAGAGCATGATACCCCAAGTGACAAAGTAGCCATTGCGATACTTCAGTTCGGGTATGTAGTCGAAATTCATACCATAGATACCCGCAATAAAGGTCAAGGGAATGAAAATCGTCGCTACGGTGGTCAGTACTTTCATGGTCTCGTTCATCTTTTGGCTCAGAGAGGAAAAGTAGATATTCGTCAGTCCCTCCAGTGTCTTTTGGGTAGATTCTATTTCTTCTACTGCGGCTGTTGCCGAATGTACCAAGTCCCTATAGTACTTCATATTGATTTCTTCTATCCAATTGTTCTGGCCATTAAGGATTTTCACTAAAGCCTCTTTGAACGGGCCGAGTGACTTTTTGATGACCTGCGCTGTTCTCTTCTGCTTTTCCAAAATGACCAAAGTGTCCGGGCTTGGGTTCTTCAGGATCTGCGTCTCGAAGAGCGTCACCTCACTATTGATATGGTCAATGGTCTCAAAGTAATTGTCCAGAATGGCATCGAGCATTTGCGCCAGCAGGAAGTCACTTTTCTTTTTCCGAATCAGACCGATGCCTTCCTGCATTTTTCCCCGGATACCATCGAAGTGATCGCCGACCTCTTCTTGAAAGGATATCACATATTGTGGTCCCAGTACAAAGGATAGCTGCTCTACCCTTAGTTCCTCACCCGTATCCTTCAGTATGGATTTGACACTAAAGAACAGATAGTGTTCGTAATCTTCTATCTTGGGTCTTTGTGTTGTGTCCAAGATATGGCGAAGGGTCATCCTGTCCAGCTGGGCCGCAGTACCGATTTTCTGTAGAACAGTTACCTCATGGACACCGTGGAAGTTAAGCCAATAATACTTGTTCTCTTCGGGTTGCTTAAAAAAGCTAAAATCCATCGGGGACTCTTGCTTATCATGATAATCTTTGTTGTAACGGTACAGTTGACTCTCCACCTTGGTCATTCGCTTCTCTCCGATAAAGGTCAGCTTCGCCTGTGCTTTGGACGCGGACTTGGTATCCGAATACAGCCCCGTCTTTAGAGGGTTGAGGTTTTTCAGCCCGTTCCATAACAGTAGGTCGGGTCTAGTGAGGTCTTTTCCTTTCATGAAATCTGTATTAAATGCCTATTGGCCGTAAATAACTCGTAAAATAGCGGTTTTGGTACCGATATACAGTGTTTCGGTAGTTTTTCGTTTATTTTCAGTGTCAGCTTGGAGCTAAGATTGGCCCAGCATATCGTATCCTTTGAGGCGGATAATACTGACAATATCACCTCTTATATACCTATTGTATCGTCTTAGGGGGACATACATCATCGTGAATCTGTACTATCCTTATGAGAAGGAGGTCGAATTGATCGAATGCGCTATTCTTCAACTGTTTATGTTAATGTTGAATAACCGCTTTTATTTTTGGTCTATCCCCATTGAAATCAAAATTTTTCACGGTTTTAGAAAAAAAAAGCTACTTTTGATAAAATAGATATTACAGCTGATTTCCATGGATTCTTCTACCTATCGGCTGAACCAGATACATTAAACTATAGGCATGCAGTTCGTATTATTGATTATCCTATTACTGGCCATACTACTGGTCATTTTTGCACTTCAGAATGCGGTGCAGGTTGAGATAGCCTTTTTCATGTGGCAAGCTGAGATGTCCTTGGCACTGGTGCTCCTACTTTGCGTGGCATTGGGAGGTATTTTAGGGGCTCTTTTCTCATTGCCGGGACTTTGGAAGAAAAATAGCCAGTTGAAAGCATTGAAGACGAAGAACAAGAAACTGGAAAAAGAACTCAATGAAATAAAAGCAGCCCATCTGGAAACAAAAAATCCTGAGATCGTGAAAAAAACTCAGGAATTGCCCGATAGTACCTTATCCACCGACCTTGACACGGATGCACATGACAATAGAGGACAAGGCCCTATTTCCCACTAAGGGATTCGGGTATGGGACGTACTTCCAAATTGTTCACAATCTTGTAGGCCCCACCTTTTAGGGCAGCGATAGCAGCATATTGTTTTTCACGGATACTGTCCACAGTACCCGATAAGGTGACCTTTCCATCCAGTACTTCTATTTTGACCTCCTCTCTGTCCACATAAGGAGACCACCACAACCCATTTTCTACGGCAGTTTTGATTTTAAGGTCGTTTTTGCGTTCTAGTTTCTGAATGGTATGGATGCGTTCATCCACAAAAGGTTTTTCGAATGGTCCTTCTACATAGGCGACTCCATCCACATCGTACAAATGATCGGGTAGATTACGGACCATCAGTTTATTATCGATGTCGGTCACTCCCTGTATACGTGCCACCATGGCCTCGGCTCTTGGCTGTTCAAAGTAAGAATCTACGGTTCCATGAAGCTCCACGCGGCCACCGGCTGACCTGACCCTCACTTGATACTTGTCCGTAAATGGGTCTTGACGTAAAGTTTGATTGGCCAGCTTTTCGATTTCGCTATCATTGGCCCATACCGTAGGTTTGACCTTTATTCTGTTGTTCACCTTGGTCACACCGACGATATTCCAAGCATCCTGTATGGCAGCAACCCTAGCTTCCAAGCGTTCCACCTGACCTTGTAGCGTGACTTCACCATCATTTACCACGACACTAATGCCATATTTGCTGATTCTCAGGTCATAGGAAAAGGTGGTTTTGATAGCATTTTCTATGTACTCATCGGATTTTTTTTCGTACTTTCTGTACAGGATGTGTCCTTTCCGTGGAAGCATGTCCACTTTCAGTAAGGAAACATCTACATTGGAGACATTGGCAACCTGCGCATTGACTTTGGCCTGCTGCTTCTCGGCAGCACTACCGACCAGGCCCTCTAATGGTACATTTCCATCTTCTACCACTACGCTGATGAGGCCATCGTCTATCCTGATATCGGACCTAAGACTGTTTTCGATATCCTTTTTGATAAGAGAATCGTCCCTCTTGTCTTTCCAGACAAAAGTTATCCTATTTTCTACATCCGTGACCCCTTTTGTCCCTTTAACGAGGGTAGCGGCCAAGTTCCTCTCCTGCCATGAATGGACCTCACCAATAATACAAATTTGGGTTTCAAATGTCGTATAAGATTGCGCGGGTCATTTTGTTTCAATCAAGGCGAGAACCGCAGGGATAGCAGTGCTATCGCGAGGATTGTCAACGCAGAGTGAAGCAAAATGAACAAGAAGATATGCGATATTTAAAAGCTAAGTTTGTATAACTTACTGAAATTAATAGTGGGTATGGTATTCATTTTTCCCGATTTTTAGTTTGCCATTGATTTTCTCTGGGTCGAAACCTTTTGATGATGGCTCTTTTCTCTTTTCTGCCGTAATCCCCTAAAAGAGCAGGGGTTGCCTGAACATAGGACTTTTCAATTTGAATTCGACGGGCATCATCAACCAGTGTGCTACAGGTGTATTGCCGATACGTGCCGGGTCCCACTTGCCCGAAGTCGCTTTTATGGCATCGACAGCTTCTTTTACCATGGTATCCGTAATGTAGGCTTTCTCTTCTGCAATATTCTAGATGCCATTGGCAAAGATCATATTGCCCGCCTCATCAACCACGAAACGAACGAATACCGTACCTTCTAGATTACTTTCTTTGGCTCTCTCTGGATAGGTAATATCAGCATAAAGTTCATCATAAAGGTCTCGATAGCCCGCTTTGGGTTTAGGAAGGGTCTCTGTAGCGTAATAGATATTGGTTCTGGTAGATTTGTTCCGTATGTCTTTTGTCAAATGGATCAAGGTCATCAAGTAACCGTTGATCTCTTCCAATGCATTGGTTTCCCCGATTCCATTGACCGCTACATCCTTGACATTTCCTTCACTATCATAACTATAAGTGTAAGTGAACTCCGGATATTTCTCATAGACCTTAAAAACTTTGACGGTCAGGTCTTCTATCTGATTTTGCTTCTCTTCCAGACTACTATAGTCCTGACGGTCCTGTGCTTCTGCCGTGCCGATGAGAAGGAGGAATAATACTGTATATCCTATAGGAAATAATGACTTTATTGGTTTCATCTGATATGTCATTTAGGTAAACAAATAGCTTTACCCTGTTCCATGAAAATCTTATGCCAATCCATGTAACTGGCCCATTATTAGATACTTTTGTCATTATTGGAATAGAGAAAGCTAGGTTTCAGGGAGGCTCGTGGAGATTTTTTTCCACAAATGTGGAATTTATTCAATCAAAGAGGGGAAAAAAAGAACAGTCACTATCGTATAATGACTGTTCGGGCTTGGCTGTTCTATTGGCACCGCAGATTATGCGGACAATTGCTCTGGAGGGGTGATTTTATCATAAAAATGATTGTTTTGCATCCATTGACGGAGCTTTTCTGCTTCTGGAGGCGTTAAATGCCTCATGGCTTTCCTGTATTCCTTGGTCAGTAATACTTTGTCAAAGCTTACTTTTCTCAATATCAACTGATAATACTTCAAATATGAAATCTTTTTCATGCGCGTACAATACATTAAACTAGTTCTACTGCCTCACTTTCAGTAATTTGAGTTGAGGTATTTCCCGCTAACTCTTCCAATATCATGCCATCGGATTTCCAATATTCCGACGATGGCCTTCCTTCGATGAAGTTGATGGTCAGAAAGAGGATATGCTCTATCTGACCATCATGCTCCGAGATTTATGGGGGTATCTCACCCTTCTTGCCAATGGGGCTGGATAGGAAGCCCCTACTGCGAACTGTATGGGATTTTCAAAATCCCAGTGCATAGAATTTGGCTCCCGGTAGGTCTTCATAGTGACCTTCGATGAGGACACCACCTTTCGCGTCTTCCATGGCTTTGATGAGTTCCTTTTTGTTACGTACGTCCTTCTTGTCCACTTTGGTTATGATGAAGCCCTCTTGCATATCGGTCTCTCGACGCAACTTGCCCGGGTATATTTTCTTGACCCTTATCCCACCTTTGAGTCCCATTTTCTTTAGGATATCCTTGTCTACTTCTTCGAAAGCGGCTCCCAGACTACTTAGGACTTCACTCTCACTCTTGGCCAGGAATTCGGTATCACCTTCTCTATTTTTCAATCGAACCTTTAGGTTCATGTCTTTGCTTCCTCTTTTTATACTGATATTGACATCATCCCCTGGGCGGTGTCGGGCAATTATCTCCTGAAGCTCAGGTGCAGTGTCGACTTTGTTGTCATCCACTTTGAGGATAACATCTCCCTTCTTTAGACCGGCATCCTTTGCGGCACTATTGTTTGCAAGGCTATCCACATAGACACCATTGGTCACACTGAGGCTTTTTTCCTTAGCGAGATTTCCATCGACACCTCTGATGGTCACCCCTAGGTAACCACGCTGGACAAAACCATATTTGAGCAGGTCTTCGGTGACCTTGCTCACGATGTTGGCAGGAACCGCAAATCCATAGCCTGTGTAGGAGCCCGTAGGGCTGGCGATAGCAGTGTTGATACCGACCAAGCTTCCCTGCAAATTGACCAGTGCCCCTCCGCTATTGCCCGGGTTGATGGCCGCATCGGTCTGTATAAACGATTCTACGGCATATTGGTCCCGTAGAATATTGATGCTTCTGGACTTGGCGCTCACGATTCCGGCGGTCACCGTGGAGTTGAGATTGAAAGGGTTGCCCACTGCCAGTACCCATTCGCCTACTTTCACCTCATCCGAGTTGACCAAAGGTAGGGCGCGAAGGTTCTTTTCCATAATCTGTAACAAGGCCAGGTCGGTACTGGGGTCAGCACCCACGAGTGTGGCTTTGAAGCTTCTGTTATCGTGCAGCGTAACTTCTATCTCATCAGCATCGGCGATGACATGATTGTTGGTGATGATATATCCATCCTGATTGATGATTACTCCCGAACCCGAGCCTACCTTGGGCTGAGACCGTCCCGGACTTTGCTGGCGACGGTACTGTGGGCCGAAAAATCGCTCGAAAGGGTCAGCTCCGAAAAAATCCTTAAAGGCATCTTGACCTCTTCGGTTATTTGGCGATCTCATAGAAGCCACAGGGGAGGTCTGTGTCGACTTGATATGGACCACGGCATCCATGACTTCTTCTGATACTTTAGTAAAGTCAAGGGGTACGACTTCATCATTTTCGTCCACGGTATAGAGTGCTCCGCGAACAGGTGTTTTATTGACATGCTCTATTTTCAATGTTTTATGGGGCCCCATCCATTGTGGAGACCACCAGAGTGTCCCTATGGAAACACCCATGGCTATTAGCCCTGATATGATATGATTTTTCATGATTTTCACTGTATTTTATTTTCTTTGATTAAGTAATGCAAACTTAGCTTTTAACCCAGATCATGCGTTGGAACTTAGTTATGAGGGTTTAAAAAGCAATACATCAGGGTGTTTTATCGGGTTCAGCATAGCACCGCTATGGTGAATTCGAAAAACGCATTCACTTTACTGATTTGCAGCTATTTAGATTCGCAGTAGATTTTCCAATGCATGATTCGGGTTTAAAATCGCCTATCTTCCTGTTCATTTTGCTTCACTCTGCGTTGACAATCCTCGGGATGGCGCCACTATCCCTGCGCTTCTCGCTTTGATCGAAAAAAATGACCCGCGCAATCTTATACGACATTTGAAACCTAAATTTGTATAAGAGAGACTGTTTTGAATTGCATCTCTTTCGTTTTCATTTGGTCGGTATTGATTTTGAATCATCGCATGGAATTCGCAGTAAAGACATCTATTTATGCGAATTACTTTCTCGATGATGTTCATTTCTCAAGTAATCTTTTGCGATGGGATTCCCGTACCTACTTCATAGGGTTTACTACCTGCTGGCCCTTCGTCGTACCAGAGTAGTATGGGACCGGTTCCAAAGGGCAACAGGATACTTCCAACGATACGATGGCATATCATGAAGGAAGCTATCCATAGAGCTAATACCGCAATATTAGCTCCATTGTCAGTGAGTAAGTATGATATTCCCGAAACACCGGACCATCGATGACCTTCGTCAGGACGGGCAGTTCCAATCGTCCCTTCTCATTTTTCGAAGGTGCAGGAATAGGCATGGCTCACCTACGACCAAGGGACGGCTTTGGGACCATCACTCCAGCACTCAGGCGATAGCGATGCTCTTCGCGGCTCTTGGCTTTGCTTCTTCTTTTTTGGGAATGGAGATGCATAGGATGCCCTCACGATAGCTGGCCGATATCTCATCGGCATTAGCACTGTCGGGTAGGTGGAAGGAGCGCTGGAAAGAACTGTAGTTGAACTCTCTTTTGGTATAATTTTCATTCTCCACTTGTTCGCGGCTCTCCTTTTGTGAAATAATGGTCAGTAACTGATGGTCCAATTGTATGTCGAAATTGTCTTTATCCATCCCTGGAGCGGCCATTTCCACTTCAAAGCTATCTTTTGTTTCTTTGATGTTGACCTGCGGCAGGGTACTGTTGTCCTGCGAAAAATTGTTTCGTCTCCAATCGTTGAGTTCGGTACTGAAGAAATTGTCAAATAGACCGTTGAATGACGGAAACATGTCTTGGTTTAATCTTACTAGTGTCATGGTTTTTTCTATTTAATATGAAACATCTACTACTTGAAAATCAATACAGGTATGGTCTTAAGCCATCGCTAATCTCAGTAGAAATCCAGCATTTCCCATAGGAAATACCGTAGCGGAGACCATCCCGATATCCTTTTCGCTTTTTTATACGGACCAAGCGTATCAAAGGATACAGGCTATTTATACAAACTTAGCTTTCAACTATCGCCTATCTTCCTGTTCATTTTGCTTCACTCTGCGTTGACAATCCTCGGGATAGCGCTGCTATTCCTGCGGTTCTCGCCTTGATTGAAACAAAATGACCCGCGGAATCTTATACGACATTTAAAACCTAAATTTGTATTATACCTTATTTTGATATTCGGTAGTGATAGTATCAAAGAATATTCCGGATACGGCACTATGCTAAGGGCTGTGACATTATGTCTTTGTTTCTAATTACCCTAGGGCTTGGAGTAGCTCTCAAGGGTATTGGGATAAAAAAAAAGATGACAATATGACATGCTTTTCATTGGATTTCTATCAAAAAGGATACCCAATGGCTATGTTGAAGATCAGGTTATCGCGACGCCACTTTTTATCACGGATAGCGACCTCATCGATGACCCAGCGCTGCGATGTCGGTAGGCCGGGAACCTTTAGCGGAAAGGCCATATCGAAGCGTACCACAAAAAAATCCGAGTCATAGCGTATCCCCAGCCCCGTACCTATGGCCATATCGTCCAGGAAGTTCTCTAATAAAAAAGCAGAGTTCAGTCGGCTGGGATCTTCCTTGAACGTCCAGATATTACCGATATCGGTAAAAATAGCTCCTTTTAAAGCGCCTAACAGTGTAAAGCGATGTTCTAGGTTGAATTCCATTTTGATTTCGCCGCCTTGATCGATGAGGGCATTGTTCCCTGCCAGAGAATCGGGGACGGCATAACCTCCCGGACCTACGGAGCGAGCACGGAAAGCCCGTAGGCTGTTACTGCCACCGATGGAGAACTGCTTGATAAAAGGTACGACCTCGGAGTTGCCAAAAGCACGTGCGGCCCCTAGGATCAGACGGGAAGCGATGGTATTGTTCCTGTCCAGTCGATGGTAGTACCGAAAGTCCACATCGCCCCTCACATATTGTGCATAGGTCTCTCCGAACAGAGTGAATTTCTCCTCTGTAGTACCGGGCTTATCGTTCAGTTGTGATTGAATTAGGTGCGCTAAGTTTCCGGAAATATCGACATTTCCGTTAAAATAAAAATTATGCCGTTTCTTTTTGTTCTTCTCCTTGGCCTTAGAGTTGAAGTAATAGGAATACTGGAGTCCCAGAATGAACTGCTCTTCAAAACTCTGCCGTAGGAAAGGGTTGTTCTCCAGTAGCGTCCGGAAGCTCTCCGAAGTATTGTTGAGTTGTACATAATTGATATTTATGGGCAATAGCTTATGACGTTTGGTAATGGTTTCGTTCCACAAATAACCGAAACCGAGTGTGGCGGAGCGCAGTTCATAGAAATTCAACCTTCTCAGAAGCTTGAAACCCAGTTTGACCTTGGTTTGTGGGACGAAGTGATTGCTCTTGAAGTCAATGGTGAAAGGAGTGATGAACCTCGGGAAATACAGGGCCGCTGAAGCACCGAGTTCAAAAGCATTGAGCAGACCCTGTTGCTGCCCATTGATCTGTGTCTCGGCGGCAGCCGAGAGGCTTAACTCGAAAAGCTCCGCTCCTTTGAAGGTATTTCTGTTCAGAAAAGTAGACTGTAACTGTGGTCCTACAAAGTTGTTGGACTTGGATACCATTTGCAGTTCTACCTGTAGGGATTTCTTGGGATAAGGGAGCAGGCGTATAGTGGCATCCAGGGTACTATCCCCACTCGGCGTAAAGGCCATGTTGACATAACGAAAAACATTGAGGCCTACGAGTCGGTCGATGCTCAGGTCATGGTCTTCGCGATTATAATAATCCCCTGGAGTCAGTTGGACGGCTTTGGTGATGACCTTTGGTTTGAACTGGACAGCCTCCTCGCTACTTTGTATCAGGTTCATTGTCTTTAGACTATCTATTTTGGCTGTAGACGTTGTAGTGCCATTGTCAAGACTGTCCCGTACTTCCTCTTCGGTAGGAGCGTCACTTTCTATGGTGGCCATCACATTTCCTATACGATACTTTTGATAGGCTTCCCGAGGAGTGCCCTGCTTGATTTTCGAATGAAGTACTACTTGTTGTTCACCTATGGTACTGTCCGCTTTAAAGAGTAGAAACTCATCGTCAAAATAATAATACCCTATATCACGGAGCTCTTTACGGAGGCGTACCCTTTCTTCGGATAGTTTTTCGAGATCATAAAAAGTACCTTCTTCCACCACGGATTGTTTCGAAAGCGCACGGATGTGTTGAGAAAGTTTATCGTCACCTTTATGCCATTGGATATCATTGTAGCGGTACCTTGGACCTGTTTTCAGAAAATACCTGACTTTCGCTACTTTTTTCTTTTCCTTTTTGATTTTCGAAGTCACCCTGCCTTGAAAAAACCCCCTATTTTTCAGTGCCTGAGTCAGGTTTTGTCTTGTTCTATAGAGAGGGACATCACTGAGCAGCACGGGTTTTCTCCCGATTTTGTATTTTAGCCAGTGACGGAAACCTTTATCCTTTTTGGGTGTTCCTGCTATATTATGGAACCAGACCCGAGGTCGGGAGCCCAGTAGTTTATCATTGGGTTCGGGTTTTGTGAATTCTTGGAAGTCTTGCCGCAAAATATCCTGATGCCCCTTGGAGTCCTTACCTTCAAAAACAAACTCATGACCACCGTACAGTTTCTCACCTTCCGCCAAGTGTTTTGTGCCTCGACAGGAAGATAGACAACAGAGCAGTATACAGACGGTACATCCAAACAATGGGATGGGAAAATGCTTTCTATATAAGTGGATGATCATCACTGATTCTCTTTGTTTTTGATAGAAAATAACTCTTTGAAGGCATTATAGTCACGGACCATGATGATGCCCACACCCGTTTCCACAACTTCCTCCTGTATGAGGCCGTCGTAGTTTTTCTCTCGGAAACCCTTTAACCGGTAGCGCCCGTCCTCGGTCAGTTTGTACTCTAGGACAAGATCCCCTGCGATGTCCGAAAAATCATTAGAGGCGTTTTCCTGCCCCTCCAGATTCACATTGCCCGAAAGTTTGATGGAGAGGCGGTTGTCCAGAAAGGTTTTCGACAGGCCCAGTTCCAGGTCCGTTTGTCCCGTAGCATCCCCTTCGTTAAGGGTTTCGTAAGAGTTCAGGTCCAGGCTCAGGTTGACACCTTCTATTTTATTGGAAAGCTTGTTGAGCTGTTGAGATAGTATCTGGCTCACACTGCTGCGTGCCCTGCCTTCGGCGGAGACGGAGGTATTGCTCTCCATCATAAAACTGTTCAGTACGATAAGGGAAAAAACCTGTTTGTTCAGTTCGGTCTGTTGCTGATTGATGCTCTGTAGTCGGTTGTATACTTGGCTGTACTGCCGCTGTATGGACTCGGGCATGCCCAGGTCGAAGCTGATTTCGGGTTTCAACAATGAGCCGTCCAGATTGATATTGACCAAAAAAGGGAGCGGTCTCAGATTCCGGGCCAAGGGAGGCGATGTTTCCAATCGGTATTGTGCGGTGATGTCCATATCGGCCTCTAGTACATCGCCCGTCCATGCGATACTACTGCCCTCCAGAATATCGAACCTGCGCTTGACCAAGCTATAGAAGTTCAACCGATAATCGCCCGATGCTATCTGGTAGCGGCCCGATAATCTCATGTCGCCCAAGGCCGACAGGCTAAAGGCAAGGTCGCCGTTGCCACGAATGGTCAACTGATCGCCCGTGATAGGATCGATAATGATTTTGAACAAAGACTTTTCGTCTACACTGATATTCGTACTCAGGCTGAAACCCTGAAGGGTACTGCCCAATGTATCCTTTGCGTCCATTTTCACCGTATCAAAAAAAGTATCTTTTTCCAGACTGGCATCATAAAACTCCACAATACCCTCTGCCTGTAGGGCATCTCCGCCATCCTGTGGGATGACATACGTTAGTTCGGAGCCTTCGATGATTTTTAGGTCACCATTGATTTTGGGTAGCGCCTGATCTCCCTTGATTTCCATTTTGCTATCGATGAGTACCTTTCCATAGTAGAGGTCACTGTCTTCTTTGCTGCTGTTCATGACCATGAAATCATCGGCATTGAGACGTAGGTCCAGGCCGATATTACCGATGTCCTCCAGTCCCAGTTTTCCATCGATACGCAGTGCCTGACCTTTTTCGTCTTTTATGGTGAAATTGTCCATCAGTATGGATTCTCTGTTGAAAGTAATCTGTTCATCGTCCATCAGAAAATCCACGTTCAACATATTGAGATGAAATTTGGCCTCTTGAAACCGAAGATTCCCATCGATGTCCGGTTTTTCCAGAGAACCTTCGGTCCTGACCTCTCCTGTCAGCTTCCCTTGCATGTCATCGCAGAAGTCATCGATAAAAGGCTGTAGGGAGTGTAGGTCAAAGTGATTCAGGGAGGCGTTGAGGTCCAGGTAAGGCTCGTCACCATAGCGATAGACCATCTTTGTTTTCAAGTCGTTTGCACCACTCAGTGCTATCTCGGCGTTGTAGGATTGGTTCTTATCGGCTATTTTCGCGGAGAGATTGCCCAGTGGCACCGTCTGATAGGCCAGATCCTCTATACTGATTGTACTGCGCCAGTTCCAGTCCGTCGTGGACTTGGTATTCAAGGAAGCGGTACCGTTCAGCCCTCCCGAAATCAAGGGTAGGCTATCGGAAAGTAAGCTGCCGATAGCGGCTAGGGAAAAATTGTCAAAGCTCAGCTGAATCACGGAATCCGCATCCGTATCAACACCGATCCGCTCAGTATCATGGGTGAAGGATACTGCTTGAAGCAACAGGCCCTTCTTCGTATATTTTAGTTGATGCTCGGAAGCGACTGCCCATACTTTCTGTCCTAGGACGATTTCGGGCGCTAGGTCTAGTTGTATCCCTGTACTGTCTTTGATGATTTCTCCGGAGATGTCCAAGTTTCGGAGTTCGGTGCTGTCCACCTCATAGGGCAGACGTACGTGAAATTCCCTTTGGCCTTTGCGCACCAGATAGGCCAGTTCTGTTTTGAGAATGGCAAAATCACCGCTCTTGAGTGCACGGTTGCGGATTATGGCACTGAGCTGTTCCTGCTCGCCATTGATGTCCACATTCAGAGAGTCGAACACCATACCGCTGTAGCTCAGTTTTGGTATATCTACGGTAAGTCGAAGAATATCCAGCCCGCTGTCAAACTCTCCTGCGATGGTCGCCACTTCCAGGGAGTCAAGGCCAGGCACAAGTATATCGGTGAAAAGTGAAGGGTCTGTCACGGTGATATCAAATTTGAAATCTTCACGTGGTGTGGCAGCGTTCAGGGTATCCGGTAAGCCCAAGTAGGGGCGGACATGTTTCTGAAGTGTTTTGGGCAGTTCCAGCGGGTGCATGGTCCCTTCGAAGCTGATGTTCATGATATCGGAGTCGATATTTATCTTTTTGCGGCGCTCTTCGCGGACCGAAACAAAGAGTAGGGAGTCCACATCATAAAAACGATCGCTTTTCTGTATCGAAAAATCGCGAAGGGACAGATTGCCCTCCAACCGCTCTTTTCGGTCAGTCTGTAGATCGGCAGAGATGCGCAAGCGGACTTTCATCAGAGAGTCGTAGAAATTCAGGGCCTGCAAATCCGCCTTACGTAGATCAAAGGTAAAATCGATAGAGGGCAGTGTATCGTTGAAGTCCACTACTCCCTTATAGTCAAAGGCCAGACTGGAATCTGCATAGTGCAGCTTTCCGTCGAACTCAGAACCCAGCAGACTACCTTTCAACAATAGGTCGGTATATTCATAATCATTGTAGTCCAGAGATTTCATGTTCACTTTGATACGATGGTCCAGCAGGCCATCCGCAACGGTACGCCCTTTGGCAGAAGCAGAAAGGTGCAGTTTGCCCAAGGTGCTGTCCATCCGGAGTATTTTCCCTAAGTCCATGCCTTGTAGGCCCAACTGCGCGCTGTAGGATAAGGCTCCAGCCATACTATCCTGATAGGAAGCGATAAAGGTCATGTCCCCGAAAGAAGAAGCGAGACCCCCGTCGGCCTTGATCTGGTGCAGATCGCCTTTCGCTATAGTATTCAGTGCTACATTTGGAGGTAGGCGTAGTGATTGTGGCAGGAGGCTATCGGGCAGCCAGGCCTGTAGCGACTTGGTGTTCATGTCCAGACGCAAAGGGTCGATGGTAAAGGACAGGTGCTCCATGTCCAAAGGGAAATCCAGACGGCCCTCGACTTCCAGCTGTAAGGCATCTTCCAGTCGGACCTTGACCTTATCCAATTTTAGATTTTCCATACTACCACTGGCCTGTATGGCCAGTGATAGGGCAAGTTCTTCTGCATTTTGTAGAGGGAGACTGTCCAAAATATCAGGCTGGAAATACAATAGATCCTGAACGGCCAAAGTGGTATTTTCCAGTAGAAAGCTCAGTTGTGTGTCCTCAGGTCTATCCATTATCTCATCGAGGCCGGGAAAGGTCATGGACAAAGTGGATTCCAGATGACTGTGCGGGGTACTGAAAACCAGATTGTCGATGTTCAGGCCCTGGGGTTCTAGGCCTACCGAAGCGGCCAGTTGCGTTATGGTCAGCCCGCTTTTGTCCGAGATATGAAACTGCTCCATCTGCAAGCTGGCTGTTTCCCCTTTGTATTCGATGGCATTGACCAGTAGTGTTACAGGGTTCAGGAATATATGCTTAGGGTCAAAGCCTTCCTCAAGAGGGGCAGCATTATCATCATCATAACGAAGGCTGTTCTTTTCCAATCGTAGTTTGCCTATGGAGACCTGCCAAGGTAGGGTCGCCTCCGAAAGTGAGTCATTATCCATCGGTGCCGACTCGGTAGTCGTCATCAGACTGTCTTTGTCCTGTGCTATTGTTTCTTTTTGATGATAGTGTATATCACTATTGGCCAGTGCGATAAGCTCAGCTCGTACCAATTGTCGGGAACTTTCAAAAGCGGCACCTTCCGTTTGCCACGAACCCAATGCGACATCCAATGTTTGTCGCTGGCTGGAGTCATTATAGGTAAATCGGACATCCTGTATCGCCAATTGTTCAAGTGCAAGAGCAAAGCCACTGGAGACATTTTCGTCGGTCTCGGTAAGGGCTTCTTTTTCCACTAGGGAAGCGGGCACGTCCGGCTCCCAAAGGTACAGGCTCCCCCGAACCCCATGGATACCCAGTGTTTCCACTTCAAAGGCCATTCGCTCGATGTCAGAAACCTCAACTTCCGCTTCTATCGCTTTGATATGGGATGCCGCCTTGAGTCCGCTGAGGGCATCTTCATAGACCAAATGGATGTCCTGTAGGTGCACATTACCCACTTCGATGGCCCAAGCTGCACCGCTCTCTTCAGTGGCGGTGCTATCCTCAGCGGCAAAAGCCTCTATGAGAAAGTTATAATTGAAATCTCCATTGACTGTTGGGCGACGTAGATTGATAGTAGCTCGATGAAGTTCTATATGGGACAGATTGATTTCATTGTCCAGCAGGCTCAGCAAATTGGTACTCACATCCAGCTCACCCAAATAGACCAGCGTGTCCCCTTCCGGGGTTTCTACATACAGCTCTTCTAGGGTCAGAGCTGTAAAAAAAGAGATGTAGGCGCGGTCCAAGGTCACCACGGTATCCGTTTTTTTCTGAACGTAGTCGGTCAGGGCCGTGACTATTTTTGACTGGACCGCTGGGAGACGAATGAGCAGGATAAGTAGCAGCAGCAATACAATCAGTGAACCGATGGACCAACCGATGACCTTCAAGAATTTAAGCAATATCTTTTTGATTTTTTTTTGGTTCATACCATTGTGAAATATTGTCAAAATGTTCAATTCTGAAATATTCGGTCTTACGTTATGAGAAGTTATAAACTATATTTTTTGTCTTTAGGCGCATTTATTGATTTCTAAAGGACATATCATAAAATTCGCAGGCGAACCGTATCCATTTCAAAAGAAATACTTTTTCCACTTTATTCTTTGCTGTGAGTGCTCCTATGGCTCAGTTCATCAATAACTATCGAACCAAATTTCATGAACTCTGATGGCATGAAAAACCACAAAGCGTATCAAATGCATGATCCTGAAATAAAATCTCCTCGTACAGCATTGACATTCTCAAAGTCTATCCTTTGAATCAGCGATAACACAGTGTAAAGGTATCATCAAAACAATCTCTGAGAAATCCGCCCCTATTGGGATTGCCATTATCTATCGATGCTCCGATGACGACCACAAGAGAGTAATGGCCGAACAGGTAAAGATACAGGTTATACTATGGTTTTAGGACCAAGAGACATAACTATTACTGATAAAGGCGCGTGAGACCTTTTAATTCCCCTATCCTTTATCCTACAATAGGAAAACTTTTCACCACCTGAGATGAACACCGCATTTGCTATCCATAGCACGAATGACCCTTTCGAACAACCCCTACCGTATTCATTTTTCCATAAACAAAAAGGTCTCTTGACAACCTATTTCACAGTTATCAAAACTATAAGGAGGAAGCGCGTTTGTCTTTTGCGAAAGATACTGCCCCGTTTTCCATTGCACTATATTTTATGGCCAAGTCTCCATTCAGTAAGGTATAATCGTAACCCATGGAAGCCGCCAGAAGATTTGAAAGTGCTTTGGGAAAATAGTACAGCACGATATGATGTAAATCTCTTAGTTCATTGACATCTTTGTTCAAGTAGCTGATATGTTTGAATTGGGATAGTGTAGAGAGTAATGTAACCAAGGAGATATATTTATTGCTCTTTAGCAATACCTCACTTTCATCACCAATACAGAGTAAATATTTGAAGGTTTTTATCTGTAGTTCAGGTTTTTCGTTCAGTTCGTCAAATTCAACGGGCATCATGGCGTTCAACTCCTTGAGGAAGTTTATCAATCTGCTGAAAATATTATCGTTATGGTTTTTATTGGTTTTCATCATCTTAAACATTGTACGGATATGTCAAGGAGAGAAAATTATGCCAAAGCAAATATGGCGCTATGCAAAACTTCGGGCCTGTTTTCAAAGGATGCAATGTGGAAATAAATACTCAACGTTGGGGGGTATTGGGAAATGATTTTCCGAATCGATAATAGCTGTTAATCCGTTGTTTGACAGTTGATTGTGTGGTGTAGCTGTTTCAGGTCTACATCGAAGCAGATGACGAGGGCAGCCATGTTTTTCCGTATGGCCATTTTTTGGTTTGTAATGCTCTCAATCTATGCAAGAGGGTTGGGGCATGCCAAAGCTACCTAAGGGATACCGTCCATCTGTCGAACAAATAAAAAGACCTAAACGATTCTAGAAAGTTTAGGTCATACTTATTATATGATGTAGAAAGTTTCTTGTATCAACTTTTGGCCAAACCTTGACGAATGATGGAGAATAGAAAAAGAACGATAAATATAAAGAATATAATTTTTGCGATAGAAGCGGCACCAGCAGCTATACCACCAAAACCAAGTACAGCAGCGATTAGAGCAATTATTAAAAATGTTATTGTCCAGCGTATCATAATAATGTTATTAATTTAAAGATAGTTTTGACTTGTTCATCGAAATAACCGTGCCATGACCTTTTTAGGCTTTAAAACGATTCACAGCGTGGTCTCATTTGCCCATGTTACTGTTGAGTGGGCAATAATATGCACAATCGGATAGCTCTAAACCCAAAATGATGAATAGAGAACCTATTCCGCGCATAAATAGCTTCATACAGGAAGCTTTGCCTACCTGTCTTCATCCACCATAGCGGTGCTATGCCGAACGAATCCAAATGGCTGATACTTTACTATTTATACGCTCATCACGATTTCTATCCATCAATTTGGGTTAAAAAAAGGTACTGTCGGACCCCTATGCCTAGGGTGATTTCTAAAAACAACAACATCTATGGTATTTGGATATAGTATACAAACTTGTATTGTATATCACGTTTCTCGCGGCTCATTTTACCTCAACTTTGTTGATAAAACGCTTAAGAGCGCTGCTATGAAGTGTTTTGGATGGAAACAAAACCCTTTTCGCCATTGTGTATAACATTTGAAATCCAAATTTGTATTATTTCTTTGGGGTATATTCTATTTCCAATATGCGTTTGACACGATTGGTAAAGTTGCCCTTGGCAGCTTTATTTTTCTTCACAATAGAGAGAACCGCAGCCAAAAACAGGTAAAAAATCGCTACCAGAAAAAACCCGAGATAATTGCTCTCCAGTACTTCATTGAGATAAAGTCCTAGGCCCGCACTGGCGAAGAGCAGTGATATCAATACGACAATAACAATACTGAGCAGCATCAGGAAATTACCTAGAATGGCATTTATTTTATCTTGTATTTCCTGTTTGAAATTACCGATGGCCCTCTGGACCATACGTACGGGAAGGAGTATCAACGTCAGTAGCTTGTCGGGCAGTGCTTTCAAATCGATTAAGGGTAAGGGTTGAAATTAGGTTCAATATAGCTGTATCAAAACAATAAGCATGGTAGTCGATCGAAAATTGGATTCATTCCATGTTTTTATCCTGGATCACGCGTTGGAACTTCGTAACGAGGGTTTAAACCCAAAATGATCAATAGAGAAGCTATTTAAGGCCGCAGTAGATTTTCCAATGCATGATCCGGGTTTATCGATTACCGAAACTTTCAGTGCTTTTGATAATCCTGTTGGTAGCTCATGGCTATACCCTGATGAATCCAAGAATATATGGGCTTAACTATAGCAGCACAATCACGATCATGCTGATTTGTTTTACTATCCTATTCTCAACAGGACCATCATTTTATAAGTATACAGGAATAAACGTGCCGCTTTGATGGAATGAGGAATACTTTCTTACAATAGAGAACAGATAAAGTGGGCGAAGGATATTCTATAGACCAAATCCGCTGAATACGGTGATTTGCAAGATTCTCCGGTGTCGGAACGAGGTTTATCCTTTTGCCTACGAGTGTGCCATTACCGCAAAACAAAAAGGAACTGGTGAATTTTTTCTACACTTATTGTGGAGATGTCACAATGAATGGAGATAGTGTTGCTTATTGATGAAAGGACTTCGCCTCGAAAAATCTATGGTATGGGACCGTGGGAAGACAGTCCCTATGTCCTTGAGAAATATTGAAATCCCAGTTTGAGAACCATAGTCGTATCACTCCATTTTTTTTATCAGGAAATCTATCTTCAAGTCAGACGATGAGGGATTTGCGATGTCCGTAATCTTGAAAAGCAATCCTTGTTTTGCAGATTTATCCTCTACTTCTATAATCATGTTGAACACATCATCATGCACGCTCATGTGTTTCAATTCACAATCTTCTTTTTCAATCAGGTCTATTAAAGGTATGTATTTTGAAGATATATCCATAAGCATTTGGGTCTATGATTACAATGTTATCCAATTGTTTGCCAAAGCAATAAATCAAATAGAAGAAAATATAGACGAATCAGTATGAGATAGACAAAATAAGAAAAACAGTAAACGAATAGGAAGAAAAATCAAGGAATAGAGAAATTCACTTAAAGTAAAGATGATGGAAATTCAGATAAAATCAGGTTGTATCGGTCAGAATCTAAATGATATCGGGAAGCAGTTGGATACTGTTCCTGTGATGCAGTGCGATGAGTCGGTTATCCATATTCCCGAGAAGTATGGGTCCGGCCAGATTAGGGGTATCAATTTCAACAGTGGTTTATGTCTGTTGGATTTCAAATGCCAATTTTATGAGAAGGCATCGTTTACGGTAATCGATAGCAAAGAGAATCCCATGCGTATTTTGTTCTGCACGGAAGGAAAGTTATTGCACACGGTCGGTACCAAAGGGCATACTTACGAGTTCGAACCTTTTTTGAGCACCATGACATCGAACCCTGCGGGAGCAAAAGAACATTTTATCTTTCCCAAGAATGAAATCATCAGCTTTTCCAGTCTCGAAGTCAATCGAAAACCATTTTATGATTTGATACAGTGTGACCTTCATACTGTATCCGAAGAATTGGGGAATCTGCTGAGCGATATGGAGTCCAAGGAGGATTTTATGTACAAATCCACTTATAATCTTGAGGTCTCCCGTTGTTTGAAGGAAATTAATAATAGTACTGCCAGAGGACTGTTGAGAAAACTATTCTTGGAGGGAAAAGCCCTCCACCTACTGTATTTACAACTTAGCTTTTATGGTGAAGACGAGCAGGCAAATTTCCAAAGGCCCAAGCTGAAGGAGGGTGATTTGCGGGCTATCCGAAAAGCACGAAACTTACTGCTGTCCGCGATGAGTAACCCACCGACCATTCCCGTGCTGGCGAAAGAAGTAGGTATCAATGAGCAAAAACTGAAAGTGGGTTTCAAAAAGCTTTTTAATAAGACCATCAATACTTTTCTACTTCATGCCAGATTGGCAAGGGCCAAAGAACTGATTGAGGAAGGGGAGCTTTCCATAGGTCAGGTGTCCTTTGAGGTCGGCTATACGAATAAGGGGTACTTCGCAAGAAAATTCAAGGACTACTATGGTCTGCTGCCCGTGGACTACCTCCGAAAGGTCATCTATGAGGAATAATACAATGAACAATTGACAATTAGCAATGGGCAATGAACAATTTTTTCCCTTGAATAGCCAAAGCTACGGAACTTAGAGGCAACAAAATAAGGGTGCTAAATGCGAAATTTGCAGATAAAAGAAAACGCCTAAGAGACTGTCTTAGCAGCTATTATTTTAGAATTTGTCATCACTTATTTTGGATAGGACCGAGCGTTAAACCCAGAATGTTCGTTGGAACTTCGTCATGAGGACTTAAATGGCAATACATCAGAGCGTTTTCTTGGATTCAGCGTAGCACCGCTACGGTTAATTCAAAAAACGCATTCATTTACTGATTTGAAGCCGGTTAAGTCCGGAATAGATTTTTTAGGTTAAAATAATGCCCTGAGGGCATTATTAATGGGAGAACCAGTCTGCCGCGTGAGCCATTGACAAAGATAGCATGTCGCGCTAGCTAGCGGAAATTTCAACGAAATCAAGAAGTACATAAGAAAGAAAAAGAGACTGTTTTAAACAGTCTCTTGACCAAGATAAAAAAGATAGAGACTTTCCAGCTGTAGGGTCAGACCGTCCAGCACTAGCTCCGAACCATAAAAACAGGCGGCGAACATCCCACTTTTTCGCGGCCCCATGCACTCTACCTTATGTTCAGGAAAAGTAGCGGACAAGCCTAGAAAAAGGATAGCGATGCTAAAGGCCCAAGCTGTTTCCTTATACTCCCACCCAATGCGCTCTAATAGCGGTTTCTTTAGTGCGCTATAAGCATAGACCGCTCTTATCGAAATATGAATGCCGACCGCCGAGGCAGCAATCCACCATCTGTTCTTTATAGTATTCATAATCATAAAATCTGTGACAGGTCGTGTACAATTACAATATAAGTTCTTCATCGTATTGAAATGAGACTGTGACGGTCATGCATATCCTACGCAACAACAATGATATCAATCATGTTTCCCGATGATATGGGCCAGCAGTTATCTCAGCCAGAAAGCTAAATTTGTAATGTAATTCAAATCATAAACAGGTCAAGTTATGCTGAATATAGTAGAAGAAACCCAAACGAAGCCCTTTGCCCAAGGCAACTGGAATAACGAAATCGATGTCAGGAACTTCGTCCTGACCAATATGACCGCCTATATGGGGGGGAGCGAGTTCCTGTCCGGACCTACAGCTGATACCCAAGTCCTTTTTGATATCTGTAGAAAGGCCCTTAAAGAAGAAGCAGACAACGGTGGCGTACGCTCCATCGATACCAATACCATTTCCCGCATCAACTCTCACGCAGCGGGCTATATCTCCAAAGAGCATGAGGTCATCGTCGGACTGCAAACGGACGAGTTACTGAGAAGGGCCATGAAGCCCTACGGTGGTGCCAGAGTGGTGGAGAAAGCCTGCGAAGAACATGGTGTCAAGATGAACCCCCGTGTCAAAGAGCTCTTTGATAAGTATGTCAAGTCCCATAATGACGGAGTTTTTGACGCCTATACTGCCGAGATCAGAAAATTCAGGTCTTTGGGATTTCTGACAGGGCTACCCGATAACTATGCACGAGGCAGAATCATCGGTGATTACCGACGGCTGGCACTCTATGGCGCAGACCGTCTCATCGACCAAAAGGTAGCAGACTTGGCCGAGCTACTAGGGCCTATGGACGATGCACGCATCCGACTGAGAGAAGAGGTCAATGAGCAGATAAAGGCGCTCAAGGAAATAAAATCCATGGGCGAAACCTACGGTCTGGACCTGGGAAGACCCGCGACCAATGCCCAAGAGGCGGTACAGTGGGTCTATATGGCCTATCTGGCCGCCGTCAAAGAACAGGACGGAGCTGCCATGTCACTGGGCAATGTCTCCTCTTTTCTCGATATCTATATAGAACGCGACCTTCGGGCGGGAACTCTCAACGAAGAACAGGCCCAAGAGCTCATCGATCAGTTGGTCATGAAGCTGAGAATGGTACGCCACCTCAGGATGGAAGCCTATAATGATATTTTTGCGGGAGATCCCACTTGGGTAACAGAGGCCATTGGCGGGCTCAACCTGAAGGGAGGGCATAAAGTGACCAAGAACTCCTTCCGGTTTTTACAGACCCTCTATAACCTGGGACCATCTCCCGAGCCTAATATGACCGTACTCTGGTCGCCCGACCTGCCACAGGGCTTCAAAGAATTCTGTGCCAAAGTATCGGTCGATACCTCTTCCATACAGTATGAAAACGATGACCTCATGCGGGCCACGCGAAAGGCCGATGATTATGGGATTGCCTGCTGTGTCTCCTATCAGGAGCTGGGCAAGCAGATACAGTTTTTCGGAGCCAGGACCAATCTGGCGAAGACCCTGCTACTGGCCATCAATGGAGGAAGGTGCGAGATTACGGGAGCACAGGTCGTAGATGGCGTACCTGCCTTGAAGGGCGATGTACTGGACTACGATGAGGTCATGGCCAATTTCACCATCGCCATGAAAGAGGTGGCCCGCGTGTACGTAGACTCCATGAACATCATTCACTATATGCACGATAAGTACTACTACGAGAGGGCGCAAATGGCCTTTATCGATACTGATCCTAAAGTGAATGTCGCCTATGGTATCGCGGGGCTGTCCATCGTGGCGGATTCGCTCTCGGCCATCAAACATGCGAAGGTCACCCCGATACGCAATGAAGATGGACTTGCCGTGGACTATAGAGTAGAAGGGGAGTTCCCCTGCTATGGCAATGATAACGACAGCGTGGACCAAATGGCCGTGGACATCACCACGCATTTCAATAAGCAACTGGCTGCCTATAGCACCTATAAAAATGCCGAGCCCACTCTATCCATCCTAACCATCACCTCTAATGTCGTCTATGGGAAGAAAACGGGGGCGACTCCCGATGGTCGGGAAAAAGGAGTGGCCTTTGCTCCGGGAGCCAATCCCATGCACGGTAGGGATACGCACGGTGCCATCGCCTCTCTGAACTCCGTCGCCAAGTTGAACTATGAAGATGCACTGGACGGTATCTCTAATACCATGTCCCTCATCCCCAAAACACTGGGAGCTGATGAAAGCACACGTGTCAAAAACCTCTGTACCTTATTGGACGGATACTTTGGTCGAGGGGCACATCATCTGAACGTAAATGTCCTCAACAGGGAACTATTGGAAGATGCTATGGAGCATCCCGAAAACTATCCTCAGCTGACGATACGCGTGTCGGGATATGCGGTGAACTTCGTGAGACTTTCTAGGGACCAACAATTGGAAGTCCTATCCAGAAGCTTTTTTAACAAACTGTAATGTGATTTAAATTGAAAAGTAGATTGTTTCATCGGCCGGTGCGTCTTTCGGGGCGTGCCGGTTTTTCTCAGCGAACAATTGGCAATTAACAATGGGCAATTAGCAATTAACAATTGATTGGGTGTCTGACGTCTAAAATTTATCACTTATACAAATTTGGGTTTCCAATGTCGTATAAGATTGCGCAGGTCATTTTTTTCAATCAAGGCGATAACCGCAGGGATAGCAGCGCTATCCCGAGGATTGTCCACGCAGAGTGAAGCAAAATGAACAGGAAGATAGGCGATATCTAAAAGCTAAGTTTGTATTATCCCAAAATGTTCGTTGGAACTTCGTCATGAGGACTTAAATGACAATAAATCAGTGCGTTTTCTTGGGTTCAGCGTAGCATCGCTACGGTTAATTCAAAAAACGCATTCAGTTACTGATTTGAAGTCAGTTAAGTCCGGAATAGATTTTCTAATGGACATTTTTGGATTATATAATAAATACCGGGAAAATGATGACTGTCACCGAAAAAGAGAATAACATGGACATGCTGAACATCCACTCCATAGAGTCTTTTGGTACTTATGACGGTCCTGGTATACGCTATGTGCTCTTTCTACAGGGCTGCCCTTTTCAGTGCCTCTACTGTGCGAACCCGGATACGATGAAGTTCGAAGACGGTAAGGACTACCCGATGGATGAAGTGCTGCGGGAAGTACGGAATATGAAGTCCTATTTCGGAAAGGAGGGAGGTCTGACCGTCTCCGGTGGAGAACCCTGCTGTCAAGCTAGGTCGCTCATCACTTTGTTTGCTCAACTGAAGGTCGAGGGCATCCATACCGCCTTGGATACCAACGGACACGTACTGAACCATTATGTGAAAGAGCTTCTGGAACTGACCGATCTGGTCCTGCTGGATGTCAAGCATATCCGAACGGAACAACACCAAAAGATTACGGGCAAAGGCAATGAAAAGACCCTGGCCTTTGCCGAATACCTCCGTCGGATAGCTAAGCCCTTTTGGCTGCGCTATGTCCTGGTGCCCGGCCTATCCGATGACCCCCGACATCTGCATGAACTGGGCGCGCACTTCCAGGACTATAAAAACCTCAAAAAGCTCGAAATCCAGCCCTATCACCAACTGGGCGTGCACAAGTGGGCGCATTTGGGATTAGAGTACTCCTTAGCAGATACCCCCGAAAACACTAAGGAAGAACTGGCCCGCGCCAGAGCGATACTGGAGCCTTATTTCAAAGAAGTTGTGGTGAATTAACAATGAACAATGAACAATTTGCAATGAACAATTAACAATTAACAATTTGCAATTAACAATTAACAATTAACAATTAACAATTAACAATTAACCCAAATTGATCGGTAGGATTTCGTGATGCAAAGTATAATAAAATCAACGATTTAGGTGAGGAGGCTCAATTGTAAGGAATATAATTCAAGGTGTAATACAAATTTAGGTTTTAAATGTCGTATAAGATTCCGCGGGTCATTTTGTTTCAATCAAGGCGAGCACCGCAGGAATAGCAGCGCTATCCCGAGGATTGTCAACGCAGAGTGAAGCAAAATGAACAGGAAGATAGGCGATAGTTGAAAGCTAAGTTTGTATAAAACCTGCGCAGCGTAAAACCGCTGATCTTGAAGCAATTTATGTGCGGAATAGGTTCTCTGTTGGTCATTTTGGGTTTAAACCCAGAATGTTCGTTGGAACTTCGTCATGAGGGCTTAAATGGCAATACATCAGTGCGTTTTCTTGGATTCAGCATAGCACCGCTACGGTTAATTCAAAAAACGCATTCATTTACCGATTTGAAGCCGGTTAAGTCCGGAATAGATTTTCTAATGGACATTGTGGATTAAAACAGTCTCCAAGTCAACAAATCATTTTATCCCAAATCAATTGTGTTTGGATGTGTTTCCTGTATTATAGATTTTATCGATAGGGCGGGATACTGCAGTGTATACCCATCGTGCTCTACATCCTGTCACAAGGTCGGTCTGCGGATAGTGGATAACAAGAGGTAAGGAAAGTAGGGCAAGACAGGAATTTAAAAAAATAGGTCATTGTACCTGTTCACCTATTGTCCTTGATGGGGACTTATTATCGGTATTTTTAAGACGTACTTTGTACAATAGCCATCAATCAGCAGCACGTCCCTGGGGAGTAGAAGGGGACGGAACCGAACTGTTTCTTTTCCGAGCAACGGTAGTTGTCAGGGGTACTGTTCTGCGCAGTACATCATGGCCGATCGAGTGAGGGCAGGGCATGCCTTTCTCGAATGCCGTCCACGGCCAGCACCCTGTACCCGTGTCTGGACCTTCTGGACAAACTCTTCATAAGGTAGCCACCGCCGCGAACGGCGTTTTGAGCCGTGTCAGCTTACCTATTGAGAATACTGATATTTCAGTTTACGTGTATGTACCGAGAAGAACAATAAATATGGTGCAGGAGCAACATTTTTATAATTCTATAGAAGATACAGCTCAAAACAGTCCCCAAAAAACAAAATTTTAAATCATCTTTGTATAAAACCTCAAAACGTAACACAAATCCAATAAGTATATGAAAATAACCCTGACAGGCAAAGAAGAAAGTGCCAAAGAACTTATGATCCTACAATTGCAACGACAGCACTTGGGATTGTCCCTGAAAGAAGCCAAGAGCAATATAGACTGCTTACTGGCCGGTACGCCCGTAGAAATAGAGGTAGCCTCTACGGAAGTAGGGCTTCGCTTCGTACAGCAGGTAATGGAAATCGGAGTACACTGTACTATCGAAGAATAGCTGTTATCCTCCGTACGTTTCTGTTCCATCCCCTGTAAGTACCTGCTGGTATCCACTCTGGCCCTATACGGGGCTTGGTAACTATTCACAATTAGCAGCAATTCCATGGTCCTTGGCATCCACTGCTTCGCCATTTTTGCTTTTTAGCTACAAAAAACCATTTTCAGGATTATCATTGGCTTAAGTTATGCCCATTGGAGGTGATATGAAGGCAGAATTCGCTTACCGGACTTTCTGCCATACCGTTAGAAATCCCCCCGAGAATCCATTGGGCAGTGCATCGGCTATCTTGCAGTCCATATCCTGAAGAAGACGGATACGATTGGCCAGCATAGAGTAGGGAAACACGTCGGAAACAAAATTGGCATTGCCAAAGTCGATAATCTCAAAGTCGGTTTTGATGGAAAGCGATAAGAGATCCTTCTTCGAGAAGAACTGAATATGGTCCAGATTGTCCGCATTCGACTGTACCGTCGTGCCGGAGAAGCCCAGAACACTTTTTGTTTTGTTCATCAGGTTCCATAGACCCTTGTTATGCTCCCTGACATAGAGTGTAGGACGCGTTACCAATGTTTCCCTTGGCCCCTTGCCATTGGGTACCGTAACGATAAGCTTGCCGTCATCTTTGAGCATGCGACGGATTTTGGACAAAAGGTCCGCTGGGTTTTCCAAGTGTTCCAGTACCTCACTACAGATAATAAATTCATAAGAGTCGTTCTGGGCCATAAGTGCCTCTGCACTCAAGCACTCGAAGTGTACATTGGGATAACTGTTCTTTGCCTTCGCTTTCGCAATGGCTTTCTCACTGACATCAATACCCGTAACATTAAACCCTTCTCGGCCCAGGTTGAGGCTCATGATACCATTGCCACAACCGACATCCAGTACACGGCTATGTGGCCTGTTATATTTTCGTAAGGTGTCAATGACAAATTTCAATCGTTTTAGGTCTGTAGACCGCTCGTAGGCCGGTACAGCAGTGAGACTGGTTTCCATAGGATAAGTGTTTTTACGATTAGGGCAGAAGATGCAGTGTTCATCTGCGCGGGTATTTGAACTTGGTATATCGGTATCCATCTGCCCGCCCAAAGCAAATGGACATACATGAGCAATAGAAGGTACCCACCTCTGGGAAATATCCTCGATTTGAGTATTTTATACAAACTTAGCTTTTCAAATATCGCCTATCTTCCTGTTCATTTTGCTTCACTCTGCGTTGACAATCCTCGGGATAGCGCTGCTATCCCTGCGGTGCTCGCCTTGATTGAAACCAAAATGACCCGCGGAATCTTATACGACATTTAAAACCCAAATTTGTATTAAAATCAATATACGAAAATAGTTTGATGGTTATGCAAATAATTTGTATAATAATGTTGAGAATGTTGGATTTTGACAGTGAGCTGTCACGTATTTAGGTCATCCCTGTGGTGATGGACCTTTCTACATAAGCGGACTCCACTTCGGGTGCTTCGGCCGTACCTTCTCGGACACTTTTGTTCTGCTGTACGAAAGCCTCCGTTTTGCCTACTTCAAAGACACGCTCCTCTACCTCCAGTGTATGGTCATAGGGGCCGATAGGACTCAGTAGTTTGACCAGCACGGGAGCCAGCTCTACGGCGATGAACAGGAGGAAGATGAACCATTCGGCGTATCGGATGGGTGGACTCTTTTGCGATAAGCGACCCATGGCCTCTATCCTAGCGGCCAGACCATCATAGGTCGATCGTTCTAGAGTGGCCAGAGCAGTGGACAGCGAATCTTTGGCTATAGTGATGTTTTTCAGCTTCTCGGTGATCAGTGCATCATTAGTGGATTTGATAGTCCGCAGTTCATCATTGGCCTGATCGGCATCGGCCTTTTTTAACTTATAGATAGGGCCCAGGTTCTTCTTGCCCGAGCCGCCCGTGCCATCGGCCTCCTGTCTGGCGATGGCCAATAGCCCATTGCGTTCGCTCGTTTTGGTGTCTATCTCTGCTTTTAGATGGGCAACCTCCTGCTCTAGCGTATCGATAGCGGGCAGAAATCGGGCCCTGACCAAACTGTCCTGCTCCTGATAGACTTCCTGCTGCATGACGACCAGCTCGGTATCGATTTCCTTTTCAAAGATTTTCATTTCCAGAGGTTTGGCGATGACCATAGCAATCAAAAGCGTCAGAAGGATTCTGGGGGCCGCCATTTTGAGCTCGTTCCACTTGCCTTTGCTCTTTCTCATGCTCGATACCACAAAACGGTCCAGATTGAAGATCATCAAGCCCCATAACAGGCCAAAGATCAGGGCGGGTAACCAATGCTCGAACAGGGTATATAGGGCATATCCGCCCGCTAAGGCCGCAAATATACCCGTAAACAATACGGTGGCTCCGATGCCCGCATACTTCTCGGCTTCGGCCTTGCATTTTTCCAGAAGAGCTATACTGGCACCCGAACAGCGCCAAAGAAAACGGGTCAGTTTATCCATAGGAAAGGGTTGATTTTCAATAGTAACGAAAAAAGAGGGTGTTTGCGTACCCTCTTTTTCGTTTTTGACCTAAACCGAATAGTTTTCGAACATGACATTCATTTAACTACTACACTTACCTATTGACCAAAGGTAGTGCCAAAAGCGAAAAAGCCTTCAAAATAGGAAAATGGCCTGTTTTTTTCAAATCGACCCTTCTTGGATTGTATCGATAGCGGACAGTAAGCGTGCGCAAGTGTACGCACTTGCGAAGGTCTCGTACCAGCCTTTTCCACTGAGCGTTGGGCAAAATCAGCGCCCTTTTGACGCATAGGTATGTATTGATCGAGCTAAATGGACCGGAATAAGTCATTTTATGATTTATTCACTAGTTTTGCAAGGTTCACAGGGCGTTTTGCCTGTGACCTGATCCATTTATGAAGACATACTTTAGACTTTTATCTTTCGCACGGCCATTTTCCGGCTATGTTCCCCAATACATTATTTTCAGTCTCTTATCGATTTTGTTCGGCCTGTTGCAGTTTACGCTGCTCAAGCCGCTCTTTGACGTTATCTTCGATAAGTTGAGTCCGGAAAAAATGGAGAAGTATAGAGAAGAACCCGTTTTCGAGGGCAGTATCGATTATCTGGGGGACTTTTTCAATCATCACCTGTACCAGATCAAGCAGGAATACGGTGACTTCTACGGTCTTTTATTGGTCTGTAGCGTGATATTGGGTTCGGTACTCTTGGCGAATCTCTTCAAGTACCTCTCTCTGGTCACCATTGCCAAAATAAGGATGAGAATGGTCCGAAACCTTCGTGTGGAGGCTTTCGATAGGGTCACCCGGCTCCACTTGGGCTACTTTTCCAATGAGCGCAAGGGACATATCATGTCCCGCCTGACCAATGATGTCCAAGAAGTAGAGGTATCCATTGTCAACTCCTTGAAGGCACTGTTCGTCAGTCCGGCGACCATCATTATCTACCTCATCGTACTGTTCAGCTATTCGGTGCAGCTGACGGTTTTCAGTTTGGTCATCCTGCCCGTAGGGGCACTGATCATTTCCTCCATTTCCAAAAAACTCAAAAAGACGGGGCACATCATACAAAGCGTACTGGGCGATATCGTGAGTGTATACGATGAGACGCTGAGCGGTATGCGACTGATCAAGGCCTTTAATGCCCGAAAGTACATCAATAAAAAACTGAACGAGGATGCGGGAAAATACGCCGATGGTTATATGTCACTGGTACGGACTACCGAGCTTTCTTCTCCCATATCGGAGTTCTTGGGTGTGTTTCTGGTGACGGGCATACTCTTGTACGGCGGTAGCCTGATACTGGAAGGGAATGGACCGGGCATGCTGGATGCGAGTACCTTTATGACCTATATCATCCTGTTCACACAAGTGCTCAATCCGGGAAAGGAAATCTCAAAAACACTGAGCAACCTACAACGTGGACTGGCCTCCGGAGAGCGTATCTTCGAACTGATGGACACAAAGCCCCAGATCGCCGACCTCCCGGATGCCAAGGATATCACTACTTTCAACGATAGCCTGAGCTTTAAAGGGGTATCTTTTGCCTATGCCAATGATATCGAAGTATTGAAGAACATCAACTTGGACATACAGAAGGGCAGGACACTGGCACTTGTCGGTGCGTCCGGAGGGGGGAAGTCCACCTTGGCCGATTTGATACCACGTTTTTATGAACCCACTCAGGGAGAGATCACCATCGATGGAGAACCGATACGAAACCATAAGATAGAATCACTTCGGGGGCTGATGGGCATAGTCACACAGGAGTCCATTCTTTTCAATGATACAGTGTTCAACAACATTGCCTTTGGCATGGACCATGCGGATAAGGAAGAAGTGATACAAGCAGCAAAAATAGCCAATGCGCATGAGTTCATCCTTTCTCTGGAGGAAGGCTATGATACGTATGTAGGGGATAGGGGTACCAAGTTATCTGGGGGACAGCGACAGCGGCTCAGTATCGCAAGGGCCATCATGAAAAACCCTCCCATACTGATATTGGACGAGGCTACCTCTGCACTGGACTCCGAGTCGGAAAAGCTGGTACAGGAGGCCCTATTCAACTTGATGAAGCACCGTACCTCTATCGTCATCGCCCATCGCTTGAGTACGATACAGCATGCCGATGAGATACTGGTATTACAAGAAGGTAAAATCATAGAAAGAGGAACCCATGAGCGCCTACTGAATCTGGGAGGACAATACAAAAAATTGACGGAACTCCAGCAGGCTGGAATGATTTGATACTATCGGACAATGAGATTTAGCGGACCCAAAGATATAAAAGTTCATGTGCAACGTTTTCTGGAGAACAATAAGGAAGTACTAAAAGGAAAAACGGTCATCGACCTGCCCGCAGGTACAGGGCTGTCCTCGCAGCTATTGAAGGATAGCGGTGCTGATGTAAGGCCTTTCGATTTGTTTCCCGAATTTTTCAATGTACCCGGGCTGGACTGCCAGCGGGCAGATGTGACGAAAGAGATCCCTATGGAAGACAGTACGGCCGATTATGTCCTTTGCCAAGAAGGGATAGAGCATTTCAGCGATCAGGCGCAGGTCTTGAAAGAGTTCAATCGGGTACTGAGGAAGAAAGGGCGCCTGCTCCTCACTACTCCCAATTACTCCAACCTCAAGTCCAGGTTCAGTTACTTTCTGAGCGAAAGCGAATATTTTTCGAAAATCATGCCTCCCAATGAGATGGACTCTATCTGGATGTCCGATCAGAACATCCATAATGAACTCTATTATGGACATATTTTCCTGATAGGAATCCAAAAGCTGAGAGTGCTGGCCAAGCTGGCTGGCTTTCGTATAAAAGAGATCCATCATGTCCGCGCCAATGGGACTTCCCTGCTATTACTGCCTTTTGCCTATCCTCTGATTTATCTATTCGGACAGATGGCCTATCGTTCGGCGATGAAAAGAACTCCCGCAGCACTGAGAGCGCGTAAGAAAACCTTGTACAGGGAACAGATGAAAATCAATAGGAGCATGAATACGCTACTGGGTTCGCACCTGTTCGTGGAGTTTGAAAAAGAGTACCATAGCCATGAGGTCCTAGGGCAGTTGGAGAGCCGCCTAAAAGGTTTCGATGTAGTCACATGATGGGCGGTTTTCGGGTTTGTTTTATCCCAAATTGATCAATAGCTTTCCTATTACGGACATAAATTGCTTCAAGATCAGCAGTTTTATGCTGCACAGGTAGGTTCGTCACCTTCATGATTAAGCCTCCTCACCTAAACCACTGATTTTATCCCGGATCATGCATTGGAAAATCTACTGCGGATCTAAATAGCTGCAAACCGGTCGTTGCACTACGTTTTTTGAATTCATCATAGCGGTGCCCTGCCAAATCCAATAAAACTCCCTAATGTATTGCACTTTATACCCTCATCACGAAATCCTATGGATCAATTTGGGTTTATAATTTGATTTGTCTGCTTCGACCGTGAAACATGAAGAAATCAGTAGCGCGCAGAGGTATGTTTATTTTTGATGTAATACAAATTTAGGTTTTAAATATCGTATAAGATTCCGCTGGTCATTTTGTTTCAATCAAGGCGAGAACCGCAGGGATAGCAGCGCTATCCCGAGGATTGTCAACGCAGAGTGAAGCAAAATGAACAGGAAGATATGCGATATTTGAAAGCTAAGTTTGTATAAAACCTATGCTTTCGCCCATAGGCTGACCTGCTGCCTGACTTCTTCCATACTGATGTTCAAATGCTCGCCTTCGGCTTCTTTTTCTTCTATCCATGTCGCCTTGGTCCCGAGAGGTGCCCATCTGCCCGCATGCATGGGGCGCTGACAGGGATAAAGTCCGAGTGTGGCGATACCACTGGCCGCAGCGATATGCAGCGGCCCCGTACTACAGGCGAGTAGCCCATCGGCCGACTGCACAAAGTCGATGAAGGTACTCAGGTCGAACTGTCCACTGATGTCCGTGACATGAGGCATGCCTATAATTTCAGGATGTTCCTTTCGAAAGCGCTCGCCCTCCTCGGCAGTGCCACTGAGCAAAATGTTAAACCGTGCTGTGGGCAAGGCCTTGGCCAAATCGGCATAACGGGCCACGGGCCATTCCCTCGCACTGCCCTTGGATTTCATATGAAAGATCAGGTTGAACCGCTGCGGGTCCAGCCATTGGCGAAACGCCTCTGGCTTTACTACCTGACTTTCCCAGCCATAGTAGGAGGGGAGTTCTTGCAGGGAGGGGAAACTGTCGATGCCCAGAGGGGCGAGTAGTTTCAAGTTGAGCTGTGCTTCGTGCAGTTGGCTGTTCTTTCGGCCCAGTGGAACCCGACGGTTGCAGGTCCACCAGTGATACAAGCGATGGCCTGTCCCTATTCTCAATGCTATGGACGCTTGCTTGGCAGCCTGAGCGATACCTTTATTGGGAAACACGTGCACGATAGCGGAAGCGCCCGTTTCGGCCAGACCTTCGGAGCCTAAAGCTTCCCAATCCAGAAATTCATCGACAAAGTGGCTTCTCTCGATGAGGTCGCGGGTATAGCGCTTGCCCAAAAAGACCACCTGTACCCCGGGCATTGCGGTCTTGATCAGGCCCGCCATGGGAAGACTGAGCATGACATCACCGATATTGTCCGTGCGGCTGAGGATGATCTTTTCAGGGTTTGGTTTTTTCATGCTCTTTATGTAGTTGTCTGATTTTCGTATATTTCAAAAAATTGGCAAAACCCGATATCCAACAGATAATAAACCCGTAATAGCCATCTCTGAAACCGGCCCTAAGAAAATATTTATTGAAAAAAGTATACAAGGGGTTCAGTAGGACATGTAGCACTAAATGGGCTTTTTTCCCTTTTTCGAAAGCTTCCCGGGCGGCTATCTCCGAGAAGTTGTTGGCCGTACGCACATGACTGGCGATAGTGGGAAAAGAGTAGTGCAAGAGCTCACCTGCCAGGTCATGGATATCTTCAAAACCCGAGGTAGTTACCGTTTCATGGATAATGCCCTCCCACTGACCTTTTTTCTTGTCCCATAGCCGAAGCTTCCAGTCGGGATGCCAGCCGCAGTACTTTACCCAGTGCCCACAGTAATTTGTCCTGCGGTTGACTCGGTAAGCATCCTTCATGCGCTCCTGCTTGAGGGAAAGCAGTGTTGTCCTGAGCGCATCGCTCAGGACCTCATCCGCATCGATGGAGAGGATATAGTCATGGCTGGCGATACTGTTTCCGAAATTTTTGGTATCCGTATATCCCTGCCATTCCCGTTGAAGGAAGCGGACCTTCTTTTCAAGGCATATGGCTTTGGTCCTGTCCGAGGAATAGGAGTCGATGACCACGATTTCATCGACGACAGCCATCAGTGCATCGATGCAGCGACCGATGGTATGGGCTTCATTATAGGTGATGATAACGGCGGATATGGGCGTATAGCTCATGGACACAACAGGTACGGAAAAATCGATTTGATGAACAGTCTCTTATGGCCAAGATTGTAGGCCATAGGCTTTCTGATAAGTACAATAAAAACCTACCTTTGCAAGATTAATGTATTTTCACCAAATATTTCCCAACAAAGGTCAAAATAGCAGGTCGGACAGATTTAGAAGAGGACTTGTTCTAAGCTGGCAGTAGGGATTTTCAGCACAGTGTTATGAAAATTACAGGTTTTACCTTTATCAGAAATGCCATTAAGTACGATTATCCCATTCTGGAATCGATACAGTCCATCCTGCCCTTATGTGATGAGTTCGTGGTGGCCGTGGGCAAGTCCGATGATGATACCTTACAGTATATACAAGCTATCCCTTCGGATAAGATAAAGATCATCGAGACCGTATGGGACGACAGCCAGCGCGAAAGCGGCCGAGTATTGGCCTTGGAAACCGATAAAGCCTACGCGGCCATAGCGGACGATACCGACTGGGCGTTTTATATCCAAGGAGATGAGGTAGTTCATGAAAAATACCTCGAAAACATCAGGGCCGCCATGGAGCGTTGGAAAGATGCTACTGAGGTGCAGGGCCTTCTGTTCAACTATCGGCACTTTTATGGCTCCTATGACTATGTGGGGGATTCTTACCGCTGGTACCGAAAAGAGGTGCGCGTCGTGCGCTACCATCCGAAAGTATACTCCTACCGCGATGCCCAAGGTTTCCGCTGGGGTGAGGGGCAAAAGTTGAAAGTCAAACCTGTAAATGCCTACGTCTATCATTATGGCTGGGTCAAGGAACCTAAGGCCATGCAGGATAAACAGCAGACATTTAATAAATACTGGCATGATGATGCCTGGGTGGCGGAAAATGTCCTACCTGCCGAGGCCTTTGATTATTCGAACATTGATGCCCTTACTCTTTTTGAAGGAGAACATCCGCAGGTCATGAAAGAGCGCATTCGAAGAAAAAACTGGTCTTTTGAACATGATATCTCCATAAAACGCTTCACTACCAAGGAAAAACTGAAGAGAATGGTGGAAAAGTGGACAGGCTATCGTATAGGAGAGTACCGAAACTATAGAAATATATAGGGTATTTGTTTTCTTTTAGGATGATTTTTTGTTCTCTTGACGAATGATTGTACTTGCGCCTCGAAGACCTATTGATTAGCTTTGGCCTCTGGCCATATTTCATATTCCCCAACTAAAATTACAAAAAAGGTAGGCCGCTTTGACCTACTGCTCACTCAAAACCCGTAAGTATTGTATCACCATGGATAAACAAAAAAAATCGCTGAACCTCTCGATGTGGATACTCACTGTAGCTTTGGCAATTGTCTTCTTCCTTCCCGACTTGGTCAAGGAGGGGATGTTTTTTGATGGTTTGGTCTACAGCACGATATCTCGAAATCTTGCTTATGGGTACGGTAGCTTGTGGAAGCCCATGTACACTCCTACCTTATGGCTGGAGTTTTATGAGCATCCTTCCTTGGTCTTCGGTATACAATCACTCTTCTTCCGGATTTTCGGTGAGGGGATGTTCGTTGAGCGCCTTTTTTCGCTATCGACACTGCTTGTATCGGGCTTCCTTATTCACAAACTATGGATAGCACTGTTCAAGGACGATGAGGAAAAAAAACGATACTCATGGATTCCCCTGCTGACTTGGGTCATGATGCCCAGCGTCTATATGACGTATTCCCGTAATATGTTGGAAAATGTGCTGACCTGTTTCTCTTTATGGGCCATTTATCTGGGAGTACTGGCACTGATGCATCAAAAACGGACTTACCTCTATCTGACGCTGGTAGGTGTACTGACTTTTTTGGCTTTTCTGTCGAAGGGCTTTGTGGGACTTTTTCCTTTGGCACTGGTTTTTATATATGCCTTTGTTTTTCGCGATATGGGCTTTCGTCAGTGGAGTGTTCGCGCACTGCTGCCCTTACTGTCTTTCGGGGGCTGTATATTGTTACTGAGCTTTAGTGATGAAGCTTGGACGGGAATAGGGAAATATATCGATCAGCAGGTGCTGAGCAGTATCAACGGAACAAGGGAAAAAGCAAAGCTAGGTCGCTTTCATCTCCTGATAAAAATGATGCAGGAGGTCATCTATCCACTACTATTCTGTCTACTGGCTTTTTTCTTCTATCGCAAATCTTCGTATACAGGAGTGACACTGCCAAAAGTGGATAAAAATCGGGTTTTCTTTTTTCTGCTGCTCTGGGTCAGTGCTTCTTTTCCCATTATGGTCAGTCATAAGCAGGCCAGCTATTATGCCGCTCCTTCATTTCCCTACTTCACGATAGCTATAGCAATGGTCACTGCCCATTACTGGCCTTCTCTGGAGAAAGAAACGCAGCAAAAAGGAAACTTACTGAAAGTGGTCAGAGTAGTGGCCGTTGTTACCTTTGTCGCTGCCAATGTGGTCTGGGTCACTTTCCTGAGCAAGAGCAGAGATGCGGATTATCTTGATGATGTGCAGCGCTTGGGAGTGTTGGTGCCGCAGCAGACGGCAATGCATGACCTACAAGGCCACTTGAGTACCGATTTGAATCTGAATGGCTATCTCTTCCGCTATAATTACCAGCATGCCAAGCAGGACAGTAATGCTACCTATGCCATTATCGAAAATAGTCACTGCGCTGACTGTGATTTCCCCTCCTATAAGTTGGTAGAGAAGATGAAAGTGTTTTCTTTGTACACGAAGAAGGAGTGATATCGTTTTTGGCAAAATGATACTTTAGACTTATACACTTAGTTATGTTGATTGTGTTTCATTCACCTCATTGAATCCGGTATACCGTCGAACGGAATCCGAATTCCGGTCGTTCATTTGAAAATTTTTCTGTCCGGGCGCAGCGTTTTCAAAATTTTCTGCATCTCACAGGCTGGCCCGAAGTCTCCCCTGACTTCGTCCTGCTTAATTTTATCGATAGGACCGAGCGTAAGGAAAGGGTTCGGGGAACCCTTTCAGCGCAGGGGCCGGTCTGCCGCGCAAGGGTAAGCGTCCGGCCGGCTTTAGGCGAAAACGGAGTTCTGGGCGGATAGAGAACATGTTGACCATGATTTGAACGATGAAAAGGCAACACATCCAAAATACTTTCCTCAAAAACGGGGTATAGGTTGGCCGACTATTAAAATCAGTAGTATAGCTAAGTATATAAGTCTATGATTCTTTTCCTGAGTTGGGTTTTTTCAGAAACAGAAACTATCTGAAAGAAGGCTTGACCTCATCTGGTTTTTTTGGTTCTTGGCCATTTTTACATCCTTTTTTGACAGGTAAAGCAGATACTATTTTTTTAACACGATTCAGTATGGAAAATAAAGAACAGGTCAGAGCTACGCTGGAACTCAATGTGTCCGCACCGAAGTTTGTCTTGAAAGATGTTTTCGATCGTATGATCGATTTGGAAAGCTATAAAGGGAAAAAGGTATTGATTGCCTTTTTTAGACACGCAGGATGTCCTTTTTGTAACCTGAGGGTTCATTTTCTACAAAAAGAGCAGGAAAAATTGAAAGAAGATGGCTTGGAAATGATTTTTTTCTTCGAGTCGAGTGAGAAAGTGTTGCTGGGTAGTACTTTCCATAAAGAAATCTCTCCAGTACCCCTACTTTCGGACCCTGAAAAAATATGGTATGCCACCTACGGCATCGAGAGTTCTGCACTCAAGTCTACGAAGAGCCATTTGACTTCCTTCATACAGACCGCCATACGGGCAAAGGCAAAAGGACTGCCCATGCATGCCATGGCTGATGGGGAATCCATTACCACCATACCTGCGGAGTTTCTCTTGGATGAGAATTTGATCATTCGTAAAATACACTATGCCAGCGGCCTGAACGATAGGATATCCATGGAGGAAATCTATGCTTTTGCGAAGGGAGGTAAAGCCTGAAGAGCGGATGTGTCACTATAACTATTATTAAAAATAGTAGTGTTTGATAGGGCGATAAATACAAATAATATCATTTCTTTGTACAATGGATTATTGTTTATACAATCTACATACTACAGAATTTGAAAATTTAGTTAATACGATCTGTCAAGAAATACTGGGTACAGGTGTAATTTCTTTTTCTGAAGGCAAGGACGGTGGTAGAGATGGTAAGTTTATAGGTACTGCTCAAAATTACCCTTCTTCTAATGATACTTGGAGTGGTAAATTCATTATTCAGGCTAAACACACGAGCAATCCTATAGCATCTTGTTCTGATAATGATTTCGAAAACTTGGTTGGTAAAGAAATCGAAAAAGTCAAAAAGTTGAAAAATGACGGAGATATAGACAATTACCTTCTATTTACAAATAGAAAGTATTCTGCGCTAAAGGGTGAACGGTTATGTAAGAGAATCATCAGTGAAACGGATGTTGCAAATGTTGCCATCATAGGGAAGGAGACCATAAACGATCAATATTTAAACCCAAACAAAGCAATCGTTAAACAATACAATCTTCATCGAACTCATATCCCTTTTGATTTTTCTGATGAGGAAATAAAAGAAATAATACTGGCTTTCAAAGAGCAGCTTCCACATGTGGAGAATTCAATAAAATCAAAATCAGATGAATTGAAATACGACTTTTCACACATAGAAAAAGAAGACAAAAACAATAAAAACAAGTTAAGTCAAGAATACTACCGTGAACACATACTAGAGACTTCACTGATGGAGTTCAATAAGATCGAGGCTTTTTTGAATAATCCTTTAAACGAGGAGTTAAAAGACTATTATTATGATACTGCCAATGAACTCAACCAAATCATTTCTTTAAAAAGAGATGATTTTGATGCTTTTGAGGAACTGTTTGTTCATATATATAATCTAATAACTAATGGTGTTTCATCCTTGAAAGGAGCGAAAAGACATGTGACAACGTTTCTGCACTATATGTATGTTGAATGTTTAATCGGCAGAAAATGATAAAGCCTGACAGACATACCAATCCGGACCTATCGGTACTGAACATCAGTGCTTTTATTTTGGAGCGATTAAACTCGTTTTACGATATCTCCTATGATAAAATGTTGAAAGAGGTGGTCGATACTATTGGTGAAAGAGCAAAAGAGAACTATCCGTACGCTATTAATTTTCTATACCTGTTGGGTAAAATCCAATACATAGAATCAACGGATTCGTTTAGATATAGAGACAATGCAGCTAAGTAAGTTATATACCAACGAACCCAAATTTAAAAATATCAAGTTTAACCTCAGTGGGTTGAATGTTGTTTATGCTGAGGTTAGATCTAAACTCAAAGAAAAGAAGAATTCGCACGATTTGGGTAAGACGAAACTGGCGGAACTTATTGACTTTTTGTTCTTGAAAGAAATTGATAAAACGTATTTTCTAATGAAGATTCGGAAAAATGAGCGTTCGATTTTTGAGAACTACATTTTCTATCTTGAGATTTATTTGAACTCAGGAGAATACTTAACAATTAGAAGAGGTGTCAGAGAGAATACGAAAATATCCATCTCCATACAGAACCAAACAACGAATGACTTCACTCCTCCTGTCCACTGGGAGTATGAAAGGTTGGCCATTAAAAAGGCGAAAGAAGTTCTTTCCACTCATTTTGCATTTGATTTTTTTAAAAGCAAGCCTTATTTATACCGTAAGGCAATTAGTTATTCACTTAGAAAACAGGGTGACTTCAAAGATGTCTACAAACTCAATAAATTTTCGGTAGGAAAGGATATTGATTGGAAACCATTCATGTTCGATCTTTTGGGGTTCGATGGAGAGCTGCTAAGGAAAAAATACCAGAATGACAGTAAAATTGGGAAGGTAAAAGAGTTTGTTGAAAATTTAAAGAAAGAGTACACTGTTAATGTTGAAGAAAGAGATAGGATTGTAGCAGAAAAAGCGATAGCTGAAGCAGATTCTCACGAAGTAGAACAGCAGATTGACCGGTTTAATTTTTATGAACAAGATAAAAACCTGACTAAAAAAGGTATCGAAGAAATAGAAAATGAGATTAGTGAACTCAACACTATCTCCTATCAATTGAATTTTGAAATCAAAAAGCTGCAAGCTTCGATAAAGAATAATTTTTCTTTCGATATCTACAAAGTAAAAAAAGTATTCGAAGAAGCCAAAACCTATTTCCCTGGGAAGTTAGCAGCTGATTATGATGAGCTGATGAAGTTCAATGAAAAGCTGACCACAGAAAGGAATAAATTGTTAAAAGCGACACTAAAGTCCAAGAACGAAAAACTACAACAGGTAAACAAGCAACTTCTGTCCTTCAATCAACAAAGAGAGGAATTATTATCAGATTTGACCGATACGGATACTTTTTCAAAGTTCAAGACCTATCAGAAAGAATTGGTAAAAGTGGAAGGGAAGCTTTTGGCGTTTGATGATAAGTTAGGAGCAATTGATAAAATCCTTGCCAAAGAGAGGAGTATTGATACCTTAAAAGAGGAAATCAAATTTACAACCGAACAATTAAAGCAAGTATTTCAAACGACGGATGTAAATGAGAAGTACACACTGATCAGACATAATTTCACCCGTTTCTACAAAGCAGTAATGAACGAAAATGCTTTGTTATCATGGAATATAAATAAGGAGAACAATGTAGAATTCATCCCTCCAAAAGTGAAGTCAAAAGATAATCAAGAAGAGGATACTGCCAAAGATGAAGGAAATACTTATATGAAACTATTATGTGTTGCTTTCGATTTGGCGGTTTTAATATCTTATAATAAAGAATCCTATTATCGCTTTGTCTATCATGATGACGTTCTCTCCCAACAGGATAATGGAGTAAAAACGCGCTTATTGGAATTGATAAATACCGTACTCATGAAATATGATCTTCAGTATATCCTCTCTGTAATAAAGTCAGATTTACCTATCGATGAGAACGAAAAATTCATTGAATTCAATGAAAATCAAATAGTCCTAAAGCTTCATGATAGAGATGCTTCCGGTACATTGTTTGGATTTGAATTTTAAAGAGAAACCATGAAGCTAATCGAAACGGGCCAAGGTGATTGATTTTACTTCAATCAAACTCCTTCCATCAGCTTTTCCAAGGCCATAAAGTGTTTCTTCTCATCGAAGACACTATCTGCCTTTGCCTTTCCCTGTTCTGCCAGCTGTTGGCGCTTCTCAGGATTCTTATATAAAAAAGTAAGCTTCTCTACCAGCATATCCACATCATCCCAGTCAAAGAGTAGGCCCGTACTATTGTCATCAACGATTTCGGGTACACCACCTGCATTGGTACCCATGACGGCTACGCCAGAGCGCATGGCCTCAACAAGCACCAGTCCGAAGGTTTCCGCCTTGCTGGGCAGTAGAATGACATCAAAGCAGGGCATGATTTTCATGGGATGGGCATGGAAGCCCATAAACCTGACCCTATCGGTGGCTATAGGTTCTTCTATAATCCGTGCCTCTAGCTGCGAGAAGTAATCCTCGTTCATCACATCACCAAACAGGTAGAAGCGCACGGGAAGAGCCTGTTCTTGCAATTTTCTTGCAGCTTCAACAATCAGATGCTGCCCTTTCAGGGCCTCTATACGACTGAATACCCCGATGTTCAGCCAAGCTTCCTCACCTCTGGGGATAAGGGAGTCACAGGACGCTGAAGATTTCCTGACAGCCTCGGACACGCCTAAGTACAAGCGTTTGATTTTTGAATCGGCAAGTGGCAGATGGGCTTCCGCTTCTTTCCTCAAGGCATCGGTAACGGTAAGCAATAGGTCGATGCTATTGTATATAAAACGATGGTACAGGTCTTTCTTGCTGCTCGGAATCTGCATGTGGCGCGTATGGACCAGCTTAAAGGACCTAGGGCAGATTTTCTTGGTCCAGGCCAGTAGTGGCAGGTCATCCTTATGATGAAGGTGCACGATATCGATCTGCAAGGCGTCGATTTTAGCAGAAAGAAGACGGGCAGTACGCAATGGGAATATTTTTCCCGCTTTGGGCAAATGGAATTGTTCCAGGTGTTGTTCTTGAGCCAAAACCGCCAAACGAGAACCCGAGCGCGTGGCCGCTACCAGGTCATGCTCGGAGCGTTGAAGCCAGATGCTGCACTTGTGCACATAAAGCTCAAGCCCTCCCAGGTTTTCCGATAGACAGAATTCGAGTATTTTCATCCTTTGACATTAAATAGATGGGAATTTTTCCTTTTGACATTGTCATTCCCTAAGTAAAACTGCCTGTCCTTGGTCGGGTTGAAATCAGTGCCACTATACCTTGACAGCCCTTGCGAAGAGAATAGGAAAATAGGCTTAGCTATGGCCCAATTCCAACTACTGTATGCTGGCATGGCAAGGCATTTGGTATTGTCTTTGCAATGACATTCGGTATAGTTAGGTATTATTCGTTTTCTGAATGGCAATAAGGCGGACAACCCAAAAAAAAAGCTTACGTTTTATTTAGCAAACAATAATACTAATATTTTGATTGTGGAATCATTTAAAAATTAATAATTTGTTACCAATAACAATAGCATTCGGTCATTTATTAGGCTAATGCTCAATTCAAAGAATAAGGGACAAAGTTTTAGAAGATTCTAGTATAAAAGTTTCGTATTTTACTATTTTTGAAAAAATGTCTGATAAAGACCGGCAAGGCTATACTCTACAAGAAAAAGGGAAGGTATTCGATAGCGAATTTCTCCCTCATATCACCTCTATGTATAACTTTGCTTACAGGTTGACCTTTGATGAAGATGATGCCAAAGACTTGGTTCAGGACACCTATCTGAAAGCGTTTAGGTTTATAGAATCCTTTCAACAAGGAACTAATGCCAAAGCATGGTTGTTCAGAATATTGAAAAACAGCTTCATTAACGACTTTCGAAAGAAGAGTAAGGAACCTGCCAAGGTCGATTATCAAGAGATTGAGGCCTATTACAACTCTGATGATGTAGATAAGTCCATAACTACCGATTTGAGGGTAGAAACGGTACAGGACATGATCGGGGACGAGATTTCAAACGCTTTGAACTCCTTGGATATAGACTTTAGAACAGTCATTATCCTTTGCGACCTAGAGGGGTTCAAGTACGATGAGATGGCTAAAATATTGGACATACCTATCGGTACTGTAAGGTCCAGACTTCATAGGGCCAGGAACCTATTGAAGGAAAGGCTGGGCAGCTATGCCAAGAAAATGGGTTACAAAAATTTTGAATAATGGGTGTATCTTTTACTGACAATCAAAACGAAAAGCAGAAAACTGCTTCGGACAAAAGCGATGTTCCCGAGGAAAATGGTGAGCATGGCGAGTGTCTCAGAATATTGAACCTCGTTCTTGACGATGAGGCTTCCGATCATCAAAAAGCCTATTTTAAAGAGCATATCAAGAATTGTATGCCCTACTATGAAATATACAATTTGAGCAAGACGATAAAGACCCTTATAAAGAACAAATGCAATGATAAGCAGGTTCCTACAGGACTAGTGGATTCCATTAAGCATAAAATCAGCGAAAATTATAAACAGTAATGCAAGGAAAAGCCATTATCTTCTCAGCACCCTCCGGTTCCGGAAAGACAACTATCGTCAAACACCTTCTTCAACATAACTCAGATCTAGGATTTTCCATATCCGCATCCACTAGAGATAAGCGGGGCAGGACCGAGAAAGATGGAAAAGACTATTATTTCCTCAGCCCCAAGGAATTCAAAGAGAAAATCGATAAAGATGAGTTTATAGAATGGCAAGAAGTATATTCAGGTAACTTTTACGGTACGCTCAAGTCCGAAATCAATCGAATCTGGTCTGAAGGCAAAACAGTTATTTTTGACCTGGATGTGAAGGGCGGGATTAACCTGAAGAACTACTTCGGCGACCAGGCCCTGTCTGTTTTTGTCAAAGTGCCCTCTATCGATATACTCAGGGATAGGCTCACGGATAGAGCTACCGATACCGAAGACAGTATATCACAGAGACTCTATAAAGCCGAATTTGAAATGTCCTTTGAAGATAGATTCGATGTCACCCTGGTCAATGAAAACTTGGAAGATTCACTGAAAAAAGCCCAAGAACTTTATGATAGGTTCACAAAGAAACGGTTGGTTTAGGAAAACCTGTATTCCCGCACCGATTGAGCGGACCAAGTCAAGAATAGATGCGACCCTCCTGTTTTCCCGATAATCGAAATCAACTATCTGCCAATGCACATCGGCCTTTTCTTCGGTTCCTTCAACCCTATACACATCGGTCACCTGATTATTGCCAATAGTGTACTGGAGCGTGCCGATATAGAGCAACTTTGGTTCGTGGTCTCCCCACAAAATCCCTTTAAAAAAAGGAAAAACCTCTTGCATGAATTCGACCGTTTGGACATGGTCAGGGCGGCCATTCATGACAATTTTCGAATGAAGGCCAGTGACATCGAGTTTAATATGCCCAAGCCCAGTTATACCATCGACACGCTGACCTATCTCTCGGAAAAGTATCCGCAGCATCATTTCAAACTCATCATCGGAGAAGATAACCTCAAACACTTTCCCAAGTGGAAAAACCATGAGCGGATTTTAGAAGATTACGGACTTCATGTCTACCCCAGACCCAATGCTGGCTACTCCGAACTCAAAGAACACCCATGCGTGACCTTGACCGATGCTCCACTGTTGGACATTTCGGCCACTTTTATTCGGGAAAACATCAAACAGGGAAAATCCATAAAATATTTGGTGCATCATGAGGTGGAAAGCCTTATCCTCTCCAAAAAATTTTATCACAGTTAAGAGACGGTTTCAAAATCGGAGTTAAAATGTGCTATAACTTATTCCCAATGCAGAATAAGGTCGGACCGAACGTCATAAAAGCTTAGACTTATATACTTATACAAACTTAGCTTTCAACTATCGCCTATCTTCCTGTTCATTTTGCTTCACTCTGCGTTGACAATCCTCGGGATAGCGCTGCTATTCCTGCGGTTCTCGCCTTGATTGAAACAAAATGACCCGCGGAATCTTATACGACATTTAAAACCTAAATTTGTATTAGTTATATTGACTGCATTTCGGTGATTTCATTGAATCCGGAACCTCGTTGAACGCAATCCGAATTTCAGTAGTTCATTTGGTGATTTTTCTGTCCGGGCGCAGCGGGTCTCAAAATTTTCTGCGTCCCATAGGCTAGCCCGAAATCCATACGGGTTTCGGGCTGCTTGATTTTTATCAATAGGACCGAGCGTAAGGAAAGGGTTCGGGGAACCCTTTCAGTGCAGGAGCCGGTCTGCCGTGCAAGGGTAAGTACCCGACCGGCTAGAGGTGAAAACGGATTTCAGGGTGGATAGAGAACATGTAGGCTGCCGATCGGAACGATGAAAACGCACCACATCCAAAATGCTTTCCTCAAAAGGGACTTATATGTTGACCGACTGTCAAAATCATAGGTATAGCTAAGTATATGAGCCCAATCGAAGATATCCCCGAATATAATGGAAATGGAGCAATGGGTCGGTCCAAGAGTTCCCCTTTAGTTAGAAGGAACGGCCCAATGACCGGCCAATGAGCGTAGGAATATCCGCGTGGACACATTCCTTTTTTTGAGGTACAGTGTTCCCAAAACTGGTTATCTTAGGCATAAGTGAAGAGGACTCTGAAGGTTCACGAACACCATCGAAATCAATAGATAGTATGGGTAGATGTACTCACTACCAAGGTGAAGGCTTGCGCAGCGCACAGAGGCCGAATTTAAAACTGCGGTAGGATAGCTATTGAAAAATCCAAGTTAAATGTAATTTTGGTATTTTTTTGTTTGTCAAGCGATCAATTTGTTAAATTTATCATCCTAACAGTATGAAATCAATAAGACTTATAATAATACTATTTTTCTGTGCCTGTTTCGCCATGGCCCAGCCGAGCGGAGGAGTGAAAGGGACCATTAGTAATGCCCAAGGTGAGCTGCTCTCCTTTGCCACTATTTATGTGAAATCCCTGGAAACAGGCACCGCCGCAAATATGGATGGCTATTACAAAACAGAACTTCCTCCGGGCAGCTACGAACTGGTCTATAACTATTTAGGTTACAAAAGCTACTCCCGGTCCATAGAAGTAGGAACAGACTACAAAACCATAGATGTAGTGCTAGAGAGCGAATCCATGGTACTGCGGGAAGTGGAAGTAAACGCTGCTCAGGAGAATCCCGCCTACACCATCATGAGAAAGGCCATCGCCAAGAGCAAGTTCCATCGGCAGCAGCTTGATGCCTATCAGGCCGAGGTCTACATCAAAGGAAGTGGTCGGTTAAAGGATGCACCCTTCTTCCTAAGAAAGAAGTTGAAGAAAGAGGGGATAGATTCCACTGCAGCATTTACCATGGAATCGGTCAGTAAGGTAAGCTACCGGCGTCCGGACCATTACGAAGAAGAAGTCATTTCTGTCCGGAAGATAGGGGACGGTAACGGAACGGAACCCATACGCTATATCAACGGAAGCTTCTATGATGCGAAAATCGGAGGGGCTATATCTCCCTTATCACCAAAGGCCTTTTCCTACTATAAGTTCGACTATATCGGTACCTTTCAGGACAGGGGATTCGAGGTCAGTAAGATACGGGTCATCCCCAGGTCCGGCGGGGACAATGTCTTCAAAGGGCTGATCTATATTGTGGAAGATTATTGGAGTATACACAGCCTGCGTTTGAAGACGACCTCCTTCGGTATAGATATCGACGTACAACAAGTCTATGCCCCCATAGAAGAACAGGTGTGGATGCCCATCTCGCATCGCTACATGGTAGAGGGATCCTATCTGGGCTTTGACTTCGAATATGGCTATCTGGCCACAGTAGGTAAGTACAAAATCATATTGAACAAAGTCCTGAACCATTCCATAACGGTTATTGACGAGAAACTGGACAAAGAACTTGCCCAGACCCTGGAGTCCGATGCCAAGACCAAAACGGTATCCGTGCAGCAACATCTCTCCGAAGGAAAAGAAGTGACTCGCAAGCAATTGCGCCAATTGATAAAAGAGTACGAAAAGGAGGAAAGGAAAAAGGAAAAAGAATCCAATGTCATTACCGATCATCTGCTCAAAATCGATTCGTCAGCCTATGACCGCGATAGTAGTTACTGGAAAAGTGTCCGTAGCGTACCGCTCACGGAACTGGAAGAGAACGGCTATCGTAAAGCCGACAGTATGGCGGTAGCGCAAGCCCAAAAAAATAAAGAAGACTCGCTGAAGATACGAAGGGGGAAATTTACTGTTGGAGATTTGCTGTTTGGTAATAGCTACAAAATCGGGAAAAAGTCCAGATTCAACCTGGAACCGCTCAAGCCTCACTTCAATACAGTGGAAGGCTGGAACTTCACATACACATTTTCGGTTTCCAAACGCATCGACCCACAAAAAGTACTGCGCCTCGGTCCCCAACTTCGCTATGCAGCGGCAAGGAAGCAATTATCGGGTACTTTGGACTTGGGATTTGATTATGGAAAGCCCGGTAGAAAGGGTAGCTTACTTATAAAGGGAGGGAGGTACATCCGCCAGTTCAACCCGGACAGGCCCATTCATCCCTTTGTCAATGATTTTACCACTTTACTACTAGAGCAAAATTATATGAAGCTATATGAGCGCGATTTTGTACAGATCATGCACCAAAAGAAGATCTCGGATGTACTGGAGATAGCTACGGACCTGAGCTGGACAAATAGGAGAATGCTGGACAATGCCTCCGATTTCAAGCTCAACGACAGGTCTTCCCAACGCTATACCTCGAACAGGCCCGAATCCGCCGAGTTGGCCAGCACGGCATTTCCGGAACACAAGGCTTTCGCGGCGCACTTGGGACTGAGTTACAGCCCTTGGTTGAAGTATCAGATAAGTGATGGCAAAAAACTGCCCATTTCCAATTCTTCCCCCGAATTCAGTATCGGTGTGAATAAGGCATTCGGAGGGATACTGGGTGGAGATGTGGACTTTACAGAAATAGAAATGGGTTTTCGCCATGGCTTTGATATCGGTATTCGGGGGGAGCTGGACATTGCCCTGAACACGGGCATGTTCCTGCAAAAGGAACAGCTGTATTTCATGGATTACAAACACTTCCAGGGAAACCTCAGCCCTTTTCAGGTGCAGGATCCTGTAGGTAGCTATCGTCTACTGGACTACTATCGCTGGAGTACCAGCGAAGCATACCTGTCTTCCCACCTCAATTATCAGTTCCGCAAATTTCTGGTGACGAGGATACCCTTGGTACGTCTCATGGGAATTAGGGAAAGTGTTCTGGTAAACTACCTGACTACCGACCGCCTCAGTAGCTATATGGAGATGGGGTATGGGATCAATTACATATTCAAAATATTCAGGTTAGAGGGCATTTTTGCCTGGGAGGATGGAAGTTACAAAGGTTTTGGAGTGAGAGTAGGTATCTCTACCTATCTGGACAAACTGTTTTGACCCGGGACCTTGATGGCCTCTAGCTGTGGACATAAACTTTTACAGAACCTGGGGTTTATCGTGATGTAGGCTTTGCATCGGAAAACCAACCGCAGCTTTGGGCCGAATTGCCAAGTGAGCAGGAAAATATACGGCAAGGAAGTCCGTGGTCAGTAGATATGCCCGCATAGCAAAATCCTGATATGATTTTTGGGCGTATGGAGAATGATGCGTATGGCAAGGTCAGTGCCTCAGTGCAGGCATATAGAAAAAAAGGAAGGTGCATCCATGAGAACACCTTCCTTTCTAGGTTGTAAAGCATCCTTCTCTGGCCTAGACCTTCATAATTTCTGCTTCTTTTTTTCCGAGCAACTCATCTATTTTTGTCGTAAACTCATTGGTCAGGTCCTGGACCTTATCTTCGGCTCTTTTGATATCGTCTTCGGAAGCCCCGTCTTTTTGCAATTGCTTGAGCGAATCATTCGTGTCCTTGCGGATATTCCTGATACTGATCTTACCCTGCTCGCCTTCGTTTTTCATTTGTTTGACGAGGTTTTTTCTACGCTCCTCTGTCAGTGTAGGGATATTGATGATAATCTGCTCTCCATCGTTCTGAGGATTCAGTCCAAGGTCACTATTGATAATGGATCGTTCTATATCGGAGATGATATTTTTTTCCCAAGGCTTGATCATCAGTGTTCTGGCATCCGGAGTCGAAACGGAGGCTACCTGACTCAAAGGGGTCATAGCACCATAGTACTCCACCATAATACCATCCAACATGTTGGGCATGGCCTTACCTGCTCTGATTTTGAGCAGTTCTGCGCTAACATGGGCAATGGATTTGTTCATGAGTTCTTTTGCTTCCTCCAAGTACATTTGTATTTCTTCCATAGTATGCTAATTCTTTAAACTATTTTCGGTATCAATTGATCAGGGTGCCTGCGGTTTCGCCATTCATGATGCGCATTAGATTGCCGGGGCGGTTCATATCAAAGACAATAATGGGTAGGTTATTCTCCTGACAAAGTGTAAAGGCAGTCATATCCATGATGTTCAATCCTTTTTCATAGGCTTCCTGAAAAGAAAGATTGGAGTACTTGGTGGCGGTAGCATCTTTCTCCGGGTCGGCCGTATATACACCATCCACACGAGTCCCTTTCAGGACGATGTCAGCTTGAACTTCAATGGCCCTTAGACTGGCCGTAGAATCTGTAGTAAAATAAGGGTTGCCTATACCTGCTCCAAAAATGACCACTCTACCTTTTTCAAGATGTCTGACTGCCCTTCTTTTGATGAACGGTTCGCAGACCTGTTCCATTTTTATGCCTGACATGAGCCGTGTGTACAAGCCACCTTTCTCTAAGGCACTTTGCAGGGCCATAGCATTGATGACTGTTGCCAGCATACCCATATAATCCCCTTGGACCCGGTCTATTCCCGAGGCCTCTGCCTGCACACCACGGAATATGTTTCCGCCACCGATAACAATAGCGATTTCTACACCAAGGTCGTGTACACTCTTAATCTCGTCGGTGTATTGCTCCAAACGCTTGGGGTCGATTCCGTATTGATGGTCGCCCATCAGTGATTCACCACTTAATTTTAATAGTACTCGTTTATATTTCATCGAAGTTGGGAAAGATAGGTTACGTTACATCCTCACAAATATAATGGTGTAATACGAATAATGAAGTATTCGCCGATTAGAAATTAAAATTCGATTAGTACTTGATTTTTTTCGACGCTATCGCCCTGCTGTACATGTAGTTTTTTGACTTGACCACTGCCAGGGGATTTGATGATATTTTCCATTTTCATAGCTTCAAGGACCATAATAACCTCTCCTTTTTCTACCTGGTCCCCCTCTTCCAAGTGTATATCCAGTATGAGCCCCGGCATTGGGGCCTTGATATTATTGATTTTCGCTTCTTCGGGATTGTCCATACCCAGCCGCTCCAGTAATAGGTCGAATTTATCCTTGATGGTAACCTGATGAATCTTTCCGTTGATTTTGATACGAAAGGATTTGGCATCCATATCTACCTCTACCACTTCAGCATTGTAAGAACGGTTTTTGTAGATAAGGTGCAATCTGTCATTTGACAGTTGCGCAATATCCACACGGCTTTCCAATTCCGCTGAGGAGCTGAGTTGGCCTTCGTGGTCTACGTCGAATTCAAACATTCGGCCTTTATTGATTGTTGCTTTATACATAGTACGATTAGTTTCTTTTAAAATTATTGAAAATTAAATACACTCATCAATTGTTTAATCCGTTTTTCAGTTCTAAAATTGCAAACCTCTGGAATTTTAGAACGATGAGGGAAGAGCTTTTAAAATTTTTAAATCTTTTTTGCTCGAAAGTTTGATTAATAAGGAAAAACGTATAATTTTGCACTTCCTTTTTAGGCAAGGAAATAAAGATTTCTACTAATAAGGGACAATGTTCTAATGCATATTGATACAGTTGGGGAGATACCAAAGCGGCCAACTGGGACGGACTGTAAATCCGTTGTCTTTCGACTTCGCAGGTTCGAATCCTGCTCTCCCCACTCATACGGTAGTTTATTCTTTACTTTTTGATTATGATTTAATAACTTGTAATAGTGAGGAGTGAAAGATTTTCATATGAAATCCTTCAAGTAATAGTAAACTGTCAAATTTTTAAGCGGGAGTAGCTCAGTTGGTAGAGCGACAGCCTTCCAAGCTGTAGGTCGCGGGTTCGAGCCTCGTCTCCCGCTCATATTAAACTCTAGGGTTTTGCATGGCGGACAAAGTCAATTGTATAGCTTAACTGCCTTTGAAATGAAGGCCGATGTAGCTCAGGGGTAGAGTGCTTCCTTGGTAAGGAAGAGGTCACGGGTTCAAATCCCGTCATTGGCTCAAGAAATTAAAGCTGTCCTAAAGTATATTGGGATGGCTTTTAATATTAAAAACATAATAATCTAAACGTAAATTAATTTAATTAAACCAGGGATTTTCAAATATGGCTAAAGAAACTTTTGACCGTTCAAAACCCCACGTTAATATTGGTACAATTGGTCATGTTGACCATGGTAAAACAACATTAACTGCTGCTATATCTAAGGTACTTGCTGATAAGGGGCTTGCTGAAAACAGGGACTTCTCATCTATTGATAACGCACCTGAAGAAAAAGAAAGGGGTATTACAATCAACACTTCACATGTTGAGTATGCAACAGATAACCGTCACTACGCTCACGTTGACTGTCCTGGTCACGCGGATTATGTAAAGAATATGGTTACTGGAGCAGCACAAATGGACGGTGCTATCATCGTTGTTGCCGCTACAGATGGTCCTATGCCACAAACAAGAGAGCATATCCTTCTCTCCCGTCAGGTAGGAGTACCTGCCTTGGTTGTTTTTATGAATAAAGTGGATTTGGTCGATGATCCTGAATTGTTGGAATTGGTAGAGATGGAAATCAGAGAGCTACTTTCTGCTTATGATTTCCCTGGTGATGATATCCCTGTTATCCAAGGCTCGGCTCTAGGTGCTTTGAACGGTGAAGCTGAGTGGGTAGCCAAAGTAGAAGAATTGATGGATGCTGTAGATAACTATATCCCCCTTCCCGAGCGTTTAGTAGATCTTGACTTCTTGATGCCCGTTGAGGATGTCTTCTCTATTACAGGTAGAGGTACAGTAGCAACAGGTAGAATTGAGAGAGGTGTAATTAACTCTGGTGATGCTGTTGATATCTTAGGTATGGGAGCAGAAAATTTGAAATCTACTGTTACAGGTGTAGAGATGTTCAGGAAGATTTTGGACAGAGGAGAAGCTGGTGACAATGTAGGATTGCTCCTTAGAGGTATTGAAAAGACCGATATCAAAAGAGGAATGGTTATCTGTAAGCCTGGTTCCGTAACCCCTCACCTGAAATTCAAAGCTGAAGTTTATGTATTGTCAAAAGAAGAAGGTGGACGTCACACTCCTTTCTTTAACAAATATCGTCCTCAGTTTTACTTGAGAACAACAGATGTTACAGGAGAAATCATGCTTCCTGAAAATGTGGAGATGGTTATGCCCGGTGATAATGTATCGATTGAAGTAAATTTAATCAATGCCGTAGCCATGGAAAAAGGGTTGAGATTCGCTATCCGTGAGGGTGGTAGAACTGTTGGTTCAGGGCAGGTTACTGAAATCCTTGACTAAGATATAAGAGAAATATAAAAAAAGCGTTTCTGATATTCGGAAACGCTTTTATTTTCTAAACTCATTTTGTATCTTTGCAAACCATTTTGTTTAATCAATTGCATTTTGCGGTTAGATTTGCACTTAGCAATTATTAATAAAAAGGTTTTAATTCGTTTTAAGTACATTACTGAGCTTAAAGAATATTTTACGGGTGTAGCTCAATTGGTAGAGTAGTGGTCTCCAAAACCATTGGCTGGGAGTTCGAGTCTCTCCACCCGTGCTAACGTAAAACGCGATAACGATGTTATTAAAGTTAAAGACATTCATAGAAGAGTCTGTAGACGAAATGAAAAACAAAGTATCTTGGCCTAAGTACAGTGAGTTGCAGAGCAGCTCCATCTTGGTTCTGATCGCTTCAGTGATTTTCGCTTTTATGATAGGGGCCATTGACTATGCATTCGATAATGCGATGGATTTCTTGTATAAAGCATTTTAAATAGACAAAATCGATGAGTGATTTAAAATGGTATGTAGTCAGGGTAGTCAGTGGTCAAGAAAAGAAAGTCAAGACATACCTCGAAACAGAAGTTGAGCGCGAAAAATTAGAAGATTATATCCCTCAAGTATTGATACCTTCCGAAAAGGTATATGAAATGCGGAATGGGAAAAAGAGAGTACGGGAAAGAAACTTTTTCCCGGGATATGTCCTTATCTCAGCCGATCTTTCTCACGGAGAGGCAAATCATATCATTACCAGTATCCCAGGTGTAATTGGCTTCCTCGGAAATAATAGTAGTGGATCTTCAAAGATTCCCGTTCCATTACGACAGTCCGAAATTAACAGGATATTAGGAAAAGTAGATGAGACGGATGAGTTCGAGGAAAAACTCGATACTCCCTACATTGTAGGAGAATCCATAAAGGTGATGGACGGTCCGTTCAGCGGTTTTACGGGAACTGTTGAAGAAGTATTCGAAGAGCGTAAGAAACTCAACGTAATGGTTAAGATTTTCGGTCGGAATACTCCGGTCGAATTGAATTATATGCAAGTCGAAAAAATAGATTAGTATAATGGCTAAGGAAATAAGTGGATATTTGAAATTGCAGATAAAGGGTGGCTCAGCCAATCCTTCTCCACCTGTAGGCCCTGCTCTGGGTAGTAAAGGGCTTAACATCATGGAGTTTTGTAAGCAATTTAATGCGAGGACTCAAGACAAACAAGGACAGGTTTTACCCGTATTGGTGACCATATTTTCTGATAAGTCTTTTGAATTCGTCGTTAAGACACCTCCCGCTCCAGTACTGATACTTGAGGCAGCCAAGAAGAAAAAGGGATCGCAAGAACCCAATCGAAATAAGGTAGGTTCTATCTCTTGGGATCAGGTTAAAGAAATAGCGGAAACAAAAATGCCCGATCTGAACGCTATGAAAGTAGAGTCTGCCATGAAAATGGTAGCTGGTACGGCAAGAAGCATGGGTATAAAAGTATCAGGAGACGCTCCTTGGGAAAATTAATTATAACAACATGGGAAAATTAACTAAAAACCAGAAAAAGGTTCTAGAAAAATATAACCCTGAGAAAGAGTACTCTATCGAAGAGGCTTCTGATTTAGTGAGAGATATTACTTTTACAAAATTCGATGCTTCTATAGATATCGATGTACGCTTAGGTGTTGACCCGAGGAAAGCAGACCAAATGGTACGAGGTGTAGTAACCCTGCCCCACGGTACGGGTAAGGAAGTTAAAGTTCTGGTACTATGTACCCCTGATAAAGAGCAAGAAGCAATCGATGCCGGAGCTGATTTTGCGGGACTGGACGATTATATCAAAAAGATAGAAGGAGGATGGACTGATATTGATGTAATCATCACCATGCCTACTGTTATGGCCAAAGTTGGTCGACTGGGTAGAGTATTGGGGCCACGAGGTCTAATGCCCAACCCTAAATCAGGTACGGTTACATTGGATGTTGCCAAGGCCGTGAAGGAAGTTAAATCAGGTAAGATAGATTTCAAAGTAGATAAATTTGGAATCATTCATGCAAGTATCGGAAAAGCATCATTTTCTGCGGAAAAGCTTAAGGAAAATGCGCTTGAAGTGATTACTACCATTTCTAAGTTGAAACCTGCTTCTTCCAAGGGAACTTATTTTAAGAGTATTAATATCTCCAGTACAATGAGTCCCGGAATTAGTGTAGACACAAGTTCAATCTCAGGATTATAATCATCATGACTAGAGAAGAAAAAGCAAGCATAATAGGAGAACTGACAGACAAGTTTAAAGCCAATGCTAATTTTTACATTACAGACGCATCTGGACTGACTGTAACCGAAGTAAATGCTTTGAGGAGACTGTGTTTTGAAAAAGGTGTAGAGTACTTTGTTGCTAAAAATACATTGATTCAGAAGGCATTGGATAATTTGGATGCTGACTTTTCGGAATTTGAAGAGAAAGCAGTACTAAAAGGATTTTCAGGTATTCTTTTTTCTGAGGAAATAGGCAATATGCCCGCCAAGGTAATTAAAGAATATAGAAAAAAGCAGGCTAGTGAAAAACCTATATTAAAGGCAGCTTCCATCGATACCGATCTTTTTATAGGTGAAGAGAACCTTAGCGTACTTCATGACCTCAAATCTAAAAATGAGCTCATCGGAGAAGTTATCGGTCTACTTCAATCTCCTGCTAAAAATGTTGTTTCTGCACTGCAAAGTGGTAAGAACACATTGGCAGGATTAGTGAAGGCACTATCCGAAAGAGAAAATTAAGATTTAAAACAAAAACAATTTATTAAATTACACAATAATGGCAGATTTGAAAGCATTCGCTGATCAGTTGGTAAACTTGACTGTGAAAGAAGTTAATGAGTTAGCTGAAATCCTTAAAGAAGAGCACGGTATCGAACCCGCAGCTGCAGCTGTAGCCATGGCTGCTCCTGGTGCTGGTGGTGCTGACGGCGGTGGAGAAGCTGAGAAAACAGAATTCGATGTTATCCTGAAAGCTCCAGGTGGTGCTAAACTGGCAATCGTTAAACTTGTAAAAGAACTTACAGGTCTAGGATTGAAAGAAGCTAAAGAACTAGTTGATAGCGCTCCTAAAGCAGTCAAAGAAGGTATTGCCAAAGACGAAGCTGATGCCCTTAAGAAGCAGCTTGAAGAAGCTGGGGCCGAAGTTGAGTTGAAATAAGATATTGATATCATATTGTTGATGTCTAATTCTAAGATTAGACCCTAACGAAAGTTGGGGTCTTTTCCTGTTTGTGGATTTTTTGCGCAAACAAAACTTCTGTTAAGTTATTATTTGTATATTATAACGTAGTAACCTGACAAAAAAGTACTCATTTCTTAATTAAACGTTTAAAGCCTTGGCTAATAACATACAATCCTCAAGAATTAACTTTTCGTCCATTAAATCCGTGATTGATTACCCTGATTTTTTGGATATACAGTTGCAGTCTTTCAAGGATTTTTTCCAATTGGAGACCCCCGCAGAGAAAAGAGAGCAAGAAGGGCTATTTAAAGTATTCTCTGAGAATTTCCCCATTACCGACTCCAGGGAAAATTTTGTTCTTGAATTCATCGATTACTTGGTCGATCCCCCCAAATATTCCGTGGATGAATGTATCGATAGAGGGCTTACCTATTCCGTACCGCTGAAAGCAAAACTGAAATTGACCTGTAATGATGAGGACAATGAAGATTTTGAAACAATAGAACAAGAAGTATTTCTTGGAAATATCCCTTACATGACGGAAAAGGGGTCTTTTGTCATCAATGGAGCCGAAAGGGTTATTGTATCTCAGCTCCATCGTTCCCCAGGTGTGTTCTTTGCGCAAAGTAAACATACCAACGGAACACAACTCTATTCTGCAAGAATCATCCCATTCAAGGGATCATGGATTGAGTTCGCTACAGATGTAAACAATGTCATGTATGCTTACATCGATAGAAAGAAAAAATTTCCTGTAACCACATTGTTGAGGGCTATTGGTTATGGTACTGATAAGCATATTCTCGATCTCTTTGGCCTGTCCGAAGAAATCGAAGCAAAGAAAGATGTACTCAAAAAAGTAGAAGGCAGGAGATTGGCGGCTAGGGTACTCAAGACTTGGACAGAAGATTTTGTGGATGAAGATACAGGAGAAGTAGTATCCATCGATAGGAACGAAGTGATGTTGGAACGTGATCACCTCCTTACAGAAGAGGATATAGAAACTATCGTTGATTCCGGTTCAAAGTCCATTATTCTACACAGAGATGATGTCAACGTTACAGATTATACCATTATTTTCAACACGCTATCCAAAGATAACTCGAATTCAGAGAAGGAAGCAGTTGAACAGATATATAGACAACTCCGTAACACGGAAGCTCCTGATGAACAAACGGCTAGAGATATTATACAGAGCCTGTTTTTCAGTGACAAACGATATGACTTGGGTGAGGTAGGGAGATATCGAATCAATAAGAAATTGGGACTGGACTTGGATTCTGACCAACGCGTATTGACTACTGAGGATATTATACTTATTGTAAAGTACCTGATCGGGTTGATCAATTCAAAAGCGGTAGTAGATGATATCGATCACTTGAGTAATAGACGGGTAAGAACAGTAGGAGAACAGTTGTACACGCAGTTTGGTGTGGGTTTGGCGAGGATGGCCAGGACTATCAAAGAGCGGATGAACGTTAGAGACAATGAGGACTTCAAACCTGTGGATCTCATCAATGCCAGGACACTCTCTTCGGTAATCAACTCCTTCTTTGGTACGAATCAACTATCTCAGTTCATGGATCAGACCAATCCACTTGCTGAGATTACCCACAAACGTAGGATGTCGGCTTTAGGGCCTGGAGGTCTATCCCGTGAGCGGGCGGGTTTCGAAGTACGTGATGTACACTATACGCATTATGGACGACTTTGTACGATTGAAACTCCCGAGGGGCCTAACATCGGACTTATTTCATCACTTTGTGTGCATGCGAAAGTAAATAATATGGGTTTTATAGAAACCCCATATCGAGATGTTGATGAAGGTAAAGTGAACATGTCCAGTGATGTTGTTTACTTAACGGCAGAGGAAGAAGATACACATAACATTGCTCAGGCCAATGCACCGCTAAGCGATGATGGAAGTTTTATTAACGATAAGGTGAAAGCTCGTTTTGAAGGTGATTTTCCTGTAGTAGGACCTACGGAACTCAGGTACATGGACATTGCCCCTAATCAAATTGTTTCTGTGGCAGCTTCTCTGATACCGTTTCTGGAACATGACGATGCCAACCGTGCACTGATGGGTTCCAACATGCAGCGGCAGGCAGTTCCACTATTGAAACCGGAAGCGCCTATCGTCGGTACAGGTCTGGAAAAAAGAGTAGCTCTGGATTCAAGAGCGTTGATATTGGCTGAAGAAGATGGAACAGTAGAGTTTGTTGACGCCAAAACCATTGTCATCAAATACGACCTTAGTGATGATGACCGTTCGGTGAGCTTTGATCATGAAAGCAAAAGGTACAACTTGGTCAAATTTAGAAGGACCAATCAAGATACCTGTATCAATCTAAAGCCCATTGTATACAAAGGAGATAAGATTATAAAAGGACAACCCCTATGCGAAGGATATGCTACGGAAAAAGGAGAACTCGCCTTAGGTAGAAACTTACGCGTGGCCTACATGCCTTGGCAAGGATACAACTTTGAGGATGCTATTGTTATTTCAGAACGTGTGGTAAGGGATGATGTGTTTACCTCTATCCATATCGACGAATATGAGCTGGAAGTAAGGGATACCAAGCGTGGTGAAGAGGAACTGACTTCTGAAATCCCCAATGTTAGCGAAGATGCCGTTAAAAATCTAGATGAGAACGGAATCATTAGAGTAGGTGCCGAAATCAAGGAAGGAGATATCCTCATCGGTAAGATTACGCCTAAAGGAGAAACAGACCCTACACCGGAAGAAAAATTACTCCGCGCCATATTTGGAGACAAAGCAGGTGATGTAAAAGATGCCTCTTTGAAGGCCTCTCCATCACTTCGCGGTGTAGTCATCGATACCAAGTTATTCTCTCGACCTAAAAAGGACAAAGAACTGAGAGCCAAAGCTAGGAAAGAAGTAGAAAGCCTAAAAAGCAAATATAGTAAAGAGCTATTATCGGTACGCTCCGAAATGATTTCCAAACTAACCAATCTACTGGATGGTAAAGTGAGCCAAGGCGTAACGCATAAGTTTGGAGATGAGTTGATTTCCAAAGGAGTGAAATTCAATGCTGCCAATATTGGAGGAAATTTATTTCCGGATAAGAACATCTATCGAGATGAGAGTACTTATAATGTGCCGGAGGAAGTAAACCTCATCTCTGATGTCATATTGGACAACTGGACCGACGATGATAAACTGAACGGTCTCATTGTTCGTTTGGTAAAAAACTTCAATATCAAACGGAACGAGATTGCCGGGGAGTTCAAAAAAGACCGATTTACACTAGAGGTAGGAGATGAGCTGCCTGCGGGTATCGTCCAACTGGCAAAAGTCTATATCGCCAAGAAGCGAAAGCTGAAAGTAGGTGATAAAATGGCGGGCCGCCATGGTAATAAAGGAGTCGTCGCAAAAATAGTTCGTGCAGAAGATATGCCATTTTTAGAGGATGGGTCCCCCATGGATATTGTTCTCAACCCACTTGGTGTACCTTCACGGATGAACTTGGGACAGATATACGAAACTGTCTTGGGCTGGGCCGGTCTAAAATTAGGGAAACGCTATGCAACACCTATTTTTGATGGTGCCTCTATGGAAGACGTTGCCGGCGAGTTGAGCAAAGCAGATTTACCTACCTATGGGCGTTCCTATCTCTTTGACGGTCTGACCGGTCAGCGTTTTGACCAACCGGTCACCGTAGGTATTGCCTATATGCTCAAATTGGGTCACTTAGTGGATGATAAAATGCACGCAAGGTCTATCGGACCATACTCTTTGATTACACAACAACCACTGGGTGGTAAAGCCCAGTTCGGTGGTCAACGTTTCGGAGAGATGGAGGTATGGGCCCTAGAAGCCTTCGGAGCCTCGAACATTCTTCAGGAGATATTGACGATCAAGTCGGATGATGTCATCGGTAGGGCCAAAGCCTACGAGTCCATTGTAAAGGGAGAGAACATGAACAAACCCAATATACCAGAATCATTTAATGTACTCGTACATGAACTGAGAGGTCTGGCACTAGAGATTACAATGGATTAATGATTTTAAAATAGTAGGCCTAGGCCCATTTTAGTATATAGAAAACATTTGCATATGTCTTTCAGAAAAAACAAAAAAATCAACAATGACTTTTCAAAGGTAACGATCAGTCTGGCCTCTCCGGAATCGATTCTGGAGAGTTCACATGGTGAAGTTACCCAACCGGAAACCATCAATTACAGAACGTACAAACCGGAGATGGGCGGGCTGTTCTGTGAGCGTATTTTCGGACCTGTCAAAGATTGGGAGTGTCATTGTGGGAAATATAAAAGGATAAGGTACAAAGGGATTATTTGTGATCGATGTGGTGTTGAAGTAACGGAGAAGAAGGTCAGAAGAGAACGAATGGGACATATTGAACTGGTAGTACCCGTAGCTCATATCTGGTACTTTAAATCCCTGCCAAATAAAATCGGTTACCTTTTGGGACTTCCGACCAAAAAATTGGACCAAATCATATATTATGAGAGGTACGTGGTCATTCAGCCCGGTTCAAAAGAAGAGGATGGTCTATCACAGATGGATTTCCTCACTGAGGATGAGTATCTGGATATCATGGACAAGCTTCCTCGCGAGAATCAGTTACTGGACGATGATGACCCTAATAAATTTATTGCAAAAATGGGAGCAGAAGCACTGGAGATGTTGCTTTCCAGAATAGAACTGGACACGCTCTCCTATGACCTTAGACATCAGGCAGCTACGGATACTTCCCAACAGAGAAAAGCGGAAGCACTGAAAAGATTGAAGGTTGTAGAAGCATTTCGCGATGCCAGAACCCGTATAGAAAACCGTCCCGAATGGATGGTCATCAGAATGGTTCCTGTTATTCCTCCTGAACTGAGACCTTTGGTTCCTCTTGATGGGGGTAGATTTGCTACTTCCGATTTGAACGACCTCTATCGTAGAGTAATCATCAGAAATAATCGATTGAAGCGATTGATAGATATCAAAGCGCCAGAGGTTATCCTGAGAAACGAAAAAAGGATGTTGCAAGAAGCAGTAGATTCACTTTTCGATAATTCAAGGAAGGTAAATGCCGTAAGGTCAGATGGCAATAGAGCATTAAAATCTTTGAGTGATATGCTCAAAGGTAAGCAAGGGCGATTCAGACAAAATTTATTGGGTAAGCGTGTAGATTATTCAGGACGTTCGGTAATTGTAGTCGGTCCGGAATTGAAGCTTCACGAGTGTGGTCTGCCCAAATCTATGGCGGCAGAACTGTTCAAGCCTTTTATTATCAGAAAACTGATTGAAAGGGGAATTGTTAAGACAGTAAAATCAGCGAAGAAGATCGTAGATAGAAAGGATCCTGTCGTTTGGGATATTTTGGAGAATGTCCTAAAAGGGCATCCAGTACTGCTGAACAGGGCTCCGACACTTCACAGATTAGGGATACAGGCTTTCCAACCCAAACTGATCGAAGGAAAAGCAATTCAGTTACACCCATTGGTATGTACGGCTTTTAATGCGGATTTTGATGGTGACCAGATGGCGGTCCATGTTCCTCTGGGGCATGAGGCTATCTTGGAGGCTTCTATTTTGATGCTTTCTTCTCATAACATACTCAACCCTGCCAATGGGGCACCGATTGCAGTACCTTCACAAGATATGGTATTGGGCCTTTATTATGTGACAAAAGGCAGAAGGGGCACCGAAGACCACCCTATCCAAGGAGAAGGTATGGAGTTTTATAACCCTGAGGAGGTAATCATAGCTATCAATGAAGGTAAACTTTCAAAACATGCCCATATTAAAGTAAGGGTCAATGTCAGAGATGAAGAGACAAATGAACTCCACTATAAGCTAAAGGAAACAGTTGCGGGAAGGGTAATCTTCAATCAGCATGTACCCGAACAGGTCGGATATGTCGATGAACTGTTGACCAAGAAAAAGCTTCAGAAAATTATCGCCATGGTATTCAAGATCTGTGGTATGGCGAGAACAGCACATTTCTTGGATGATATAAAAGAGCTAGGTTTTCAATCCGCTTATAAAGGCGGGTTGTCCATGGGACTTGGCGATGTGGCCATACCTGTTGAAAAAGAAAGCCTCGTATCACAGGCCAAGCAAGAAGTCGATGGAGTATGGAATAACTACCTAATGGGACTGATTACCGATAACGAACGTTATAATCAGGTAATCGATATATGGACAAGAATCAATACCCAGCTAACCAATACCCTAATGGAACAGCTGGAAGCCGATGAACAAGGATTTAATTCTATATATATGATGATGCACTCCGGAGCGCGGGGTTCCAGAGAGCAAATCAGACAATTGGGAGGTATGCGTGGATTGATGGCAAAACCACAAAAGAACCTTGCGGGTTCTGTGGGAGCTATTATCGAAAACCCTATCCTTTCCAACTTTAAAGAAGGACTTGATGTTATCGAGTACTTCATCTCGACACATGGTGCTAGAAAGGGTCTTGCGGATACTGCATTGAAAACGGCAGATGCTGGTTACCTTACCCGTAGATTAGTAGACGTGGCGCAGGACTTGGTAGTTACAGAAGACGATTGTGGAACGCTAAGAGGCCTGACTGTAACAGCACTGAAGGACAACGAGGATATTGTAGAGCCTCTATCTGAACGTATACTCGGTCGAGTGTCAGTGCATGATGTATATGACCCCATAACAGAAGAATTGATTATAAAGGCGAACGAGGAAATCACTGAAGAAATCGCCAAACATGTAGACGAAACCAGTATTGAAGAGGTGGAAATCAGGTCGTTGTTGACTTGTGAGACTAAAATCGGTGGATGTGGAAAATGTTACGGTCGTAACCTGGCAACAGGCAAAATGGTCCAAACGGGTGAAGCTGTAGGCGTTATTGCTGCACAATCTATTGGTGAACCGGGCACTCAGTTGACGTTAAGGACTTTCCATGTTGGTGGTACAGCTTCCAACATCGCTGTTGAGGCTACTATCCAGGCAAAATTCAGTGGTGTGATTGAGTTCGAAGGTATACGGACCTTGAATACAGTGAATGCCGAAGGGGAGAGTGTAGAGGTGATTATGGGTAGGACCGGTGAAGTAAAGGTCGTAGACGAAAAGAAAAAACAAATACTGATATCCAATCATGTTCCTTATGGCGCTTTCTTGAAAGTGAAAGAAGGACAGAAAGTAGAGAAGGGTGATGAGCTTTGTTTCTGGGATCCTTATAATGCTGTAATTCTTTCCGAGTTTGATGGAGAAGTATCTTACGATGCTATTATAGAAGGAATCACTTATAAGGAGGAATCTGATGAACAAACAGGTCACCGTGAGAAAGTAATTACTGAAACCAAGGATAAAACGAAAAACCCTGCTATCGTTATTACGGGTAAAAAAGAGGAGAAATCTTACAACATCCCTGTAGGTGCTCACTTGGCAGTGCAAGAAGGTGATAAGATCAAGGCAGGGCAGATTTTGGTCAAGATTCCTAGAACTATGGGCAAGTCCAGAGATATTACTGGGGGTCTTCCTCGGGTAACCGAGCTTTTCGAAGCCAGAAACCCTTCTAACCCTGCTGTAGTCAGTGAAATCGATGGAGTGGTTACCTACGGTGGTATCAAACGAGGTAATCGAGAAATCTTTATTGAATCAAAAGACGGTGTTAGAAAACGCTATATGGTACCGCTTTCAAAACACATCCTTGTGCAGGATAATGACTTTGTGAAAGCAGGCTATCCATTATCCGATGGTGCGATTACCCCTGCGGATATCCTTTCTATTAGTGGGCCTACCGCTGTTCAGGAATATCTAGTGAATGAAATTCAGGAAGTATACCGACTACAAGGTGTAAAGATCAATGATAAACACATTGAAGCCATTGTAAGCCAAATGATGCAGAAAGTACAGATTCTCGATGCCGGTGATACCAGTTTTCTACCAGGGGAGATTGTCGATAAGTTTGTATTCAGAGAAGAAAATGATACTATCTTGGATAAAAAGGTGGTTATCGATTCGGGTGACTCTTCAGTACTAAGACCTGGGCAAATTATTTCTACAAGGAAACTCAGGGATGAAAACTCCAGCTTGAAGCGTAAGGATATGAAACTGGTTCAAGTGCGAGAGGCGGAACCAGCAGTTTCCAGACCGACATTACAAGGGATTACCCAAGCCTCATTGAGAACGGAAAGTTTCCTTTCGGCAGCTTCCTTCCAAGAGACCACAAAAGTGTTGAGTGAGGCTTCCATCAAAGGAAAAACGGACCACTTGTTAGGACTGAAGGAAAATGTAATCGTCGGGCACTTGATACCCGCTGGTACCGGTCAACGTACTTTCAAAAACCTAATTGTAGGCTCTAAAGAGGAGTATGATAGTCTCATGGCTTCAAAAGAAGGTTCCGGTTCCGATAGGGAAAAGATATTACATGTTGAAAACAAATAAACGTAATGCAGGAAGACGGAACAAATAATGCGAATCCGAATCAGATCAACATTGAACTTACGGAGGATATTGCGGAAGGTATTTATTCTAATTTAGCAATGATAGCACATTCCAACAGCGAATTTGTTATTGACTTTATTCGATTGATGCCAGGGGTACCAAAAGCTAAGGTGAAATCCAGGATAGTAATTACTCCTGAGCATGCCAAACGGTTTTTGGGGGCCCTAAAAGACAATATCGAAAAATATGAAGAAACGTTTGGGCTGATAAAGAAGTCCGAAGACACACCGAAATTTCCTATAAACTTTGGTGGGACTGTAGGAGAGGCATGAGAGACATGGCATCGCCATTAGTAAACATACATCATCTACTGGAATGACGAAGGGATAAGACAAATATTTTCCAGATTGATTTTTAATTTGGAAAATATTTGTTTAAAAGCTTTTGTTGATTACCTTTGCAGTCCGAAATTTGCGGAAAATGTTATTTATACTGAGTAAACACATAATTTAAATGCCTACTATACAACAATTAGTAAGAAAGGGGAGAAAGAAATTGACTTCTAAGTCGAAGTCGCCTGCATTGGATTCTTGTCCTCAAAGAAGAGGGGTATGTACAAGGGTATATACAACTACCCCTAAGAAGCCTAACTCTGCGATGAGGAAAGTAGCTCGGGTAAGGTTGACTAACGGTAAGGAAGTGAATGCCTACATCCCTGGAGAAGGGCATAATTTGCAAGAACACTCTATTGTACTTATCAGAGGTGGTCGAGTGAAAGATTTACCAGGTGTAAGGTACCACATTATCAGGGGTGCTCTGGATACTGCTGGTGTTAGCGGTAGATTACAAAGAAGATCAAAATATGGTGCTAAAAGGCCTAAAAAATAATTATTAGAAGTAATGAGAAAAGCTAAACCAAAGAAGAGATACGTTCTTCCCGATCCGAAGTTCAGTGATACACTGGTAACTAGATTTGTCAACTATTTGATGGTAGACGGAAAAAAAAGTGTTGCCTATAATATATTTTACAATGCAGTGGATAAGGTGGAAGACAAGCTTGGTGAAAACGGTCTAGATGTTTGGAAAAAAGCCCTCAATAACGTGATGCCTGCTGTAGAGGTAAAGAGTAGAAGAGTAGGTGGAGCTACGTTTCAGGTACCCATGGAGGTAAGACCTGATAGAAAAGTTACCTTGGGAATCAAATGGATGATACGCTATGCTAGGTCTAGGGGCGAGAAGACAATGGTCGATAAGTTGGCTGGCGAAATCATGGCCGCATCCAAAGGAGAAGGGGCTTCCATTAAAAAGAAAGACGATACACATAGAATGGCTGAAGCAAACAAGGCCTTCTCTCACTTTAGATTTTAACATCTTACATAATGGCAAGAGATCTTAAATTAACAAGAAATATAGGTATCGCTGCGCACATCGATGCTGGTAAAACAACTACAACTGAGCGTATCCTATACTATACAGGGGTAAGCCATAAGATAGGTGAAGTACACGATGGTGCAGCTACGATGGACTGGATGGAGCAGGAGCAGGAAAGAGGCATTACGATTACCTCCGCCGCAACTACAGTATTCTGGCCTTACAAGGGCGATGAATACCATATCAATATCATAGATACTCCCGGTCACGTTGATTTCACAGTGGAAGTAAATAGATCCTTAAGGGTACTGGACGGTTTGGTCTTTTTATTTAGTGCGGTAGACGGTGTGGAACCTCAGTCAGAGACCAACTGGAGACTTGCCGATAACTATAAGGTAGCTAGGATTGGCTTCGTAAACAAAATGGACCGTGACGGTGCTGATTTCCTTAATGTGTGCAAGCAGGTCAAAGATATGTTGGGGACCAAAGCAGTTCCTTTGCAACTTCCCATAGGAGCTGAGGCTACTTTCAAAGGGGTTGTGGACCTTGTTGAAATGAAAGCCATGGTATGGAATGAAGAAGATAAGGGGATGACCTATGATGAGGTTGAAATTCCTGCGGATATGGTGGATGAGGTCAATGAGTATAGAGAACATTTACTGGAATCTGTTGCGGAGTATGACGAGACGCTTATGGAGAAGTACTTCGAAGATCCCGAGTCAATCTCTAAAGACGAAGTTATAGCAGCACTTAGAAAAGCCACAATTGACCTTGCATTTGTTCCCATGATGTGTGGTTCTGCCTTCAAAAACAAAGGTGTCCAAACCATGCTGAACTATGTGATGGAATTACTTCCTTCCCCATTGGATAGGGACAATATCGTAGGTACCGATCCCGATACCGAAGAGCAAGTAATAAGAAAACCTTCCTCTGAGGCTCCTTTCTCGGCCTTAGCATTTAAAATCGCTACGGACCCCTTTGTAGGGCGTCTTTGTTTTGTAAGATCGTATTCGGGTTTATTGGACTCAGGTTCTTATGTGTTTAATACTAGGACCAATAAGAAAGAAAGAATTTCACGTATTTTTCAAATGCATGCCAACAAACAGAATCAGATCGGTCAGTTGCATGCAGGGGATATTGCGGCAGTAGTAGGTTTCAAAGATATCAAAACAGGTGACACACTCTGTGCCGAAAAAAACAAGATTGTACTGGAGTCTATGGACTTCCCAGACCCTGTAATTGGATATGCCATTGAGCCTAAGTCACAAGCTGATGTTGATAAAATGGGTATGGCAATTGCTAAGCTCGTTGAGGAGGATCCAACACTTAAGGTGAATACAGATGAGGAAACAGGGCAGACTATCTTAAGAGGTATGGGCGAGCTTCATTTGGATATCATCATGGATCGTCTGAGAAGAGAATTTAAAGTCGAGGTCAATCAAGGCGCTCCTCAGGTTGCTTACAAGGAGACTATCACCACTCTTGTGGATCACAAAGAGGTCTATAAAAAGCAAACAGGAGGTAAAGGTAAGTTTGCTGATATAGTATTTAAACTTAGTCCAGCTGACCCTGATGAGGATGGGATTGTACAACCTGGGCTACAGTTCGTAAACGGCATAACTGGAGGTGTAATTCCAAAAGAATTCATTCCTGCCATCCAGAAAGGGTTTACCTTGGCTATGGACAATGGTCCTTTGGCAGGTTATCCTATCGAAGCCATTAAAGTTGAACTTTACCATGGTAGCTTCCATGATGTGGATTCAGATGCACTTTCATTTGAACTTGCAGCTAGGCTAGGCTTCAAAATTGCAGCCAAGCAAGCAGGTCCTCAGCTCCTTGAGCCTGTCATGAAGGTAGAAGTGGTTACACCTGATGATTACACAGGTTCTGTAACTGGTGATTTGAATAAGAGAAGGGGACTGATGAAGGGTATGGATACCAAAGGTAATTCTCAGGTAATCAAGGCTGATGTACCATTGTCTGAATTATTTGGCTACGTGACTGATTTAAGAACCATTACCTCCGGTAGAGCCACGGCTTCACTGACATTCTCACATTATGATCCGGTACCTAAAAACTTAGCAGAAAAGGTTATTGACGAAGTAAAAGGAGCTACTGCATAATCATCAAAAGGACGATTATCTCTGGCAAAAAATAGATATTATGAATCAGAAAATAAGGATAAAACTTAAATCATATGATCACAACCTGGTGGATAAGTCATCAGAAAAGATCGTAAGAGCCGTCAAGACCACAGGAGCTGTAGTCAGTGGTCCAATACCTTTACCTACAGTAAAGGAGAAGTTTACAGTATTGCGTTCTCCTCACGTAAATAAGAAGTCGAGAGAACAGTTTCAGTTGTGTACCTACAAAAGGTTAGTTGACATTTATTCTAACAGCACGAAAACGGTAGATGCTCTGATGAAGTTGGAGCTACCAAGTGGGGTAGACGTCGAGATTAAAGTTTAATATCCGTATAACGGGAATAAAAAAGGCTGTAGGGGCTAAACCTACAGCCTTTTTAATTAAAGAAAATTTTCATTTTAATGGAAAGACTTCAGTAGTTACTATCAGTAATGTATACGATACGTATTGCTGGATAAAAGATTAAATAATATTGCATTAAGTTTTTGTAACTTAATTTTATTTTCTATCTTTGCAGTCCTTTTGCGGGAAACTTGCGAAATGAAGGAATATAAATAATTGTTTTTTAAGCAACAGATAATGTCTGGTATAATAGGAAAAAAAATCGGAATGACTAGCGTATACCGTGCCGATGGACGTAACGTCGCATGCACATTGATAGAAGCTGGTCCTTGCGTAGTAACGCAAGTAAAAAGTGTTGAGACAGACGGCTATAGTGCGGTACAATTAGGTTATGGGGAGCGTAAAGAAAAAAATACACCCAATGCCATGAAAGGACACTTTAAGAAAGCTCAGACCACTCCTAAGAAGGAATTAGTAGAGTTTAGAGGTTTTGCAGAAGAGTTTGAAGGTGAGGTGCAGTTGGGGCAAGAGATAAAACTAGGAGATGTCTTTTCTGAAGGTGATTTTCTGGATGTAATCGGTACGAGTAAAGGAAAGGGATTTCAAGGTGTGGTCAAAAGGCATGGTTTTGGAGGTGTTGGTCAGCAGACACATGGTCAACACAACAGAAATAGAGCTCCAGGTTCTATTGGTGGAGCTTCTTACCCAGCAAGAGTGTTTAAAGGGATGAGAATGGCCGGTCGTACTGGTGGTGATAGGGTGACTGTCATCAATTTGGAAGTAATGAAAGTCGTACCTGAGAAGAATCTTATCCTAGTGAGTGGTTCTATTCCCGGTGCAAAAAACTCAACTGTAATTCTGGAGAAATAAGATGGATTTATCTATAGTAAAAAACAGCGGAGAAGATACAGGAAGAAAAGCACAGCTTTCTCAGGAAATCTTCGGTATTGAGCCGAACGATCACGCCATATATCTGGATGTGAAACATTATTTGGCCAACCAGCGACAGGGGACACACAAGTCCAAGGAACGTGCTGAAATTGCAGGTTCAACACGTAAAATCAAGAAACAAAAAGGTACAGGTACCGCAAGAGCAGGTAGTATAAAATCACCTTTATTCAGAGGTGGTGGTAGAGTATTTGGGCCAAAACCTAGAAACTACAGGTTCAAGTTGAACAAAAAACTTAAGGTTCTGGCTAGAAAATCAGCTCTAGCCTATAAAGCGAAAGAGAACAGTATAGCCATTTTGGAAGATTTTACTTTTGAAACTCCCAAAACCAAGGACTATATTAAGATGTTGTCTGCATTATCGTTGGATAATAGGAAAACACTCTTAGTATTATCTGAATCTAATAAGAATGTAGTCCTATCTAGCAGAAATGTAAAGAATGCGAAGGTGACCACAGTGGATACTTTGAACACTTATGATGTTCTTAATGCTGATAATTTGGTGCTGACAGAAAGTACTGTAGAAAAGTTGGACAATTTATTCAAGTAAGAAAATGAGTATTTTAATAAAGCCAGTGGTTACCGAAAAGATATCGACTTTAAACGAAAGTGGAAAGTATGGTTTCATTGTGGATCGCAAAGCCAATAAAGTTGAAATTAAGAAAGCCGTCGAGAAAATGTACGGTGTAACCGTAGAGAGTGTAAATACGATGAATTATCTAGGCAAACCAAAGTCTAGGTACACCAAATCAAAAGTCGTTAGTGGCAGGACAGCCTCTTTTAAGAAGGCAATTGTCAAAGTTGCTGAGGGTGATGTAATCGATTTTTACAGCGGTTTATAAACGAATAAAAGATGGCAGTTAAGAAATTAAGACCAACAACCCCGGGACAACGATTTAGGATAGCTCCTGCGTTTACCGAGATTACTAGCACCAAACCTGAAAAGTCCTTGTTGGTGACAAAGAAGAGGAGTGGTGGAAGGAATAACACTGGAAAGATGACCATGCGTTATCTGGGTGGTGGGCATAAGCAAAAGATCAGAATAATTGATTTTAAACGTAATAAGTTTGATATGCCTGCGCAAGTTCTAACAGTAGAATATGATCCAACACGTTCTGCGAGAATTTCTCTGGTGCAATACGAAGATGGTGAAAAGGCTTATATTATCGCCCCTGAGGGCATTAAGGTGAATCAGATTGTTATCTCTGGAGAAAACGTAGCCCCTGAAGTTGGTAATACGCTTCCGCTTTCTAAAATACCCTTAGGTACGATTATACATAATATAGAATTAAAGCCAGGCAGAGGTGGTGCTATGGCTCGTAGTGCGGGTACTTATGCTCAATTACTTGCTAGAGAAGGTAAATATGCCACATTGAAGCTTCCTTCTGGTGAGATGAGAATGGTCTTGATTACGTGTCTTGCTACTATAGGGTCAGTCTCCAATGGAGACCATATGAACGTTAACTTAGGTAAGGCAGGAAGGAAAAGATGGTTGGGAAGAAGGCCTCGTGTTAGAGGTGTTGCTATGAACCCTGTCGACCACCCTATGGGAGGTGGTGAAGGAAAATCATCTGGAGGACACCCTAGATCTAGAAATGGTCTGTACGCGAAAGGTTTGAAAACAAGAACCCCTAAGAAATATTCAAATAAATTAATCATCAGCAGAAGGAAAAAATAATGGGAAGATCGCTAAAAAAAGGACCATATATTGACTTCAGAGTTGAGAAAAAAGTCGATGCTATGAATGAGTCCGGTAAAAAATCGGTAATCAAGACATGGTCTCGACGATCTATGATTTCACCAGAGTTCGTAGGTCATACTTTCGCAGTACATAACGGGAATAAATTCATACCTGTTTATGTGACTGAAAATATGGTAGGTCATAAGTTGGGAGAGTTTGCTCCTACTCGTACTTACAGAGGGCATATTGCAAAAAAAGATAAAGGCAAAAGATAAATTATAATGGAGGCAGTAGCTAAATTAAAAAATGTCCCTACTTCACCTCGAAAGATGAGGCTTGTTGCCGATCTTATAAGAGGAGAGAAAGTAAATAGGGCACTGAATATTTTGAAATTTGAACCGAAAGTTGGTGCAGCGAAAGTAGAAAAGTTACTTTTATCCGCGATATCCAATTGGCAAAGTAAGAACGAGGATATCCGATTGGAAGATGCCGATTTATATGTAAAAGAAATTTTCGTGGATGGTGGTAAGATGCTAAAACGCTTGAGACCGGCTCCACAGGGTAGAGCTCATCGCATCAGAAAGCGTTCTAATCATGTAACATTGGTAATTGGTAGCCATAATACGGTTGAGCTGGACAATAGTAATAACGATAACGACAACAACGAATAGCATGGGACAAAAAGTAAATCCTATAGGTTTAAGGTTAGGTATAGTCAGAGGATGGGACTCTAATTGGTACGGAGGAAATACCTTTTCGGACAAACTGGTGGAAGACCAAAAAATAAGGAAATACATCGAAGTGCGTATTCCTAAAGGAGGAATATCTAAAGTTGTTATCGAGAGAACATTAAAAAGAATTACTTTAACAGTACACACTGCTCGACCAGGTGTTGTTATTGGCAAAGGTGGTTCGGAAGTTGATAAAATCAAGGAAGAGCTAAAAAAGCTTACAGGGAAAGATGTTCAGATTAACATATTTGAAATTAAGAGACCTGAATTAGACGCAAAACTTGTCGGTGAATCTATAGCTCAACAGTTGAAAGCCAGAATCTCTTACCGGAGAGCAATGAAGCAAGCTATTGCTTCGGCAATACGTGTTGGAGCTCAAGGGATAAAAATAAAAGTATCCGGTCGATTGGGTGGTGCAGAGATGGCAAGAACGGAACAGTATAAAGAAGGTAGAATTCCCTTGCATACATTGAGAGCTGATATCGATTATGCTATTTCCGAATCGAACACAATATATGGTAAAATAGGAATCAAAGTATGGATTTTTAAGGGAGAGGTTTATGGAAAAAGAGACCTTTCGCCTAATATAGGTTCTGGAAATAATAACTCTTCTAGAGGCGGAGGCAGAAAACGGGGAGGCGACAGTGACGGTGGCCCAAAGAGAAAGAGAAGACAATAGATATTAATAATTTAATAGAAAGGTTTTAGGTTCTTAGATGGCCTAGGCCCGGCAAAAAAGTAAATAGTAAAACGATGTTACAGCCGAAAAGGACAAAATTTAGAAAGAAACAAAAGGGCAGAATTAAAGGGTTGGCTCAAAGGGGCCATACCATAGCCTTTGGATCTTTTGGAATAAAGGCGCTAGAGCCAGGTTGGATTACCTCCCGTCAGATAGAAGCCGCAAGGATTGCTATGACAAGGGCGATGAAAAGGCAGGGTCAAGTGTGGATTAGAATATTCCCCGACAAACCTGTTACCAAGAAGCCTGCAGAGGTTAGGATGGGTAAGGGAAAAGGAGCACCTGAATATTGGGTTGCAGTAGTTAAGCCGGGTACTATTTTGTTCGAAGCAGGCGGTGTGAGTCAGGAACTGGCAAAGGAAGCTCTGCGATTGGCACAACAGAAGCTACCTATCAGTACAAAATTCATAGTACGTAGAGATTACGTTGAACAATAATGACAATGAAGAATTCAGAAATTAGAGCATTAAGTGTGGATGAGCTTAAAGAAAAGCTCACTACTGAAAAGGAAGCATTGCAAAAATTGAAATTTGCCCATGCCATCTCTCCCATTGAGAATCCGATGAAAATCAAAGATACCAGGAAGCTGATTGCCAGATTGAGTACTGAATTACGGGCTAAAGCACTTGATAAATAGTATATAAATGGAATCAAGAAATCTAAGAAAAGAAAGAGTAGGAAGTGTTGTTAGCGATAAAATGGAGAAAACCATAACTGTTGCAGTACAACGAAAGGTAAAACATCCTATTTATGGTAAGTTTGTAAGTAAAACCACAAAATTCACTGCTCATGACGAGAAAAATGAATGTGGTATCGGAGACACGGTAAAAATAATGGAGACGCGTCCGTTGAGTAAAAAAAAGCGTTGGAGATTAGTCGAAATCATAGAAAAGGCGAAATAATATGGTACAACAGGAATCAAGATTAAATGTAGCCGATAACAGCGGTGCCAAGGAGGTACTATGTATTCGCGTATTGGGTGGTACTGGTAAGAAATACGCGTCGGTGGGCGATAAAATTGTTGTTACCGTAAAGGCTTCTCTTTCTTCGAGTAATTTGAAAAAAGGAACAGTTTCGAAAGCTGTAGTTGTAAGAACAAAGAAAGAAGTAAGAAGAAAAGATGGTTCTTATATTCGTTTCGAAGATAATGCCGCGGTACTGTTAACAGCTCAGGATGAACCTAGAGGGACACGTATTTTCGGCCCAGTGGCGCGTGAGTTGCGAGAAAAACAGTTCATGAAAATTGTATCACTCGCCCCTGAAGTACTATAGCTATGTAATGTGTGTCATATTAATCTATTGCTATAGGGTACATAGGTTGCTGATACAAATTCCATCTGGCAATCGAAAATATTTATACAGATGACTAAGATAAAAAAGAAACAAGGAAAATTGCACATCAGAAAAGGTGATACTGTAAAGGTAATCACTGGTAATTCTAAGGGCAAAACTGGAGTAATTCTGGAAGTGTTTCCTTCCAAATTACGGGCTATCGTAGAGGGTGCGAATATTATTACAAAGCATGTGAAGCCTTCGGCAGATAACCCTGAGGGGGGCATCGAGAAGACAGAAGCTGCGATTCATATAAGTAATCTAATGTTGATAGATAGTGCTACAGGTGAGCCTACCCGAACGGGACGTAAAGTTAACGAGAATGGTAGACTTCAAAGAGTATCAAAGAAAACCGGTGAATTTATAAACAATGGCTAATCCAAGACTAAAAGAAAAGTACAATAGTGAGGTAGTACCGGCACTGAAAGAAAAATTTCAGTATAAGTCTGTCATGCAAGTACCTAAGCTACAAAAAATCTGTGTCAATAAAGGTATAGGCGCAGCTGTCGCAGATAAGAAATTGATAGACGTCGGTGTTCAGGAATTAACTGAAATTACTGGTCAGAAAGCGGTTTCAACCATTGCTAAAAATTCAATCTCCAACTTTAAGTTAAGAGAAGGAATGCCTATTGGTGCAAAAGTTACCTTAAGAGGTGACAAAATGTACGAATTTATGGATAGGCTAATGGCCGTTGCCTTGCCTAGGGTCCGAGATTTTAGAGGTGTGAATGATAAAGGCTTCGATGGTAGGGGTAATTATACCTTAGGTGTGAAGGAACAAATAATTTTCCCTGAGATCAGTATCGATAAAGTCAATAAAATTAATGGTATGGATATAACCTTTGTTACTTCAGCCAATACTGATGAAGAAAGTTATGAGCTATTGAAGGCTTTTGGTATGCCTTTCGCAAATAAAAATAAGCAACAATAAGTTATGGCAAGAAAGTCTGTAATTGCAAGAGAAATCAAAAGAGAAAAGATGGTTGCGAAATATGCAGCCAAAAGAGCTGCTTTAAAAGAAGCGGGAGATTATGAAGCTCTGGATAAATTACCCAAAAACTCATCTCCAGTGAGGTTGCACAATCGTTGTAAACTAACTGGACGTCCTAAAGGTTACATGAGGAAATTTGGTATTTCCAGGGTTACTTTCAGGGAAATGGCCTCAGCGGGTAAAATACCAGGAGTTACAAAGGCTAGTTGGTAAAAACTAGCTTAATATTTTTTTTTATAATAAAATTCTGTAACTTTGCGGGCCTGTCTGACAGGTTTGCAATTTTACTTTATGAATAGATAATAAAATGACTGATCCAATAGCTGATTATTTAACCCGGTTGAGGAATGCTATAAAAGCAAAGCATAGAATTGTTGAGCTACCAGCTTCCAATATCAAAAAGGAAATGACAAGAGTACTTTTCGAGAAGGGTTATATTCAAAATTATAAATTCGAGGATGTCGAAAATTATCAAGGTAATATAAAAATTGCTTTGAAATATAATCCCGAGACAAAGAAATCTGCAATAGTTAATTTAACTCGAATCAGTAAACCTGGTTTAAGAAAGTATGCTGATGCTGAAAACTTACCAAGAGTATTGAATGGTTTGGGTATTGCGATACTTTCCACTTCTAAGGGTGTTATTACTGATAAGGAGGCAAGAAGAATGAATGTTGGCGGTGAAGTACTTTGCCACGTATATTAATAGATATAAGAATGTCAAGAATAGGAAAAAAACCGATAGACTTACCCAAGGGTGTAACTTACACCTTTAAGGAGGCCGATGGTATAGTCGCCATAAAAGGACCTAAAGGTGAGTTGTTTCAGACTATAGATACTGCTTTCAAATTGGTTGAAAATGAAAGTACCCTTAGTATAGAAAGGCCCACTGAGCAGAAGCGGCACAAGGCACTTCATGGCTTGTATAGAGCATTATTGCATAATATGGTTGTAGGTGTTTCTGATGGTTTTAAGGTTCAGTTGGAACTCGTGGGTGTTGGTTATAAAGCCACTGTACAGAGTGGGGTATTAGAATTGAGCCTTGGTTATTCTCATAACATCTTTTTGAAACTCCCTGATGAGGTTAAGGCCACCGCAGAAACTGCTAAGGGTAAAAGCCCAGTAGTTACATTGGAATCTATAGATAAACAACTGATTGGACAAGTGGCGGCGAAGATAAGGTCTTTACGTAAAGTTGAACCTTATAAAGGAAAAGGAGTTCGATTTGTAGGAGAGAATATCAGACGTAAAGCTGGTAAAACAGCCGCTAAATAATAAGAGCTATGGCTATTGATAAACAAAGCAGAAGATTAAGAATAAGAAGGAGTATACGGAATAAGATTACCGGTACTTCCGCTAGACCCCGCCTAGCTGTATTTAAAAGTAACAAAGCGATATACGCTCAGCTTATAGATGATGAGAGTGGACATACCCTTACATCATTTTCTTCCGTAGAATTGGGGGTTAAAAATAATGCCACGCTAGAGGTATCCAAAAATGTGGGGACTAAAATAGCAGAGAAGGCTAAAGAGAGTGGTATTGAAGCTGTAGTTTTTGATAGAGGTGGATATATCTATCACGGGAAAGTAAAAGCCTTGGCCGATGGCGCAAGGGAAGGTGGACTTAAATTTTAATTGATATGTCTCAAAATAATATAAAATCGGTCAAAGCTAGCGAAATCGATCTTAAAGAGAAGGTTGTTGCAATAAAAAGGGTAGCTAAGGTAGTTAAAGGAGGTAGAAGATTTAGCTTTTCTGCTATCGTAGTTGTAGGTGACAACAATGGTGTCGTTGGTTATGGCCTTGGAAAGGCTAATGAAGTAACAGATGCTATTACCAAGGGAATTGATGATGCGAAGAAAAATCTCGTAAAAGTTCCTATTTATAAAGGTACTGTTCCTCATGACGCATTGGGTAAATACGGTGGAGGTTATGTTCTTTTGAAGCCTGCTTCTGAGGGTACCGGTGTTATTGCAGGAGGCGCCATGAGGGCCGTTTTGGAGAGTGCTGGTGTTCATAATGTATTGGCCAAATCCAAAGGTTCATCCAATCCTCACAATGTGGTAAAGGCAACTTTTGATGCATTGATGAATATGAGAGACGCAAACACTGTAGCGCAATATAGAGGTGTTCCACTATCAACAGTCTTTAACGGTTAATATAATGGGAAAAGTAAAGATATCACAAGTAAAGAGTACTATTAAGCGTCCCAAAGACCAGAAGGCGACTATTAAAGCTTTAGGCTTGGGGAGGATCAGTAAAACTGTGGAGGTGGAGTTAACACCGCAGATTGCTGGTATGATTAATAAAGTGAGTCACTTGGTTTCGGTAACAGAAGTATAGATAAGGACTCATTTCTTGTCATATACAAAAAATATAATCAACAGATGAAATTACATTCATTAAAACCAGCGGAGGGTTCCGTAAAGAATAAAAAAAGAATCGGTAGGGGACAAGGGTCAGGACGTGGTGGTACCTCTACTAGAGGTCATAAAGGTGCTAAATCTAGGTCTGGGTATTCACGGAAGTTGGGTTTTGAAGGTGGGCAAATGCCTTTGCAGAGACGAGTTCCTAAATTTGGATTTAAGAATCCCAATAGAATTACTTATAAAGCAGTCAATCTTCATACTATAGAGGAACTGGTTGCTAAATTAAATGTAGATAAAATCGATATTGCATTCTTGATAGACCACGGAATAGTTGGTAAGAAAGACAATGTTAAAATTTTAGGAGGTGGGGAACTTAAGGCAAAGGTTAATATTGTAGCCCATGCCTTCTCTGCATCTGCCATTGAAGCCATCGAGAAAGCAGGTGGTACAGCCGAAAAACCATAAGCCATGAAAAAGTTTTTTACGACCATAAAGAATATATTTTCCATTGAGGATTTGAAAGTAAGGATACTCAATACCATAGGATTACTGATTGTATTTCGGTTAGGTTCTTATGTGGTATTACCTGGTATTAATCCTGAACTGTTATCTCAGGGTACTCCAGATGGTATCTTTGGTTTACTAGATACCTTTCTTGGAGGCTCTTTTCAAAGAGCTTCGGTGTTTGCACTGGGAATTATGCCTTATATATCAGCGTCTATTGTAATTCAACTATTAACAGTAGCAGTACCCTATTTTCAAAAACTTCAAAAAGAAGGTGAGTCTGGTCGTAAAAAAATAACACAAATAACACGGGTTTTGACTATTGCCATTACTCTTTTACAGTCTGCTGGATATTTGGCAGCGAGTGTACCAAGTGAGGCAATTATCCAGCCGGGAATCTTTTTCACTGTTACATCGATGATTGTGTTAGTATCAGGTACCATGTTCTGCATGTGGTTGGGTGAAAAAATTACTGATAAGGGTATCGGAAATGGTATATCTATGTTGATTATGATAGGTATTATATCGAGATTTCTTCCCTCATTATATGTTGAAGTATTTGAACATAGAGGATTACCTTTAGCAATTGTTTCTATTATAGAATTGGTGGCATTGTTTTTTGTAATCATGGCCGTAGTTATGTTGACACAGGCTGTCAGAAAGATACCGGTACAATATGCAAAGCAGGTTGTAGGTAATAAAGTTTATGGGGGTCAACGACAATACATACCTCTAAAGGTCAATGCATCAGGTGTAATGCCCATTATATTCGCTCAGGCATTGATGTTCATCCCTCCTTTGATAGCTAACATTTGGGTTGATTCCAGCGATACAGCTGCATATGTTGTTAGTGCTTTCTCTGATATATCCTCTATACCTTATAATATTGTTTTTGGATTACTGATACTTGTATTTACCTTTTTCTATACCGCAATTACTATAAATCCTAATCAGATATCTGACGATATGAGGAGAAACGGTGGTTTTGTTCCAGGTGTTAAACCGGGTAAACAGACTTCAGAATATATTGATACCATACTTACACGTATAACGCTGCCAGGTTCTATATTTTTAGCTATTGTAGCGATTATCCCTGCTTTTGCTATGGGAGTTGGAATGGATCAGAACTTTGCCTATTTCTATGGAGGTACTTCTTTGTTGATTATGGTGGGAGTTGTACTTGATACACTTCAACAAATAGAGAGCTATCTGTTAATGAGACATTATGATGGAATGATGAAATCCGGAAAGGTAAAAGGAAGATCTCAAGTAGCAGTAGCATCTTAAGTGCAATCAGTAGTAATTATTGAATTATAATGATACAGTATAAGAGCGAGGCAGAAATTGAGGCCATTAAAGAGAGTGCTTTGATACTTGCTAAAGCTCATGGGGAAGTGGCAAAGAATATTGTCCCTGGCGTTAAAACGTTAACGTTGGATAAGATTGCTGAGGAATATATCTTGGACCACAAAGCGAGTCCATCTTTTAAGAATTACAATGGTTTTCCTGCTTCATTATGTATATCTACAAACGAAAATGTAGTGCATGGTTTTCCCAGTGGATATGAGTTAAAAGATGGAGATATTATTTCCATTGATTGTGGAGTATATTTTAATGGATTTCATAGTGACTCGGCCTACACTTATCCAGTTGGTAATGTAAAGGAAGAAGTTTTGCAACTTTTGAAGGTAACGAAGACTTCTTTATATAAAGGTATTGAAAGTGCTGTGTATGGTAACTGGACAGGTGACATAGGCTATGCCGTTCAAAGCTACGTAGAAGAGTTTGGTTATGGAGTAGTTAGGGAGCTAGTAGGACATGGCGTAGGGAGGAATTTGCATGAAGAACCAGAAATACCTAATTATGGTAAGCGAGGCAAAGGAAAGAAGTTGAAAGAAGGATTGGTTATTGCAATTGAACCAATGATCAATTTGGGTACAAAAAATATAGTTCAGGAGTCCGACGGTTGGACAATTAGAACTGCCGATAAGCGACCATCAGCTCATTTTGAACATATGGTGGCTATATTTGAAGACAGAACAGAGATATTGACATCTCATCAGTATATAGAAGAAAATTATAAATTTTAATATGGCAAAACAATCCTCCATTGAACAAGACGGAACTATTATAGAAGCTTTATCCAATGCAATGTTCCGTGTTGAGCTTGAGAATGGACACCAAGTCATTGCTCATATCTCAGGTAAGATGAGAATGAACTATATTAAAATATTACCTGGCGACAGAGTTAAATTGGAAATGTCGCCTTATGATTTAACTAAAGGGCGAATCGTATATAGATATAAGTAAATATGAGAAAGTAATTAGGCTGATTTAATTCAGGAGACTGAAAACAATCAATTCTGATAAATTTCATAGTATTTGCTATTAAATTCTGAAAACACATGAAAGTAAAGGCATCGATTAAGAAGCGTAGTGCTGAATGTAAAGTGATACGGAGAAAAGGTAAGCTTTACGTTATTAACAAAAAAAATCCTAGGTTTAAACAAAGACAAGGCTAAATTATGGCAAGAGTATCAGGAGTAGACATCCCCGATAATAAAAGAGGGGAGATTAGCTTGACCTATATCTTCGGAATAGGCAGAAAATCCGCACAGAAGATATTGATTGAAGCTGGTGTAGACCCTAATAAAAAGGTTAAGGATTGGACAGATGATGAGTCCAATGCCATACGATCTATTATTTCTGAGCAATTCAGGGTAGAAGGGGTTCTTAAGTCCGAGATACAGCTGAATATAAAAAGGCTTATGGATATCGGTTGTTATAGAGGCTTGAGACATAGAAGAGGTCTTCCTGTTCGTGGTCAAAGAACAAAAAACAATTCCAGAACAAGGAAGGGTAAACGTAAGACTGTGGCCAATAAGAAAAAGGCAACCAAATAATCAACGTTGAAAATTGAATATTCGGATTGTTTCCGAAAATAAGGCATACCAATTATGGCGCAGAAAAGAAAAGACAAAGCTAAAAAGAGAGTAGTATCGGTAGAAGCGATAGGACACGCACATATCAAAGCTTCTTTTAATAATATTATTATTTCAATGACCAATACTACGGGTCAGGTTATCTCTTGGGCATCAGCTGGAAAAATGGGTTTTAAGGGGTCTAAGAAGAACACTCCCTATGCGGCCCAAATGGCAGCTCAGGATTGTGCTCAAAAGGCCTATGATTTAGGATTGAGAAAGGTTGAAGTCTACGTAAAAGGGCCTGGTTCAGGTCGGGAGTCGGCAATAAGAACCATCCAAAATACAGGAATTGAGGTTACAATGATAAAAGATGTAACTCCCCTTCCTCACAATGGATGTCGACCTCCTAAGCGTAGAAGAGTTTAATTTTAATATTAAGAGATTAAGTTTATAATATAATGGCGAGATATAGAGGTCCCAAGACGAAAATTGCTAGAAGGTTTAACGAACCTATATTCGGCCCTAGCAAGGCACTTCAAAAGAAAAGCTACGGCCCAGGTCAACATGGAAGAGGACGAAGAAGGAAACAATCAGAGTATGCCGTGCAATTAATGGAAAAGCAGAAAGCTAAGTATACTTATGGTGTACTTGAGAGACAGTTTTCCAATCTTTTCGAAAAAGCTTCAAGAAAAATAGGTATTACCGGCGAAATATTATTACAACTTTTGGAGTCGCGCCTAGATAATACTGTTTTTAGATTAGGCATAGCTCCTACAAGAAGGGCCGCAAGGCAATTAGTTTTACATAAGCACATCACTGTAAATGGTGGAGTCGTTAATATAGCTTCGGTTTCTTTAAGGATAGGTGATATTGTAGCTGTTAGAGAGCGTTCTAAATCTTTGGAGTGTATTACCAATAGTTTAGCGTCAAACGGGACAAAAAGGTTTCCTTGGTTAGAATGGGATGCGTCAACATTTTCTGGAAAAGTTGTGGCTACACCTATGAGAGATGAAATTCCTGAAAATATCAACGAGCAGCTAATCGTTGAACTTTATTCCAAATAATATCTTAATAAACTTAGTTGCTACGGTTTTTTGCGTGAGTAAATACTTTGGCTTAAATTAAAACACTATAATATGTCGATATTAGCATTTCAAATGCCCGAAAAGGTGGTAATGGAAAAAGCTGATGATTTTCATGGGCTGTTCACTTTTAAACCACTTGAAAAAGGATACGGGGTTACCATTGGCAATGCATTAAGGCGAATATTGCTTTCTTCTTTAGAAGGTTATGCAATCACTGGAATAAAAGTTCCAGGTGTATTGCATGAGTTTACGACTATAGAGGGTGTAGTCGAAGATGTATCCGAAGTTATTTTGAATCTTAAAATGGTTAGATTCAGAAAAATAGGAGAATCTTTGGACAATAAGATTACAGTATCTATTAAGAATCAAAAACAATTGAAAGCAGGTGATATTTTTAATTTCACTACAGCTTTCGAGATACTTAATCCTGATTTGGTAATTTGCAATCTTGATGATACGACGGAATTTGAGCTGGAACTTACCATTGAGAAAGGAAGGGGATATCTACCCGCTGAGGAGAATAAACCCTCTGAACAGGTTTTTGGATTTATTCCGATAGATGCAATATTTACGCCTATAAAAAATGTTAAATATAGTATCGAAAATACAAGGGTAGAGCAGAAAACTGATTACGAGCAATTACTTTTGGATATAGAGACGGATGGTTCTATCCATCCTGAAAAAGCTTTGGAAAGTGCTGCTCACATACTTATCCAACATTTCATGCTTTTTTCTGATAAATCTATCGAACTGGAGACAGGAAATGATAGTGAAATCGAGCAAGTTGATGAGGAAATGTTACATATGAGGAAGTTGTTGAAAACACCTCTGAATGACTTAGACTTATCTGTGAGAGCCTACAATTGCCTTAAGGCGGCAGATGTAAAGACATTGGGTGATTTGGTTAGATTGGAAATATCAGACATGATGAAGTTTAGAAACTTCGGTAAAAAATCACTTGCAGAATTGGAGCAGTTAGTACAGGACAAAAATTTGGTTTTTGGAATGGACCTATCCAAATATAAACTAGAAGAAGAGTAGTAGCTAAAGATCAGTAGATAGGAGTCTGTATCAATCATTCTTCTTTCAAAAATAATTGAATAATGAGACACGGGAAAAGATTTAATCATTTAGGGAGAACAGCTCCTCATAGAAAGGCCATGTTGTCTAACATGGCATCATCGTTAATCTTACATAAAAGGATAACGACTACTGTCGCCAAGGCAAAAGCTTTACGCAAATATATAGAACCGCTTTTAACCAAGTCAAAGAGCGATACTACTCATTCGAGAAGGACAGTATTTTCTTATTTGCAGAATAAAGAGTCAGTCAAAGCACTTTTTGACGAGGTTTCTGTAAAAATAGCTAATAGACCTGGCGGTTATACCCGTATATTAAAAATGGGAAACCGACTTGGCGATAATGCTGATATGTGTATTATTGAATTAGTTGACTACAATGAATTGATGTTGAAAGATGCTAAGCCAGCGAAAGCTAAGACAAGGAGAAGTCGAAGAGGAGGGAGTAGTAAGAGTACCGAGACAGCTTCACAGGAAACAGCAACATCAAGTGACACTGTTACAGAAGTTGTGGAAAATGAAGATACTCCTGTTGCCACTGAAGAGACTAGTATTCCAGAGGCTGAAGAATCTACAGATGATACGCCTGCATCCGATACTGACGAAGACAAAAAATCAGATGAGCAGTAAATTCAGCTTTATATGAAATTTAAAAGGGATTAGATTTATTATCTAATCCCTTTTTTTATTTTTGTGAAGATAAAATCATAGATAAAAATACGTTCTTTCCAAGGATGAAAGGTTATGAGAAACTTTAAAATTCTTCCACATTTCGTAGTTGATGCTTAGAAATAGAGAATACAAAAATGCCTTTCAATAAAACTACTCGATACGCATGAAATTAAACCCAAAGGAAAAAGCTTACCTTTTGTTAGAGGATGGAACCTTGATAACAGGGACTGCTATAGGGAAAAAAGCAACCGTAGGAGGTGAGATATGCTTTAACACAGGTATGACCGGCTATCAGGAGATATATACTGACCCATCGTATACAGGGCAAATAATCATTAACACGAGCTCTCACATAGGCAATTATGGTGTTTTTGAGAAGGAACAGGAGTCCTCCGCCCCCAAAATCAAAGGTATCGTTGTCAATGAGTTCTCAGAGGAGTACAGCAGGAGTACTGCTGACCAAAGTTTGCAGAATTATTTAGAGCGACATGGCGTAGTAGGTATTGCAGAGATAGACACACGTAGGTTGGTTCGACATATTAGAAGTAAGGGGGCGATGAATGCAATTATTTCATCAGATAAACCAAAGGAAGAGTTACAGGGAGAATTGGAAAAGGTACCATCCATGGAAGGCTTGGAATTATCTTCGACCATTGGCGCTCAAGAGCCTTATTTTTTTGGAGAAGAAGATTCCAAATATAAAGTGGCTGTACTGGACTTGGGTATAAAGACAAATATTCTAATAAATCTGAAAGACCGCGGATGCTATTGTAAGGTTTTTCCTGCCAAAGCAAGTTATGAGGATATGGCAGAATGGGGGGCTGATGGTTACTTTATTTCCAATGGCCCTGGCGATCCTGCGGTGATGGATTATGCAGTAGATACCGTAAAGGCTATTTTGGATGCTGATGTTCCATTATTCGGTATATGTTTAGGGCATCAAATGTTGGCTAGAGCCTATGGTATCACTACCTATAAAATGCACCATGGACATAGAGGGCTAAATCATCCCGTGAAGAATATCCTCACTGGGAAAAGTGAAATAACCTCACAGAATCATGGGTTTGTTATAAAAAGAGAAGATGTTGAGAAATCCGATGAGGTGGAGATTACGCACGTTCATTTGAATGATAATACCGTGGCAGGACTTAAAATAAAGAAAAAGAAAGCCTTCTCGGTCCAATATCATCCAGAGTCGTCTCCAGGACCTCATGATTCAAGATATCTGTTCGATCAGTTTATAGACCTAATGAGTTAACTTACAATTAATATAAACCAATTAATATGAGTATTATTCAAAGCATTCACGCAAGACAAATTCTTGACTCAAGGGGTAATCCTACTGTAGAAGTAGATGTTGTCACAGTCAATGGTGCTCTAGGTAGGGCTGCCGTGCCTTCTGGGGCTTCTACGGGCGAGCATGAAGCTGTAGAACTACGTGACGGAGGAGACACTTATATGGGGAAAGGTGTCTCCAAAGCAGTTTCCAACGTCAATGATGTTATTGCTAAAGAACTGTTGGGCTATTCTGTACTGGAGCAAAACCTTATCGATCAGACAATGATCGATTTGGACGGAACACCCAACAAATCAAAATTAGGTGCTAATGCTATCCTAGGTGTTTCTCTTGCTGTTGCCAAAGCTGCGGCTAATGAGCTGGGAATGCCTTTGTATCGTTACGTGGGAGGCGTTTCAGCAAATACATTACCTGTGCCCATGATGAATATTATCAATGGGGGTTCACATTCTGATGCACCTATAGCATTTCAGGAGTTTATGATTATGCCCATAAAGGCGGGTGATTTTACCCATGCAATGCAAATGGGAACTGAGATTTTCCATCATTTGAAAAAAGTGCTTCATAAGAGAGGCTTAAGTACCGCTGTGGGAGATGAAGGTGGTTTTGCTCCCACTTTAGAGGGTACCGAAGATGCCTTGGAGACGATTATCGAAGCTATCGGTAATGCTGGCTACAAACCAGGCGATGAAGTGATGATTGCCTTGGACTGTGCTGCTTCAGAATTTTTCGTGGATGGTAAGTATGATTATACAAAATTCGAAGGGGAAAAAGGAAAAATAAGAACCTCAGAGGAACAAGCCCAGTACCTAACGGACCTCAGTGAAAAATATCCCATTATCTCCATAGAGGATGGAATGGACGAGAACGATTGGGAGGGATGGAAATCTCTCACGGACAAGGCTGGAGATAAAGTACAGTTGGTTGGGGATGACCTTTTTGTGACCAATGTTGAACGTTTGTCCAAAGGAATTGAAAGCGACGTGGCCAACTCCATATTGGTCAAAGTAAATCAGATAGGAACCCTCACGGAAACCATTGCGGCCGTTACCATGGCACACAATGCAGGGTACACTTCAGTGATGTCCCATCGTTCGGGTGAAACAGAGGACAATACCATTGCCGATTTGGCTGTGGCTCTGAACACAGGGCAGATCAAGACAGGGTCGGCTTCCCGATCAGATCGAATGGCGAAGTACAATCAGTTGCTCCGTATCGAAGAGGAACTGGGAGATACCGCTTTTTTCGGTAATAACCTATAATTCACTAAGACAGTGAGTACACTGTCAACATAGTATCACTACTCCAAGACTAAAAAAGGATTACTGATATAGTTTATTTTATCTGAAAGTCTCCCTAACCTAGTGGGAGACTTTTATTTTTTGTAAATATTGTATAGTTTTATTGTATACTAAACAGAATATGTTAAAGCGATTGCCAAGACTTCTGAAAAACTTCTTCTTCCTATCCAGTGTTTTCTTTCTGATATGGATGTTCTTTTTGGACTCTAACGATTTCCTGTCAAGACATGAATTGACTTTAAAAAGAAAAAACCTGGAAGATGAAAAAGCGTACTATCTGGAAAAAATCGAAGAGGTGAAAAAAGAAAGAGAAGCGTTGCTCAGCAACCGTTCGTTGCTCGAGAAGTTCGCCCGTGAGAAATACCTGATGAAAAAAGATAAAGAAACGCTGTTTGTCATAGTGGAAGAAGATAACAAATGACCATGATAGAGCTAAAAAAAAACACCCTACTCGTAATTTTTCTGCTTTCGGGACTAAGCCTTTGCCATGCTCAGGAAGTTTCCGAAGAACAGGAAAATCAAGGCCGATATAGGGAGGGAAAGAGCGGAACTCCTATCAAGGACAAGCTCACCCTTGGGGGTAATTTTGGCTTGAGTTTTGGAAATATCGATTTTGTGGATATTTCTCCCAGAGTAGGGTACCGCATTTCGGAGCGATTTACTACTGGACTTGGTGTGATTTTCAGATATAGAAATGACAAACGTTTTTCTCCAAATCTCGAAACGCAGGACTACGGAGGCAGTTTGTTCGGCACATATCGCATTGTTGCCCCCTTCTTCCTAATGGCGGAATTCGAAAGTCTGCAATTTGAGGTTTTTCAACCGGACCTTAGTACTACCAGAAGGTCATTCAATAGCTTTTTGGCAGGTGGGGGCATGAGTCAGCCCTTGGGCGGCAGGGGTTCTTTGAACGTTATCATTCTATACAATCTATCCTACACAGCAGGTAGTCTCGGCCCCTATAATAGCCCTTGGATTATTCGTGGTGGAGTAGGATTTAATTTATAGACCCCATCAGGGCCATTTTCTATAGTTTGTTTTCGGAGTGAAAATTTGCAGATTGCAATCTCCTCAAGGCTATTAGCTTTGTAACCCATCGTATAATGAACGTCCCTAGGTACCCGATACGGATTTGACTCAACTTCAAAGCTTTTGTTGTAGGGTACCGATGGAAAATCAATGGGTGGCATCAGGTGTATACCTAAATGCAATTGATTTCAACATCAACAATAGAGTACCTATTCTTCGCATAAATAGCTTCCTACAAGCGTCCCCCTCCTCCGTCCACCATAGTGGTGCTAGTGAACGTATCCAAACGACCGATCTTTCACGCTGCAACGCGCTCATCACGATTTCTATTCGTTATTTTGGGTTTGCCCCAAAAAGATTATAGTCTTCCTGTGCAGGTACTTGACTTTTAACCCGGATTCGAAGACATTGTGAAAAGTAGTGTTGAAGAGCTAATTTTAATCAGCGACAGTCAAGCCTATGCATTTAGTGGTGATCTCATCCCCACCCGGATCCTGGCAGAAATGTAAAAGCCCCGCACCGGCGGGGCCTTTAAAGTGTTTATTGGTGGCCCTTTCATCTACAGGTACCCCCGTATGGAATAATATAAGTCAAAGATACATTTCCCTGTCGCTATTGAACCAAATGAAAGCCATGGAAAGAACCACAAAAATGTGATTGGTCCAGGGTTTACAATGGGCCATGGGTACCCCCGTGCAGGGGTGGCTTTCGATTTATGATTATCGATTGAGCGGGAGAGGAGATGCCCTCACATCCTACTTGAAAAGCACAGTGCAATTTTGTTACGAAAGCAAATTCTACAACGAAATCAGCAGTGAACATTGATATCGCCGAAACGGCTCACTTTACCGGGAACCGTCGTTCAACCGACCTGTCCTCACGTACTATTTTTATCCAAAGGAGAAGTTTCCGCCCCTAGTTCTTGAGAGCAGCTTCTGAAAACAGGAACCCTAAAGTAGCGTAGCCGCGAGGAACATTACTGCACTCTATATATAACATTCTCTAAATCAAAGCGCTATATCAAACTTGCGGGCCAGTGAAGTAAGGTCCTTGACCACTTTTTCGTTCAGTGGAATGCCGGATTTTCGTCGCTCTACCTCCATGGCCCTTTCCGGGTCTCCAGGGATGTAGACCTGCTCCTGTCCTTCTACAGGACTGGCAGAGCGAAAACGTCTTATCCATTGGTCCATATGGACCTTGAACTCTTCCTTGGGGCGAAATGCGTCGACCCTCATAGCGCCAAGAAAATGCCCCAGTCCTTCTCCTACTGGATTATCAGCTAGTGGAAGAAAGCTGACAAATGGAGGCGCCCAAGGCCCGTAATTGGCTCCTGAAAACACCGCTGACAGAATATCCACTATACTGCCCAAGCAGTAGCCTTTGTGGCTCCCGTGAACGCGGTCACCACCCAAAGGTAGCAGTGCCCCTCCGTTCTTTACCTCATATGGGCTGGTGGAGGCTTCTCCCTCTTTACTTTGCACCCAACCTTCGGGAGCATCTTTCTCTTCGCGTTGTAGTATTTCCAGCTTGCCATTTGCAGCGGTCGTGGTAGCAAAATCAGCGACAAAGGGAGGCTCTTTTGCTGTGGGAAATGCCATGGCGATGGGATTGGTTCCCAACAGGCGTTCTCTTGAAAAAGTAGGGGCGACCAAAGGGCTGGCATTGGTCATGGCCATTCCTGTCATATCATGTTCCAAGGCCATCATGGCATGGTATCCAGCTATACCAAAATGGTTTGAGTTCTTGACCGATACCCACCCTGTACCTACTTTCTCTGCCTTTTCCATAGCAATTTTCATTGCCTTTGGAGCCACGACAAGACCGAGACCTCTGTCCCCATCCACTACGGCAGTACTGGGTGTCTCATGGATTACCTTTATATCCGGCTGTGGATTAATACGCTCTGACTCCCATAACCTAACATATCCAATAAGACGCGCTACTCCATGGGAATCAATGCCACGTAAATCTGCGCTTAGCAATACATCACCCGCCAAAGAAGCGTCTTCAGCAGTGCAGCCCATTTTTACAAAAACAGCCTCCGTGAACTCCCTTAATCTCTGATACTCGTACATATACATTTGGTTTGGTAATAGCTTAGTTGTTGCCCATATATATTGGTTTTTCTGCCAATAGTCGGTGTACCCTAGAGTACTTGGTCTATCTTGAAATCGTCCAGTGAAGTTATACCCGTATTGAGCTATATTCTAGGAGAATTCTTTACAATAGTCCGCAAAAATAAAAATTATACCCAGTCACTGAAAAAAAAGAAGCATATTTATGGAAAATAGAAGGTATATCACTCATATAGTTGTCATTGGATTTAAAAAGCCAGTAGTGGGAAGTGGAAATCGATAGTTCGGAGAGCATCACTTTCCTAATGGGGCTCTGAGGAATAAGCTCGGGTTTAGCATTCAGTGTAGTATAAAATTCCATTTCTATAATTCAAAACGATGTTAAAAGCACTTTCAAAACTTAAAATAACGGTTCTCTCGCTATCTCTCTTATTTGGGTATACCCACACTTTCGAAGTGCAGGCACAGTCAGAAAAAGAACTGAAGACAACAATAAAAGAGGTGACTGTTTTTCTGAACAAGGCGCAGCTTTTACGTAGTGGCGTAGCGCAAGTACCCAAGGGGAATACTACACTGATCATCAAGGGGCTGTCTCCTTACTTGGATGCGAATACCGTACAAGTGACAGGAAAAGGTGCTGCGGTATTACTAGGGGTCGAGTCAGGGCAGAACTACCTGGAAGAACATGAAATGCCAAAAGATGTCCTATCCTTGAGAAGTACGCTCAGGATGTCCCAAGAAAAACTTAGGATTCAGGAAGGTGAGTTGAACACGTTATCCGAAGAACTACTACTGTTGAAAAATAATCAGTCCATAGGTGGTGAGGGAAGCAGCCTGACCGTAGCAGAACTGCGGTCTATGGCAGACTTCTATAGAACACGTTTGAGGGAAATCAATCGATTGAAAATCGAAACGCTAAATGCTATAGAGGAAATGAAAAAAAGTATGGCCGCTACGGAACGTCAACTACAAGAGAATAATGCCGCTATCAATAGGAATACTACAGAAATACGGGTGAAGGTAAGTGCTATGTATGCTACAACTATCGATTTGAAGGTCAAATACGTTGTCGGTAATGCTGGCTGGGTTCCGGTCTATGATGCCAGGACCACTGATACACAATCGCCTATCACACTACAGTATAAAGCAGAGGTCTACCAGAATACAGGACTGGACTGGAATAGGGTGAAATTGACCCTGTCCACGGCCAACCCTACCGAAAGTGGCCAAGTACCGACACTCTATCCAAACTATATCAGCCTATTGTCTTTGTCTCCATCGGTATCAAGTGCCAAATTCAAAAAAACAATACGAGCAGCCAGTAGTAGTGCCTACAATGACGATGAACTTAGTGAGGTGGTCGAAGAACAGAAAGAAAGTGTAGCTTCCCTGGCTGGCCGGACTTCCATCAATACGACAGGTTTGAACACGACATTCAATATCCAGATTCCTTATACAGTGAGGCATGCAGATAGACCGACGATAGTGGATGTACAGAGTCTTAAGCTGGCGACGTATTACAGCTATTCGGGTGTGCCGAAGTTGGAAAAGGATGTTTTTTTAACTGCAAACATAACGGACTGGCAAGAATATGGTTTATTGCCCGGTAAGTTGAATGTTTTTTATGAGGGTACGTATATGGGGGAGTCCCAAATAGATCCGCAGTCCATAGGAGATACACTTCAATTGTCCTTGGGTAGGGACAAAAAGATTATTGTTAAGAGAACGAAAAAGGAAGACTTTACGAACAAGAAATTAATAGGGACCAACAGGAAGGAAGCCTATGCTTACGAAATTTCCGTAAAGAATATGAAAAAGGAGAATATAACCATAGACCTTAAGGACCAGATCCCTGTTTCTCGAAACGGTGCGATAGCTGTGGAGCTGATGGACAGGGACGGAGCTGCTTTCGAAAAGAGCAGTGGTTTTCTGGAATGGAAGTTGGATATAGCTCCCAGTGAAACCAAGGTCCTGATGTTCAGGTACGAAGTAAAGTATCCGAAAAACAGACGCATAGGCTCTAGCTATTGATGGAGGATATGTCCTATGTGCATCGCTTATAAAAGGTACTGCATCGAAGGCAGACAACTGCATGAGTTCGTGTTCTGCGATTTATGTATCAAAAGGAATATACAGCAGTGAGTATGACATGACTGAGAGGGTATTCAACTTGATATAAACGGCATGCGCGTACCCGTAAACCCCATGGGACATTAAAAAATCAATATTATCCGCGTTAGAAATAAGGGATACATTTTAAAATAGTTTTCCAAGCTATTTTCTTTGGGATGGAAGTGGCATGAACTCTCTTTTGGCCATGGACCCAAACCGCTGCACTATATCTGTCCCATAGTGAAAGGCAATGGCAGCCGGATACAGAAGTACAATAAGAATACCCATTTCCAAATACCGATAAGGTATATTCCAAGCTGTTAAATACATGATGTAAATATCCAGTAACAATACGTGAATCAAATACATGGCATAAGAGTACTGTCCGGTAGATCGAAAAAAGTGGTTGAGGGGCGGTGCCACTTTTTTCACTGATTTGTAGACCAGTAAGCAGAGTGCCGTATAGCCCAGAAAAGCAGGAAAATCATTGAATAGCTTTCCCATAGTAGTACCTGACGATGCCATGAGTGCCATGAGTGGTATACAAACTACGACCACAAGTATCAGGGAACTGTTCTTTATCTTCCAGAAAGCCCAGTCGTCCACCTTGTATCGATGTGCAAAATACATCCCTAAGCCAAATTCCCATAAATACTGGGTGAATATGCTGAGCGTGACCCTGTCAAACCATTGGAAGTAGGTACAAAGACCTAGATGCATTACGGAAATGGAAACACATAGGATAAGAAAAGTCTTCGGACCCCATTGGTTTTTCAGATAGCTCAGTAATGGAAATAGTAAATAGAGTTCAATAATGGTTCCCACGAACCAGTACTGGCCTCCAAAAGCAAAAATCAGTTCACTATCCACCATTTTATACAGAAGGAAATGACTCATGTATTCATTGGGGCCGCCTTGGTACAGACGCCAGATGAGATCAGCTGTGAAAATCAAAACAATGCTCAAAGCAAAGGGAAGGTACACTTTGATCAGTCGCCTTTTGATAAAGGTTTTGAAGGGCTGTGCTTTGGAGAGCGATAACCCAAAGCCCGACAAAAAGAAAAAGAGATGAATGCCCGTACCACCAAAGTTGCGTGCTTTATCTATGATGTCCGGCATCTGTAAATGATTGCAAAAATGATAGACGATGACCATCAAGATGGCATAGCCTTTTGCAAAGTCGATGAATTCGATAGTTCTTTTCAATGGTAATCGGGTCATTGGTTAAGGTTGCATTGATCATCTTAGAATAACTGTACTAAAACCTAAAATCACTTTCCCTGAATGATGGAAATAATCTTTGTCCGTAAGAATTATTTCAGTAAAAAGGGACAATGGTCACAAAGACAGTGATAAAAGGGCTATCTGCTAAGGTTTCCACACTATTACGTGCTCAATGAAGCACGAAAACTTAAAAATAGGGTCAAAATGGTTCCGGGATACCGATACGAATACGGACTCAAACACTTATGTTCGGTGCCTTTTAGGGGCAATCGGATGGGGTACTGTTCTGATTATTTATCACAATACCGTCAAATCTAAAACCAGTCAAACCACTTGTAATACAAATTTGGGTTTCAACTGTCGTATAAGATTCCTTGGGTCATTTTTTTTCAATCAAGGCAATAACCGCAGGGATAGCAGCGCTATCCCGAGGATTGTCAGTGCAGAGTGAAGCAAAATGAACAGGAAGATAGGCGATAACTAAAAGCTAAATTTGCATAATATTGCAAATAAACAAAATTCTATGTACATCAGTGTTGTCTTAAAATGAAGTATTTTGAGGTGGAAAGGCCAAAAATTAACTATTTGGTAAAGTGAGCTTAGCGGTACAACTTTTCTTTGGCTCGTGTAAAATCGATTATACGAATTTAAATAACTGTTGATCAGATAGTAATGAGGTGTTTTGGTTTTGGTCAATGATTTTTTCCGCTTGAAAATAAGCTGTGCCCAATAAGGGTGGATTTTTTTGAGGAATCAAAAAAAAATCAAGCTCCCTGATTTGGGAACGCCTGACTTTAACCCAGAATGTTCGTTGGAACTTCGTCATGAGGATTTAAATGGCAATACATCAGGGTGTTTTCATGGATTCAGCGTAGCACCGCTACGGTGAATTCAAAAAACGCATTCATTTACTGATTTGAAGCCAGTTAAGTCCGGAATAGATTTTCTAATGGACATTTTGGGTTTAATTACTTTAGTGTTCTTTGGTATGGATTCAATACAACTGTTGTGCCTAGATTAGAACATAGGCCCTTCCTGTTTTTACAGGGAAATCGGCATTGGAGTGACCGCAATACGGCAGGTATATCTCGTTAGTACATATCTCCTGCAATTTACCTATTGGTCTCGCTCATTTATTTAGGTCTGTAGGATACCCACATTGAATTTTTCAATGGGAGCATGGTTTGCGGCTTCGATACCCAAGGAGATAACTTTTCTGCTTTCCAAAGGATCGATGATACCGTCGACCCAGAGGCGGGCAGCGGCATAGTAGGGACTGAGTTCTTCATTATACTTATCCGTGATTTTCCGGAGCAGTGCTGCTTCCTCTTCTTTACTGATTTCTTTTCCTTGTCCCTTTAGGGAAGCCACTTTAATCTGTAGTAGCGTATTGGCCGCTGCTTTACCACTCATGACGGCCATCTGCGCCGTAGGCCATGCGTAGATCAAGCGAGGGTCGTAGGCCTTGCCGCACATGGCATAATTGCCGGCACCGTAGGAGTTGCCCAAGATAATCGTGAACTTGGGTACGGTGGAATTGGCCATGGCATTGACCATTTTTGCGCCATCTTTGATGATGCCACCATGCTCGGCTTTACTTCCGACCATAAAACCGCTGACATCATGTAAAAACAGCAGAGGAATCTTCCTCTGATTGCAGTTCATGATAAAGCGGGCAGCTTTGTCCGCAGAATCCGAGTAGATGACACCACCCATCCGCATTTCCCCTTTTTTACTCTTGACCATGATGCGTTGATTGGCGACAATACCTACGGCCCAGCCATCGATACGTGCCGTACCGCAAAGTAGTGATTGGCCATAGCCTTCTTTGTATTGCTCGAATCGGGAATCGTCTACTAGACGGGAGATGATTTCCAGCATATCATAAGGCTTGACCCTATCTGTAGGGAAGAGTCCGTAGATTTCATTTTCATTCTTTTGTGGTGGATGGGGTTCTGCCCTATTGAAACCTGCTTTCTCACTGGCCCCTATTTTATCGAAAAGTGATTTTATGTAGTCCAGACAGCTCTCATCACTGTCGAACTTGTTGTCCGTGACCCCTGATATCTCGCAGTGTGTCTCAGCACCACCTAAGGTTTCAGCATCTACCTGTTCTCCGATGGCCGCTCGGACAAGATAGGGGCCGGCGAGAAATATAGAGCCTGTTTTATCCACTATCATGGCCTCATCCGACATGATGGGCAAGTAGGCGCCTCCTGCGACACAACTTCCCATAATAGCAGCTATCTGTACGATTCCCATAGAAGACATTTTCGCATTATTGCGGAACTGTCGGCCGAAGTGCTCCTTATCAGGGAAAATCTCGTTCTGTAAGGGCAGGAAAACTCCTGCGCTGTCCACTAGGTAGATGATGGGCAGCCTATTTTCCATGGCTACTTCTTGCGCCCGAAGATTCTTTTTGGCCGTTATGGGGAACCAAGCTCCCGCTTTGACGGTGGCGTCATTGGCTACGATGACACATTGCCTACCTTGTACATGGCCTAACCCTGTCACCACTCCTCCCGAAGGACAGCCTCCATACTCTGTGTACATGCCCTCACCAGCAAAAGCTCCGATTTCCAAAAAATCGCTGTTCTCATCGATGAGATAGGCCACCCGCTCTCTGGCCGTAAGCTTACCCTTGTCATGCTGTTTGGCTATTTTCTTTTCGCCACCCCCTAAGTGCACCTTTTTGAGTTTGGTTGCCAATTGATAGCAATACTGTTTGAAGGAGTCTTCGTTTTTGTTGAATTCTAAATCCATCGGGGCTTTTGTCTGATTGTATTTAATTCAAAAATAAAATAAAAGCGGGCTTTTGCACTATTTTTAAAATAAAGAATAGCCCGCTTATCCTATTTGTGCATGAGTGCTGTTGATTCTTGGCAAGCTAAGAGACTGTTCGGATAGGCTATTGAAAATTTGTTGTCGCTTAGAGACTGTTTTGAAAAATGTATCTTTTTCTTTCTTATGTATACTCAAGAGAAAGTATTTTGGGAAAATGTTGTCCAGAGACAAAAGGATGACCATTACCAAGTTTGATGGATAAGTCATTAGTAAAATGGTCATTAGGGTTCATGCCTCGATAATTCTCGGAACTTTCGTGTATCCGATTGGCCCCGAATCAATTGCGTTTGGGTATACTTCTTGATTTCGTTGAAATTTCCGCTAGCTAGCGCGACATACTATCTTTGTCAATGGCTCACGCGGCAGAGCGGCCCCTTCACTAATAATGCCCTCGGGGCATTATTTTAACCCAAAATGATCAATAGAGAACCTATTCCGCGCATAAATAGCTTCCTACCGGAAGCTTTGCCCACCGGTCT
>CANLOE010000004.1 GCA_947492745.1 uncultured Cyclobacteriaceae bacterium | reverse complement strand
CCTCGCGATAGCGCTGCTATCCCTGCGGTTATCGCCTTGATTGAAACCAAAATGACCCGCGGAATCTTATACGACATATGAAACCCAAATTTGCATAACAAATTCGAATATAATTTAACATCCGCTCCTATTATCACCGTATCTATTGCTATTGTTTTATATAAAGACCTACAGACCGGTGGAGCGACAGATCAAACAGTCCGCACTACCTTTTGTAACATGCTGATTTTGATGAATTAATCCAACCTAGCTCATTGCCCTTGACAATAATCCGATGTTTATACCTGAATAATCAAAAGAAGTATTATTTTTGTCTTTTTTGATTTATATTGAAAATTAAAAACCCGATTAAAACCTTATGGAGATAAGTATTACCAATCCGATGACTTACGGACTGCCCGCATTCGTATTATTGATCATCGTAGAAATCATCGTCAGCTTAAAATACGAAAGAGAGCTGTATGAGTGGAAGGACTTTCGGGCCAGTGCCTCTATGGGCATTGGTTCTGTCATTATTGCTATTGCTTACAAAACAGTGAAGATAGGAGCATTTTATGGTGTATATTATCTTTTTAATCCAGAGGTAGATGGTATCAGAACCAATCTTCTAGGTTATGAGGCTTTTGGATTTGCTTGGTACACATGGTTGATATGTCAGTTTCTGGATGACTTCAACTATTATTGGGTACATCGCCTCAATCATGAAGTCCGTTTTATGTGGGCCGCACATATTGTCCACCATTCTTCGGACAATTACAACTTGGGTACGGGTATCCGTAATGGATGGATCACTTTACTCTACAAGCCTTTGTTCTACATCTATTTACCGGCTATAGGTTTCCACCCTTTAATGGTAATTACCTGTATGGCGATAGAATCCCTATGGCAGTTTCAGTTACACACCCAATTCATTCCCAGACTTGGTTTCTTGGAAAAAATACTGAATACGCATAAACACCACATGGTTCACCACTCCTCAAAAGTCGAATATCTGGATAAAAATCATGGTGGTTATCTGAACCTGTTCGATAAGCTGTTCGGTACGTTCAAGGATTTGGATGACGAGAAAGAGAAAGAGAATACCTACGGTGTACTGCATCCTCCCGAATCCGATAACCCGATGGTCATTCTGACCCATGAATATAAGAACATATGGAACGATGTCAAGAACGCGAACAATTTCAAAGAAGGGTTTATGTACATCTTTGGCCCTCCTGGTTGGAGTCCTGATGGTTCTACTAAAACCGTCAAGGAGATGCAACGTGAACTGAAAATAGCTACCAAAAATAGTCCTGCGCCGGACCAAGTGCCGATGGCCAAAGCAGGGTAGCCGATATTTCCATTAATAAAAGCCTCGAACGTAAGTCCGAGGTTTTTTTATATCTTTCACTCCATGAATTCTAAAAAAAAGAGATTTTCCGTTCAAGAAAGAGTTCAAAGTTTCTCTTATTCCTTTCAAGGTATCAAAACACTTTTAAAAGAAGAACATAATGCACGAATACATGTCGTAGCCAGTATTCTTACCCTTATAGCCGGTCTCTACTTTCGGCTGGATACCCTTGAATGGTGTGTCATCATCCTATCTATCGGGATGGTCATCTGTACAGAGTCGATGAACAGTGCTATTGAGCGGGTAGTTGATTTTGTATCCCCGGAATACCACGAACAGGCGGGAAAGATAAAAGACCTTGCTTCTGGGGCTGTACTGATCTGCTCCATAGCTGCACTGATAGTGGGTACCCTTATTTTTATCCCGAAACTATGGATGATACTACACGGGTGACACCTATTTGTTTCTTTCTATCGTAAACTGCACCAGCTGCGAAAGAGAGGTCTTATATTGAGAATCTTCAAAAGTGCTCAATGTATCCATGGCTTCATCATAATAGCGCTGCATTACTTTCGTGGCATATTCCAATCCTCCCGATTCTTTCACAAAGGCAATGACCTCGGCTACTTTCTTGGGTTTTTCACTATGGTTTTTGACGATATTGGTAATTTTTCTTTTCTCCATCCATGAAGCATTGTTCAGGGCATGGATAAGTGGCAGGGTCATCTTTTTTTCCTTGATATCTATCCCCAAGGGTTTTCCTATTTCGCTTTCGCCATAGTCGAACAGATCATCTTTAATCTGAAAAGCCATCCCAACTTTCTCACCAAAAAGTCGCATCTTCTCGATGGTCCCATTTTCATGCCCAGAGGAACTTGCCCCTACGGCACAACAGGAAGCTATCAGGGAAGCTGTCTTCTGACGTATGATTTCATAGTACACCTCCTCATTGATATCCAGCTGTCTGGCCTTTTCCAACTGTAGTAACTCACCCTCGCTCATCTCGCGAACCGCTGAGGATACTATTTTCAATAGCTCATAATCCCCGTGATCCACTGATAAGAGCAAGCCCCTGGACAAAAGATAATCCCCGACCAGTACGGCAATCTTGTTTTTCCACAATGCATTGATGGAGAAGAAACCACGTCGATAATTGGAATCATCCACGACATCGTCGTGGACCAAAGTAGCGGTATGTAATAATTCTATCAGGGAAGCCCCCCTATAGGTGGCTTCATTGATGGCACCGCAGGTACCTGCACTCAAGAAGACGAACATAGGCCTCATCTGCTTGCCCTTGCGCTTGACAATGTAGGTCATGATTTTATCAATCAAAAGGACTTTGCTTTTCATCGATGCCCGGAATTTCTTTTCGAAATCGACCATTTCCGAGGCTATGGGAGTTTTTATTTCTTTTAAGCTTAATACCATTGTTAGGATAGTGCCACAATAATACTACTCTAATCAACCTAAAACAAAGTCAATTCGTTATTATTATAGATCAATTACCACAGCTATGCAAAAAAACACGAATTATTACGAAGATATTGTACTACAGCCCCATCACCACAATAAACCTTTGTCGCTGGATGTGCGCTTTAAAGATGACCGTCTCCCCAAGAGCGTCATACTATTTGTCCATGGCTTTAAAGAATTTAAGGACTGGGGGCACTTCAATCTTATCGCTGATGAGTTTTGCGAGCGGGGGTTTGTTTTCATCAAAATCAACCTTTCGCATAACGGCACGACCCCTGAGAACCCTATGGATTTTGCGGACCTAGAAGCCTTCGGAAATAATAATTTCAGTATCGAAATGGATGATATCGGTTTCGTCATTGATTACCTTTTCGGTGATGACTGCCCCTTTCGAAATAGTATGGACCTGAGTCGGTTTTATCTGGTCGGCCATAGCCGAGGGGGGACTTTGGCCATTCTAAAAGCAGGAGAAGACGAAAGGGTAAAAGCACTGGTCGCTTGGGCGCCCATTCACAATCTAAAGGAGCTGAACTCTGAGCCTGTCATCGATGAATGGAAAAAAGAAGGGGTTATCCATATCCACAACGCGAGGACAAATCAGCAGATGCCATTGTACTATCAACTAGCAGAAGATATATTACTGCACTATGAACGGTTCGACATGCCCCGAGTGGTGAAAGGCCTAGCACAGGACCTGCTCATCATACACGGAACAGCGGATGAAACGCTGTCTGTTGACAAGGCCTATGAACTGGATTCATGGAATACCGACACCCAGCTGGAAATCATCGAAGAGGCGGGACATACTTTCGGTGGAAAGCATCCCTTTGAGGATAGTGAACTCCCCGAACACAGTCGTTTGCTTATCGAGAAAACAGACTCTTTTTTCAAGGCTCTGAGCCAATAGGCCTCAATGAAAAGTGCCAATCCCGAGGGATTGGCACAAATCAGAAAAGATACGTTTTTTAACCTGTAAACTACTTATTGTAACGTTCAAAACAGAACCTAGGTTACGGTAGTCCTCAAAAAACACAATTATTTTTCAATCTGTAATAAGGTTTTCCAAGCGGTATCGGTCTCTCCCTTTTCAAGGAATTTTTTTGCTTGCAGGTGCAACTCCTTTTTTAGCAGCGATTTATCGTCATCACATTGCTCAAAGATGGTTCGGATTATAGGTTCCTGTCGGAAAGCCTTTATGGATTCTACATCAGGAAAAGCTTCGGTATTGCCCAGTCTGCCCAAGTGATTACCCGATAATACATCACTTTCGCGTATGTGTTGTGGGAGGGCATCGACCCCCATGCCTTTTGTTCTAATGGGTTTGGGAATCTCGAAGAGGCTAGCACCACTGGCCCTGCTATACCAGTTTCCTCCCAGTCTGGCCACTGCGTCCATTTTGAAAGGGTCTATTTTCTCTGCTTCATCCAGTATTTCTTCCTTGATATGTACCATCAACACTTCGGCTATCACCAGATTACCCGCACCTCCTTCGTCCCCTAGAGCCACTACCTCATTTACCCTACACTCAAAGGACACGGGCGATTCGGCCACCCTAGGAGGTTTCACTTTACGGGAAGCTACTGCGGTCAATCCTGATTTTACAAATTCATCGATTCCCCTATCGTACTCCGTGCTGGCCAGCGACATTTGTTCGACCATCTCGAAGTTGACACAGTTAATGACTACTTCCTTGGTCGCCAGTACATTTTCCAGTGTATGCTTGATCGTATTATCACGTACCCTTCTGGAAGGCGAGAACACGAGTATGGGTGGGTTGGCACTGAAGCAGTTGAAAAAACTGAAAGGGCTGAGGTTGACTTTTCCTTCCGCGTCGATGGTGCTGGCAAAAGCTATCGGCCTCGGTGATACCGCTCCAAGGAGGTATCCATGCATTTCAGCAGTGCCGATGTGCTGTGGATCTATGGATTTGATCATTTTTCTTTATGTTTTCTGAGAGACTGTTTTAAAATATATCCTCTATTCTTTTTCATTGATTTCCGGAATTCACATGGCGAAGTGATAATAAAATCTGAAATAATTTCAGAACAGCCTCTGAATCATTAGCGTTGCATCGTGATTTTGATGTTTATGTACTGGGCAGCACTTTGGCACTGACCGAACCGAATCCTATGCGCAGTCCTTCTTTGTGAGCATAGCCCCTCATCGTGACCGTATCTCCATCATGGATAAACTTACGTTCGCTACCATCGGACATGGGTATGGGCTTGGTCCCCTTCCAGGCCAGCTCTAGCATGGAACCATAAGCATCGGGCGTCGGACCACTGATTGTTCCGGAAGCATACATGTCTCCCACCTGTAGATTACAACCATTGACCGTATGATGTGCCAGTTGCTGGTTGACATTCCAATACATATACTTAAAGTTCGACCGGCAAATGACCTTTTCCTCTGCTCCTTCCGGACGGAGACTCACCTCCAGCTGGATATCAAAGTTCTTCGGACCTTCATAGGCTAGATATGGAAGTACGGGAGGATCTTGTTCCGGGCCTGCCACACGAAAGGGCTCCAAGGCATCCATAGTAACAATCCATGGAGAAATGGAGGAGGCAAAATTCTTTGCCAAGAAGGGCCCCAAGGGAACATACTCCCATACCTGTATGTCCCTGGCGGACCAGTCATTGAACAGGACAAAACCAAAGATAAAATCCTCTGCTTCGGCAGTGGAGACGGTACGCCCCAGGGGATTCTCCTTACCTGTGATAAAAGCCATCTCCAGCTCAAAGTCCAAGCGCTGAGTAGGACCAAAACTCGGCACCTCCGCATCAGGTGCCTTCGTCTGACCCTTGGGGCGGTATATGGACTGACCCGATGGTATGATGGAGGAGGCCCGACCATGATATCCTACGGGTATATGTTTCCAGTTGGGAAGCAGGGCATTGTCCGGGTCGCGGAACATGGTCCCTACATTGGTAGCATGTTCTATACTGGAGTAAAAATCCGTATAGTTGCCCACTTTGACGGGCAGAAGCATATCCGCCTCTGCCATAGATATCAGGGCGCTATCGTGAAGCGAAGTTCGGTCGCTCAATTCTCCATTATCCGTACTGAGCAGTTCGGATATTCTGTCCCTTACCGCTCGCGTATTTTTCTTTCCCAGAGCTATAAAATCATTGAGGTATTCTTTCTCGAATATCCCCGCAGGTAGATTCAGGGAATCGAAAAACCCCTTATCGTGCAAAAAAGCCAAGTTCAATACCTGTTGACCAATGGCGACCCCAGCTGTTGGTCCCAGTTTTTTTGTTTTAAATACTCCAAAAGGTAGATTCTGAATCGGAAAATCCGAATTTCCCGGTACTTCTACCCAGCTGGTCAGTAAAGGGTTATTGGCTGCTATCATTGTTATTTATGTTGAAATTTATAAAATCATCGACTTGGCCCATGGTATCCATGAACCCTACTTGTGCATTGTAACTTCTACCACAGCTTTGGAAAACTCAAATCAGCAATAGGAATGTTTCTTTTGAACATACCCTATCAAGACTCCATGGAACACTAGGGATTTTAAAGCGTATCCTTATAATACAAACGTAGCTTTCAAATATCGCATATCTTCCTGTTCATTTTGCTTCACTCTGCGTTGACAATCCTCGGGATAGCGCTGCTATTCCTGCGGTTCTCGCCTTGATTGAAACAAAATGACCAGCGGAATCTTATACGACATTTAAAACCTAAATTTGTATAAAAACCTTATTACAAAATCCAATGTCTCGCTTAGGTTGAACCCAAAATAATCAATAGCCTTCCTATTCCGAACATAAATCGCCTCAAAATCAGTAGTTTTACGCTACGCAGGCTCGTCACCTCAGTGATACAAAGGCCTTCTCATCTAAACCGCTGATTTTAATGCAATTATGCTCTCATGACGAAATCCTATCGATCAATTTGGGCTGAAATCAACAGGACCCCTACAAAACTATCTTTTTTGACATCAAATCAAAACCACTAAAGGAATAGCCTACACGACAGCTGCATAAGCGCATATATCCTATCAAAAACAGCCCCTGAGAACTTAATCTTCTGAAAAGCAGGACCGATACGTAGAAGATAAACTCGATGAGGGCTTGAATAGCGATACATCAACAGGGTGGACTGATTCGGCACAGCATACTGTGGGCAGAATGAGGTCAAACCAAAAAAAGCCTTAGCGACTGTTTTGAAATGATTGTCCCAGATTCACCCCGAGTTATGCACTGGACCTTTTCTTAACGCTACTCGGAATAAGCGATAACAAATTCTACACTAGTTTCTTTCAAAACTTCCCTGAAGAAGAAGACATGAAAAGGCACTTCAGTTTATCCCCTCACCATGGGAAAATCCAGAATATGTTATGAAACCCTATCGTAAACAAAGTAATAAAAGCTTAGTTATGGCTTTCAAATCCATAAAATAATTAATTTTGCGCTGGATTTATGCTCTGAAAAAATATGAATTGGAAAATGGGCCAAAGGAACAGCCTCCATAATGGTGTGTTTTACAGCATTACAAGGAGAGGACTATCATTTTAGAATGTATAAGGACCGCATTTTTCAGAGAGAAATTTAATTGTCCCAAATCAATTGTGCTTTTGGGGAATCAGCTAATAATATACACCTTAAAAATACAACGTAGACATGTCCCTATCCTCAAAATACAATTCCAGGGAAGTAGAAGACAAGTGGTACCAATATTGGATGGACCAGAATTTTTTCCACTCCGAACCTAACCCGGACAAAGAGCCTTACACGATTGTCATCCCTCCACCGAATGTCACGGGAGTGTTGCACATGGGGCATATGCTCAATAACACCCTACAGGACGTACTCGTCAGAAAAGCACGGATGGAAGGTAAAGAGGCCTGCTGGGTACCGGGGACCGACCATGCCTCTATCGCAACAGAAGCCAAGGTAGTGGCTATGCTGAAGGAGAAAGGCATCGAGAAGTCGGACCTGACGCGCGAGGCTTTTCTGGAGCATGCTTGGGTATGGAAAGAAAAGTATGGTGGCATTATTCTAGAGCAATTGAAAAAACTGGGGGCTTCTTGCGATTGGGAGCGTACCCGTTTTACCATGGAAGAAAATCTATCCGATGCGGTCATAGAGGTCTTTGTCGATTTGTACAAGAAAGGACTCATCTATAGAGGCATACGTATGGTCAACTGGGATCCTGAGGGACAGACAGCCGTATCGGATGATGAAGTCATCCATAAAGAGGTCAACTCCAAGCTCTACTATGTCAACTATAGGATAGAAGGAGAAAAGGAACAGGTGACCATCGCCACGACGCGTCCCGAGACCATTCTCGGTGATACGGCCGTTTGTATCAATCCTAAGGACGAACGCTACACGCACCTCAAAGGGAAAAAGGTTATCGTCCCACTGATCAACCGCTCAGTGCCCATCATCGAGGATGAATATGTCAGTATGGAGTTCGGTACGGGCTGCCTGAAAGTAACACCTGCGCATGATATCAATGATTATGAACTGGGGCAGAAACATAATTTGGAGTCTATCGATATCCTCAATGATGATGGCACCTTGAACGAAAAGGCGCAGCTATTCGTAGGTGAAGACCGCTTTGTGGTACGTAAGAAAATCGCCAAAGCCCTAAAGGCCGAAGGATTACTGGCGAAAGAAGAAGACTATGTCAATAATGTCGGTTTTTCCGAAAGGACCAATGCGGTCATAGAACCGAAGCTATCCATGCAATGGTTTCTGAAAATGGAAGACATCACCAAGCCGGCCCTGGAGAACGTAATGAACGATACCGTTCAGTTGGTTCCGGCCAAGTTCAAGAATATGTACCGCCACTGGATGGAAAATGTACGGGACTGGTGCGTATCGCGCCAGCTCTGGTGGGGACATCGGATACCAGCGTATTACCTTCCCAATGGTGAGTTCGTCGTAGCCAAAACCCAAGAAGAGGCCTTGGTCTTGGCAAAGGCCAAAAACCCCGATTTTTCCGCTGCCGACCTACGTCAGGAAGATGATGTGCTTGACACTTGGTTTTCCTCTTGGTTATGGCCCATCTCCGTTTTTGATGGCTTCAAAGACCCAGACAATGCCGATATCAATTATTACTATCCTACCAATGATTTGGTAACGGCTCCCGAAATCCTTTTTTTCTGGGTGGCAAGGATGATCATCGCGGGCTATGAGTACAAAGGAGCGATGCCTTTCAAGAACGTATACCTCACGGGTATCGTCAGGGATAAAAAAGGAAGGAAAATGTCCAAATCCCTTGGTAACTCTCCCGACCCCATCGAGCTTATCGAAAAGTACGGAGCAGGTGGTGTAAGAACGGGAATGCTATTCAGCTCTCCTGCGGGCAATGACCTTCCCTTTGATGAAAAACTATGCGAACAAGGGCGTAATTTTGCCAATAAAATATGGAATGCCTTCCGTCTGGTAAAAGGCTGGGAAGTAGATGAAAGTTTGGAGAATCCGAACAATCAAATCGCTATTGATTGGTTTACCGCTAAGTACCGACAAAGCCTGGCCGAGGTGGAAGATCATTTTTCCAAGTTCCGCATATCGGATGCTCTGATGAGTACCTATAAGCTGATATGGGGTGATTTTTGTGCTTGGTATCTGGAGATGGTCAAGCCCGAATATGAAAAACCGATAGATCAGGCCACTTATGAGGCTACGATTCATTTCTTTGAGGAAATTATGCGCTTGTTGCATCCTTTCATGCCCTTCATCACAGAAGAAATATGGCACCTGATCAAAGAAAGACGGCCCGAAGAAAGCCTGATCGTTTCCTCTTGGCCACAACAGGCCGCTTATAATGCTGAATTGATTACCCAAGCAGACTTGGCCTTCGAACTCGTGTCTCAAATCAGAAATACACGGAATAAAAAAGGCATCTCGCCTAAAACGGCCCTATCCCTTATGGTCAAGGGCAATGGACTCGCCAATTATGAAGCCTTTCATACGGTCATCCTCAAAATGGCCAATCTGGATAGTTTTGAAGCTACGAGTGAGAAACTGGACAAAGCCATCAGTTTTTTGGTCAAGTCCGATGAGTTCTACATCCCTTTTGAGGAGGATATCAATTCGGAACAGGTGATTGCCGACCTTCAGAAAGACCTGGAATATGCACAAGGCCTACTCAATAGTGTCAACAAAAAACTGAGCAATGAAAAATTTGTAAACAATGCCCCAGAACAAGTAGTGGCCATTGAACACAAGAAAAAGGCCGACGCAGAGGCGAAGATCAAAACAATCGAAGAAAGCCTCAAGGCCTATCAGTAAGCGTTGAACCCAAAATGATCAATAGAGAACCTATTCCGCGCATAAATAGCTGCAAACCGGAAGATTTGCCCACCTGTCTTCATTCACCATAGCGGGGCTATGCCGAACGAATCCAAATGGCCGGTATTTTGCGATTTCTATCGATCAATTTGGGTTGAACCCGGACCATGCATTGGGAAATCTACTTCGGATCTAAATAGCTGCAAACCGGTCGTTGCACTACGTTTTTTGGATTCACCATAGCAGTGCTATGCTAAATCCAATAAAACCCTCTGATTTATGAATATTTAAACCCTCGTTACGAAGTTCCAACGCATGATCCGGGTTAAAAATTTCGCAGATAGCGCTACTGTTTTTATCGATTGATTCTACGTTCGGAATAAAGCGGTAACAATTTTTTCAAATCGATCTTTAAAACCTTGCTGCCATCAGTAGTTCTAGAGCCTTGTGTTTTATACCGAACTTTCTGGCGATAGCTTCATTGGTAAGGCTCCCTTTGTAAGTATAAACTCCTTTCATGAACCAATTATGAGCAAATATCATTTCTTCGATACCTCCTGCCTCCCCTGCCCTCAGTAATGTCGGCGTAAAAATATTGCTCAAGGCCGTCGTGGCCGTACGCGCCACTCTAGAGGCGGTATTCGGAACACAATAGTGGATGACTCCGTACTTTCTGAAAACAGGGTTGTGATGGGTCGTTATTTCCGAAGTGGCTATACACCCTCCATGGTCGATACTGAGGTCTATAATAAGGGAGTCCTGCTTCATGGAGGCGACCATCTCTTCGGTCACGACATGTTTATTTCTTCCTTTTTCGGCCCTAAGAGCTCCGATAACGACATCCGCCGTAGTAAGGGCTTTCCCCAGAGTACTACTATCTATGGTCGAGGTATACAGCTGATGACCTAGGGCGTGTTTTATTCTTCTAAGTTTATAGATCTGATTATCGAAAATCTGGATATTGGCACCTAGCCCTAAAGCTGCTCTAGCCGCATATTCTGCTACGGTACCCGCTCCTATGATAACCACCTTTGTCGGCGGTACTCCCGTGACACCCCCTAGGATAATGCCTTTCCCATCGTTGACACTGCTGAGGTATTCTGAGGCAATCAACATAACAGTGCTGCCTGCGATTTCGCTCATGGCCCTTACCACGGGCATGCCCCCTACCTTATCTTCTATAAACTCAAACCCTAGTGCTGTGATTCGCTTCCGATTGAGGGCATGGATGTATTCGGCTGACTGGTGCCCCGATAGATAGGCTGATATGAGTGTTTTCCCCGGTTTCATGGCATCGATTTCCTCTAAGGTCGGAGGTTCGATTTTCAGTATCAGGTCCGCTTCGTATACTTCCTTGGCAGAGTACACTATCTTTGCCCCGGCATCACTATAGGCCTTATCGGAATAGCGGGCCCCTTCGCCGGCATTGGCTTCAACACATATCTCATGGCCATTATTGACCAGCACCTCCACTGCATCGGGAGTAAGGGAGATCCTTCGTTCCTGTAGTGATATTTCGTTGGGCAGTCCTATATAGAGCGCATTGGAATCCTTCTTTACTTTCAACAGGGATTCTTGTGGGTAAAGCGAAGATTCCTTTGCCAAGGCACTAAAACCAGGTTTGTTATCTTTAGTCATGTTGTATCAAATCAATATTCCTTGTGTGGTTGTCAAGGAAGGTAATGTCGAGTTCAAAGTGTTGTTGTGGTATCCATCGGGAGATTTTCGAGGGCCATTCCACAAAACAGTAATTCCCAGAGTAAAAGTAATCTTCCACACCAATCTCCAATGCTTCCAACTCGTTTTCAATCCTATAAAAATCGAAATGAAAAAAAATATCCGCTGATGTGTTTCGGTACTCATTGACCAAAGAGTATGTTGGGCTACTAATGGTGTCTTCAATAGAAAATTGCTCAGCCAAAGCTCGGATGAGCGTCGTTTTACCTGCCCCCATGTCCCCTCGGAACAACCATACCTTGTACTTATTCCCAAAATCAATGATGGACCTTGCCGCTTCTCCCAAGGTATCCAAACTCACCTTTTCCAATCTTAACTGCTTTGAATCAAGAACCATATTTCGAATTTAAGGAAATTATCGGAATAATCATTTCCTCTAAAGAAATACCCCCGTGCTGAAAGGTATCTTTGTAATAGTTAACGTAGTAGTTATAATTGTTGGGATAGGCAAAAAACTGATCTTCTGTTGCAAATACATAGCTTGTGGAAACATTTACCTTGGGAAGAAACAGTTGACCGGGCTTCGGAACTTCCATGATCTTATCGCTTTTGTCATAACCCAGGTTTTTTCCCATTTTATAGCGGAGGTTCGTGTTGGTATTGCGGTCACCTACTATTTTGAAAGGGCGTTTTACACGAATGGTACCATGGTCTGTAGTGATGACCAATTTAACATCGTGATTGGCTATTTTTTTTATGAACTCCAGCAAGGGGGAGTGCTCAAACCAAGAGCGCGTAATTGAACGGTAAGCGGATTCGTCCGGGGCCAGTTCCCTGACCATGGCCATATCGGTCCGCGCATGGGAGAGCATGTCCACAAAATTATACACAACAACATTCAGGTCATTGCCCAACAGGTTATTGACATTGTCGACCAGTTGCCGTCCCTGATTGACGTGCTTTATCTTATTGTAACTTGTCTTCACTTTGAGGTTATGCCTTTGTAGTTGTTTTTCCAAAAAGGTGTCCTCTTGATTGTTCTTACCTTCTTCTTGGTCCTCTCCTACCCAAAGTTGCGGATGTTGTTTGGCCATTTCGCTGGGCAGTAAGCCAGAGAAGATGGCATTACGGGAATAAGCTGTGGTAGTGGGTAATATGGAATAATAACTTTCCTCTTTTTCCACATTGAAGAACTCCCCCACTATAGGTTCGATGATTTCCCACTGATCGTAGCGAAGGTTATCGATAAGAATGAAAAAAACAGGCTTTTCTGCTTCTAAAAGTGGAAATACCTTCTTCTTCATGACCTGATGTGATAACAATGGTTTCTCGCTATCCGGGTCATTGAGCCAAGACTCATAATTGTTCTTGATGAACTTCATGAAATTGGCATTGGCCTCATTTTTCTGCATATCGAGTACTTCGGCCATGCTTCGGTTATCGGTATCGTCTATCTTCAGCTCCCAATACACTAGTTTTTTATAGATATCTGCCCATTCTTCATGGTCTAAAGGATCGTGAAAAGCCATGCTGATGTTCCTGAATTCCTGTTGGTAGTTCAGGTTGGTCTTTTCGGTCACCAATCGTTTATTGTCCAATATTTTCTTTACCGATAAGAGTATCTGATTCGGATTGAGCGGCTTGATCAGGTAGTCGGTGATCTTGGCCCCAATGGCTTCCTCCATGATATGCTCTTCCTCATTTTTAGTGATCATGACCACAGGGAGGTTGGGCTTTTTGGCTTTGATTACCGTCAAGGCTTCCAGTCCGGACATACCGGGCATATTCTCATCTAGAAACACTACATCATAGTGTGTCCCCTCACAATGTTCCACAGCATCGGCACCGCTATTGACCGGAGTGATATCGTACCCTTTCGCTTCCAAAAAAAGAATGTGAGGTTTCAGTAAGTCGATTTCATCGTCAGCCCATAAAATATTATATCTTTGCATACTAGCTTGCTTTTGTGTCGAAATTTAGAGATTATTCCCTTTACTAACGTAATGCCAAGAAATTAGATTGAGTAAAAAGAAAATATTTAACGACCCTGTTTACGGATTCATCCCTGTCCGGAGCGAATTGATTTTTGATATCATTGAGCATCCCTATTTCCAAAGGTTAAGGAGGATTCGCCAACTGGGCTTGACGGACATGGTCTACCCTGGGGCATTGCATACCCGGTTTCATCATGCCATCGGTGCCATGCATCTGATGGGAAAAGGCCTGGACAGCCTACGCAATAAAGGTACGGAAATCAGCAATCAGGAATACGAGGCAGCATCCATAGCCATACTACTGCACGATGTCGGACACGGCCCCTTTTCACATACTTTAGAGCATAGTTTGATGAAAGAGGTCAAGCATGAGAGTCTATCCTTTTTGTTAATGCAATACTTCAACCGCCATTTTAACGGAGCACTGGGCCTGGCACTCGACATGTTCAGGGGTACCTATGAACGAACCTTCTTCCATCAATTGATTTCCAGTCAGCTAGATGTGGACCGGCTCGACTACCTGAGACGGGACAGCTTTTTTACGGGGGTTGTGGAAGGTGCTGTCAGCGTGGAGAGAATACTGAAAATGCTCCATGTCCATAAGGGCAAAATTGTAGTAGAAGAAAAGGCCATGTACAGCATAGAGCATTTTTTGAACGCACGGCGACTGATGTACTGGCAGGTCTACCTGCACAAGGCTGCTGTCAGTGCCGAAAAAATGCTCATCAATATCGTCAATCGCGCCAAAGACCTGGCACAATCCGGTGTTCCTGTATTTGCCAGTCCGGCATTGGCACCTTTTTTGAACAAACATCATAACCTCGATGATTTCCAAAACAAACCCTTCATTATGGACCTCTTCGCACAGTTGGATGATTATGATATCTGGGGTGCCGTAAAAACATGGAAGTTTCATGAGGATAGAATACTATCTTTGCTAAGCACAATGCTACTCAATAGACAGCTGTTCAAAATCAGCCTAAACAACGAGCCTTTGAAGAAGGCTGATATCAAGTCATATCGTAAAGATATCGCAGAGAAGTACCAATTGCTGCGTACCGACACGCGGTATTTCATTGCCCATGGAGAGGTCACCAATGCAGCCTATGTAGCAGAGGGTCAATCCATCGATATCCTGACCAAGAAGGGTGAAGTGGTCGACATCGTCGCCGCCTCGGACTTACCCAACATCAAGGCTATGAGTAAAATTGTCAAAAAATATTATCTATGCCGCCCTAAAAACGTATCTTTGTGAGGCATGTTTGCATTCTTAAATGAATTAAATGGAATTTACAATCAATCAAATAGCCCAGCTTGTAGATGGAGATGTAGCGGGGGATGGGGATTTAAAAATAAATATGTTGGGAAAGATACAGGAGGCCGGTCCTGGACAGATTTCTTTCCTCTCTAATCCCAAATATGAATCTCACCTCTATTCTACACAAGCCAGTGCGGTCATCGTAAAAAAAGACTTTCTACCAAAAAAAGAATTAAAAACCACTCTCGTACGTGTTGACGACCCCTATGCTACCTTCACACAATTATTAGAAGAATATCATAAGACCATCAGTTTTGAGAAAGAAGGCATAGAAGAACCATCATTTTTGGGCAAAGGTTCAACTACTGGCGACAAGGTGTATCGCGGGGCATTTTCCTATATTGGAGAAAATGTTCAAGTCGGCAATAATGTAAAGATATACCCTCATGCCTACATCGGGGACCATGTAGTCCTCGGTGACAATACTATTGTCTACAGCGGGGCAAAGTTGTATGCTCATACAAAAGTAGGTAAAAATTGTGTCCTACACTCTGGAGCTATCATAGGCAGCGATGGTTTTGGTTTTGCCCCACAGGAAGATGGCGCTTACAAAGCTATCCCTCAACTAGGGAATGTTGTCCTTGAGGACAACGTCAGTATAGGAGCCAATACCGTCGTAGACTGTTCCACTTTTTATGGTGATGCCACCCTTATCAAAACCGGCGTGAAGCTGGACAATCTGATACAGGTCGCCCATAACGTCCAAATCGGAGAAAATACTGTTATGGCTGCTCAGTCGGGAGTCTCAGGATCTACCGAAGTGGGGAAAAACTGCGTCATCGGAGGCCAAGTGGGCATCGCAGGGCATATTAAAATCAAAGATAAAACTTCAATTGCTGCCCAGTCGGGCATTGGAAAAAGTATCAAAAGAGAGAATACGGCCATTATGGGAAGCCCTGCATTTGACCTAAAAGAATATTATAAATCTTATGCTGTGTTCAAAAGTTTGCCAGATTTCAACAAAAGATTGAAGCAACTTGAAGAAAAAATTCTAAATTTGCCGTCATTTGACAAAAAATAAATGAATACCAAGCAACATACTATAAAAAAGTCCGTGACCCTTTCGGGTGTTGGATTACATACCGGTGTAGAAACCAATATGACCTTCTTGCCTGCAGACATTGGTCATGGTATCAAGTTCCAAAGGGTAGATCTGGAAGGTAGTCCCACAGTAGATGCCGACGTGGATTTTGTTGTTGACCTTTCCAGAGGCACTACTATAGAACAAGGTGATGCACGTGTGAACACTGTTGAACATACCTTGGCGGCCCTAGTGGGGCTGGAAATAGACAACGTGCTGATTCAATTGGACGGGCCTGAACCTCCAATAATGGACGGTAGTTCTCAACAATTCGTGAATACCCTCAAAGAAGCGGGTACCGAAGAACAAAATGCTCCTAGGGATTTCTTCGAGGTCAATGAGAGTATCATGTATCGGGATAAGGACAGGGATGTAGAAATTGCGGCCCTGCCCTTGGATGATTATCGTATCACTGTCATGATTGATTATAATTCTCCGGTACTGGGGAGTCAGCATGCCTCACTGACCGATATTACTCAGTTCGAAAAAGAAATCGCATCTTGCAGGACATTCTGTTTTCTTCATGAGTTGGAGATGTTGCACAAAAACAATCTTATCAAAGGTGGAGATCTGAACAATGCGATTGTTATCGTAGACAGGGTCGTAAAAGACCATGAACTGGAAAGTATAGCAAAGCTCTTTAACAAACCTAAGGTAGAAGTAAAAAAAGAAGGTATCCTTAATAACGTAGAATTACGCTATAAAAATGAGCCAGCCCGTCACAAGTTGTTGGATGTAATGGGTGACCTTGCCCTGGCCGGTAGACCCATAAAAGCCCAGATTTTAGCAGCGCGACCAGGGCATGCCGCTAATGTTGCCTTTGCCAAAAAGTTGAAAACTGCTATGCGCAAAGCAGCTAGGAACCAAGCCCCTAAGTACACTCCTGATATGGAACTGGTCTATGACATCAATCAGATCAGTGAACGTATGCCGCACCGTTATCCCTTTCTTTTGGTAGACAAGATCATACAACTGGAAGAGCAGAGTGTAACGGGAGTCAAAAATGTAACCGCTAATGAGAACTTCTTTCAAGGTCACTTCCCAGGTAATCCTGTCATGCCAGGGGTACTCCAGGTAGAAGCCATGGCGCAAGTGGGGGGACTGTTGGTCCTGAATACCGTTCCTGACCCTCATAATTATTGGACTTATTTTTTGGGCATAGAAAATTTCCGATTTCGTAAAATGGTACTCCCCGGTGACACATTGGTCATCAAATGCGATTTACTGGCGCCCATTAAAAGAGGTATCGCCAAAATGTCGGGAAAAGGTTGGGTAGGTAATAATTTAGTCTGTGAAGGCACCATGACAGCGAGTATTGTAAGAAAAGATACATGAATCAACCATTAGCATATATACACCCACAAGCAAAGATTGCTAGAAATGTAGTTATTGAGCCATTCAGCACTATAAATAAAAACGTAACGATAGACGAAGGGACATGGATAGGACCTAATGTTACTATTATGGAAGGGGCAAGAATAGGTAAGAACTGCAAAATATTTCCCGGTGCTGTTATATCAGCGATTCCTCAGGACCTGAAATTTGCAGGAGAGGAAACCGAAACACGGATAGGTGATAACACTACTATACGAGAGTGCGCAACAATCAACCGTGGCACTATAGACCGTTATAAAACCGAAGTAGGAGAAGGCTGCCTCATTATGGCCTATGTTCATATAGGCCACGATTGTATTGTAGGCAATCACTGTATTCTGGGTAATACCACACAACTTGCCGGCCATGTGCTGGTGGACGATTATGTGATTTTTGGTGGTGCCTGTGCCGTTCAGCAGTTTACCCGTGTAGGATCACATGCCTACATCGGCGGTGGTTCTCTTGTACGAAAAGATGTCCCTCCTTATACCAAAGCCGCGAGAGAGCCACTTTCCTATAGTGGTATCAATTCCATAGGGCTTCGTAGACGGGGCTTTCCATCTGAAAAAATCAATGAAATACAGGATATCTATCGCCATATATTCCTGAAAGGGCTCAATAATTCCAAAGCTTTGGATAAAGTAGAGTTAGAACTTGCCCCCTCCAAAGAAAGGGATGTTATTGTCAATTTTATTAGAAACTCGGACAGAGGTGTCATGAAAGGATATTCGCACTGAACAACAAACCGATGTTATAGTCGAAAGTGAAATGATACGTATTTCCACCCGAAAATTAGGAAAAAAATATAATAGAGAGTGGATATTCAGAGGTATCAACGAAGTCTTTGAAGAAGGTCATCATTATGCCATCACGGGCCCTAATGGTAGTGGTAAATCAACATTGCTTCACACACTATGTGGTATCCTCCCTCCTACAGAAGGAAAGGTCGACTACCTAAAAGATAAGGAAAATATCCCTCCAGAAGGTTACTATCAATACATCTCATTTGTAGCTCCTTATATGGAGTTGGTCGAAGAATTCAGCCTAAGGGAATTATTAAGCTTTCATTTTGGTTTTAAAGGAAAATCCAATGGGTTGGGTATTGAAGATATGATTGAAAAAATGTATCTTGATAAAGCCAAGGAAAAACCAGTGCGCCATTTCTCGTCGGGCATGAAACAACGATTGAAACTTGGTTTGGCTTTCTATGCGAATACACCGATTATTTTCTTGGATGAACCAACTTCCAATATGGATACTAAAGGAATCGACTGGTACGTTGAACATATGTCCATGCTATCCAGTGAAAAATTGATTATCACCGCCTCTAACTTGGCTCATGAGTATGAGATGAGCGATAAGATCATCAAAATCAGTGACTTTGTTAAATAAATCAGTAGTTCTTCTACATTTCTGACATTAATTGATAAGTTTGTAGTGTTAGGAAGTTTTAATAATATGATTAAATTAGTTCAAATTATAAACATTCTTTTTAAATGAGAAAATTAAACTACTTATTAGGTCTCAGCGCTTTGATAGTGTTACTTTTTGCCGGTGGTTGCAAAGATGATGACCCTGGTACGACACCTCAAGAAGATCAGTTAAAGAAAATGGCCGCTACTTGGAAAGTTGCCTCAGGAGCAAATGCCGTTACTTTTGATGGGGATAACTCTGTGAAAGATGACTTTTCAGATATGGTTCTCATTATGACCGAAGCAAAAACTTACACTACCACGGGTAGTGATGCCGACAGATCCGAAGTATGGCCAGTCAGTGGACATTTCGACTTCGTAGGTAGTAGTATTTCTGATATTGTAAGAGATGGAAGAGTTAATACCTCTGTAGAATTCAACTCAGATGGTTCTGAGATGACAATGTCTTTTACCCTCACCGAAGATAATACAGGTGGTCGTCTGGACGGGTTCTTGGGACCTTGGGTCTTTGTATTTACGAAGTAAAATAATTTAGTTATCTGAAATACACAGATAACTAAAAAGTAAAAAACCCGCTAAAAGCGGGTTTTTTTTTTGTCGTAACATAACCGGTAAAAGGAAACCCCTCCATCAATGCGAATAGAATTTCTAGATTTTATGGTTTCGTGAATACGTCGTATTTTAACCCAAAATAATCAATAAAGAACCTATTCCGAATATAAATTTACACTACGTAGGTGCGTCACCTTAGTAATACAAAAGCATCCTCTCCCAAACCACTGATTTTATTACACTTTATGCCCTCATCACGAAATCCTATTGATCAATTGGGGTTAAAGTTATACCTAAACGCAATTGATTTGGGACAAGATGATTTGTTGACTTAAGTGCCACTATTTTCCAAAGCCCCTAACGACAGGTCTACCGGTAACGGTTCAACACTATACGCATTGTCCCCATAGCCATTGCCTATGAGGTTTCCCCTTTCATTTTTTCTTGAGTATACGGTCGATAGTGCTGCTATTTTACCGCTAGATTCTATGTCCGCAATTAGCCGAACAAATTTCAAGCAAGATTACAAAACTTTCCCTAAAAGCTCCGTGTACCCTTCACACTGTTATCGTAATGTGACCACGGTTATTCCCGCACCACCGAACTCCACGTGCTCATCTTCCATGGATTGTATATATCCATGACTTCTGAAATGCCGCCTTATGAGCTCTCTTAGGATACCATCTCCTTTACCGTGAAGAATCCTTACTTCATCAGCACTGAACATAATAGCTTCATCCAAATACTGCTCTACTATACCTATGGCCTCCTCTGCACGTTTTCCCCTTATATCCAGACTGGTACTGAAGTTGGCCCTCTTTTGGTTTAAATCGATTCCTTGTGCTCCTACACTTGTACTTAGGGACCTGGTATTCTGACGGGCTTCCTTTCTCGATACCTTTTCCAGTCGGTTCCTTTTTACGGTGGACTTCAACTCGCCCATAATCACCTCTATATCCTTTCCACGGACACCCGATACCTGACCGATAACTTCCTGCCCTTTGAGTCGGACCAGATCTCCGTTATTGATTTCGCCTTCAATAACTTGTATCTCCTGTATCTCCTGTTCGTCTCTGTCCCTTTGTTTAGGGGCATCGGGTTGGTCCTTGACCTTGACCTTCAACTGTTCCAGTTTCTCCCTGACTTTTTTTGTTTCTTCCTTTTGCGCCTTGTTTTCTTTGATGTGGCGAATGGTTTTTTCTATCTCCTTATTGGTTTCGCTGAGCAATTGCGAAGCTTCGGTCTTGGCCTTGCCTATTATCTGCTGTTTTTTACCTTCCAGTTCTTCACTCTTCTTCTCGTACTCCTTGACCAGTCTATTGAGTTCACTTTCTCTTTTACCCAGTGTTTTCTCCCTCCGGTCGAACTGCTGTTTTTCTTTCTCCAGTTCATTCAGCAACTGATCGAAATCCGTGTGTTTTTTCCCAACGAGAGCTTCTGCTTGGGAGAGTACTTTTGAGGGTAGACCTATTTTCTTGGCAATCTCTAGAGCAAAGGAACTGCCCGGTTTCCCTATTTCCAGTTCATAAAAAGGCTCCAGTCGCTGTACATCAAAGCGCATTGCGGCATTGGAAATACCGGAGACCTTTTCGGCATACTGCTTCAGATTGGTATAGTGGGTTGTGATAACGCCCATGGCACCTTTTTGCAATAGCGTCTCCAATATGGCCTGTGCTATGGCCCCTCCGAACTGAGGTTCGGTGCCCGTACCGAACTCGTCTATCAGAAATAGTGTTTTTCTCCTGGCATGCTGCACGAAAAAGCGCATATTGGTCAAATGTGAACTATAGGTACTAAGATCGTTTTCTATCGATTGCTCATCTCCTATATCGATAAAGATATCTTGATAGATGCCCATTTCGGAGTGAGCATCCAGCGGAACCAGTAGGCCCGATTGTAGCATGTACTGCAACAGGCCTACAGTTTTCAGACAAACTGATTTTCCTCCCGCATTCGGCCCGGAAATCAGCAATATCTTTTGCTCTTCGTCCAATATCAAGTGCAGTGGCACTACTTTTTTACCTTGTTTTTGATGGGATAGCAACAATAACGGATGTCGCGCACCGTGCAGCATCATCTTCAACTGTGGTTTTACGCTGGGCATGGTCGCTTCCATCTGTTGGGCCAGCTTAGCTTTGGCTCTGATAAAATCAATAAAACCCAGAAAACGATAGGCCATACGTAGCTCGGGCAGGTGTTCTCGTATCTGATCTGTCATGGCAGTAAGGATACGCAGGACCTCTCTTTTCTCACTACCTTCCAACTCCCGCAAACTGTTGTTGATGTCCAGGGCCTCTGTGGGTTCCAGATAGACCGTCTGCCCGGTCGCGGATTCATCATGTACAAAGCCCTTGATACGACGCTTGTATTCGGCCATTAGCGGGATGACCATTCGGCCATCCCTGATGGTGATACTACTTCCCTCGGGAACATACCCTTGTCCTTTGGCCCTAGAGTAGATACGCTCTAAGATCTTTCGTAACTGCGATTGGTTCTGTTGTAACTGTCTTCTGATCTTTCTGAGCTCCTGACTGGCATCATCGCGCAACTTTCCTTCACGGTCGATAATGTCCCCAATCGCATAGGCTATCTTTTCGTCAACAGCTACCAGGCTCAATAATTTGGAAAGATGAGGATAGGCTTCTTCATGTTCCTTGAAAAAATCGCTGCACTTCATTATCGTACCCAAAGAGCGCATGATATCGAACAGTTCCTTTTCGAAAAGGCAGACACCTTCTACCCTGGCCCTTTCCAAGTGAGGTGTGACATCTATATAATAGGCTGTGGGAAAGAGTTCTGCTGTAATGATAATCTGCTGCATCTCAGAGGTCTGCCTGAGATAATGATCCAATTTATTGTAGTCATTGGAAAACTGCATCTTAGCTACAAGCGCTTCCCCTAATCCGGATTGGCAATGTTCCTGTAGTAGAATTCTTATCTTATCAAAGCCTAGTTTTTTCTCTAGTTCTTTTGGATATAACATATGCTATGGTATCGTTCTATTCGGCATGTACCTCTTGAAAGCAAGATGCCTACCTATCATCATTTTTTATTTCTATTGAAAATCCGGTGCCCAATGTCTCACAAAATACCCTGTAGCTCTCTACCAATAGGTCTGCAAACCCTATTCTACCCATTCACTGAAGAATATCATGCCAAATCCGACAAAACACCTCGACTTACACAAATGGACCTCTCTTAGGTACTAGGCTCGGAACAAAATCAGTATCTATCCCGCAGTGTGCATTGAAAGACCTACACCATCCTCAAATAGTTCTAAACCAACAAAGTGACCCTACTTTTTGAGTCAGTCATAGCGATGCTATACTGAATCCAATAAAATCCACTGATTCTTTGCTCTTTAAAGCCTCAACATGAATTTTTAAGGCACACTTCGGTTTCAAACACTATTGAAAGACAATGATAAGTATACCATCGTTCCCTCAAACCTAACAAAACTTGAATTTATACTCAAGGAAAAGTGAAATAGGAAATCTCCCAATGGAATAGTCCTTCTAAAGAACTTTTGTCACTTATCAGGTGGCGGAGAATGGGTATCACGAACTTTACCCGGTGGGCTTAGGGCATATTTTAACCCGGATCATGCGTTGGAGCTTCGTGACGAGGGTTTAATACAAACTTAGCTTTTAAATATCGCATATCTTCCTGTTCATTTTGCTTCACTCTGTGTTGACAATCCTCAGGATAGCGCTGCTATCCCTGCGGTTCTCGCCTTGATTGAAACAAAATGACCAGCGGAATCTTATACGACATTTGAAACCCAAATTTGTATAACTATCCATAAATCAAGGGGTTTTATTGGATTTGGCATAGCAACGCCATGGTGAATCCAAAAAACGTAGTGCAACGACTGATTTATGGATAGTTAGATCCGCAGTAAATTTTCCAATGCATGATCCGGGTTTAAGGTAACCATAGTATCGGGGTTCTATGATAGTGCAACCATGACCGAATGCATTAGAGACTGCTTTCATTATGGACTCGATATCCAAACCGATTCCTTAATGAACATAGCGAGCGCATGCTTATTCCTGTAAAGGAAAGTTTTATGAAAAATCAGGCGTTCACGTCCGCTGGTCTCCCCTACTGTTTTGAACCATGGACATGGACACATCGACGCACATCCAAATCAAAGGAGCAGTTCTTCGGATTTTTCGGGGTTTTCGGATTCCTCGGCCCCATCACTGATTTCTGCTTTTTTATGACGAAGGTTCAGACTATCCATAACTCTATCGTAGATGGATTCCAGCTCTTTGGTGTTTTCTCTGTAATATTCAATACTTGCACGGTAGTTTTCACTGCTTATCCCCTGCTCTTCCAGTATGACCTTCATATAATGATCGTATACGATAAGGGCTGTATCCATATCCAGCTTGGCCTCCTCCAATTTAGCCTCAGCGATCTGCTTTTCAATAAATATGGCCGTTATCTTCTCTTTGCTCAATATACCTTCGGGCATTTTGTCCCTGTCGGAGCAAGCCCACAGCAGCATACTGCCAATAATCAAAAAAAATGTTCTCATGGGTGAAAATTAGTCATATTTGTAATATTTTTAAAGTCCAAAATTCGTACCAGTGAAGGATATTCTAAAAAAAATACGTAAATACGAAATTCAGATACGTAAAGTCGTCGACAATAAAATGCAAGGGGACTTTAGTTCTGTGTTCAAGGGCTCCGGATTGGAGTTCGATGACGTGCGGTCTTATCAGTATGGTGACGACATCCGTTCCATTGACTGGAACGTATCCGCCAAAGGTCATGGCACCTTTGTGAAAACCTTCAAAGAAGACAAGGAGCAGGCCGTATTTTTCATGGTAGATGTGAGTGCTTCGGAGGAGATCGGTATTCCGGGCAAACAAAAAGGGGATATCGGCAAGGAAATCTGTGGCGTACTCACCTTGGCCGCAGCCAGGGAATCCAGCCAAGTAGGACTACTTTGTTTCTCTGATATCAATGAAACTTTTCTAAAACCAGGAAAAGGCGTGAAATATGCCTATGAAATCATCACTAAACTGTATAAGCTGGTCCCAAAATCAGTGAAGACCGACATCAACAAATCCATCTCACTGACACTGAACAGGCTGAAAAAAAGAAGTGTCGTCTTTTTGATTTCGGACTTTATCGATGAGGGTTATCATAAAAACCTCAAAGCTCTTGCCAAAAAACATGATGTGATTATCATCCAAGTACTGGATAAAAGGGAAGTCGAGCTACCTCGCCTGGGCATCATCCCTATATACGAAAAAGAAAGTAAGCAGACCGTCTGGGTCAATTCTTCTTCCGCACAATTCCGAAATAAACTAGGTCGCCAATATACCGAGCGCCGTTCTTCTCTCGAAGAATTCTGCAAAAAGCACCAAATCAACCACCTACAAGTGCATACCGATGACAATTATGTCCCGCAACTGATCAAACTGTTCAAAATCAGAAACAAAACCACCAAACGTGTCTAGAGTATTGTTCTCCATTATAGCTATGACATTGGTAATCCATTACCAATGCCCTGCCCAGGAAGTTAGGCCTGTAGGAAAATTTCTTGAAGATAGTGTCCGAATCGGCATGCCGGTACACTATTCCTTGGCCATCCGCTCTCCGAAAGGGACAAAGCTGCTTTTGCCCGACTCGACCTATGACTTCCGCCCTTTTGAGTACAATGGCCTCCAGTTTAGCCCGACGGTATCCAGAGAGGGCATTAGCTATGACAGTGTGGTCTATGAGCTATTGTCCTTCGAAGTAGATACTTTTCAGACTTTAGCGCTCCCCGTGTTCCTTATCCAAGGCAAGGACAGTACTAAAATCGAAGCCGATACTGACTCTTTGGCCTTCTCACACACTGTACTGACCCTACCCAAAGTACCTGAAGAACAAGTGGTGCTCAAGGAGGATACCGTCTTTCGCCAGATTGCACTACGGTTCAACTACCCTTATCTACTGATAGGCTCCGCGATACTTTTCACCTTAGGGCTTATGCTCTACCTGTCCTTCGGGAAAAAGCTTGTCATTATGTACCGACTGCATCGATTGAAAAAACAACATGAAGCATTTCTATCCAGTTTTAGGTTTTCCGATAGGCCCGATGGCCAAGAAAGCAATACTGTACTCCTACAGTGGAAAAAATATATGGAACAGTTGGAAGGGTTACCCTATACTAAGTTATCTACCAAGGAAATGGCCCTTCAGCGGGGGACCGCTGAACTGAGCCCTTCTCTGAAAACCATAGATAGGACCATCTATGGAGGACATCAAGATGAGCATCTTGCAAAGAGCTTTGCAAAATTAAGGGAGTTTTCCAATGCCAAATTCAAACAAAAAGCAGTACAGATAAAAAATGGATGAATTACTCGATTCTTTGACCGGTCTATATAACCGCCCTTGGTACCACCCGAGCTGGCTCAATCCCTGGCACTTGGTTCAGGAGTTTGAATTTCAGAATGCGGGCTGGTTCTGGGGACTAACGGCCATCCCCTTGCTATTTGTACTTCGCTGGTTCATGCAATATCGGTTCAATCAGAAGCTGGCCGTAGCACAACCTAAAAAGCAGCTCCAAGGAAGTGCAGTGGCTTATCTGCGTTTTTTGCCTGATATGGTATTGATCTTGGTTCTGGCACTGTTGGTCATCGCGCTGGCCAGACCTCAAAAGAGTGATGAAAAAGTAGAACAATGGACAGAGGGCATTGATATCATGTTAGCTATCGATGTTTCACTGTCCATGAAAATGATGGACTTGGAACCCGACCGTTTACAGGCGACCAAAGAGGTCGCTACTTCCTTTATCAACGGTAGGTTTCAAGACAGAATAGGGCTGACCATTTTTTCAGGAGAGGCTTTCACCCTATCGCCGCTGACTACTGACTATGACCTGCTCAGCGCATTGATAGAGGATGAAATCGATTTTGACAAAATCCAAGCTCAAGGCACGGCCATAGGTAGTGCCATTGGTGTGGTGACACTCCGTATGGAGGAGTCCAATGCCAAGTCCAAGGTAGGCATAATCTTAAGTGATGGTGATAACAATGCCGGAAATATCGACCCCATTACGGCCGCAAAAATAGCTGCTGATGAAGACATCAAACTCTACACCATTGCCGTCGGCAAGAATGGACAAGTACCCTATAGGGATGAATACGGTCGAATCAATATGACGGACAGCCAACTGAACGAGGCCACACTAAGGGAAATCGCCAAAATCGGGAATGGAAAGTTCTACCGGGTCACGGACAATGAGACCCTGAACAAGGTCTTTCGGGAAATCGATGCTTTCGAAAAAGTGGAAATCAAGGAAAATCGCTATACCCGTAACCTGGATTTCTATCACATCTACCTCCGCTGGGCCATGTGCTTCCTCCTTTTATGGTTACTGCTCAAGTCCTCGTTCATCAGCAATGTACTACAGGATTAAGCATCGCGAGATAGGGCTTATATTTCCGTGATAGTGAATTGGGTAATTGACCGTAGAAAATGACTGATAATAAGGTCATCGGCACACCTATCATCAATGGGTTTCATTGAGAGGTTTTCATGTAGAACATCACTTTCTCAAGAGCGATCGTCCTGTTCCTGAGCAGTGCCATTTGGGTATAATCACTGCATACAGTTTAAGGAAATCAGCCTATGGGAGGGCTTGTGAAAATTGGGGTTTTACAGAATAAATGCAAATAAATCGATTCTTCCCATGCCACTTGCTAACTTTTTAGGGACAAAGTGATTTAGATTTATATACTTGATTATTAAAGATGTTTTGAACTTAAGCCATCATGGGCTTTTAGACAAAATAAAATCTGAAATATTGTGTTTGCTCATACGCACAGGGCATGCCGCACAACCACTTGCGAACCTTTTGCCCTCAGCCGTTGAATCCGTTATACCTAAACGCAATTGATTTGGGACAGGATGATTTGTTGACTCAGGTGCCACTATTTCCCAAAGACCCTAATGACAGGTCTACCTATAACGATTCAACACTATACGGATTTTTCCCATGGCCACTGCCTAGAAGGTTTTCCATTTCATTTTTTATTGAGTATTAACCCCAAGCCCTTACACCCTTTGCTACAAAACAAGGAATTCAATGCACCCCAAAGACATTTGACGATCCAATAAAAAAACTTGGAATTTCCAGCAGTGAGTACTTCCAAAACCACCCTTGCTCACCTAAGCAAAAAAATAATCCTAAATTTACATTTAGGCATTGAAATTGCTATCAACGAAGTATATTAGCTAATAATAGCATTAAATAACACAAAAAAAATATATCAATTACTCCAAATCAAACTTAACAACAAATGAAACCTTTTTTTTACATGGTAACTATCCTTAGCTTTTTCTCATCCTGCACCGCTTACCACCATGGGAGCTTGATGGAAGGGGAACATCAACGTAGCGAAAAAACACTCATTAAACATGCCAGAGGCTATGCGAAAGTCAACCGGTTCCTGTTCTTTGGGGGCACCCATACCGATGCCTTGGTAGCTGATGCCAAAATGAACCTATTGATGAACAATACGCTAGAGGAAGGACAGTATTTTGCCAATAGCACCTTGGATTTCAAAGAATCCTTCAATCTATTGGGAATACACTCGACCAAGGCTATCATCACTGCCGAAATCAGAGGGTCTGGCGGCTCAGGTTATTTGGATTCATTGAGGGCCGAAAGACTTCAAACGTATTCTAATCTTGAAATCGGACAGACAGTCTACTTACCTCTTTTTGGGGATAGGGTCAGGGAAGTGAAAGTATTGGCACTTGAAAATAATCGGGTCACTATTGGGTATTTTGATAAACAACACAGATACCGTATCCGTAATGTCAGTGCTTCCAATCTAAAAAAAACAAAGCTAGAGAAAGACAGTTCAGCGTCGAAAATTAAATTGAATGAAAAATACGATGACCTACCAAAGCCAGGGAACATCGGTTATTATTACATTCAGGGAAAATATAGGGAAGCGAAAGTAGTGGGTTCGGAAAAAAATGTAGTGACCATAGAGTTCAGCGACAGGAAAAATCAGCTAAGGACCAAAAAAATCCACAAGAGCTTTTTTCTGAAGGAAAAGCCCGAGGAAAATAAGTAATTTAGTTTGCGATTATTTCCGGTAGTCCAATCAGGTGATTTTCATGTCTTATGTAGAATCCGTTTCCGCAAAACCTATACCAAATATTATTTTACTATTCTACTGATTTATAAAAACTTATATTTTAACCCGCATTTTCTATTGCGGCCTTAAATAGCTGCAAATCAGAAAAGTGAATGCGTTTTTCGAATTCACCGTAGCGTTGCTACGCTGAATTCGATAAAACACCCTGATGTATTGCTTTTTAAACCCTCATAACTAAGCGCTAATACATAACCCGGGTTCAACTATCGCCTATCTTCCTGTTCATTTTGCTTCACTCTGCGTTGACCATCCTCGGGATAGCACTGCTATCCCTGCGGTGCTCGCCTTGATGGATACTAAAATGACCCGAGGAATCTTATACGACATTGGAAACCCAAATTTGTAGCGGTCCATCATAGGTCAAACAAAAAAACTCTGCACCCCATCGACGGGATGCAGAGTACGGGTGCTATCTAAAAAAATCACCTCAGAAATTTCTGTGGCATTGGCTCTTATACAAACTTAGCTTTTAAATATCGCCTATCTTCCTGTTCATTTTGCCTCACTCTGCGTTGACAATCCTCGCGATAGCGCTGCTATCCCTGCGGTTATCGCCTTGATTGAAACCAAAATGACCCGCGGAATCTTATACGACATTTAAAACCCAAATTTGTATTATTCCTTCATTAGCTCTATACTTTCCTGGACCTTTCCGTTACTCAGACGCAGGATGTACATACCTCTTTCCAAATACCAAAGATTGAGTACCTGGCTTGTTCTGGGCTGTAGAAGAAGTTGCTTTACAATACTACCCGACAGGGAATACAGTGTGACATTGATTTGTTCATCACCATTGTTCTGTAGGGTATAGAGGCTGGTCACGGGATTAGGATAGGCGGCCACGTCCAAGGACTTGCCGACAGGTGAACTCTCTTCAAATCGGAAATCCAAACGGCTGCTTCTCGAAGGGTTTTTGTACTTGACATAGAGCAGAGGTGCTCTAGAAGAGGACCCGTTATAGGACTCTGCGGTACGCTCCCCACTACCACTGATAATGAAGGCCATGGCATTGTTACTTCTCCAGCTGCTCCTATTGACTATCTCCTGAACTATCGACTTGATATCAGGTGTACGCTGCGTGCTTCCGGAAGCTCCCACGGAGTTCCATGCCGAAGGAGACCAGGCTACCTTGGCACTGGTTCTTGGTCTGTCAGAGATATTCCTTCTGGAGGAAGTAAACGTACCCGCATTGCCCGTGGCCTGCCCCGCGATGGTCAACCGTGTACTGCCCGAGTTGGTCTCATCCGTGGTGAATTGGATATAAGCTTCTTCTATCGTAGCTCCGCTTGGGATACGCAGGTTCGTGAAACGAATACCGACTTTTTGATTGCCCGCAGAATTATAACTGTCATAGACCAGTTCCAGATCGGAACTGTTGAGGTACATGTCTCCATCTTCTGCTTCTTCAGCATCGTCGTTTCCACTGCGGACACCGACCTCTACAATATTTACGCCACCATCTCCGCCGCCGCTGTTCTGTTTGTTGATGGTCACCACGGTACCCGACCTCGGTCTCCAAAGGTCCAAATTGGACGGAGCGGAGAAGATATTGTTGTCTCGGACCGTACCCACGCTTCGGGCATTGTCCACTTTTACGGTCCTGACTTCTATCTTATCTCTATCGACAAAAATCCACTTGAACTGGTTGAACCTACCGGAAGCCCTGGTCCAGTCTTTGTTATCGTTATTACTGCGGAGCGGGGCACCCCAACAGCCTTCACCGACGTATACGGTGCCGCTGTTATCGTCACGGATGAAGCCTTCATCACTGCCCGAGCGCGTACTGGGCCGCACGGGCCATGTGGTCTTGACGGTATGCGCATCACATTCGACTACTAGTTTTACATTATTATCATAAAAAAGGTCGGCCCAGTTGGAGTATTGGCTTCTGCCCTCGCGCTTGGAAGAAACGTGCGGTCGCATGGGTTTGTGGTACTGTGCCATTTTCCATACCACATTAGTATTAGCCCGAAGGTCCGAGTTCAACCAACTTGTCTGACTTCCGGAAATGGATATTTCTGTGTTCAAGGTATAAGCTCTAATCAGGTTCCCACCAAAGGTAAGCGCATAATAAACACTGGAAGAAGGGACATCAAAAAGGTTGTAAATACTTCTATTGGAATCTTCATGATTGCCTCTGGCCGCTACGATGGGGATGATACGGCCATCGCTACCTATGGTCAGCTGCCAGTCGTCCATCCACTCTCTCCACTCTCGGCTGGAGTCGCCATTGGTCATATCCCCACCGAAGAGGACGGCATGTGGACGCAGTCTGGAAACCATCCTATTGGCATTTCTTCTCGCACTGGCATTGTTGCGGGAGTCACCACCCGCCACTAGAGAAAGCCGCTCTGCTGAAGTGCCCGGGGCTGTCTTGAACCAATACCGAGAACTGGTACCGCGACTATCACGGATGACAAAATAGTAGGCGGTATTCGGTCGTAGGCCAGTCAATCTGGCAAAGTGATTGTCCATGCCCTTATAACTCGACGTACGGCTGACGGATTTCGAACTGGGATAGCTCTGCCAGTCTGTACCGTAGTCTCTAGTACCATAATAGACTACGGGGCTACTACCCGAGGTCTGGTCCCAGCCTATGGTCATGGAGGTGGCGGGATTACCACGAAACATCACACGATACCTAGAGGTATTGGCGATGGTATGAGCTGAGATAAAGCTCAAGATAATGAGGGTAAAGAGTTTCTGCTTCATTTTTGGATTAGGGTTAGGGTAATTCCGAATTGTTTCAATGACAGTTTAGAATGAGCGCATTTTAGAATTTGCTATCACTTACTTCGAGTAGCGTTATGAAAATGCCCTCAAGGATAATGGCCAGCGAAGGGGCCAGCCTGTCGCGTGAGCATCATTGACAATGACAACTACGCTATCTGCGGAAATTTTCAACGAAATGAAGCTACCAAAAGAAGTGAGCAAGAAACAAAGGACACACTTTAAAACAGTCATTCAATCTAGAAAAATTCCGGCCAATAATCAGCGAAGGTCAGCCATCTTACCGGAAAGATAATATTGAAGTAATACCCTGAAAAAAAGGCCCTTTATAAAGCAATATTCACGCTAACTCATATCCTCCACCGTTCGGGAAAACCTAAACTGTCATGGACCGAAAAAGCCTATACACTATACTGAAATCGTAAGTGATTGATAAATTGCCCCTTAGACCCTACAGTGATTCACCTTAGCCCAGTGAAACAGTCCAAAGAAAAATTACCTTCAAAAAAAACAGCATGAGGCCTTCTACACGGAATTTACCCACAGGTACCGGGCCAAAGAAAAAATCAGAGTTCATAAAAAAACAATCTTAGCCCGAAGGCCATCAGGAGAATCCCTATAGTGACATTCATCCCTCGCAGTACTTTTCCTATGATGAGTTTCTTCAACCTACCTGCCAAATAGACTTTGCCCATGTCCACACTCAACACGGTGGACAGTGCCGTTACAAAAAAGAAAACATCACCTTTACTTCCCAACCCGTATTTGCCGGAAACCATGGATACCGTAGCCCACCAGAATATGGGCACGAAGGGACTGGTCAAATTGATGAGATATCCTTTTGTAAAATAACGGAACCCGTTTCCGTTTCTCTTTATCAATAAGTCCTTACTGTTATCGGCATTCTCTTTACGGAGAAGTAACAGTAATCCGAATACAATCAACACCGAACCTCCGAGGAAAGGAATGTAGGACTTGAGAAAAGAAGTGGGTATAAAATAGGAAGTTCCCCAGTGCAGAAGTAGGATATAGGTGATATCACTGGCATTGATTCCCAATGCCACAATTAGTCCTTGAAAAAAACCTTTTTCCAAGCTCACTTGTAAGAGCATAAAAAAGACAGGTCCTATCATGATACTGAGCATCAGACCCAAAAGGAGACCATCCAAAATCGCCATCATGCACTATCTCGATAGCTGTAGGGAATCCAGGAAAGACTGCCAGTCCTTCAACTGGTTTTTCTGTAGTACCCTCGGAAATTTGTTCTGTCCTCCTACTTTACCTATTGATTCCATCCACCCATAAAAACAATCTACGGGCAGCACTTCCACAAATACCTCTTTCAGGGCCGCACTTCTTTCGACGGCATAGTCATCGTTCAGTTTTTTTAGCTGGCGGTCCAGGCACTCTTTGAGGATATCGACCGAAACATGGTCATCGGTACCGATATACCAGTTATGCGCAAACAGCGTATCATAAGGCACACCGGAGACCGCAAACTCCTTGATACTGATGTTCAGCTCCTCGGAGACCAGCTCGATGGCCTTGTTCATATTGTCTACGGACAGGTGTTCGCCGCAAAGGCTCAAAAAGTGTTTTGTTCTTCCGGTAATCACGACCTCAGGGGTATCGATGGAGGTAAATCGGACCACATCACCGATAAGGTAGCGCCAAGCACCTGAACAGGTGGACATCAGCAGGGCATACTCTTTGTTGAGTTCTACTTCGTCGATCATCAAAGTCCGGGCCTCCTCTTTCAACTCGCCATCTACCGTAAAATTGTGCTCATCAAAGGGTACAAATTCGTAAAAAATACCATTGTTCAATACCAATCGCATGGATTTGGTATCGGGCTCGGACTGAAAAGCGATGAAACCTTCGGAGGCCAAATAGGTCTCAATGTATTTGATGGGTCGGCCCAGCAGTTTTTCGAACCCTTTTCGATAGGGGTCGAAAGACACACCACCATGCACGTATACACTTAGGTTGGGCCATAGCTGATGTATATGGTCCAAGTTATGGTAGTCGAGGATTTTCTCCATGAGTATCTGTATCCATGCCGGTACGCCGACAATGATGCCGATATCCCATTCGGGAGCCTGACGGGTTATCTCATTGAGCTTGTCTTCCCAGTCGCGGGTCTTGGCGATCTTCTTCCCGGGCTTATAAAAATGCTGAAACCAAAAGGGTAACTGTGCAGCCTGTATACCGCTCAGATCACCCTCGAAAAACCGTCCTTTCTTGTTCAGGTGGGTACTCCCTCCGAGCATAAGGATACCCGCACTGAACAGCTTACTGGGCATATCGTATTTGGATAGGGTCATGATCTGCCGTATACTCGTTTTCTGTATGGCCTTCACCATATCTTTGGTAATGGGAAGGTATTTGGAGGCGGCTCCCGAGGTTCCCGAACTCAAGGCAAAATACTTGACCTTGCCCGGCCAGCATACATTGGCCTCTCCGTTCTGTGCTCTTTTCCACCAGCCTTTATACATCGAATCGTAATTATGCAAAGGCACCTGACTTTGATATGCCCTATAAAAGGCTTTGTCCCAGTTTCCACGAAAAGTGGGAAGGATGGCATCAAATCGATGATTCAACCCAAATTGTGTCTGCTCCGCCATGATCATCAACTTGCGAAGTTCGTTTTTCTGTAGCTCCAAAGGAGAGCTATATTCTTGATCCAGACTTTCACGCAGCTTAATTCCTTTCTTCAATAAAGAACCCAAAAGAGGCATATGAACTCGTTTAAAATTTCACTTATATTTGTCGGTGCAGGGGCATAAATGAGTTACGTCCATTCTATTATACTGTTAAAATTAAACAATGGATATCAAAAATAATATTTCCACATTCCAAAATTACTTAAATGACAGTGATTGTCGCCTTATTGCCGTAAGCAAGACCAAACCCATCGATGCACTACAAGCAGCCTATGACGAAGGCATCCGTCATTTTGGCGAAAACAAGGTACAAGAACTGGCCGAGAAAGCCGAAGCACTGCCAAAAGATATCCAATGGCATATGATAGGCCATCTCCAGCGTAACAAGGTGAAGTATATCGCTCCTTTTGTCCACTTGATCCATGCCGTGGACAGTCTCCGTCTCCTACAGGAAATCGATAAACAGGCCAAAAAGCATGAACGTAGCATCGACTGTCTCCTACAGATACATATCGCGGAAGAAGAGACCAAATTTGGTCTATCGAAAGCAGAAGCAGAAGCGCTATTACAGTCCGATGACTTAAAAAATCTAAAACATATCCGTATTAAAGGTCTGATGGGCATGGCCACGAATAGCGAGGACGATACTAAGATAAGAAAGGAATTTGCAGGACTCAAGACCTTTTTCGATAAAATCAAAATCGGTATCAGTGGTAAAAGTATAGACCTGAAAGAACTGTCGATGGGCATGAGCGGCGATTATAAAATTGCTATAGAAGAAGGAAGCAGCCTTATCCGTGTAGGCAGTGCTATCTTCGGTGCGCGAGGATAGACCTTGTCCTCTGATCGGCTATGTACCCACCGTTTCCTGCAAGGTATCGTAAAAATCCTTTTGTAGGAATTTGGACTTGAGCCAACTGTAAAAAGTGATGGCCTGCAAGTCTTCCCTGTCCTTGGCAATCCGGGTCAGTCCTGTCATCAGTTCCATTTGATACGCCTCGTCCAGATAACAATCCGGCTCTGTGATCAGTCGATGGATAAACCCGACATAAGCTTCCACCCTTTGATAGATAGGATGATCATACAAATCTTGGTAACGCTTATGGAACTGTTTCAGGCGTAGGGCCACGATATCCGTATGGCCCAGTTCGTATTGTACGATGAGTTCCATGAGTTGTTTTTTCATAAGCCATTCCCTACCCATCTTTTTTTCGCACCAGTAGTCGCTATGCCCTATCCTTACACTGATGGCGTTGGCCTGTTTCAAATTTCCCTGCTGAAAATAGTATAAGCCTACGTTGAGTAAGGTCCCCAGTCGTTCTTCTTCTTTGAGATATGTACAGTCTTTCAATAGGTCTTCGAGTAGACGGATGGCAGTACTGCTATCGCCAAGGTAACTGTTGACTCCCGAGAGGAGCAAGGTATATTTTACTTGAAACTTGGGTCCAAAAGCTCCCTTGAACTCCTTCAGACCCTGTTCCATTTTCTGCAAATAGGCTAAAGCAGCTTCGAACTTGCGGTTACGGTAGAGCACATGACAGAGCATGTACAGAATACTCAGCTTATAATAGTGATATGCTTTCGTGAATGCCCCCGCCCTCTCCAGCAGTTGATACTGCTGGATCATGTAGGGTTCGAAGGCATGGAAGTCCTTTTTAGCCAAGATGACACTTCGGACCATGGACAGCATATGGTACAGGTACTTGGGTTTGAGCTGCATTTCCTGCTCTAGGCCCAGTTCCCGGAGTACTTCGGAGATGTGCCGCTCAAAATCCAAGGTTCTACTTTCCAGCCTGACTTTCTCCAGTTTTCTTTTGATAATGATAAATGCCAGTTCGGCCCGTTCCTCCTTATCGGCCGCACTACGGGATTTGTCCCTTTGCTCAAGAATCAATGACAGCTCGGGGGCAAACTCACTATCGGCATGGCCGATTTGCAGGCGATAAAGTGTATTGAGCAGGTCATACTGTTCATTGTCCCATGCCATACGCTCACCTTTGCGTAGGTAATGCCAGCCCAGACGATCGTTCTTCTGCTCGAAGAGATAGCGGATCAGGGAAAGTATGCCCATCACCTTAGCAGCACCGGTTGTATCTTCTTCCATTCTGTAGAGTACCAGAAAATCGGTCAGTTGTTTGAACAGGCGCTTTCTTATAGCGTGATAGGAATTCGGCTCATGACGTCCATAAAGCTCCATCATGTATTTTTTGGAATCCGAAGCTTTGCTGTCCCGCATCAGCTGAAACAGCAACAGGTCCTTTCTATCCTTCTTTTGCTTCAAACGACGGGCAAAAAAGAGAAAATGATGACAGGCATCTTCCGGAAGACCCTGTACTATCTCCTGCAGATTATCCATAATTAAAAATACGTATTTACTGTCAATAATATCACTATTATGTATAAAAATCAACTATTTACATATTTTATAAAATACGTTTTTTCAATATATACATTCTAAAAAGAACATCTTACACCTCTCTTATCCCGTAAGTATGAACCACAGCACAGCAAACCATCCCAGTGGGAGGTACATCTGGTGAAATTGAGTAAATCGACACATTATACTATAACATATTATGAACAAGCAAACATTTACATACTCGGATAATCTTGGAAAAAGTAGCAGTGAACCATCCTCTGTCAGCGATGAGAAAAAAGAACGTGTGAGCAATGGCAGCAAGCCCTCCAATGCCTTTATAGGCGCATCTTGGATAGCCTTATTAGCCGGTATGGTCGCTTTTGTTATCGGTCTATGGAACGTAGACATGCTCCTGAATGAAAAAGGCTACTATTTCGCCACTTTGATGTTCGGTCTGTTCGCGGCCATCTCAGTACAGAAGAGTGTTCGCGATAGACTGGAAGGCATCCCTGTCACGGACATCTACTATGGTGTAAGTTGGGTGGCTACATTGATGGCCATCCTGCTCTTGATCATCGGCCTATGGAATGCCGAACTGAGCCTGAGCGAGAAAGGTTTTTACGGAATGTCCTTTACACTGAGCCTGTTCGCGGCCATAGCTGTTCAAAAGAATACACGGGATGCACAGTTGAACTCCAGAAAAAAGTAAACGTTAGCAATCACTTATTGCTATAAGCCGGGCCGTCTTCATCGTTTGTTTAGACGGCCTTGGTCTGCTTATACCTTAGTTTTCCATTTGGAAGTATTGAGTTCATTGGGCAAAACCCAGGACCTTCACCAGGATTCAAAGAAGTTATTAAAAAATTATTTTAGAATCTGTTATCGCTCATTTGAGTAGGGCCGAGTGTTAAATCCAAAATGATCAATAACCTTTCTATTCCGAACATAAATTGCTTCAAAGTCAGCGGTTTTACGCTACGCAGGTTTTACACCTTGATCATCCATTAAGCCTCCTCTCCTAAACCACTGATTTTAGTACACTTTATACGCTCATCACGATTTCTATCGATCAATTTGGGTTCAATCAAGGCGAGAACCGTAGGGATAGCAGCGCTATCTGCGGATTCTCAACGAAATCCTACGCCAAAAGAAGGGCATATAGCAATGAATATCATCGAAAAAGTAATTCGCTTAAGGTAAATGTTAGTACTGCGAATTCCATGCGACGATCAAAAATCAATACTGACCAAATGAAAGTGAAAGAGATACCGTTTATACCTAAACGCAATTGATTTGGGACAAGATGATTTGTGGACTTAGGTGCCACTATTTTCTAAAGCTCCTAATGACAAGTCTACCCGTAACGGTCCAACACTATACGGGTTTTCTCCTTGGCCATTGCCTGTCAGGTTTACCATTTCATTTTTTCTTGAGTATTAAAACAGTCTCTTGGCATGCCAAAGGACATCTATGGATATTCGTCGAGTCTTTGGTTTATCTTCACCTATGGTCAGTTGCTTTGTCGAATATACCTCACAGTTAGGCTCCTTTTTTTTCTAGTTCCATTGATTTTTTCTAATTTCGCCCCTTTACAGACTAGGATTGTAGTTTCTCGTTATTAGCATCGAATCAGTTCAGCCGACTAGCAACTCAACAACAGTTTCTGTTTACTGATGTGGTCTGAAGCATACTACCTTACCATCGTCAATGGCTTTTGGGCACCATAAAAAACGTCCTATCATATCGACAAATAACAAACCATCAAAATAATGAAAAAGCATATTATTATTGGCATTCTAATCATCGGAATGAGTACTATGGGTTTTGCCCAGAAGAAAAAGGACCTGATCAAGGAAGTTGCCGCCCTGAAAGAGAATGTCCAAAGCCTGGAAGGGACAAAACAAACCCTGGAAAAGGAAAAAACAGCGCTAACGGAAAAGGTCTCTTCACTGGAAGAGCGACAAAAAGCACTGGAAGAAGAAAAAAGGGCACTTGATAGTAAGGCAGGGCTATTACAAGAGAAAATGGCGGCCGCCAAAGAGGGGGTCATGAACAAGGGGAATAAGCTCGACCTGAAAAATCCACAACAAAAAATCAGTTATGCTTTGGGGGTCAGCATGGCGGAAGATATGGAAAATCAGGGCGTCGTACTCCGGCCCAATGCCATGCGCCAGGCCATCGAAGATGTATTATACGATAAAGCTCAAATGAGTCAGGACGAATCCCGTCAGTTTTTGTCTTTGGAGTTTCAGCGTATCAACGAGGAGAAGACAGCTCATCTAAAAGAAGAAGGGGTCAAGTTCCTTGCAAAAAACAAGAAAAAGAAGGGGGTAAACACTACGGCCAGCGGCCTTCAATATAGCGTACTCAAGTCCGGCACAGGCCCCAAGCCCAAGGCAAGTGATCGCGTAAAGGTACATTACAAAGGACAACTACTCGATGGAAAAGTTTTTGACAGCTCTTATAAGCGTGGAGAGCCGGCCACTTTCGGTGTGGGACAAGTCATCAAAGGCTGGACCGAGGCCCTACAATTGATGTCCGTTGGTGACAAATGGAAAGTTTTTATCCCCTCTGATCTCGCCTATGGCGCGCGGGGTGCGGGCAATGATATTCCTGCTCATGCAGCCCTGATTTTCGAAGTAGAGCTTTTGGGCATCGAATAGAAGCCTGCCTCTCTTCTGTAGCAATACCAGATACCATTCTAATTAGCGCAAAGCAAAAACAAGGCTTTGTGCTTTTTTATTTAGTGAGCATTGATTACATATCTCTTATCCGTGCATTACCTTAGTATCCATCACTATCGAATGAATTTATAGCCTATAGAATATGCAAAGAATCACACTATTGTTTTCGGCCCTATCGGGCATGTTTTCCGTAGGCATAGGGGCTTTTGGGGCCCATGCACTCAAACCCATGCTAGAGGCGACGGGTCGATTGGCTACGTTTGAAACCGCTGTTAAATATCAATTTTATCATACACTGGCCCTATTGGCCATTGCCCTACTGATGCAGATACGCCCTCACCGGCATCTCAACCGCGCTGCTATAGGTATGATCATAGGAATCGCGCTATTTTCCGGATCTTTGTATGTACTCTGCTTTTCGGGTATTGGGATATTGGGGGCCGTTACCCCTTTGGGCGGTGCCTGTTTCATTGTGGCATGGGGTCTGCTTTTCGCCTATGCACTGCAACTGCCAAAAAAATAAGGGACTGTTCCGCAGCGTTCCCTTTTTGAGCATAAAAAAAGCCCAATCGTAAAGAGTGGGCTTTTTAATTTTTTCTTTTAAATCGGTCTCTATCGTCCGTCATCTGTTTTGGCCGGAAGTACATTGGAGACGATGGTTACTTTATTCGCTCCGGCAGCATTGGAAACAATGGTTACAACCTTATTCTGTTTTCCCATTTTACCTGTGCTGTTAAAGGTAACTTTAAGCTTATCGGTCTTTCCGGGAGGTACAGGATCCTTAGGATAATAGCTCGCAGTACAACCACAGGTCACCTGAACATTGGAAATCATCAAAGGCTCTTTACCCGTATTCGTAAATTCGAATTCATACTCCACCTTATCGCCTTGGTAAATATCACCAAAATCATGCGTGGTTTCTTCGAATGTAATCTGAGGCCCTGTAACTTCGGGCATAGCTGCTTCCTGAGCCGCTGCACAGTAGACCATAAAGGTCCCCATGATTAAAACTACTAATGTCTTCATGTTGAAATTCATCTGGATGTGTTGTTTAAATTTATTGACAAGTTGGAAAAGAACTAACTGCGCTTAATTTATAAACGAATCCTTCCCACAAAACGTTTCTTAGAATTGACAGCACTGGGCCATCACCAAACTTATAGTAAAAATCGTTATAATCACTATATGTTTATTAACAAATATAATCCAAAAATGTAATATCAACAATCCTGCCGATTTTAATTCTCGTTATTCACGAAGAATTGCGGCCGGAAGTTCACTAGGAACAGTTCATCCGTAGCCCTGGTGATGGCAGTATACAGCCAGCGGATATAACCAGTGTCCAAAAGTTCGTCGGTAAGATAGCCTTGATCGACAAATACGGCCTTCCACTGTCCTCCTTGTGATTTATGACAGGTCAGCGCATAGGCAAACTTTACCTGCAGTGCATTCAGGTATGGGTCATTTTTGAGTGCTTCGTTTCTTTCCTTTTTGGTAGATAGCTCTTGGTAGTCCAAGAGTACACTCGCATACAGTTTCTGGTTGTCTTCGGTAGACAAAGAGGTACTGGTCGATGAGAGGGTGTCCAACATTACCTTGGCTTCGAAAGGTTCCCGGTCGGGGTAATCGGCCATGGCCAGTTGCAGAGTGACGAATCGAAAGCCATGCATCTCTTCAAAATTCATCACTTTCCTGATTTCCGCGAAGTCTCCATTGGCAATGAACCCGCCCGGAGTGCCTTCGGGTACATGAAAATAATTGTTACGGACGACCATCAATAGATCACCCGCCTCCAGCTCTTCTTGACAAAAGTGGATTTGCATCCTGATGTATTGATTATACTGGTTGGCCGATTTGTTGGACCGACAGATGACGATAACGTTTTCCACGCCATATTTATCATAGGCATAGCGTAGGCCATCTTCCATTTTGTCCCCATTCATTTTGTAGGTATCCGTAAAACCTTTGGTCACAAAATGTATATCAGGCTTCTGTTGTTGTAAGAGGCCTCTCAAGGAAGTAGCATTGTATAGGATTCCCGAATCCAAGCTTTGTCGCATCACTTCCGTTAGGTTGACACTGATCACCTTTGCCCTGAACTGATGGCTCAGATAGGTCTCGTCCAGCCCTACGCTGGTATCTTGGCCTACCGGTGGCAACTGCGCCCCATCACCGATGAGCAGTAATTTGTTGCTCTGGTCCTGAAAGATATAATCGATCAGATCGGTCAGTAGCCCCGTCTTCCCAAAACCCGAAGCCTCGGATAGCATTGAGGCTTCATCCACTATGAAAACGGTGTTTTTGGCATAGTTTCGCTGACGCGCAAATCTCACTGCTCCCGTTTCGGGATGGGCTGATTTCTTATATATCCTCTTGTGTATCGTAAAAGCCAGTCGATTGGCATAGGCCGACATCACTTTCGCGGCACGCCCTGTAGGGGCCATTAATACAAAATGATGATTGAACTGAGGCAAAGTATTGACGAGGGCATTGATGACCGATGTCTTTCCTGTACCCGCATAGCCCCTTACCATCATGATAAGCCTATCTTGCTTACTGCCCTTTAGAAAATCATCCATGAGAACGAAGAGCCGGTCCTGTCCGGAAGTAGGCTTATGTGCAAATTTATTGCGAAGTATTTGAGATGGGTTCGGCAATGTTATCAGTATTTCTATACATGGCGTGGATGTACTTCACCCTTGTCCTTCAAAGATAGATGTACGGACATCAGTTACAAAGCATTGCTGCCCGGAAGTCCGAAGTTCTTCTCTAGCGACCATCAAAATAGGGTAAAAAGACTGTTTTGAAGGGTATCTCTTTTGTATTCTCATGCACTTCTTCTGACGCAGAAATCGTTAAATCCGGATCATGCGTTGAAAAATCTACTGCGGATCTAAATAGCTGCAAACCCGTCGTTACACTACGTTTTTTGAATTCACCATAGCGGTGCTATGCTAAATCCAATAAAACTCCCTGATTTATTGCTATTTCAAACTTATATACTTAACTATACTACTGATTTTAACAGTCGGCCAACCTATAGGACGTGTTGCGTTTTCATCGTTGAAATCGTGGTCAATATGTTCTCTATCCGCCCTGAACTCCGTTTTCGCCTGAAGCCAGCCAGGCGCTTACTCCTGCGCGGCAGACCGGCCCCTTCACTAAAAATGACTTCAAGGACATATTCTCAACGCTCGGTCCCACTCAAAATAAGCGACAACAAAATTCAATCATAACCTCAAAACAGCCCCTGAACACAAAAAAATAAAGGAAACGTAGTTTTTTTTTGCGCTTTAGCCCTTATAATTGTTTGCATATCTTCTATGAAACCGGACAAGAACATCATCACTCACTATGGCGGTAGGATTCGAATACGGTCCTGCGGTCTTCTTATAGAACAGGACAGTGTACTTTTGGTACGTCATGAAGGACTAGGAGAAACAGGTACGCTATGGGCACCTCCCGGTGGTGGATTGGATTTTGGTCGAACCGTCGAACAACAATTGGTCCTTGAGTTCAAAGAAGAGACGGGCCTAGATATAGCGGTCGGAGAACATTTGTTTACTTTTGAGTTCCTTTCTCCTCCCTTACATAGTATAGAGTTGTTCTTCGTTGTCCATAAGGTGAGCGGTACATTACTCAGAGGTTTTGACCCCGAGCACAAAAGCACGGAACAGATTATTAAGGAGGTGCATTTTGTGACTTTCGCGGATTTGAGGATTATGCCCATAAAATCCCTTCATCATCTATTCACCCTATGTACTCATCCAGAGGATTTACTAAAAATGAGAGGATATTTTAAATTTGAAGAATAATTAGCTAAAATAGCTGGATAATTAATTATGTTTTGCAGGACAAAATTTCTATAATTGCATCAAAATAAACAAAAATGACTACTACCAGAATATTTTCCATATTATTACTTCTTGTGGCTGTTGCTATGGGATGGTATCTTGTACATAGCATCAAGTCTACCGTAGACCAAAAAGAAAAAATCAAGGCTGTAGAGGCCAAGGTCATCGAACGCTTGGAAATGATTAAAAAAGCCGAGCTTGCTTACTTGGCTGTCAATGGAAAATATACTTCGGACTGGGGTAAATTAGCTTCGTTCGTTGAAAATGGAACATTTTACATCACTCAGAAATCGGAAGAGGTCATTACCTTAGATTATGGAGCTGACAGTGTGGTTGTGGATATCGATACACTCGGAACACGTCCCGTATTGGATTCTCTGTTTGGTAGTACTCCTTACAAGGATATGGATTTCTCACAGTTGAAGTACATTCCCGGCAGTGAGGATAAAACCTTTGACATCTATGCCGATGAAATCGAGAACAGAGGCATTTTGATCGATGTCATTGAAGTAAAGGATACCGCCCCTATCAATCCTATTCGCAAGGAAAGTAACAATGCAGTGAACAAAAAGCCTCTGCGTTTTGGATCAAGAACAGACGTAAAAACATCAGGTAACTGGGAGTAAAATTTGGAACAGACGGTCATCGGTTACAAACTTATTAAGAAGGTCAAAGACTCTAGATTTAATGTCGATGACCTTCAAAACTATCACTTATCCCTTCAGATAGGGGTGAGGGATTTTCAGCTGTGTATCATTGATACACGTAATCAACAATGCCTTTTATTAGAAGATTATATATTATCCAGTGTCAAATCACATAGTGCCCTGATAGAAGTATTGGGAAAACTATTTGAAGCGCATCATCTTCTCATGGCCGGTTTTTGGAAATCGGTCCGATTTTCGTTCAAGAGCAGCAAATTTTCCCATGTCCCAGCTCCTCTTTTTGCAAAAGACGCACTTTACGAATACATCAAACTCAACTGTGAGGTCAATCTGGATACCGAAGATGTTCTGTATTACGAAAATAAGCAGTTTAACGCGGTGACTGTCTTTGCTGTCAATAAAAATCTACTGCGTTGGATTCGGTCGATATATCCCAGTATCGACGTGGAGATGACCCACCAATCTGCTGCACTTATCGAAGGGGCCTTGTTTCAAAAAGAACAGTCTGAAAGTGCTATATACCTCTATGTTGACCGGTTTCGATTGCATATCATCACCTTGAGGCAAGGTAGATTTGAGTATTATAATCAATTTGCCATAAAACAGTTCTCGGACTATTTGAAGTACACCATGCTAGTGATGAAAGGCTTGGATTATGAACAAGCCGATACTAAAGTAATCCTATGGGGCTATATTGGAAAGAAGTCACCGCATTATAATGAATTCAGTAAATTCATCAAAAATATTTCTTTCGGTAAAAGGCCTTCATTTCTTAAATTCGGTTTTACGTTCGACGAGGTCCAAGACCATCATTTCTATGACTTATACAATACCTACCTCTGCGAATAATCATTAATTTCGTGTATTTAATGATCAACCAAGTGAACAAAATGCCTAATGATATGCTTGAGGTCTATCGTCCCTTTTCTTCTAAAGAGTTCTTATAAACCTCTCTACCCAATTTTCATCTCTGAAACGACACCATTACGATGAAACGAGTCGCTATTTTTCCCGGTTCCTTCGACCCATTTACCAAAGGACATGAAGATATTGTCCTGAGAGGCATGGATATGTTTGACGAAATCATCATAGGCGTAGGACATAACAGTCAAAAAAACAAAAGGTACTTTGATATTGATATGATGGTCAAGTGTATCGAAATGACTTTCAAGGGCTATGATAATGTACGCGTTCTGGTCTATAATGAATTAACAGCGCAGCTGGCGAAGAAACTCGATGCACGTTTTTTGCTGAGAGGCTTGAGAAACACAACCGATTTTGAATATGAAAACAGTATATCACAGGTCAATCGCCATCTGAATAAAAATCTAGAGTCCGTATTTTTGATTACTTCACCAAAATTTGCGGCTGTCAGTTCCAGTATTATCAGGGAAGTCCATAAGTATGGAGGGGAAGTCAGTGAATTTCTACCCTACCCGATCAGCGATACTTTGCCTGCATAAGAAGAGTGTACAGATTTCTTCCACCCATTCTCACTAACCGTTATTCTGCTTACCCGCAGAATATTTTCCTATAACAAAAGCTATGGAAAGGTATGAGTTTGTCATTGATTCACTCACCTCATTTTCGGTCATCCACTGTACTCGTTCTATATCCTCTTCTGTTTGCGGTTGCATGTTTCGCTCATCCAGCAATGTCATTCGATACCATTTCGTTTTTTTCAATATAGCTTTACCGTTCATGGTATAATTGTGCCAGGTAGTAGCTATTTTCTGGTGGCGCATTACCTGTACTCCACATTCTTCCTCCACCTCTCTGACCGCCGCTATTTCCATTGATTCTCCTTTTTCCAGCTTCCCCTTGGGGAGATCCCACTTTCCCAATCGATAAATCATCAGTATCTGCTCCCCCTTCTCGACGATACCTCCTGCTGCTTTTACGATCTTGAACATCGATTTCACACTGTTCTTTGCTTTCTTGTACTCATCGACTTGCAGTACCAGTGTCAAAGGCTCAGTAAAGGTATGCTGACGCAGCAGTAGCATCGCTTTTTCTAGATCCTTATCGGCATTCCTTACCAGTACTTTCCCTTTCATCATGGCAAAAGCATTTTCTTCAGGAAACTGTAGGAAAATCTCATCAAAATGGGTTGTTTCCAGAGTAGCTTTTCTGCGTAGTAGGTGCAGTACTACATTATTGATAAATAGGTTCATCGTTGGCTGTGTTTTATGGGAATGAGAAGCACAAAGCAATGAAATATTTGGAAGCCTACAAATAGAAATTGTTTTTTTATCAATAAATTCGCGACATGTATAGCGATGAGAAGAAACATGAATTAGGAAAAAAAGTAGCCTCCTTATTATTGGATGCCGAAGCCGTAAAAATCAATGCCGATGAAGCCTTTTCTTGGAGTTCGGGTTGGAAGTCCCCCATTTACTGTGACAATAGGATAACGCTATCTTTCCCCGATACAAGGATCTATATCAAAGAGGCTCTGTCTTCAATGATCAATACCTATTACCCCAAAGTAGAAGCCATCGCAGGTGTAGCCACGGCCGGTATCCCTCAAGGAGCTCTAGTAGCGGATAAGCTCGGTCTGCCTTTTATCTATGTACGCTCCAGTCCCAAAGGGCATGGTATGGAAAACCTTATAGAAGGGAAAATCAGTCCCGGTCAAAAGGTAGTCGTACTGGAAGATCTCGTCTCAACGGGTGGTAGTTCACTAAAAGCAGCTACGGCGCTCCAAAGCGAGGGCTTTGAAGTACTTGGGATGGCCTCTATCTTCACTTATGGCTTCCCCATCGCTGATGATAATTTCCGTAAAGCCGGCATCGACCTGATTTACCTGAGCAATTATGACCATATACTGGGTGAGGCTTTGGGTAGAGACTATATCAATACCTCGCAAATGGAGCGTTTACAATCTTGGCGGCTCAGTCCTGAGACTTGGAAGTAATACAAATTTAGGTTACAAATGTCGTATAAGATTCCGCGGATCTTTTTTTTCAATCAAGGCGGGAACCGCAGGGATAGCAGCGCTATCCCGAGGATTATCAACGCAGAGTGAAGCATAATGAACAGGAAGATAGGCGATTTTAAAAGCTATTTTGGTATAAGGCCTCTTCCAAAAAACAAAACGGAAAAAGAGGCAGTCTTCCTAAAAATGCCCCTTCGCCATACCGAAAGTATATTGGTGAGGGGTTCATTTGGACTTTTCGCTATAGACAGCGTTTGGCCTAAGCCCGAATCAATAGCATGTGAAGATGACAAACCTTAAACCCGGATCATGCGTTGGAACTTCGTAATGAGGTTCTAAATACCAATAAATCAGGGAGTTTTATTGGATTTGGCATAGTACCGCTATGGTGGATTCAAAAAACGTAGTGCAACGACCGGTTTGCAGCTATTTAGATACGCAGTAGATTTTCCAATGCATGGTCCGGGTTAAATATCCTTGTCCGATTATTTTTGTCTACAAGCTCCGTCGCCAAGGACATTTCGTGTAAATTTTTAGAATTTCGCCTCTACCCCCAAGCCGAATAGCGCAAAATCATACTTTACCGGGTCATCGGCATCCATGAGTATCAGGTTATCGGTCAGTTCTTTGGCGGTGAGCCAGTCGGTCTGTTTTCGCTGTATCAATCCCAGCATTCTAGCGACCCTGTCGACATGAAGGTCACAGGGACACACTAACTGTGAGGGTCTAAGTGAGGCCCATAGCCCAAAATCCACTCCTTTGTCATCCTTACGGACCATCCACCTCAAAAACATATTGATACGCTTACAGGCCGATTTTCGTAGTGGCGTTGCCACATGTTTTCGGGTTCTTTTTGGCGCGTCGGGCAGGCTAAAAAAGAATTCGTGAAAGTATGTCAGCGCCGGTGCCACGTCGGTACTATCTTCTGATGGATTCATGGTAAAGGCCGTTTCGAGAGAGGTATACTTCTTATAGTACCAACTAAAAAAATGAATGAAATAGAGCACGTCAGTGGCATTGAATGTCCTATGCTTGAACTTCTCGAAAGGTATAAGATCCCTTTCTTGGTGATGGAGCATAAAGTCATGCGGACTATTGTCCATCATCTCCAGTAGCTCTGAACACTTATTGATAATGGTCACCCTTTGGCCCCAAGCCAGTATGGCCGCAAAAAACCCGGAGATTTCTATGTCCTGCTTTTTTTCGAAGCGATGTGGAATAGAGATGGGGTCATTTTCTATGAACCAAGGACGGTTGTACTCCTGTACTTTCCGTTCCAGAAAATCTTTGAGCTCGGGCAGGTTTTCGGTAGTCAATTTTTTGGGGGTCGAAATCATGGGTATCCAGCTGTCTTATCATCGTTTTCTACCGGAGAAAAAAATGGTAAAGGCTATGGTATGTAGGATAGTGTTACCCTGAACTTATCGTCTATAGCCCCCAGTCGATCATAGGCCGCTTTCGACAAACGGATGATGACATCACTACCTGTCGCCGTTTGTGGCAATTTTCCCAGCACCCGGACAAATACCTCTTGGTTGTTCATTTCATTTCTTACCCGAAGTACGGTACCCACTTTGGCCGTCTTGTGCAGAGCGAGGTACTTACGTGTATCTTCCGAGCCGGGTATGGCTTCTGCTAGTCCATTTTCTTCTATTTCTTTAAAGTCACTTATCTTTGTGGCCTTATTTATGGGATCAATGACAATGGTTTGCGGAGTCTTGGGGGCACTTTCTTTCACTGGAGTATCTTCCTTGGCCGTAAACTCCACTCCAGATGGTTGTGTAGCCGGGCCTGTTCCTATCGTACTTGTTGCTGTTGTATTTTCTTGCGTTGCTACCAAACGCGGATCACTGACATAAAGCTCCTGTCCTACTTTAAGGCTGAAGTCCTCCATCTTATTGAACCGCATAATATCCTGCTGACTAACCCCATACCGTTTGGAAATGGAATACAAGCCCTGACCGGCTTCTACAATATGGGTTTTGGCCTCAGTATGCTTTTTTGGCAGGGCCGAATTTTCTACGGCCTTTGTTTCGGTAGGGCTTGATGCCGCAACCGTCTTATTTTTACCATCTATAGTAGCTGATAGTTTGATTTTCAGTTGCTGGCCTACGGATACGTTGTTATCCTTTAGACCATTTAGCTTTTTTAAAGAGGCATAGTCCGTACCGTAGCGTCTGGCGATACTGTACAGTGTTTCGTTTTCGCCTACTGTGTGTATCAAATCCGAATTTTTCTGCCTTGTCCCCTGAAAGGGGATGTACAGTCGCTGGCCGATGCTCAAGCCCGAATCTGTCCCTGGATTATACCGGTATATCTTAGCTACCTCTACTTGGTAGCGTCGCGAGATGGCGTAGGCGGTTTCTTTTTCCTCCACTTCATGGACAATGAACAATCGGCCATCCTTCTTTTCGATGCCTATGGAGTCCAAAGGGGCAATAGCAGCCATGGTCGAGAAGGACAACATCAAAAAAAACAAAGCACTAACTGTTGATTTCATAACTCTAATCATACTTATGGTCAATAAATGACTAATTCTCTCTTATTTCTAACATAGACAAGGTGTCCTGACATGATGAAAAATGTACCCAGTCCTATTCCTTTCAGTTTTTCATCCAGTAGCTCCTTGAGCACGATATTTCCATTACTGTCTAAAACTATCAAAAAATTGGCCAAGTTGTGAGCTTCACCTACATAATAAGAGATAATCATGCCCTCGTCCAACACTTCTAGGTGAGCGACTTCCGCATATTCTATAGCTCCCTGAGCTGGCTGCCCCACCTTATCTTTTAGGAATGTGCCGACCGTATCGAAATAGGCATGCCCTTCCATGTATTGCAACGGATAGCCTATCGTATTATTTTTGGATGGTGCTGTATTTTGTTGTCCCGATGACATAGTCAACTCTTTATCAATACGTTTACGCTCCCCGGTCACCAAATCGACGGTACTATATACCGTATCTTCTTCCGTTCGATAGGCGCAGATCATTTTCCCTTCATGAATGCGCACAAAATCACATTTATCGTATTTCCACAATAGCTTGTCCCGCTCCATGTCCATACCTAAAATAGACTTATCGTCCACATTTTCCGTATCGTGAAACTGTTGTATGACCATAACGTCCCCTTGCGCTTCGATAATACTCGTCCACCAGGTCAGCTTTTGGCCTTTCAAACAAGGTCGTAATGTTTTGCTCACCAGATCCATAAGGACGAACTCTACGCGATGTAGCGTGGCATCCCTGATTTCCATTACTATCCTGTCCCTATCCAAGAAGGGGACGATATTCCATATCGTTGCATCGAAGCGATGCTGAAAGGTGATTTCCGGAGAAGGGGCCACTGAGTTCTGTTTAGTTGTAGGAACTGTTTTAAACGGTGTATCTTTTATTTTTATGTGGATAATGCTGATTTTTAATGATTACATGGAATTCGCACGTACGACACTTACTTACCTCAAGTTGAATACGTTCTCTATCATACGCTTTGCTATATGTAATCTTTTGATGCCTCATTTTGTTGAAATTTCCACTGATAGCGCTACTATCAGTGTCATTGATACCACAGTCAAAATAAGCGATAACAGATTCTAAAATATTTTTTTTCAAAACAGTCTATATAGTCTCAAAAGTAAAACAGGACATTCAAATAAAATAATAATCGTTCTTTGTAATGAAATATTATTTTTAACCTTTGGCTTTCTCTATTTTTATACTGATACTCCAGAAAAGGATTGAACAACATGAACATTTGCAAGAAATCACTTTTATTTCTCGCTGGTACCCTCCTTGTCATTCCGATGTTGCTGCAAGGTCAGGCACAGGATAAGAGCAAGGTCATGGTACTGGAAATCCGTGATGAGATAGACCCTAGGATGAACCGCTATGTGGAGCTGGGCCTGGCTGAGGCCAGAAAAAATAAAGCAGACTATATCATCATCGATATGGACACCTACGGCGGTGCGGTGAACGATGCCAATGCCATCGTGGAACGTCTGCTGAAACTGACCGTTCCCGTCTGGGTCTTCATCAATACCGATGCTGCCTCTGCCGGTGCCTATATTTCCATCGCCTGTGACAGTATCTATATGTCCAGTGGAGCCAGTATCGGTGCAGCTACCGTCGTCACTGCCGATGCCGTCGCCGCTCCGGACAAATATCAGTCCTATATGAGGACAAATATGCGGTCTACCGCCGAAGCCACAGGGCGTAATCCGGACATCGCCGAAGCCATGGTCGATGAAAGTATAGAAATAGAAGGTATTTCAAAAACGGGCAAGGTCATCACCTTCTCTACCAAAGATGCTATCCGACATGGTTATTGTGAAGCGGAAGTAGCCTCTATAGAAAAAATACTGGAACGAAATGGAGTAACGGACTACAGTATAGAACGCTATGCCTTAAGCGGCACCGATAAAATCATTGACATCGTCCTGAACCCTTTTATTGCCAGCATTCTCATAATGATCATCATTGGGGGCATCTACTTTGAATTACAGACGCCCGGGATGGGCTTTCCCATAGTGGCCGCTCTGATTGCCGCTTTGCTTTATTTTATACCTTATTATATCAATGGACTCGCGGAAAACTGGGAAATATTGGCTTTTATCATCGGTATTGGCCTGATTGCCGTTGAAATCTTCGTCATCCCCGGCTTTGGGATGGCGGGCATTTCGGGAATCCTACTTATGGTCGGTTCTTTGATATTGGTCATGCTGAACAATGACTTCTTCGACTTCACCTTCGTAGGTGCCGACAAGTTTTTTGCCGCGACTTCTGCCGCTATTCTGGGGGTTATTGCCTCTGGGGTTTTGATTTTTTTCGGTGGTACCCAACTGGCAAAATCCAAAGCTTTCAGCCGTATTGCGCTGAACAATGTGCTGGACAAGGAAAGTGGCTATACTTCCAATTTCAACAAAGCAGGACTCGTGGGCAAGAAGGGGACAGCGCATACCGTACTGCGCCCTAGCGGAAAGGTCATGATAGAAGGAGAACTGTACGATGCCTATAACCGTGACGGTTATGTTGAAAAAGGGCTAGCCGTTCTGGTCATTAGCGATGAGGGCACCGACCTACTGGTGAAAGTAGATGATAAAAATCCCGTACACGAGGATGGGGCCGAAACCTAAAACATAGCCCATCCCATAATCAGGCTTCCTTACAAAGAAAAATGAAAACAATACTAGGTATTATTCCGGCTCGTTACGGTTCCACACGCTTTCCAGCCAAAGCTCTGGTCGATATTCAAGGGCAATCCATGATAGAAAGGGTGTACCGCCAAGCAAAAAAAGCAAAGATGCTCTCGGAAGTAGTCGTTGCCACCGACCACCCCAAAATATATGAACACGTCAAAGCTTTTGACGGCAAAGTATGTATGACAGGCACTCATCATCAGAGCGGCACCGATCGCTGTCACGAAGCTGTAGTATCTATCGGGGGCAATTTCGACTATATTATCAATATCCAAGGGGACGAACCCTTTATTGCCCCAGAGCAAATCGACCTTTTGGCCTCTTGCTTGAGTGATACGGTAGAAATTGCCACACTCGTCAAAACGTATAAGGATATAGCCACTTGGCAAAACCCCAATACCGTAAAAGTCATTAGGAACCTCCACGGAGAGGCCATCTACTTTAGTCGGAGTCCCCTACCCTTCCTTAGAAACAAGACTCCGAAGGAGTGGCTTCAAAAAGAGAAATGCTACAAGCATATTGGTATTTACGCCTATAGAAGGGACATTTTGGAAGAGATCACTGTTTTATCACCCTCTACTTTAGAGCTTGCAGAGTCTTTGGAACAATTACGATGGGTAGAAAACGGCTATACCATCAAAACTGTGGAGACCCATAGGGAAAGTATCGGCATTGACACTCCTGAGGATTTGGAAGATGCTGTGTCAAAATTAAATCAAGAAAATGATAGCGTCTAATTTCCATTGTTTTGTGTACACGATTTGACAGCGTTCAGGTGTTCCATTTTCAAACAAACACAGCATCGGCATTGGTCACTCCCTTTTTAACACAGGAAGTACCGGTGAACTTAACCTTCTCTACAGAATAGTCAACAGGTCGTATTACAATCAGGGCTTCCTTCGCAACACTCTCATCAAGATATAGGGAACAGTATGGTGAGAAGGTAAAACGAAGCCTGTCCAAAATATACTTTCCAAATTGGGACAGATCATTACTTATCAGCAATACTTCAGTCTCTCGTATTTTAATACAATATTAACAAGCAATATTTTTAATGTCCATCTCGTTGGAATAACTCGCAATTTCATTAAATTTGTAATTCTTATTCCATAAACCGACATATCGATGTACTGATATAACTATAGTACAATCATACTTTTAACTGAAATATTGTTAATCGCTCAATGAAAAAAATAGTATCCATTTTCTACTTGTGCTTTTAAAACCTCCACATTTTTTTTACAAAGAAAAAATGACAACTGCTATTGGTTACAGCGTATCCATAAAATTAAGAAATGATGGTGTATTGAACTTAGGTGGGTACAGGAAGCCTGTCCTCTTATTGCTCAATGGTTTGGGGTCCGAAAAGCTATTTAACACTAAATTATTGTAGTAAAAACGTCACTTTATCCCCCTTGATATCGTTTCCAAAGTGTAATGAAGTTGAAAACGGGTATCAGCACGTAAAAATGGATATTGTTCATATAACATTTTTTTCAACAACATAACAATTATATTGATAATCAATGTTTTAAGTAGTCCCTAATCTAATTAGATCAGTACACTACAGCCGAAAATGTTAACGACTAAAATAGACCAAAAGGATTTACGATCGATTTTTTTTTGCAAAAACTAAATTAAAATGACCCAATCAATACGTTTTTCTCTCTTCGCTCTCATTATAGTAATTTTAGCCATACCCCCAACTCACGGACAAAATAAAAAAAGAAGAGGAAGGAGCGGTACTGGGGGGGGCAATTTAAGCAATGACCAGTGGTGGATCGGTTTCAAAGGTGGTCTAAACAGTAGCGCTGTTGCTAATGATGAAACCTATGCGGTCTTCAGCAACACAGGCTCTTTATCACAAGAAGGTGACATTAAGAAATATGAAAATATCAGCAAATATGGTGCTCAAGTGGGATTGATCATCGCTTTCGAGTTCGTTAACAATCTGTCCATTAGCCTGCAACCCGAGACGGTAAGTTACAAGTTCGGTTATAAGAACGAATATCAGTGGTTTGATTTTGAAGATACCGATAATGCGCTCACCCTTAATCTGGACCATGACCATACCCTACGTTATTTTGAAGTACCGTTATTACTTCGTTATGACTTCCATATCAGTGGAGAATCGGATAACAAAAAACCTAAAAATCGGTATGAAGCCTCTTCATTTCCGATTATCCCATATGCTCAATTTGGCATTTTTTACGGCAAATTACTGTCGGCCAGCAAGTCCGCGGATATTTCCGGTACCAATGTTTTTTCAGGGGCCACTAGCGAACTACAGTCGATCAACCAAACCATCGATATGGAGCCTTTATTACTCAGTGCAAATTGGGGGCTTGTTGGTGGTATAGGACTAAGTCATAAAATCAGTAATGCCAGGATATCTCTGGAAGCCAACTACAAACAGAGCATGGTGAATATCACCAATACCAAAGAACGGTTCGGACAAAATGAGCTGGTAACAGACACTTATGATGTACTGGATGACATCAAACTCCGAAACATCGAACTCTCTTTTCGCTTTATCATGCCTTTGAAGTTTATCACTTCCAAAAACTATAATGCACTTTAATTTTTTTTACCATGACGACTATACCCTTTACCCTTTCTTTGAATTCACTGCGTTTTCCTGTGATATCCCTCGCAGTTCTTTTTGCCCTGCTTTTCGCCGGTTGTAATGAATTCGATGAGAATAAGGCAAACCCTACAGCGACTTTCACAAAAATATTTGACTCCGACGATTTCAGCACTGCTTTCAGGCCCTATGACCTTATACAGACTGAAGACGGCGGTTATCTTTTTTTTGGTACTATAGGAAACTTCAGTATTGGTAATAGTGATGAGCGCCCCTATTTACTGAAAGTGGACAGTACAGGGGATTTTCAGTGGGAACACAAAGGCAAGGAACCTCAGACGGGTACTTTGGAGAACCTCATCGTACTGGGAAGTGCAGCCAATAAGGAATATTATTACTTTTGTAGAGATCAGTTCAGTGCACTCCCACTGGCCTTCAAAATAGACCTTACCACGGGAACGGTTACAGAGCAGGTCGTAAATGCAGGAAGTTCGTTTACCTTCCCCCTGTCCGTAGCTACGGTCAAGGATACCAGAGGAACCACGCAAGTATTACTCCAGGGGTACAATTCCATTGATAACATAACACTGATTTCCAAACTTGACACGAAGTTGAACTTACTGACAGACGGTCCTTGGGAGTATGAAATCGAAAAAGAAGCAGATTCATTGGTAATCCGTCAGGTAAATGGTTTTATCGACCCACTGCCTTTCATGACGGGGGGCTTTGAGGACAATCCCAATTTCTTTTATTTTAATGGTTTCAGAAATTTCAAGTTCTCTTTCAATTTTATTGATGCTGCTTCTGGAGAGTATACCGGCAGTATTGATGGTAGTGCAGTGGGGGACGATGTCATCAAGTCTGCAACACACATCTCAGCCAATACTTTCGCCATGAGTCGGCTGACGAATGGGGACCATTCACTCTTTCCCTTCAAAGAGGATGTGTTTTTTGAAGCGGAGACTTCGGTCGGAAGCCCTGACTTCAATGTTGGAGCTATCCCCTTTTTAGAGTTGGCCGACGAAGCACGCATTGTACCCAAGAAGATAACCATAGCCGACCAAGATTTCATCCTGTACTCGGTGGACACCCAAAGTGGCCAGCTGGCCTTGCTGGCTTTCAACACCTTAGGTGAGTTAAAAGGTATCACCTACTTAGGTCGGGGCAATAAGGTTACCACTGGCAATTTTACGGTAACCAAAGATAACGGACTGGCCATACTTGGAAAGATATTCGTAGCGGGGCGGTTTCCCCGATTCGTTCTCTTCAAATTCTCGGAAGAAGAGCTAAAAGGTTTTGTAGGATTGTAAGCCATCTGTTAGATAGAATATTAGGCTGCGAATATTTCCCCAGCACTTTTTCCCTGACCTAGCAATAGTTCTCCACATTAGGAACCAACCACTTCAATGAAAAGGACATGGACGTTGAACTCTCCGTAGCAACACTGCCCTGAGCCGAAGAAAACCTGTTGATTTGTCAAATGCCGGAACCCTGCAAAATAACACTACTTCTTACTATAAAAATTACTATAGACTTATATACTTAGTTATGTTGACTGTGTTTCATTCACCTCATTGACTCCTGTATACCGCTGAACGGAATCCGAATTCCGGTAGTTCATTTGGTGATTTTTCTGTCCGGGCGCAGCGTTTTCAAAATTTTCCGCATCCCACAGGCCGGCCCGAAATCCCTATGGGTTTCGTCCTGCTTAATTTTATCAATAGGACCGAGCGTAAAGAAAGGGTTCGGGGAACCCTTTCAGCGAAGGGGCCGGTCTGCCGCGCAGGAGTAAGCGCCTAGCCGGCTTTAGGCGAAAACGGAGAGGGTGGATAGAGAGCATATGGACCCCGATTGGAACAATGAAAACGCAACACGTCCAAAATACTTTCCTCAAAAACGGGGTATAGGTTGGCCGTCTGTTAAAATCAGTAGTATAGCTAAGTATATAAGTCTGAATTACTATTCTGTCACGAAGGAGGTATAGCCGCCCTTTTAGGTCACTATCATTGTCCAATGTCACCAGTGCTTTCTAAAAGGTACGCCTTTTTCATGGTAAATCAAGAACGAAGCAGTTGATAGTTTCGGATCAGCTAACAGGAGGTCTCTTTAGTTCAACATAGATTCCGACAACACTGCCACATTCTCTATAAAGACGACACAGCATGCGGGAGAAAATCCCCAGACCAAAGAAGGCACAGCAGTGAAGGACTGGGCTTCACAGATAAGTCATGTGCGAACAAGAAGTCTCAAAGGGACTATTTCCATGCCCTCATAAACTTGATCAGAGGATGTCGTAGGCCCCACTATCGGTCGAACTATATATGATATCCTTTCGCGGCCATAACACCGAACATCCTCTAACGAACGATAAGCATCTTCTTGGTTGCCTTCTTTGCCCCCGCTTCTAAGGTATAGACATAAGTACCGGCAGCATAGCTCGATAAGTCGACTTCTATTTTGTGTTCGCCATAAGCCTGTACTTTATTGAATAAAGTCGTGGACTGTTTGCCACTGATATCCATCAGCGTCAATTTAACATGTTCGGAACTATCAATGTAATAGCTTATCGTGGTTTTTTCCCTAACAGGGTTAGGGTAGCATTCGTCCAAGCGGAAATGTTTTGCGAAAAACGCCTCTTTGGAACCCGTAATAGTACCTACAAGGTCCAATTTAGAGCTTCTGAAATCCTGAAACTGCGTCGCGGCCAGAGAAGCTTCGTCAGCCAACATCCAGTCTTCCAATAATGCTGTATAGATTTGTCGATAGTCATAGTTTGGAGCCATATCGTCATTGGTCATTTCAAAACTATCACTGTCGAGGGCATTGGTAAGATTCTTATTGTTCAGATTGGATAAATCAGGGGATAAACCAAATATACCGGGCCTGACGGCTTTTCCTACCACGAAGACGGGGGCTACGGTCCCATGATCTGTTCCATAACTGAAATTGGACTCCGCTCTTCTACCGAATTCGGAGAAGGTCATGGTCATCACCCTGTCAGCAACGCCCCTCTTGATGAGGTCATCCTGAAAAGACTTGATCGATGAGGACACATGATAGAGCAATGCCGCATGGAGACCCGTTGTAGGATCACTGGATTCTACTTGAGCTGCATGCGTGTCAAAACCTCCAATTTGGGCCAAGAAAATCTTTGTTTTCACTCCACCTTCTATTAGACGGGCGATGGTCTGTAACTGTTGGCCAAGACTGTTTTCCTTCGCTCCCTTAGGTGCCGGGAATGGGTATACGGAAGGATAGGATACCTGCGTATCTCCTACGGAATTGAATACCTCGGCCAAGCGCGCAGCATACTGGTCTCCTTTTTTCGAAATCCCTTTGATCCACTCCAGTTCGTCGGCGTAGTTCGTACCTACTAAGTCTTCCGGTAGATTATCCAGACCGACTGTATCCACCAGATTATTGAAACCGCGCGGGCTGCTCACAGCCAATGCTGCGGGAATACCTTGGCCGGTATGATGTAGTAAGCTCACCGCCCGTCCTATCTCCAGACCCAAGGGGTCGGGCATATCGGCAGAAGGGTAAGCGTCAGGATAATCAGGGAATTCATGATAAAGGTAACGACCCGCCCAGCCCGACTGAGTGATCGAATCAAAGTTACCTCCCGAATTCCAGATATCGCGACTCCTAAAATGAGACTGATTGATGTTTTTATAACCTACTCCCTGTACAACTGCCAGCTCTCCTCTATCGTATAGGGTTTTTAGACCCGACATGTCGGGGTGAAAGCCCAGTTGTTGTTCAAGTGGTAAGGTATTATCGACCGCTATTGCTTTCCTATTGGAACTGGAATTGATAGCAGGGATAAGGATGTTGGGCCTAAGATTGGCATATTGTGTATATTGCTCCACAGGGATGAGTGTATTCAGACCATCATTTCCCCCATGCAATTGTATGAACACCAGAACCCTATCGTTATCGGAGGCAGCGGCCAAACGCTTCAATGGGTCATTCCCTGCCATAGAGCGTAAAGGCAGCCCATTGAGTAGCATGGGTGCAGCGGCGGCCAAGGGCAGTTGTTTCAGAAAATTTCTTCTTTTCATACTTATAAATCTTTATTTCATCTATATGGGATGAACTACAGTATTAAAACAATTGAAATTCGGGACTTTGTAATATCTCACGGATAAGCCCGTTTGCCCGTGGAAGCACTTCGCTGATAATATCCACATCAGTAGGCTTGGCCATATATTGTCTCCATGAGACTGCCCACTGCATCTCATCTCCTGCTACAATAAAGTCCGCGTATTTGAAAAAATCAAAGCGCTCGTCACTAATTTTCTCGGGCAGTAGGTTATCAACAAAATAGCTGACCAGTACATCGGCATCATCGGCATTCGGCACATTGTCCCTAATGAAAGATAATACATCAAAGCCAATACCCAATGAGGCCTTTTCTTCGCCCCGATTTGGGAAGAACTTTTGTATGAACTCATACCTGAAGGCCAAATAGTTGGCACTTATCCAGTTACGATTGTAACCCGGAGCCTGATGGTAGGCAGAGTATCCGGCTACTTCGAATGGGTTATAAAAGTCTATCCCCTGATCGACCAGTCTACGCAGTACGCCTTCCAGATCGGGCTTACCATCGACATCGGACCTTCCTTTGTATATATCGAACACTTCTTGAGCATCGACACCAATATTGGGAAAGCGCATCTTGAAAAAACGGAAAAGGCCGACTGTCATCTCCAGTGGAGATTTTATAAGCGCTCCGTTGATATCGTTGGAGGTTGTCGCATCATCCATATCATAAAAGTGCTGACTACTAAGCAGTTGCCGTAGTACGGTCTCCAGCTTGTATCCACTACTAGTGAAAGTTGCTGCCATGGGGCCAATGATATCACGTTCGATTTCATCATTGATTTCATAATACACAAAAAAACGATACAACTTTCTACAGATAAACCTTGCCGTTTCCTCTTGATCGAAAATAAGGTCGACCATCTGGTCCAACTCTTCCAGTGCTTCTTCTTTTGTAGTCTTGCCTGCTCCGTTTACCGTTGTGGGTTTGATGGACCTATTGCCAAACCTTTCTGAAAATGTTTTGGTCTCGGTATTATGCCTATCTGCAATCAGTCCATCACCAATCAATAGTCCCTTTGCGATTCCGGTATCGGGGTCGATTTCAGTGTATTCCCTATCGTTGGTATAGCCTGACAAAATCTTTGCGGCGGCTTTCACGTCCTGCTCCGTGAAGGTCGTGTAATCATCGGGGCCTACTTGCTTACCCTTCCCTATTGTGTACAGTTCCAGAAATTCCCTACCAAAGTTTTCGTTAGGCCGATTGTCCGTATTTAAGCGACTGTCCAAAAAAATCAACATGGCATTGTCCAGGCATATTTTTTTGGACAGCTCTTTGAAATTATCGTATGTAGCGTAAGTGTATTTTCTCATCAGTGCATTCTGATGATAGATGGCAGGTCCGCTGGCAACGGTTTCTACTTTAGTGGTGAAGTGTGTATGAAGGAAAAAGACCAATTTTTCTCTTATGGAAACGCCCCCTGTACGCATTCTTTCCAACCACCATCCCCTAACGGTATCGATCAGCTCAAACTGATTGACATCTTCGAGAGGCTTCTCCGAGACAGGCTGTCCTGTCGGCGGAAACAAGGGTACCGATGGCTCTACTTCATTCTTAAATATCAAACCCATTGCCGTGGCGGGGGGCATGACGGCAAATTGCTTTATCTCTTCCAGTGTCGGGCCGAAAGTCACCCTCCGCAATAGATGCGATGCCCCTTTTTCTCCCAGTGTTCCAGTATATGGATTAATTGATGCCATATGCAATCACGAGTTTTAAAATAATCAATTTTTATATGTAGTGAAATTCAGTTCGGAAACTTTAACGATTTATAGAAGTATTCAATACGGCATTCTAATATAAAATACTTATAATGCAATTATAAAAACACTCCCAAATCAAGAGTAGATGAACATGGAGTACTTCATCCCCTATCGGGGAGAGAACTATTCTTCAAAAAATCAAGCTATTATGAAATAAGCATCCTCGAATATTGACGATACACCTTCCTATAACCTTTTTACACCCTTATCGCAAAATCCCCAAACAAATTCTTAAAACCATAATATAGCGAAAATGAATGACATTTGCGCAGCCAATTTTGACGAAGTGCAAATAATAATGATATCATAACAGCATAAGCACTTCAATTACAGAATTTTACCAAGCAAACTCACATCTGAAAGCTATTGGAGCGGCTTGGGACCTGTTTTCGAAAAAACAAATATAGTCAACCCTTGCCATCATAATCAATCTCGATACCTTAATTTCCGCCATAATGTCAATCTCAAGCAGTATATATCCTGCCCAAGTTATCGGGACGTATGCTCAACGACATTTACCGTAGAAGAGCAAAAACATTTACCTATTTAGAATGTTTTAAAATATGAATAGGTAATTGTTTGATAAGCCTTTCGAAGGTAACTTTAACCAGTTTCAATTTTAACTTAAACATTACTACTAAAATGAGTTGGTTTACAAAGGCAATGTCAAGCAATATTGGCAAAAAGTTGATCATGGCTTTCACAGGTTTGTTTCTCATTTTATTCCTTGTAGGTCATGTTTCGGGTAATACGCTACTTTTCGGCACTGATGGAGGCCTGGCTTTCAATGCTTATGCAAAGTTCATGACCACTAACCCTGCCGTCAAGATACTTTCCTATATTACTTATATCAGTATTTTGGTTCATGTGGTTTATTCCATCATCGTTACCAGGACTAATAAAACAGCCAGGCCTGTGGGTTATGAAGTCAATGCAGGATCTACGAACAGTTCATGGGCGTCCAGGAATATGGGGGTTCTAGGAACGATTCTATTGATATTTTTAGTCGTTCATATGAAAGGTTTTTGGTATGAAATGCACTGGGGAGAAATAGGCACCGATATCAATGGCAACAAGGATTTGTATGGTGTGGTGGCCAAAGCTTACGCAGAATGGTGGTATGTACTGCTTTATGTAGTGAGCATGGGTTTCTTGGCCTTCCATCTCTCTCACGGTTTCAGCAGCGCTTTTCAGACCCTAGGTCTGAATCATAAGAAATATACGCCCATTATTAAAGGGGTGAGTTTGGGTTTTTCCATTTTGGTTCCGGCCATTTTTGCCGCTATTCCTATATATATGTTCATTAACAGTTAGTCATAGTATCCAATAATATCTATACGCGATGAAATTAGATTCAAAGATTCCAGAAGGTCCACTGGCGGAGAAATGGACAAAACATAAGTTCAATGTGAAATTGGTCAACCCGGCCAACAAGAGGAAGTACGATATCATTGTAGTAGGTTCGGGTTTAGCGGGAGCTTCGGCAGCAGCATCTTTTGGGGAATTGGGATATAATGTAAAGTGTTTTTGTTTTCAGGACAGCCCTCGCAGAGCACACAGTATTGCAGCTCAAGGAGGCATAAATGCCGCCAAAAACTACCAAAATGATGGTGACAGCGTATTTCGACTATTTTATGATACCATCAAAGGTGGTGACTATCGCGGCAGGGAAGGCAATACTTATCGCTTGGCCGAAGTCAGCGTAAATATCATAGACCAGTGCGTAGCTCAGGGTGTTCCTTTTGCTCGCGAATACGGTGGGTTACTGGCGAACCGTTCTTTTGGAGGAGCGCAGGTATCCCGTACTTTCTATGCTAAGGGCCAGACAGGTCAGCAGTTGTTGTTAGGAGCCTACAGTGCACTTAGTCGGCAGATCGATAGTGGTAAGGTCAAGATGTACAACCGCACAGAGATGCTGGACCTGGTCATGGTCGATGGACAGGCCAGGGGTATCGTGACCCGTAATCTCATTACGGGAGAGATAGAATCTCACAGTGCTCATGCCGTGGTATTGGCTACAGGTGGTTATGGCAATGTCTTCTTTCTATCGACCAATGCTATGGGGTCAAATTGTACCGCAGCATGGAGGGCACACAAGAAAGGCGCCCTGTTCAGTAACCCTTGTTATACACAGATCCACCCGACATGTATTCCCGTATCCGGTGACCATCAGTCCAAACTGACATTGATGTCCGAATCCCTGCGGAACGACGGACGGGTATGGGTTCCCAAAAAAGGAATAAAAGGCCTAACGGCCAAGGCTGCGACGGAGATTCCGGAAGAAGAAAGGGACTACTATTTGGAAAGAATCTATCCCGCCTTTGGAAATCTTGTACCTAGGGATGTCGCTTCCAGAAATGCAAAAAATGTCTGTGATGAAGGTCGGGGCGTAGGTTCTACGGGGCTTGCTGTATTCCTTGATTTCTCCGATGCCATCAAAAGAGATGGCAAAGATGTAGTCAAAGGGAAGTATGGCAATCTCTTCGATATGTACAAACAGATTACAGGAGATGACCCTTATGAGGCACCTATGATGATATATCCAGCGGTACACTATACGATGGGCGGACTCTGGGTAGACTATAATCTGATGACCACTGTTCCCGGTGCCTATGCCATAGGAGAAGCCAACTTCTCCGACCATGGAGCCAATCGACTGGGAGCCAGCGCCTTGATGCAAGGTTTAGCAGATGGCTATTTCATCATACCTTATACTATCGGAAATTACCTGGCCAGCATGCCCTATGATAAAGTGTCTACCGATCATGAGGCCTTTAAAACTGCAGAAAAAGAAGTCAAGGAGAGATTGGATAAGTTACTGTCCATCAATGGCACCAAAACGCCCGACCAGTTCCATAAAGAACTGGGACTTATTATGTGGGAGTACTGTGGGATGTCCAGAAACGAAAAGGGACTCACTTTGGCCAAGGAGAAGATAAAGGCCCTGAAGAAGGAATTCTGGAGTAATGTCAAGTTGGTCGGAGGAAATGACGAACTGAATATGTCTTTGGAAAAAGCCAATCGAGTTGCCGATTTTATCGAATTGGGAGAATTGATGATCGATGATGCACTGGACCGTAGAGAGTCCTGTGGTGGACATTTCCGTGAGGAATCGCAGACCGAAGAAGGTGAAGCAAAAAGAATGGACGACGAATATGCTTATGTGGCCGCTTGGGCCTTTCAAGGTGAGAATCAGGAAGAAATCCTTCATAAAGAAGAGTTGATTTTTGAAAATGTGAAGTTGACACAGCGTAGTTATAAGTAATCGATTACAAAAGCCCTCAAATCGCTTGACCGAAAAAGGGACCAATTTGAAGCAAAAAAAATATCCTATGAATATCACACTTAAAGTTTGGAGACAGAAAAACGCCCAAGATAAAGGTGGATTTAAGACTTATCCAGTAGCCAATGTATCCCCGGACATGTCTTTTTTGGAAATGTTCGATGTGTTGAACGAACAATTACTGGCCAAGGGGGAAGATCCCGTACATTTCGATCATGATTGTCGGGAAGGTATTTGCGGTATGTGCAGTATGTATATCAATGGTAAACCGCATGGGCCGAAAGATGCCGTTACCACCTGCCAGTTACATATGCGCAGTTTCAAAGATGGGGACAGTATCACTGTGGAACCTTGGAGAGCCAAGGCCTTTCCTGTAGTAAAGGACCTTGTTACGGATAGGAGTGCTTTTGACAGGATTATACAATCGGGAGGATACATTTCCATCAACACAGGTGGTGTACCCGATGCCAATGAAATACCTATTCCAAAGAAGATTGCCGATCAGGCCATGGATGCAGCTACCTGTATCGGGTGTGGTGCTTGTGTTGCCGCCTGTAAAAATGCCTCGGCCATGCTATTTGTCAGTGCCAAAGTGTCCCAGCTGGCCATGCTTCCGCAAGGACAAGTGGAACGCAAGACACGTGCAGAGCGGATGGTCGCCCAAATGGATGAGGAAGGTTTCGGAGCTTGTACCAACACAGGAGCCTGCTCTGCCGAATGTCCCAAGGAAATCAGTCTAGAGAACATTGCACGACTCAATAGGGAGTTCTACGGAGCAAAATTGAAATCGGAAAACGTATAGATTGTCCAGTAGCGTATTTATGGCGTACTACCGGTAATAAGCTAAAAAGCACCCCGAAATACATGTTCTCGGGGTGCTTTTCTTTTAAAGAAGTTCCTGATTGTCCCACTTTATAATAAGCGCGCACCTCTTCTAAGCCGCTGATGCTCGGAGGTTATTTCTTCCAGTCCTGTCCGACACGATTTTTTTTAATCGGAAAATTTGATTTGATTAGAGAAGCAGTAATCTTTGTAGTTATTTTCTGTAAACAACCTCAAGTACAAATTTCAAATCTATTGAAACACAAAATCGTTGTCACCTGTCCACCGAAAGTCAATCATATCCTTGCCCAGGAAATCGAAGACCTTGGCTATACCGTTCGGTCTATAGACCGGATGGGGGTCCGACTGGAAGGCACTCTTAATGATACCATGCACCTGAACCTACACCTTCGTAGTGGTAGTAAGGTGTTGTTCGAAGTGAAGTTTTTCCGAGCTAACACGCCAGAGAAACTCTATCAGCGGATGGTTCAGATCAATTGGGAAGAATACTTGGACCCCAACGGTTACTTTAGTATTGATTCCTATGTAAAAAATGACTTCATCAATGATAGTCGCTACGCTAACCTCAAAGCAAAAGATGCTATCGTCGACAGAATGGTGAAGGTATGCAACCGGCGTCCGGATACGGGTTCGAAAAGGGATAAGACAGTCCTTTTTCTTCACTGGCAACTCAACGAGTGCAGCATCTATATCGATACTTCCGGAGAGACCATAGCCAAGCATGGCTATAGGAAAATACCCTTTAAGGCACCCATGCTGGAGTCGCTGGCAGCAGCAACTATCCTTACTTCTCGGTGGGAGGGAAAAGGCACCTTTGTCAATCCGATGTGCGGTAGTGGCACCTTGGCTATAGAGGCAGCACTCATAGCAGCCAATATTGCTCCCGGCCTACTTCGTGAAAACTTTGGGTTTATGCATATCGTCGGGTATAACTATGCTTACTGGGAGAAGATCCGGCAGGAAGCCATCGATGCCGTCAAAGAAGATATCGATGTTGAAATCATCGCCTCCGATATTAGTCTGGAAGCATTGAGGGCCGCCAAGGAAAATGCCAAAAATGCAGGAGTGGACGACCTTATACGGTTTCAGCACTGTGACTTTAAGGAAACCAAGATACCCCATGGAGAAGGTGTCGTGTTCCTTAATCCGGAGTATGGCGGACGACTGGGAGAGGAAAAATCGCTTGAAGAGGTCTATAAAGCTATTGGCGACTTTTTCAAACAGCAGTGCCAAGGGTATATGGGATATATATTTACAGGTAATCTGAACCTTGCCAAAAAGATAGGCCTGAAAACAAAACGGCGTATTGAATTTTTCAATGGAAAAATAGATTGTCGTCTCTTAGAGTATGAACTATATGCCGGAAGGAAAAAAAATGATACATTGCCTTCATGATGCAGCAGATAAAAAATATTGCGGAAAAGGTATATTATGCTTTCCCTGTTCAACTACTGATCAATAATGGTAAGAACAACCAAATTCTTCTATTCTGTTGGTTGTTGTTATTCCTGATCATTACCGGAAATTTTGGGGGTATTCTGGGAGTGCCCTACCTTTTTCTCGACCCGGAATACATGACCCGTGTAGGCTTCAGCAGTTTTTTCATTATGGGCCTGTCCATTGCAGCTTTCAGTACGGCCTTTCACATCGCCTGTTATATCTCCGAAGGACATAAGTTCCCATTTATCGGTGCTTTGGGAAAACCTTTCACAAAATTCAGTCTGAACAATAGCTTTTTGCCCCTGGTCTTCCTGACAACTTACATCATCAATATTGCTATTTATCAGCTCAATAGCGAGTATTCTACTATACCCGCGCTGGTCAAGAACATCACAGGACTCCTCTTTGGTTTTTTCTCGATGACCACGCTTCTTTTTACCTATTTCTGGTTTACCAATAAGGATGTATTCAAATACATGGTCTGCAAGCTGGACGAAAAGCTCAAACAGAACATCAAAGTTACCCGGGCGGGTGCACTTAGAAAACTCGAAGCCGCCAAGAACAAACAAAAAACGCGCTATTTCCTTGATTTCAACTTCAAATTCAGGAAAACATCGTACTACATAGGTTTTTACGATAAAGAGACCCTGATTCAGGTCTTCGACCAGAATCATTTCAATCTGGTGCTCATGGAGCTCTTGGTCATCGTCATCTTATTGCTACTCGGCATCTTCAAGGATTATCAAGCGTTTCAGATACCGGCAGCAGCCAGTTTTACCCTGTTCCTCACCGTGTTTGTCATGGTAGCGGGGGCTTTCTCCTACTGGTTCGGAAAGTGGTCCATCACGGCGGCCATAGCCCTTTTCATTACGATGAATGTCCTTATGCAGAACGGCTGGTTTACCAAGCAGTACCAGGCTTATGGTCTGGACTATAAGCAAAGTGCGGCGCCTTATTCGCTATCGGCGTTGAGGGACATGAACAGTTATGCTCATTACAAAACAGATACTGAAAAGACGCGGGACATTCTGAACAATTGGAAATCGAAATTCGATACCGACAAAAAACCGAAAATGGTCTTTATCTGCACCAGTGGTGGTGGACAACGCTCGGCACTCTGGACACTTACGGCACTACAGACTGCGGATAGTCTGACCCATGGTAAGCTGATGAAGCATACCGTACTGATGACGGGCGCTTCGGGAGGCCTGATAGGAGCTGCCTATTTCAGGGAGCTCATCTTACGATGGCATCAAAATCTGGAGGAAAATCCTTATGACCATCATCACCGGAAAATAGTATCAAAGGACAACCTGAACATCATCATGTTCAGTCTACTTGCCAATGACCTTTTTGTCGGCCTGCAAAAGTTTCATTATGGCGGTTTTGAATACAATAAGGACCGCATCTACTCTTTTGAGCAACAAATGAACAAAAACACCGATTTCATTCTGGACAAACCATTATCGGACTATTTATCACCGGAGAAAGAGTCCATTATACCGATGATGATGATAGCACCGACCATAGCCAATGATGGTAGAAAATTATTTATCTCGCCGCAGCCCGTTTCCTACATGAATTCGGATATTGACTCTCTATCCTATCATAATAATCAAAAAATGGCCGGTGTCGATTTTCAACACTTTTTCCAAGATTATGGCGCTTCTCAGCTCCGCTTTTTGAGCGCACTGCGCATGAATGCGACTTTCCCCTATATCACGCCGACGACCTCACTGCCCAGCACTCCAAAAATGCAGATCATGGATGCAGGTATCAGTGATAACTTTGGGATAGCGGATGCTACACGATTCATGTTCGTGTTCCGGGAGTGGATACGTGCCAACACTTCGGGTATTATCCTATTGACCATTCGGGATTCGGAAAAAAATAAACCCATAGCAGAAGAACGCTATCGGTCACTGATAGAACGGTTTTCCACACCTATCAGTAATATCTACGGTAATTTCGAAAACCTACAGGATATAACCAATAACCGCTTCATCAGTTATACCGAAAACTGGTTTGGAAAACCCGTCGAACGTGTAGAGCTGGAATATAATCCCGAAAAGGGAGTAAGGACAAAGGAAATCCTAGGCGAAATGGGAAAAGAAAGGCGCGAGGAAAAAAGGGCTTCACTGAACTGGAGACTCACCGCTAGGGAAAAACGCAGTATCATCAACGATATCCACAGAAGAAGTAATCAGAAAAGTCTAAGAAAACTGATAGACTTACTGGAAGAAAAGAGGCTCGCGAAGCAATAGATGGGCATGAAATCAAAGAATCAGCGGAAAGCTCCATACCCTTGTGTTCAGCATTTAAACCCGGGTCATGCATGTCTCTTCTCCCCCTCAGCGATGGATAAACTTTTGCGTCATTGACTTTTCATCCTGCACTATGGTAAAAAAGTAAAGCCCTGGATCCAATGTCGATGTATCCAATTGGAACCTGTTCTTTCCCATGCGGGATTCTTGCGTCTGGCCCGATAGTACCCTGCCCGAAAGGTCGACGACCAAAAATCGGGTCTCGGCTTCTTCCGAGGTGTAGTATTCTATGGTCAGATTGTCCAAAACGGGATTAGGGTGATATGCTATTAGTTCAAAAGCTCTATTCATACCCTTATCGATGGCAATCGGTTCTGTGAGAAAGGCATCGCCGTTGAAGTCCACTTGCTCCAATCGGTAGTAGGTAATGTTCGGGAGCTTGTCTATGTCCAGATAGGCATAGGCCTTTGGTGTATGGCTGGTACCACTTCCTTCTACTTTGCCGATATCTTCCCATTGTCTACCATCTAGGCTACGCTGGACCTTAAAGTAATCATTATCCTGTTCGGAAGCTGTCTCCCAGGCCAATCTATTACCCGCTGGGGTATGTTGTCCGTAAAAGGACACCATTCTAATCGGCAGGGGAGTGGAGGGAGAGGTAGAACCAAAGGTAAATGGACTGAATGAGTTGAGTGCATTTGTAGTTACGAAAGAGCCATCGACAACAGAGTAGGTAGCTCCTTCATTTTCCCACTTACTACCGGTAAAGTGCGCCACCACGATATCACTAGGGTTGGTGAGCTTACTTCGGGTAAGGTCTGCTGAAAACAGCTTCACTGTGGCCGAGGCGCCTGAGCCCGAGGTCTCACTCAAGGACCAGTGCTCTACATTGGATACGGTATTGATGGTATTTTCGAAGTCACTGATATTCATGTAGGCACCGTCGGTATATTCGGCCAGAAAGGTACTCTGGCTACTGGGGGTTCCAATGCCGATTTTGGCAAACACACCATTATTCCCTACGGGAAAGTCGAAAGCCTCCATCCCTGTTTTTTCCATAGGACCGTCGATAAAACTGGCACTACTGCCCCCCGATACCGAAGAATTGTCCTCCATAGTCAGTAGATTGATTGCGTCCGTCACGAGGTTGCCATCTGTCAGCGATAGTTCTCCGAAGACATGTATCGGAGAGTTCAGCACGGTGTTTCCTCCACTGTTTACTACCAAGTTATTAAGGTGGAGTTCACTGGACGAAATATTGAGTACAATCCCTACTTCGAAATCCGATAGTTCACCGTCATCCTCAGTAACAAAATCGTCATTGGCATATAATGTCCATGTACCCGTAATGGGGCCTGTGTATGAGGTAAACTGCCCTAAGCCAACATCGGGTGCATATGTCTGGTTGGCAGGAATCGCCGCCCCCACAGGAGTAAAGGAAGTACCTATGTCCGAGTAGGTAACATTATCATAACTTCCGGGACCATTGGGTCCTCTATCGGTCGCGAGTACGAATACGGTATTGTCCGGTGAGAGTACGTACAGGTCTACATCAGTCACGTAGTCATGAGTAAGCGATAGTGTAAAACTGCTTAACGATGCATTGCTACCTACCACCGGAACAGTAACCGAGAGTACACCACAACCTGTGCAAGAGGTGAGAGTAGCAGCAGAGGGGTAGTTATTTCCCGTAGCCAAATTACCATCACCGGTAATAGCCGATGTCCCGCTCACACTATACTCTTGAGCAGTACTGAGCAGTGATGTCCCTGTATTGGTAAGTGTCTTCGCACTAGCCCCTGTAATGGTCAAAGTGCCTCCTGTTCCTAAATCAAAGCTGCCCTGATTGGAGAAGTCACTTCTAAGGGTCAGATTGCCTCCAGAAGTGGTATAGGTACTTGTATTGGTAAAATCGCCCGTAACACTGACACTCCCGGAATTCTGATTCGCAGTACCATTATTGGTAAAATCACCATTAACGGTCATATTACCTCCATTTACATTTAGCGTTCCTCTAATGGTGACATCTCCTTGCGTGGTAAGTGCATTGGAACTCGCGGATAGGTTCAATACACTACCGCTCTCTACCACTACATTCAATGCTGACCCCGCACTACTGCCTTTTGTGATGGACTGCCCTTCTCCACAACCGATGATAACATTTTTAGTGGAAGTCGGAAAACTGGCCGATGACCAAACGGCATCGTCATTCCATAGACCGGAAGCAATAGAGTACACTAAGTCGGCATCATTTGTGGTCGTGGCACTATTGGCTCCGGTAGCGGCCAGTCCGGAAAGGGTACCTTCGGTCAGGGAATATACCCGATAGTAATAAGCAGTCGAAGCCGATAGGTTCATGTCCGTATAGGAGGTAGTTGTATTGGGTACTGTCGTCAAGAACGAGAAGTTTACATTGTCCGTAGAGCGATAGATGGCATAGGCAGCTTCATTGGTAACCGTATGTGTCCAGGATAAGTTGATGGAAGCATTGGATATGCAATCGACTGTAGCTACCGTAGGTTCGGTGGCGGGAACACTTCCCGAATTGTCAAAGTAAAAATAGCGTCGGTTGCCGTTGGAGCTACTGTTCAGGTTGGCGATGTTCCCCGCTGCGTAAAACTGCGTATTTTCCGTACCGGGCGTTAGGGTAGGCCCCGTTGTCAATACACCCGCAAACTCTGTGGCCGCAGAACCACTTCCGGCCCCTACATTGAAACCTAGACCATTACCATTATTCGCCACGCTCATATTGCCATAGATAATATCAAAACGTCCTTTTTGAGAGCTGAACGGACCCGATTCGTATATTCTTACCTGAAAGGTGCCGTTGTCCACTAGTGCCGAGTTATCGAACAATATTTCCATACTGAGCCACTCCACTATCATTACTCGGTCGGGTGCCGTACCTGTCACCTTGTAATGAACCTTGCCCACTCCACTGGTCCCCAATTGTGTGTTGACTTGGTTGTCCCTAGAGAAAGGGACAATCCTGTACTGACCGTCCAGGTTAAAATCGAAACCCAGATTGAACACTATCGTGGGGCCGAAACGTAACACACCATTGGCATTGACCGAAAACTGATCGAAATGTTCTCCCATAAAGTAGAAATCAAACCCAATATTGGTCAATGCTGAGGAAACTTCCGTACTATTACTACCAATGAGCGTAGTAGTACCCGAACTCATATCGACCAAGGATTCGTTTGTTCCTGTAGTAAAGGTGTAGTTGTTGATGTCCTGAGCAGTGACCACACCACTCAATAGTAAAAGAAAACAGGTTCTCATTAAAAGATCCATTCAATGAAGTTATAGTTGGTCAAAAAAATCAATGAAGGCAGAATCAGAAGCAATTCCGATTTTAGTAAATAATGATAAGTCTTATTACCTTCTCAAACTTAAATTAGGAAATTTATTCTGTATTTCTATATAAAAAGCCATGGTTTTGCCACTATTCAAAATCCAAACACACAATAAATCTACCTAAAAACTTTATATATGACTGAGTACCACTCAACTAATGTTTGTTAGTTAAATCATTGTATTATTATTATTTTTGTTTTTGACGAACCCAAGCACCTTTATGAAACAAACAGCCCCTTATAGCCCTAAGAACAAAATAAGAATCGTAACTGCGGCCAGTTTATTCGATGGTCATGATGCCGCTATCAATATCATGCGCAGGATCATACAGGCGACGGGTTGTGAGGTCATCCATCTAGGACATGACCGTAGCGTGGAAGAGGTCGTAGACTGTGCCATACAAGAAGATGCGAATGCCATAGCCATGACCTCCTATCAAGGAGGTCATAACGAATATTTCAAATTCATGTATGACCTCCTCTGCGAAAAAGGTTGTGATCATATCAAGATTTTCGGCGGCGGCGGCGGGGTCATTTTGCCTGAGGAGATCGATGCACTACAGGACTACGGTATTACACGCATCTACTCTCCAGACGACGGACGTGAGATGGGATTACAAGGGATGATCAATGATATGATAGAGCGTTGTGACTTTCCCACGGGCAAGAACCTGAACGGTGAGGCCGACCTGTTGAGTTCGAAAAACGCCAGTGCGATCGCGAGGGTTATCTCGGGAGCGGAGAACTTCATGGAAGAAAGTCGTGACATCTTGGATAAGGTACATCAAAAGGCTGCTTCGGCAACAACTCCCGTTCTGGGGATTACCGGTACAGGCGGAGCCGGCAAATCGTCCTTGGTCGATGAGCTGGTACGTCGCTTCTTAGTGGATTTTGAAGATAAGACCATCGGTATCATCTCCGTAGATCCCTCCAAAAGAAAAACAGGAGGAGCTCTGTTGGGCGACCGTATCCGTATGAATGCCATTAAAAGTCCCCGCGTATACATGCGCTCTTTGGCCACACGCCAATCGAACCTGGCTCTATCAAAGCATGTCAACGAGGCACTGCTCGTATTGAAGGCTGCCAATTACGACCTTATCATTCTAGAGACCTCCGGAATCGGGCAGTCCGATACGGAAATCACGGAACACTCTGATGTAAGTCTATATGTCATGACTCCGGAGTATGGTGCAGCAACACAGCTGGAGAAAATAGATATGTTGGATTTTGCGGATATCATTGCCATCAATAAATTTGACAAAAGAGGTGCACTGGATGCACTGCGAGATGTCAAAAAACAATACCGAAGAAACCATCAATTATGGGAGGCAGAAGAAGATACCCTACCGGTGTACGGCACCATAGCTTCCCAGTTCAACGACCCCGGCATGAATACGCTATACCGTACGGTTATGGATAAACTGGCAGAGCGTGTAACAGTAGACCTCAAGTCAGACTTCAGCATCAGCGAGGCGATGTCTGAGAAAGTCTATGTCATTCCCCCGAAGCGCACACGCTATCTGTCGGAAATAGCGGAGAACAACCGTAACTATGATCAGTGGTCTCAAGAACAAGCGCAGGTAGCACAACAGTTATACTGTCTACAAGAGAGTCGACTACTGTTAGCCCCTCAGCTATCCGGCACGAAGACATCACCTCTCAAGGAACTGAACGAGGCCTATGAAAAAATCGCACTTGACCTAGACCCACATAACCTTAGACTTATAGAAGAGTGGCCTACAAAAGTAGAACGCTACAAAAACGAACAATACCTCTTCAAGGTCCGTGACAAAGAAATTTCCATCAAAACACATACCGAGTCATTGTCACACTCAGAGATCCCGAAGGTATCGCTCCCCCGCTATAAAGCCTGGGGGGACTTGTTGGCTTGGATGCTTCAGGAAAATGTTCCTGGCGAGTTTCCTTACACAGCAGGTATTTATCCATTCAAAAGAGAGGGTGAAGACCCTACCCGAATGTTCGCCGGCGAAGGTGGTCCGGAACGGACCAATCGCAGATTTCATTATGTCAGCTTGGGGATGCCGGCAAAGCGACTGTCCACTGCTTTTGATTCGGTTACACTTTATGGTAATAATCCCGATCATAGACCGGATATCTATGGAAAGATCGGCAACTCGGGAGTTTCCGTCTGCTGCTTGGACGATGCCAAAAAGCTCTACTCGGGCTTTAACTTGGCCGATGCCAAGACTTCCGTATCCATGACCATCAATGGACCTGCTCCGATGCTTCTGGGTTTCTTTATGAATGCGGCCATAGACCAGCAATGCGAACTCTATATCAAGGCCAATGGGCTGGAAGACGAAGTATCCGCTAAGATTGCAGCCCTATATGATGATGACAAGAAAAACCGTCCCAGCTATCAAGGGGAACTACCAGAAGGAAATGATGGCTTGGGCCTATTTCTGTTAGGTGTAACGGGAGACCAGGTGATGCCTGTTGATGTTTATGAAAAAATCAAGGCTCAGACGCTAGCAAAGGTAAGGGGTACGGTACAGGCAGATATCCTAAAAGAAGATCAAGCACAGAATACCTGTATCTTCTCCACTGAGTTTGCTCTGAGACTTATGGGTGATGTGCAGGAGTATTTCATAGGACGCGATGTACGCAACTTCTATTCCGTATCCATTTCCGGTTATCATATCGCGGAGGCGGGTGCGAATCCGATAACACAACTGGCCTTTACCCTTGCCAACGGTTTTACCTATGTGGAATACTACTTGAGCAGGGGGATGGACATCGACAAGTTCGGACCCAATCTTTCATTTTTCTTCTCTAATGGTATCGACCCAGAGTATGCGGTCATTGGAAGAGTAGCGAGAAAAATATGGGCCAAAGCCATGAAAATCAAATACAAGGCAGGCCCTAGGGCACAAATGCTCAAGTACCACATACAGACTTCCGGACGTTCGCTTCATGCTCAGGAAATTGACTTCAACGACATACGTACCACACTACAGGCATTATATGCTATCTATGACAACTGTAATTCACTGCATACCAATGCTTATGATGAAGCCATTACCACCCCTACGGAAGGCTCTGTCCGTAGGGCAATGGCCATACAGCTGATCATCAATAAAGAACTGGGACTGGCCAAAAATGAAAATGTGCTACAGGGCGCTTTTATCATCGAGGAGCTGACAGAACTCGTTGAGGAAGCCGTCCTCATGGAATTCGAAAGAATCACCGAGCGTGGAGGGGTGCTGGGTGCTATGGAAACAATGTACCAACGTAGCAAAATCCAAGAAGAGAGCCTGTACTACGAAACCCTGAAACACAATGGAGACTACCCTATCATCGGTGTCAATACTTTTCTTTCCTCCAAAGGCTCCCCTACTATCACGCCCAATGAGGTCGTCAGGGCCACGGAAGAGGAAAAAGAGTATCAAATCAATATGCTAAAAAAGCTTCATCATCAACAAAAGCAAAATACTCCTGCAGCCCTGGAGCGTATACGTACAGCAGCCATTCAGAATGAAAATGTCTTTGATGCGCTCATGGAAGCCTGTAAAATATGCTCACTGGGCGAAATCACAAAAGCCTTATTTGAGGTAGGAGGGCAATACAGGAGAAATATGTAATCTAGAGGATAAGCCAATTTATCATCTAGGTAACTTATGTGGACACTATGCTGAAAATAGACGGCTCTCTGCATTTTCATATTGTATACTGTTATTACAATGTTACACAAGTTATTTGGACGAAACACAAAAACAAGTGGTGAAACACCTTTTTTTTGTATTCAACGCACAATTACAGTAAAACATTAGATACTGAAAATCAATTGTTTAAGAAATTACATAGAAGTTGAACCGATATTGTATGAACGTACTTTTTTCGATGCTATTCAGTATTTCCCAATGAAATTGCAATAGTCACCGTATATCTGTTGCGTCTGACACCACTATACACCCGGGCCGAAGCACCGTTTACCGTATATTTGCTATACAATTATTAAATTGATAGTTATTGATTACGAACCGAACTCAGCAAATTACTTTTGCATTAAATGACTTCTTCCGAACTTTCAAATATTGAATCTGTATTTTCCACACCCATAATCAACGAATTGGCAGGTTTTGCAGGAGTAGGTATACACTCGCACAATCTATCCAATGGTGATATTTACTGGTCCGATAGTATGTACTCCCTTCTTGGTCTTTCTTCGGACTTCCCTCCCAGTATCGAGGCTTTGCTCAATAGCATGGAGAAAACTAAAAGAAGCCATCTATCTCCAATCCTTCGGGGAGCGGTACTACACGAAGAACAATTTTTTAATTTTTGGACTATCGGACAAGAGAAAAAGTATCTCAACGCAAAAATATTCAAGAGTAAGCGGCAGCACCATGAATACCTGAACCTGTTACTCAAAGATATGTCCATGAAGGAAGGTCATGAACATGGCCATGATGCTACCATTGATTATGAATGCGTACTTCAGAATACGCCCAACAGCATTTTACTGATAGATCCCAGTGGAAACATACGATATAGTAATTTAGCCTCATCGGGCATGTTCGGTTATAGCAATGAGCATCTTATGAAGCTCAATATCAAAGACCTGCTTCATCGTTCCGACAACAAATTCCCTATTCCTTTATCTGACATACTTATCATGGAACAGCCCTTGTCCCTAGAAAAGACTTTCTTACACAGTAGTGGCAGGACCATGGATGCAGAAGCTAACCTGATAGCCATGGACAGAGGCTGGATACAATTGTCCATAAGGGGTATTCCCATGAAACAGCACAGGGTACAGTCTAAAGATAAAGACAACTCCTTGAGCAATAGATTAGCGGAATACTCCAATACCACTATCATCATTCAAAAACAGGATAGAACCATTCTATATGCCAACCAAAAAGCTGCGGAGTTCCTTGGTGTCGAAAAAGTTACTGATCTGGTCGGCATGTCGACCACCGAATTTACCCTATCTATCCATGAAGATAAGCTACAAAAATGCATTCAACAAGCACTTCTAACACAAAAGGCTAGCGATAAACTAGAGATGGAGTTTCAGCGCCGGGATGGTTCTATCCTCTTCGGAGAATCAACGATTATACCGTTTGACTATTATGGCGAAGTGTCCCTATTGACAATGGTCAATGATATTACCGATCTGAAAAAGACCATGGATGCACTAAAAGAGGGCAAGAAACGATTACGCTTTTTTGTAGAGAATGCTCCTGTCGCTGTGGCCATGTACGATAGGCATATGAACTATATCACCTGTAGCAGAAAATGGATTCAGGACTGGTGGGAAGGTAAAGAGGAAATCACCCCAAAAGGTGTCGTAGGCAAAAACCACTACATACTCTTCCCGAAAGTTCGTGAAGAATGGAAACTGGTACATCAAAAAATCTTATCCGGCAATATAGAAGTCAAAAAAGAAGATTATTTCATCAAGGATAATGGCAAAAAAGAATGGGTGCAATGGGCAGGGTATCCGTGGAGAGATTCGAAAGGTAATGTTGGCGGATTATTCCTCTACACGGAATTCATCACCGATAGGAAACAAAAGGAAGCTATCATTTTAGAAAGTGAGGCCCGTCACAAAGCACTTATCAATGCCATGCCCGACATGATGTTGGTCCTTGACCAGAAAGGTCGCTGTCTGGATTATCATGCCAAAGATATTTCATCTTTGGCCGTCTCTTCCCACGATATCGTGGGAAGCAATATTTCAGACTTTTTCGGGAAGAATCTAACTACAAGATTTCTCATTGTAGCCAACAAAGCTATTATTGAAAATAAAGCACAAATCATAGAATATCAAATAGATAAGACAGGTAAAAGGTGGGATTTCGAGGCCAGAATTGTAAAATATAAGAAAAACCAAGTCATGGCCGTAGTGAGGGATATCACAAAAAGCAAAGAAGACGAACGTATAAAACGTCGCTTAAGGGAGCTGTTCTACAAGGCTTTTCATATGAATCCCACTCCCGTGCTTATACTCACCTTAGAGGAAGAAAAAATCCTGAATGCCAATAGAAAATTCCTTGAGCTGGTGAAAATGAACTCGGAAGAAGTCATCGGCAAATCAACTATGGACCTGAACTACTGGCAGAATCCCAAGCACCGTAATTTGTTCATAGAGAGCATTAAGAGTAAAGGCCATATTCATGACATGGACACTACTATGGAAAGTAGGGATGGGGAGATCAAAGACATAATACTGTCAGGAGTACTGATTGATGTTGAGGGTGAGACCTGCATATTAATGATGATTTTCGACAATACCGACAGGAAAAGAAACGAAGAACGTCTTCAGAGTGTCACCGAAGAGCTGACACGATACAACCAAGAGTTGCAGCAGTATACCTTTATCATCTCTCATGACCTCCGCGCACCTGTAATCAATCTTGCCGCCCTCATCGATTTTTATGATACCGAGAATCCTGGTAGCGAAGACAACAAGTTGGTATTCAAAAAAATAGAGCAGTCCATCGTTAGCCTAGAAACGACTCTGGTCGATTTAATTGATATGATGGAGAACAAGCATAACGGAAGTAATGAAAAAAAACCCATATCCTGTCAGGAGGTATTGAATGAAGTTCTTTCCGCTATTGAAGATATGGTCAATAAAAGCAATGTTGAAATAAAGGCAGATTTTTCCGATGCCGATACAATCTTGTTCCCAAGGACCCATCTAAAGAGCATCTTTCAAAACCTGATTACCAATGCTATCAAGTATCGGTCGGAAAAGCGTAAATCTTATCTAAATATTGTCTCCCGTAAAAAAGAAGGTTTTGTACATATCTACTTTGAAGATAACGGTATGGGGATAGATCTCGCAAAACACGGAGATAAGCTTTTCTCCATGTATCAAAGATTTCATGACCATGTGGATGGCAAAGGACTCGGTCTGCATATTATCAAATCCCAGATAGAAAATCAGAAGGGCGAACTTCGTGTCGAAAGTGTTCCCGAACAGGGTACCACTTTTCATGTACTTCTAAAAGACAATACGATTCAGTAGTCTTCTCCTCAATAGCAATCTCATTATGAAGTGATTTAGACTTTTTGTTTAGCACCGATAATTTTGGCTTTTGTACCCTACCGAAGGCTTTTTCCCGTTGCATAGTAGAAGTTACAGAACTTATACAAACTTAGCTTTTAAAATCGCCTATCTTCCTGTTCATTTTGCTTCACTCTGCGTTGACAATCCTCGCGATAGCGCTGCTATCCCTGCGGTTCTCGCCTTGATTGAAACAAAATGACCCGCGGAATCTTATACGACATTTAAAACCTAAATTTGTATTATACGACAATTGAACCCGTATCATGCATTGGAAAATCTACTACAAATCTAAATAGCTGCAAACCGGTCGTTGCACTACGTTTTTTGAATTCACCATAGCGGCGCTATGCTAAATCCAATAAAACTACCTGATTTGTTGCTGTTTAACCCAAATTGATCGATAGAAATCGTGATGAGCGTATCAATAGCAAAATACCGGCCATTTGGATTCGTTCGGCATAGCACCGCTATGGTGAATGAAGACCGGTGGGCAAAGCTTCCGGTAGGAAGCTATTTATGCGCGGAATAGCTTCTCTATTCATCATTTTGGGTTTAAACCCTCGTCACGAAGTTCCAATGCATGACCCAGGTAAAAAAAGACAAAAGCAGGGTGCTAAATGTGAAATTTGCAGATAAAAGAAAAAGTCTAAATCACTTCTATATCTAAAAAAGTAGAAGTGAACACAAATCAATTGAGATGATAATTATCCTTATAATTGATTTCTTGTTCTACGATAAATTTTTGATAACGTAAGTGATTAAAAAGAAAGACATTCAATCTGCCTTCATCATGATAGGTGACGAATTTCAGTTTTTCATGAACGCTTAAGTTCAAACTGTTAGCCACCTGAAAGGCATTGATATGTCTATTATCGCCTTCAATTTCCAACTGTCTGAGTTTCATATATTCTCTATAATAACTGCCCACGGTATCATTGACCAATGGTGCTTCCAACATCTCTATCGGCAGAACATCACCACCTGGGTATAACTTACCTTCCTTTTTTTGATGAAACCGATCTAAACGAAATAGTCCTGTACACTCAATACTGATATCAGACTCTCCTCGGTCGTACTGATAAAGGATTTTTTTCAAACGTACTATAGAACCCAATTGGTCTTTATTGGATTTGTGGGAAAAATATATACCAAACTCCAAGTCTTCCTTTTCTACATCCTGAAGCATTTGTTGATAGCGTTGCTCAAAAATATACAAAGTAGCTTTCTCGTGAGGTAATAAGAAAATAGATAAAGGGAATAAAGGTATATATAAGTGGTTCATTGGAGTAGTAACAACACAATCGGTCTTATTGTTCGATTATAATCCTTCCCCTTCACTAAAACACATGGCCTCCTTGGTTTTTAGGAGCATTATTCTGCATTTTACAAAAAGGGTTGTTTACTTCTACTTTTGCCAAAATGAAGGTTATTGGAACAAGAAGTAGCTCCTTTGAAAAAATCTCCCTGTGTGAAATTTCCAATGCAATCTATCCATACAGTGCCACAGAACACTTATTTTATCTTAGGGACAGTTATCAGACTTTCCATCACAGGGCAAAGTCCCAAAAAAATCAACTGTCCCATAGCTTATTGGTCTCTCTCCATAACTGAAGCTGTGCCACCTCTGCTGTTCATTGACGTATTATATTTTAACCCAAATTGATCAACAGCCTTCCTGTTCCGAACATAAACTACTTCAAAATCAGTAGTTCTATTTACACCTTAATCCTCATTAAGCCTCCTCACCTAAACCGCTGATTTTAGTATACTTTATGCCCTCATCACAAAATCCTATTGATCAATTTGGGTTTAAGGAAAAGGACAAAACATCGGCATACGGAACAAATTCCTTCAACTCAGTGAAATGGACGTATTTTTTGAATGGACCGAAGCGGTACTACGCTGAACCCATGAAAACAGACACAAGGGTGGGCCAATGGATGATCTGGGTTTAATCTGTCATGGCAAAATACCCATGACAGATCTAGGCTTATCGAAGCCAGCGTTTTACTTTCTTTTGCATATAAATTCGTACTTTTGATGGTGTCCATTGTCGCTCTTCCAAACTGTACAATGAATATATTTATCTTTTGATAAGACCACCCCACCTTTAGGTCAATATTTGAACCGATGGGACGGGGTTGACAAATAGCCAATACATATAACAACAGTCCCATGAAAACAAGCACAAGATACGTGTCGGATTATGTCTACGAGACCCACAATGAAAATAATAACAGTCTAAAAGTGGATATGCGAGCACTTGATGAGAAGCAAGGATTATCCCCTATGGAAATGATCATGTCCGCATTGTCCGGTTGTGCAGTAGTGGAAATCGTATTGATGCTCAAAAAAAAGAAAAAGACGGTAGTGGATATCGTTGTAGAGACCGAGGGAGAACGCAGTGAAGAGCATCCGCGTCGCTTCGTAAAGCTGCACTCTCACTACCTATTGACCTCGCCCGACGCTACGATAGAAGACCTGGACAAAGTAGCACGTCTGGCCTTGGAAAAGTACTGTTCGGTAGCTTCTTCCCTAAATGTGGACGTCACTTTTTCTTCTAGCGTCGATAGCGGTAAAAACTCTTGATCCATGGAAAAAGATACTGTTTTTATTGCTGATACTGCTCGTGTTATAGGAGATGTGGTTCTAGGTGAGAACTGCTCGGTATGGTTCGGTGCTGTCATTCGTGGTGATGTGGAAAAGATCAGCATAGGTTCGTCCACAAATATTCAAGATCTGGCCGTGATTCATGCTGACCCGGGAGTGCCGACCCATATTGGCAGAGAAGTGGTCGTCGGACATGGTGCCATCGTACATGGTGCCACCATTGGAAACAACAGTCTCATCGGCATGCGGGCCACGCTTCTAAACAACAGCAAGGTGGGTAAGTATTGCATTATAGGAGCGCATAGCTTAATAACGGAGGGGAGCATTATCCCCGACTATTCCATCGTTATGGGAAGTCCGGGCAGAGTGGTCAAAACCTTAAACCAACAACAAAAAGAGATGATAAAGGCCAATGCCGCTCATTATGTAGCACTATCCAAGAAATACATGAGCGGGCATTTCAATAGACCTCCGAAAGAATCTCCATGACCTAACTCGCGAACCCAAATCCCATAGCGCGACCTGCTCTATGGGGCAACGCACTTCACTTACTTGCCAAAAGCCTCCACGGAGTACTTCAAGTTGGTACTGTATACGGGGAAACTGATTTTCAGCAATGCGAAAAAGCCCCTTCCCTTTACCGTAGGGCGATAACCAAATTCACCACCATAGGACCAGCTGAGGGTTCGGTTAAACCGCCCATCAACTCCTAACCGAAACCCAAAATTATTGACCTTAATGGCATCCGTAGAGTAAGTGGTGGTCGAAAGAGCTTCACCATTGACCTCATCACGTTCGGTATAGACGATATCATCCACTGTTACCGAAGGGGCTATCATGATATCAAAGTAGGTCGTCAATATCAAATCATCAACTCCTGGCATATATCGGTCGAAATCGACGGCAACGTTTTTCATCCAGGCCATAGAACCACCGATATACAGCCCTTTCACATCTACGTTCCCAAAGACACTGAGGTCTTTCTGCTCTCCATCCTGAGCATCCAAAAAACTATCGGGCAGTGGATTACCTTCCATATCGACAATGTCCGCATTGCTTAGTCCCTGTTCGCTGAGGGCCCTGTTGAGGTCGGTAGAAGTATCAAAGGCAAAACCACCTAAGCGTACTCCATATACCTTTCTTACCTTACAGGGTATTTCTGCATTTAAAGGGACTTTGGAAGCCCATTTACCACCTCTATAACTCCTTTTGTAAAGGAACATTTTCGTGTCGGAATCTTTCTCGAAGTCTTTGATATGGTAGGTAGCTCCGAGTTCAAAGTAATTGAAGATATTCGGCACATTGTCTACGGAGCTGTTCTTCTCTGCAATATCCCTGGCCAAATCGAAACGCTTGCTATACGTCTTTCGTGCATGTGCACGAAAGTCAAATTTGTCTTCCATATAATAGACTACCTCTCCGCCAAAACCCGCATTGACATTGGACACGAACAATTCCCCATATACGGGCTGGAATTGAATAAACAGTTTGTTGATTTCATAGGGAGCATCATAAAGTTCCTCATAGGTGACCGCTTTGGTCACTTTGGATCTTCTCTGTGACCAACTTTGGGATATGGAGAGCAAAAAAATCAATGTTAGAAAAAATAGGTGCTTTTTCACTGCGATAGTTTTAATCTGAAAACAACAAATCAAAAAAATATTGATTTTAATAGACTTAATGTACCTAAAAAGCAAATTTGCCTTATGATATAAAAAAAATATATCGTAAATATAGGGAAATATGTATTGATTACGAAATAGGACCATTTGGAAAACCAAATACTTTAGACTCAAATTAAAATTCAATAAATGGAAGAATAAATAATATAGTTTTTATTTTCGCCATATATACGGAAAGTCTAATCAAATGAAAATCAGAAGGAAAGCCAGTAGGTGCCTGAACTGCAACAGTACGCTGGACAATATCTATAACTTCTGTCCCAATTGTGGTCAGGAGAACAATGACAACAATGTATCCTTCATTACATTGTTCATGGATTATCTCAGTAATTACTTCGCCTATGATTCTAAATTTATCAGGACGTTAGGACCTTTTTTTCTCAAACCCGGATTTCTGACCAACCGTTTCAATGAAGGTAAGCGTGTATCCTATGCCCACCCTCTGCGGCTTTACTTCCTTACCAGTTTGGCCTTCTTTTTTATTACGGGCATTATTGTCAACCGTATGGATACGAATGCGGATGTTGATTTGAGTGAATTATCATCTGAGATCAAAACGATAAGCGAATTTTCTTCGGCAAAATTCGACAAACTGGACAGTACACTTCCCGATAGTATCAAAACAAAGGTGGTTAATCTGTTGAAAAAGAACAAAAAACTTGATGTTGATGGATTATCAATAGCTTTAAAAGGACTCATGACAAAGGAGGATTCAATGACCTTCAGGTCATTACTGCTCGAAGACTCACTGAACTGGCAGACAGTGAAAGAGCGACTATTGAAAGACAGCACTACCTCTAGGGCGGATGAGAGTTTCGTTCTCAACCAAGTAGACTGGAAGTTAGTGGACAGTCTCCGGTATGAAAAACAGTATTCTGAGAAGCAATTGTTAGAAATGATGAATATTGACCTTGAGAAAGTAAACACAGGCCAGAAAATATTGGTCATACAGATCTTAAGGGTTTACAGAAGCGGAGATGGGGCCTTCAAAAACTATGTCTGGAAGAACATCCCTATCATGATGCTCGCATTCATTCCTATTTTTGCCCTATCTTTGCTATTGATGTACCGAAGGAGAAAAATCCTTTATATTCGACACATTGTCCATGCACTGCACTTGCATTCATTTGCCTATATCGCCTTGATTTTGGTAGTTATGCTCAAGCACTTTGCTGACGATCATGACTGGGCAAGTACTATAAATACTCTGATTGTCCTTGCGACTTTTCTTTATTTCTACGTTTCTTTTTTACGGGTATACGGTCAATCTTGGAAGAAAACCTTTGCCAAATTTATATTCTCCACTTTTTTTTATGGCCTGTTCATTTCTCTATTTTTAATAGCCGAAGCGTTCATCCTCTTTTTTCTTTTTTAAACGGGATTATGTGCTCCATTTTCAATGGAAGTGATTTAGACTTTTTCTCGATAAAAAAAGGGCAAAGACGAAGTTATACAAACTTAGCTTTTAAAATCGCCTATCTTCCTGTTCATTTTGCTTCACTCTGCGTGGACAATCCTCGGGATAGCGCTGCTATCCCTGCGGTTATCGCCTTGATTGAAAAAAAATGACCTATGGAATCTTATACGACATCTGAAACCCAAATTTGTATAAGTCCGAAATAAAACTTCCAGTGTATCTTCCCGATAAAGGGCCGGCCCATAAAAACCGACCCTTTGGATGACGTATCTTATACATATGAGTGTAGGTATATCAGGCATGCATTGCCTTCAGCACATCGTAGTTGGCTTTGCTGAACAGTGCTATGATGTCATCTTCAAAGGCCGTGGATAAAAACAGGGCCTCAAACTGGGACGGTGCCAAGTACACACCTTGCTCCAACATTCCACGGAAATATCCACTAAACTTGGTGGTATCCGCTGCCTTTGCCGAGCGGAAGTCTACCACGGGAGCATCGGTAAAGAACAGGCTGAACATAGAGCCGATATGATTGATGGTATAGCTCAAACTAAGTCGGTCCAGGTTTTGCTGAACCTCCTTCACCGTTCGTGCACCGATTTCGTTCAGTTTTGTATAAAGTGCTGGATTTTCTTCCAGCTGTGTCAGCATGGCCAAGCCTGCTGCCATGGCTATGGGATTGCCCGAAAGTGTTCCTGCTTGATATACCGGACCTGCGGGGGATACAAAATCCATGATTTCTTTCTTTCCTCCGTAAGCACCTACGGGCATACCCCCTCCTATGATCTTTCCAAGTGTTGTCATATCAGGGATGACCCCATACAACTCTTGGGCCCCGCCTTTCGCCAGTCGGAAACCTGTCATCACCTCATCAAAGATCAGTACGATTTCATGGGCATCACAAAGGGTTCTCAAGCCTTCCAAGAAGCCTTCCTTAGGCAGTACGCATCCCATGTTACCCGCTACAGGTTCGATGATGAGCGCGGCAATCTCCCCTTTGTGTGTTTGTGCTATTTCCTGAACTGCTTCCAAGTCATTGTATGGAGCTATCAAGGTATCCTTTGCTGTCCCTGGGGTAACACCCGGACTATCGGGTGTTCCGAGGGTGGCGGCACCACTGCCCGCAGCTATGAGAAAAGAGTCGCCATGCCCGTGATAACACCCTTCGAATTTGATAATTTTATCTTTTCGGGTATATCCTCTTGCCAATCGTATTGCCGACATGGTAGCCTCTGTACCCGAGTTGACCATTCTTACTTTCTCTACGGAGGGCACCATGTGGGTAATGAGTTCGGCAACTTCTACCTCACGTGCTGTAGGCGCTCCAAAGGAAAGTGAGTCGCTCAAAGCTTTTCTTACCGCTTCTTCAATGATGGGATTGGCATGCCCCAATAACATCGGTCCCCATGAGTTGATCATTTCGATGAACTCATTGCCATCTTCATCATAGATCATTGCTCCTTTGGCCGTCTTGATGAACAAAGGGTCTCCTCCTACTGATTTGAAAGCCCTAACGGGAGAATTGACCCCGCCCGGGATATAACCTTGTGCTTTTGCAAAAAGTGATTTACTCTTTTCAATGTTCATATATCAATATTAGTTATCTTTTCCCGCTATATCTATCGTCATCTCACCTTCTTCAAATACAGCAACAGGAACAATCTGGTTATCATTGGCATTGGTATAATCATGCCATAACTTTAAAGCTCCTTTTTTTCTACCTACAGTATACAGTTTGTGCTGGAAATATTTCCCGTATTCTCCTAAGCTACGGCCATAGTGCATCATCATATCATAGCCTATAAACACCCTGCTTTCGGGTACTCGGGCATACTTCTCTATATAGTTATCCCTGACTTCTTGGTAGTCCTCCTTTCCCACATCAAAAAAATCGGGGGCATAGAGCAATGCTCCCAGCCGTTGGTATATATCGAAGTCGACCGACACAAAGTTCAGCCATTCGTAAGGGGCGATCAATGTTATATCTTCCTCCCTTACATCCATAGCGGTAGCGATATTGGCTGCAAATACCCGATTTTGAGAGGAGACGAAAATACTTCCGATATTCGAAACATAAATGGAGCGCCCCTCATCGGTTTTCAGGCGATTTTCACTTAGTGCTGTGAAAAAATCCATTATCGCTCGGGTATCCGTAGGTCGATACGCCTTAGATAAGGCGATGTTATAGCCTTGCTCAAGTGCCTCCAGATGATAATTGGCAGCGCGGATGGAATCGGCTTCATTGTCCTCATATAAAATGATGCCCTGTTTGTGTTTTTCCAAACGATGGGCGGCGTAAGCAGCTATATGCTTCCCTACCGTCTCATTAGAAGGTTTGTAGAGAAAGGAAAAGGGGTTCTGCGCTGTAATCTTACTATTGAAGGAAAGTGGGTTGATGATGTTGATTTTATTTCGAAAGGAAAAATCCAAGGCTACTTTACTTGGTCCTTGGTATAAAGGGCCTATAATCAGGTCAGCATTGTTCAATTGTGGGTCCTGCAATATCTTTTTCGTTTCTACTTCACTTTTTTTGGTATCATAGGCTTTGAGTTCTATGGTCACGCCTTCGTCTGACAATTTCTCTACTGCCATTTTAGTCCCTTCAAAAAGGTCCAATACAAACTGATGTCTTTTTCTGCCCAGCGTGGGCTCCAGGTCATCTCCCATAAAGGGTAGTAGTACAAGCACCGAATAGGAGGATTTCATCTCTGTACGCGGTATATCAGCGACAACAAAGTTCTCCTTATCCAAACGGAACCTATCGATAAGTTTATCCAAGAGTCGGTGGTCCTGCTGCCCATAAGGCTGTTCTGAAATCCGCTGTGCCAGTATCCCGCCAAGCTCACTATCATTGGGGTTGGCCCGGTACAACTCTTTCAGAGCGGATTCACTCCGGATTCGACTGAAATAATACCGTTTTATTTTTTGAATCTCCTGTAGTTTCGTTCGGTCTTTGATTTTCGCAAATACCGTCAGCGCCTTATCGAATTCGGACCTCTCCAGATAGATAACACCAAGCCAATAGTACGATTCTTCCAGGTTTTTCCAGCCGGGATAGTTACGCTCTATCTGTAAGAACATATCCCTCGCTATGGGCAGGTATCCTTGATGGTAGGCCGATAATGCGTAAAAGTGCGCTGCATAAGCAGAAAAAGGATTGGTGCTATTTTTAGGGATGAGAGGTTTGAAAGCACTCATGGCCAGGTTATACCTCTTTTCTTTGAAGAGTGACTTGGCATTAAGGTATTGACGCTGGTAATTGGTAGCTTGTTGCGCAACACCTACAAAGGATACTAAGGTCAAACCCAGAATGGTCAGGACCTTGAACATGGAAAGCTTCATAAAGTCTTAATTTTATATATGTGTCCGGCAGTACAGCACCTCCTCCTTTGTTTTTCAAGGCTCAGCTTTATGGCATTGCAGCGATGGATATCCTCCCCCATCACTCCCATTCTATAGTCGCTGGTGGTTTGGAACTGATATCATATACTACACGGTTGACACCTTTCACTTTATTAATAATCTCATTGGAGACCTCTCCTAGAAAGTCATAAGGTAAATGACTCCAGTCAGCGGTCATACCATCAACACTACTGACGGCCCTCAGGCTTACCACACGCTCGTAGGTACGCTCATCGCCCATAACCCCTACGGACTGTACGGGCAATAACATGGCACCGGCCTGCCAAACCGAATTGTAAAGGTCATTTTGTTTGAGTCCTTCCACAAAGATGTGGTCCACCTCCTGAAGTATATTCACTTTTTCCGGTGTGACATCCCCAAGGATTCTTATGGCCAGACCTGGCCCTGGAAAAGGATGACGCCCAAGAATGTCCGAAGATATCCCCAGAGTCTTGCCTACCAAGCGTACTTCATCCTTAAAAAGGGTATTGAGTGGTTCTACTACCTGCAACTTCATATAATCGGGCAGTCCACCTACGTTATGGTGTGATTTTATCGTTGCCGAAGGGCCTTTTACAGAAACGGACTCGATGACATCGGGGTAAATAGTCCCTTGCCCTAGCCATTTTACACCTGAAATATGATGTGCTTCTTCGTCAAAAACATCGATGAATACTTTGCCGATAGCCTTTCTCTTTGCTTCGGGATCGGCCAAGCCCTGTAATGCCGAGTAAAATTTCTCTTTGGAGTCCACTCCTTTTACGTTCAGCCCCATACCTTTGTAGGAAGCCAGCACTTGCTCAAATTCATTTTTCCTCAGCAGTCCATTGTCCACAAAGATGCAGTGCAGGTTTGCTCCGATTGCCTTATGTATCAACACGGCCGCTACTGATGAGTCTACTCCTCCGGAAAGCCCTAACACTACTTTGTCTTCTCCGAGCTTCCTCTTTAGTCCATTAATGGTAGACTCCACGAAAATATCAGGAGTCCAGTCCTGTTGGCAGTGACAGATATGAACCACAAAATTCCTCAGTACGGTCTTCCCCTCTGTAGAGTGGGTTACCTCTGGATGGAACTGTATCCCATAGGTAGGTTCATCTTTCACTTTGTATGCCGCTACGGAGACACTTTCCGTGCTGGCAATCAGCTCAAAGGGTTCGGGTATAGCATTTATTGTATCTCCATGGGACATCCATACTTGGGAGTCCAAGGAAATCTCTTTCATCAATTCGTTGTGCTGATCTACTTTCGAAAGCTTTGCGCGTCCATATTCTCTGATTTTGGAGGGCAGTACCTGACCTCCCGCTTTCACTGCCATCAACTGTGCCCCATAGCATACACCCAGTACGGGTACATTGCCCAGATAAGGACTTAAGTCTACATCAGGTGCGTCTTCGTCCAGTACAGAGCTTGGCCCACCGGATAAAATCACTCCTTTCACATCGGACTGAAGCTCAGGAGCCTTATTATAGGGATGTATTTCACAGTAAACGTTAAGCTCTCTGACCCTACGGGCTATCAATTGGGTATACTGAGAGCCGAAATCCAAGATCAATATCTGTTCTGCCATGCTGCAAAATTAGTATTAAATACAGGATATGCTACCCTTTTCATAGAAAATGAAAAGGGGCGGGCAATTCTTTTTATGCCATGGTACAGGTCAAGATATGCAACGGTATACGCAAGTACGGGGAAGTATAGGAAGGCACGCTAAAATAGTGCGGGGCATTACGTTAACTACAATTGTAAAAGCCCTTGTTTATCGTCTTATTGAAAATAGATAATGTAAAAGAATCCGGAAAACACTACTGAGCCTTGTGTATCCATATAGATCGACTACATTTCAAAAGTATAAAGTAGCAATGCCCCTACTGTACTTCATCAACGACACTTTGCTCTATTCAAGGAAGCATAATTGCCATTTATACTCCAGAAAAAATGAAATGGGAAACCTTATCGGCAATGGCCAAGGAGAAAAACCCGTATCGTGTTGGACCGTTACGGGTAGACTCGTCATTAGGGACTTTAGAAAATAGGGGCGCTTACGTCAACGAATCATCTTGTCCCAAATCAATTGCGTATGGGTATAAAGTGAAAAACCACTTTCTCTCAGCTCTGACTTTAGACGTACCATCATCGTTGAGTCGTAACGAACAGGAAAAAACTCAACTGATCTACTCATCGATTACGTGAGTCGGACGGAATAAAACCCTATCATGCATCCCCTGATCTCATCAGTGTCCGACGCGCTTCACATTATAGCCTTCTTTCTGAAGTACCTCGACAACCTTATTCCTGAAATCTCCCTGAATAAGAATTTCTCCATTCTTGACACTTCCCCCTACACCACATTTGGATTTCAAAAGTTTGCCCAACAATTTGAAGTCTTCTTCCGTACCGATGAATCCATTGACCAAAGTCACCTGTTTTCCTGACCTGGCCTTCTTGTCCAGTTGTACTTTCAGATGCTGCTCCCCAGGAGGAAGCGTATCGGGCTCTTCATCGTTTTCATAATCATAACTGTAGTCGTTATCTGTAGAATAAACGACACCGTCTCTTCTCTTCCAATCGTTTTTCTTTGCCATAGGATTGTTGATTTGAACTGGTCTACTGTATCAAGTTTAGTTTTATCTCTTAGAGACTGTTTTGAAATGTATTTCTTTTAATTTCACTTTTTTTCTTTTCAAGGGTCGCTTGGAATTTGCATGTACAAATTCACATCAGTCTTATTACTTTCTTCATCATGCTCATTTTCGCGTATGATCTTTTGATTTGCAAGTCATTAATATCTCTTCGGATAGCGCTGCTATCCTTTTCCATTCCATGCGGCCGGCCGGTCACTTGATGGACAAAGATTCTCTGGGCATTTTCTTCAGGCTCTGTCCTGTTTGTCTCGTTCTGTACTCAGAATAAGAGGCTGTTTTTTTACCTGTAGATATCATAAGAATTGTATTGTATGGAGAGATTTCCCTAAGATCAGTCACCTATAGGTACATTGAACCATCACTTATAGTTGAGGCTATACATACTTTCTTCGTTAATTGATTCCATGGGCCTCATTGATAGCAAAGTCCCAATACCAAACTCAGGTTCAGACTCAAAGCCCCTTTCATCACATTCCGCATCTAAGATAAGTTATAAAAACGCTTAAACATAATCCTTTTAACAGTCTGCCAGATTTTCTTTTTAATGATTCTTGGTCACTAAGGTAAGTACTGGCCTTGAAGCATGATTGACCACGTCCTCCGCAATACTTCCCGTCAGCAAATGCGCAAAACCTGTCCTTCCATGAGTAGCAAGCATGATCATGTCTGCTTTGATGCTTTCGGAAAAATAAACAATGCCCTCCTCATCGGAAACATCGTTAAATACATTGATGGTATAATCGCTCAAACCATTCTTTTGGGCAAAAGCTTCCATATTACCGATTGCTTTTATATCCCTCTCAAAGTTATTGGGAGTATTGACTCGTAATAGATGAATCTTTGCCCCGTACCATTGCTGAATCATCTTGACGGTATCGATGATTTTCATCTCATCATCACCCATGGAGGTCGCCAATACGATGTCCTTGTATTCGAAATCCGTATGCTTCTTATGTATGGACAGCACGGGGCACTTGGCATGCCTCACCACCTTTTCAGTAGTAGAGCCTATCAAGATCTCCTTGAGCCCTGAGCTACCGGAGGTACCCATAACCACCATATCCACTTCTTGTTCTGCTATGATGCTCTTGATACCATGGTAGGCATTACCGAACATGATCTTTTCGATCATACCCACTCCGTACGTACTGTATTCATCGAATAGCTCCCTCATTTGCGATTTTACCTTTCGGACCATTTCTATGATAAATATACTATTCTCGATAGTATCGGGAATCATTTCTCCTTCTACATTAAACCCAAAATGTCCATTAGAAAATCTATTCCGGACTTAACTGACTTCAAATCAGTAACTGAATGCGTTTTTTGAATTAACCGTAGCGGTGCTACGCTGAACCCAAGAAAACGCACTGATTCATTGCCATTTAAGTCCTCATGACGAAGTTCCAACGAACATTCTGGGTTAAAAGAAGAGCTGGACGGAGTCTCTATTACATGAAGTACTACTAATCTTGAGGCACTCTTTTTAGCCAGATGACAGGCTACCTCCACTGCGGCGTTTGCCAATTCCGAAAAATCTATAGGCACAAGTATGGTCTTCATAGGCCCTTTTATTAATAGTAAAATCACTTCTGATTCTTATTCGATCAAATCAACATTCCCGACCATGACTCATGGTCGGGAAAACATCCGCTATTCAATACTCTAATCGTCAAAATTGATGGCGCGCTATCGAATATACTCATGGAAAAACGATTAGTATTCTATCTGTAATACTTCAAATCCGCAATGAGGCATCTACAGATACTCTGTAAGAGACTGTTTTGAAGATATTATAGTTAAAATTCTGTTATCACTTATTTTGGATAGGACCGAGCGTTAAACCCGCATCATGCATTAGCCCTTCTATTGCGGCCTTAAATAACTGCAAATCAGTAAAGTGAATGCGTTTTTCGAATCCACCGTAGCGGTGCTACGCTGAATCCGATAAAAGCCCTGATTTATTGCTTTTTAAACCCTCATAACTAAGCTCTAATACATAATCCGGGCAATGTCGTTTAGTTAAGGTTTGTAAGCCATAAAACCGGCAGGCCTTCCTCCATACCTTCTAATACAAACTTAGCTTTCAAATATCGCCTATCTTCCTGTTCATTTTGCTTCACTCTGCGTTGACAATCCTCGCGATAGCGCTGCTATTCCTGCGGTTCTCGCCTTGATTGAAACAAAATGACCAGCGGAATCTTATACGACATTTAAAACCTAAATTTGTATAATTCTATTGACAGTCCTGTTTGGCCTTACTATTTCAGCTTGAGCGATCAGTTGTATGGCATATTTTTCCAGTGTCTGTAGTATGTCCTTCATGTTGCTGAACATTTGGTTGATGATCGGTCGTGTTTTTCGATAGGCCTGTGTCCTATTGACCCGGTATGTCCTTTTTCTTAGAAGTGATTTAGACTTTTTATTTTGAAGCGAAAACAAGAGATTTTTTGCCCTGATGAAGCCTTTTTTGAGTGGCATAGCCAAGGTTACGTCAGGAGAAAAAGTCTAAATCACTTCTTATTGTGTTAATCCCAAAATGTCCATTAGAAAATCTATTCCGGACTTAACTGGCTTCAAATCAGTAAATGAATGCGTTTTTTGAATTCACCGTAGCGGTGCTATGCTGAATCCAAGAAAACGCCCTGATTTATTGCCATTTAAGTCCTCATGACGAAGTTCCAATGAACATTCTGGGTTAATATGTTTCAGTCCTTTTTTGGTGAGTTTTCTGCTCGGTACCGAACTTAGGTCTGCCCGAAAGATTATCCCATGAAAATCCTGCCGGACGGTATGTGCTGTCTTTCCACTTAGGTTTTCCGGTTCGGTCCTGGTCTTGAGCAATTTGAACGATTCTTCCACAGGCCACCTTTTACGGTACGGGCCCCTGAGCTCGGCGTACCGATATTCTTTTTGGTCGATCAGGTTGGTGACCGGTACATGGTCCTCATTACCGTCCATAGGGACCCTTACCGACCTCGTTTTCAGCGCAGAAATATCTATCCCTTTTTCACGGCACCTTTTAACCCAAAATGTGGTTAAGAATGATTATGAGGACTTGAAAATATAATGTTCGCTACCGGTAGCTATAGTGTTTTTTGTTCTGGGAGTAATTCCAATCCTCCTTATTGTTTCCGGAAGACTTCCTTTTAGGACAGCAGCAATCCGATACCGAAGCTCAGCACAAATAACAGTGTGGACAGGGCCATTTGTTTTAGGTAAGGGTCGAGTGCTTTGGCACTGTCATATTTTTTGACAGCAAGAGCGTTTTTGGCCAGCAGCGGTACCGCTATCAAAAAGAGGAACTGAGCATAGGACTGGAAACTCAAGAAAGAGTATAGGAGGGCCGATATCAGCCCACCGGCAATGAGAAGCCAATGGTAGACTACTGCTTTTTCCCTACCTATCCTCACAGGAATGGACAGTTTACCCGCGGCCCTGTCCGATACAATATCCCTGATATTATTGACATTCAGTACGGCTACCGAAAATAGGCCACAACTCATAGCGGGCAGTAACAACAATAGGTCCAGCTGGCCAGAATAAAGATAATGGGACCCCATAACTCCTATCAGACCAAAAAATAGCAGTACGGACAAGTCTCCCAGACCTATATAACCATAAGGTTTTCCGCCCACAGTATAGCCAACAGCTGCTACAATGGATAAGAGGCCCAAGATAAGAAAGAAGAGAAAGGTCTGCGTATGGAAGCCCAGAGCGACATACAATAATAAGAGGCCACTCAGCAGTGATAATAGCACAAAAAGCATGATACCTCTTTTCATGGCAGCAGAACTGATGGCTCCGGATTGTACTGCCCGCGATGGGCCTTCTCTCCCCACACTGTCCGCCCCATGTATACTATCGCCAAAATCATTGGCCAGATTGGACAAGATCTGCAAGAAGATGGTTGTCAGTACACATAGACCAAATACAGAAAGTCTGAAAGCGCCCTGTGCAGCTGCCAAAAAACTCCCCATGCCTATACTGGCCAATGCCAAAGGTAGAGTACGCAATCGAAAAGCCGATAGCCATGCTTTGTATAAGGTCATCTGTTCGTAATTTAATCCAATCTGTATACTAGATGGTATTTATTGCTTTATATGAAAAGTGATTTATATTTTGCTGACATGTCTATCTGTACTTCGGCACCAATGCATCGAAAAGACATCGAATCCGTACACAATCACACCACCAAAGTTAAGTCATGAATACGAATTGTCAGAAAAATCAACAATTTTTATTGTAGGGCCAGCCATGCATCGCCGTAACGTGCTTTAGGTTATCGGATATTATGACCGAAATAGCACACTTTGTATCTATTTCTTCGTTCTATGTCTCCATAACAAGACCCTTGTCGAAATTTCCGAGTGGTCTCTTACCATACACCCAGCCTCCTCTTTCAGACCTGGACAATTGCAAATCAGTAATTAGGGTGGGTCGGGATACTGTTTTTAACCCAAAATGATCAATAGAGAACCTATTCCGCGCATAAATAGCAAAATACCGGAAGCTTTGCCCACCTGTCTTCATTCTCCATAGCGGTGCTATGCCGAACGAATACAAATGGCCGGTATTTTGCTATTTATGCGCTCATCACGATTTCTATCGATCAATTTGGGATTATGGATTCAGCGTAGTCAGCCTAAAAATATTCTTATCCTGATTAACTACCCAAGGTAGGCCATTCCTGTCCACACTTATCCTGGTACCGCTACCGCTGATACGCTCCCATTTTCCGGTTACGCGCTGAAATATGCCTCGTTGGCCATTTTCCGTGGTGTAACCAGTGATGAAAATGCGTCCGTTAGGCCCTATACCGATATCATTGGCTCTTCCGTCCATTTTTATCCAGTTGTTTGTACCTCTTCGGAAAATTTCTCCTTTTTTATTGACAACCATAGGTTTGCCATTGGACTGTACCGCTACCCTTAGCGCATGCCCTCCGATGACGGACCAGCCGCTACCGTTCCATTTATAGATATCATAACCGCTATCACTCTTCAAACTATGACCAGTGATGTAAACATGACCATTGGCTCCGATGCCGATATCTGTTGCTTTACCGGGCAGTTTCTGCCAACTGCTTCCACTTCTGCGGAAGATTTCTCCTTTAGCATTGATCAACCAGGGTATGCCTCCCGGGGACACGGCCAGTTTGACACCATGTCCTCCCAGTTTTAGCCAAGTATTTCCCGATTTCCGATAGACATCATAGCCACCACTTCCTTTCCATGATGCTCCTGTGATATAAGTATGGCCATTGGCTCCAATGCCGATGTCCGTAGCCCCACCGGGCTGTTTGCTCCAGAGGCTGGGATAGATGTGATTGAGTGCATATTCATCCCTTAGTGAAAGTTCTTTGCGTTGTACGGAAAAGACCGAACCGTCTTTTTTGACAATGGTCGGTCTATTGTTCTTTGAGAAGTAATAGGAGCCGTACATCATGATGGACCCAAAATCGAAACGCCCAAAGATATTGGCAAAAGTGTTCTTTTTATTGAAGTTATGCTTGTGGCCACTCTTGATATTAGCTCTGTTGACGGTGATATAGCCATCCCTATCCGATCGTGTCTGCTCATGATAAAAACCGAGGGCATGCATCAGTTCATGAATGGTGTTGCCCGTAGTACAACCGGACCCTAGATTGATGTCTTGGGCGCCTCCCGCCATTCCCACCTTGGAGGAGCAGCCACTGGACACTACGAAGCGGATATAATTTTTCTGGCCGGTTCTGGCCACAAAGTTTACTTTTGAGTTCGCCTCTATATGCGCCATGGCATCCAGTGCCCTTGTACTCAAGCTGCTGTGCGTAATCACATAAGGCACCACTGCATTGGGCCAGCGGCGCACCGAACGACTTGTATACACCGATTCCGTCTCCGCACTTGTAGGGGCAGGCTGCTGGAGCTGTTCTATCTGTTCATCGGTGAGGATGATGTCCCCTTCGAAAATATTCTCACCCCTGATACGCGCATAATGATGGGGTTCCCCATCGATATGCAGGGTACGGTTTTCTCCCATCTCGCCCGGGTAGGCCGTTTCTCCTTGAAATTTGGCGTTTCCGGATACGCCAAGTTGTACTTGTTCCATTTCCGTATCATCACTTTGGCAGGAACTCATTGCCAAGGATAAAAGAACTACAAAATACAATAAATTTAAATTTTTCATTTTTTTATTTAATTTTTTTGATGTTGAATGATACAAATCAACAAAAAAAATCAACAAGATATAGGAGCAATCGATAAAGTAGGGGTTTTGATTGATATCTACAGGGGAAATGTTGATATCGGTGTAGGACAGTGTAGGGTATATTTGCAAACCTGTGGTTTGTCCCTTCTATTACAGCTTTGACCCAAAATGTCCATTAGAAAATCTATTCCGGACTTAACTGACTTCAAATCGGTGAAATGTACGTGTTTTCGAATCTACGCGGTGCTACGCTGGGCTCAAGAAGGACTCCATCAAAGCCAAAATCTTTGATTTCCACTATGAGAAGTGATTGGATGTAGAAGGCGGGATAAGGAGTACGATAGATTATGAAGGAAGTATTAACAAGTACAGCAAAAAGGAGCTTGGAAGCACTATGAACCTCAAAGGAGCATCCCCTTCATACACTATTGCCCAAGGTCAATACGCTCTTTTGGATTGATGAACCCGGATCATGCGTTGGAACTTCGTAACGAGGGTTATACAAATTTAGCTTTTAAAATCGCATATCTTCCTGTTCATTTTGTTTCACTCTGCGTTGACCATCCTCGGGATAGCGCTGCTATCCCTGCGGTGTTCGCCTTGATTGAAAAAAAATGACCCGCGCAATCCTATACGACATTTGAAACCCAAATTTGTATTAAACCCAAAATGATCAATAGAGAACCTATTCCGCGCATAAATAGCTTCATACCGGAAGCTTTGCCCACCGGTCTTCACTCACCATAGCGGTGCTATGCCGAACGAATCCAAATGGCCGGTATTTTGCTATTGATACGCTCATCACGATTTCTATCGATCAATTTGGGTTGAAATAGCAATACATCAGGGAGCTTTATTGGATTTGACAGGACACCGCTATGGTGAATTCAAAAAACGTAGTGCAACGACCGGTTTGCAGCTATTTAAATCCGCAGTAGATTTTCCAATGCATGATCCGGGATGAACTTACTTTGGTTGATTCCCGATATCGGTATACCCCAGTAATCTCCTTAAAAAAGGGAAGCATTCGTAGAATGCTGAACCCTTTCTTTGAAATGTTTACATCCTATCGGGTACTTTGATACCGAGAAGCCCCATGGCCTTGCTGATGGTCTCGCCGACCACTGATGAGAAGGCAATACGGAATTTCAATTTGGCTTCATCCGATTCTTTGAAAATGGGAACTTCCTGAAAGAATCGATTGTAGGACTTGGCCAGTTCGTAGGTATACTGGGCGATGACAGCTGGAGAGTACTCTTTAGCTGCTTCCTTTAGCTTATGGACATAATCGTTCAGTGTATAGATGATATCGGACTCCACTTCTTCGAGCTTATCGATATCCTTTAGATCATCTTCCTCCATCACCAGTCCTAGCTGCTTTGCTTTTCTGAGGATAGAAGCTATTCTAGCATGTGTATACTGTATGGAAGGAGCTGTATTTCCCTGAAACTGGATAGACTCTTCCGGGTCGAACATCATTCTTTTCTTGGGGTCTACCTTGAGCAAAAAGTATTTTAAAGCTCCCATCCCTAGGGTATCGTAGAGTTCTGTAGCCTGTTGTTCGGTAAATCCTTCTATCTTACCTAGTTCTTGGGTACGCTCCGCAGCGGTATTGCGCATTTCCTGCATCAGGTCATCGGCATCTACCACTGTACCTTCCCGGGACTTCATTTTGCCAGAGGGCAGGTCTACCATACCATAGGAGAGATGAAAACACTCTTCGGCCCAAGCATAGCCCAGCTTTTTCAGTATGGCAAAGAGTACTTTGAAGTGATGGTCCTGCTCGTTGCCTACGGTATAGATCTGCTGTGCGATATTGGGAAAATCCCTAAAGCGCAGGATGGCCGTGCCGATATCCTGTGTCATATAGACCGAGGTACCGTCAGAACGCAACAATAGTTTTTCGTCCAATTTTTCTTCACTGAGGTCTACCCATACCGATCCATCGTCCTTTCGGAAGAAGGTACCCGCATCAAGTCCTTTGAGCACCTCATCTTTACCTAGAAGGAAAGTGTCCGATTCATAATACAGCTTGTCAAAGTTGACCCCCATTTGGGTGTAGGTATCTTCAAACCCCTCGTAGACCCAAGCATTCATTTGCATCCATAGCTGATAGACTTCGGGGTCTTTGGCTTCCCAGCGTTTTAGTAATGCCTGAGCTTCGAGGAGGATAGGTGCATTTTTTTCGGCCTTTTCCAAAAGGGGTTTTGCTAGCTTTAATTGTTCCTTTTCGGTCTCGGTCAGTGGCTCTCCTTCTTTGTTCTTTCTATCGATTTCTTTTTTCAGCGTCTGAGGATCTAGATTGGCGGCCTCCTCTTCTTGAGCATATTTCTTTGCCAGTTCGGCTACTTCGGCCTTATATTCTCTGTCAAATCTAACATAGTAGTTTCCTACGAGTTTGTCTCCTTTAAGTCCCGTACTTTCGGGGGTCTCTCCATTGCCAAATTTCTGCCAGGCCAGCATGGATTTGCAGATATGAATGCCACGATCGTTGATGATCTGTACTTTTTGCACCTTATGGCCATTGGCTTTTAGGATTTCGGAGACTGCGTAGCCCAGAAAGTTGTTCCTTAAGTGTCCTAAGTGTAGCGGCTTGTTGGTATTCGGAGAAGAGTATTCTACCATGACTTCTTTGCCCGAGGGGGGCAAAAACCCATAATTTTCGGCGTTCCAGATGGCTTTGAATACGGAAATCCAGACTTTATCGGTCAGGGTGATGTTCAAAAATCCTTTGACGACATTGTAGGATTTCACAGCATCGCTATGTTCGCTCAGGTAGGCCCCTATCATCTTTCCTGTTTCTTCGGGGTTCTTTTTACTGATTTTCGCAAAAGGAAAACAGACAAAGGTGTGGCTACCATCGAATTCTTTACGGGTAGGTTGTAAGTTGACCTGATCCAGCGCCATTTCCGTATCGAATAGGTTGCGGAACGCTTTCTTTATTTCTTCTTTGAGTAGTTGTTCTACATTCATGGTTGTAGGAAAATAGCGGATTCAATGATCCTGCTCTGTTATCGTTTTATTCTATATAGCTACCCATCAGGACTGTAGGTATACTTAAATTACTGTTTTTGTTCACCTTCTGTAGCTATTTCCCTGTTCTATCGCCAGTCTGTCTTTCACTGTCCCAGTACATAGGCAAAGATCAGTGGGGCCACGATGGTGGCATCGGATTCAATGATGAATTTTGGACTTACCGTATCCAATTTCCCCCAAGTTATCTTTTCGTTGGGCACTGCACCGGAGTAAGACCCATAACTGGTGGTAGAATCGGATATTTGACAAAAGTAACTCCAAAACGGGGTATCCTTCATCTCCATGTCCTGGGCCAACATCGGCACGACGCAAATGGGAAAGTCCCCTGCGATGCCACCACCTATCTGAAAGAATCCTACGCCGTCTTCTTCGGCGTTCTCGATGTACCACTCTGCCAGAAAGGTCATGTACTCTATGCCCGATTTCATTGTGGAGGGTTTCAGTTCTCCTTTCATACAATAAGAAGCAAAGATATTGCCCATGGTCGAATCTTCCCAGCCCGGAACAATAATAGGGAGGTTCCTTTTCGCGGCGGCCAGCATCCAACTGTTCTCCGGGTCTATCTCATAATACTGTTCCAGAACGCCGGAAAGTAAGAGTTGGTACATAAACTCATGAGGAAAATAACGCTCTCCTTTATCTTCGGCACTTTTCCATAGTTCGAATATGTGCTGTTGTAATCTACGGAAGGCCTCTTCTTCCGGTATGCAGGTATCGGTGACCCTGTTCAGACCACGCTCCAGTAGCGCCCACTCTTCTTTAGGGCCAAGGTCTCTGTACTGCGGTACTCTTTCGTAGTGGCTATGGGCTACCAAGTTCATGATATCCTCTTCCAGATTGGCTCCGGTACAGGAGATGATCTGCACCTTGTCCTGACGTATCATTTCCGCAAAGGACTTGCCGAGTTCTGCTGTACTCATGGCTCCTGCCAAGGTCACCATCATTTTTTTCCCTTCGCTCAGGTGCTGTCTGTATGCTTTGGCGGCATCCAGTAGTGTGGCGGCATTGAAGTGAAGAAAATGTTTTTCTATAAATTCGGATATGGGCTGTTGGGACATAGTATCGAAGTGATTTGTGCAAAATGGAAATCAGGTTTTCAATGGCAGGAATATCTCTGCCATCATACAGCGTGCGCTCCCACCTCCCAGGGCCTCTATGGTATCCAGAGAGCTGTGTATAATAGGGCAATGAGCGGTAATCAGTTCTTTCTGCGCGGCCTCCAAGCTGTGATAGGCGGAGCTGGACATCACCATGAACCGCTCTTCTTCGTTATTCATCACTTGCAGCATATTGCCCGCAAAGTGCCGTACCTGGTCTTCGGATATGGTCATGATTTCTTTTCCCGTAGCACGGAGGGTACTTAGAACGGTTTCCTTTTCTTGCAGGTCATCAATGCTGTCAGCACAGATGACGGCAAACTCTTCTGCCAGACACATCATGACATTGGTATGGTAGATGGGCAGTCGCTGGCCTTTCGTAGATTGATAGGCCATAAAACTGACAGGACTATAAGTGAAGCGCTCACAGAACGCTTTCAGTACGCGTTCGTCGGTCCTTTCGGACAGTGCGGCATAGGCGATGTTATGCTGACGATCGAGCAGTACACTACCTGTTCCTTCTAAAAAATGACCCTCGTCCTCATGGCCGGTAAAGTCAACTTTCTCCTTAATCTCGAAATGGTAGGACTCGGTAAGGAGGTCGAGTATGTCCAGTCGTCTTTCTGCTCTTCTGTTTTCGGCGAACATAGGATACAGTCCTGTACGTCCATCTTCGTGAAAAGAGACCCAGTTATTGGGAAATATGGAATCCGGAGTATCCGAACTGTCCGTATCCTGAACAACAATGACCTGAATACCGTGGTCCATCAACTTGGACACAAAATTATCGAACTCGGCAAGTGCCCTTTCTTGGGCCATATCGACATCGACCCCACTGAGCACCTTTTGGTAATAATTGTTGGCAGCGGTCTGTTCGTTATAGTGAAAAGAGGTAGGCCGGACCATCAATAATGTGGACGTAATCTGTTTATGCATCTCTTTATATTATAGGCGATGTAGGGGAAGCGTTGTACAGCGGAACAATCCTTCCATCTTGGCTACTTCCGAATATACGACCTCTTCTACCGTAAACCCTCTATCTCTTAAAACCCCATTAAGTCGGGTGAAATTCTTCTCCGATACGATCACCTTCGGGTTTATGGAGAAGACGTTAGAGTTCATAAGGTACATTTCCGCTTCGTCGATATCGATAACATTCTCCTCTCCGAAATAGTTTAGAAGATAGGCATAGTCTTCCTCGTTTTTGAATCCGCCTTTGTACAGGATAGCTTCCTTCTCTCCTATGGGCTGAAAGCAGCAATCCAAGTGCAGGGCATTCTTCTTAGGGTCGGTATCGGATTTGTTCAACTCAAAGGCCTTCACTTCTTTGTCGGGAAATAGTGCTGCCAGAAAATCCACTCCCGCTTGATTGGTCCTGCTCACTTTGTATCTGGCAAAATCTTCGGGCTTGGAATAGCCGATGAAGAGCTTCTCATTCCAGGGCATGACGTCCCCTCCTTCCAGTCGCGTCCCATCGGGAGCTTCTATCACCTTTGCTGGGTCCATTCTGTTGACCAGATGGGTGATTCCTCTTACTTCGGCCATCCTGTCCGGGAGAATCCGGGGTCTTATGAAGCGGTCATCGATGACGAAACCGATATCACGGGCAAACAGCTGGTTACAGTCATCTATAGTTTCGGGCCGCATTACTTCCACACCGTATTTTTCAAGGATCGTGACCAGTCCCTCCATTTCCCCGACAAGATCTTTTTCCTTGGGAAAGGTGCCTTTGAGTATATGTTCTTTGGATTTAGGGTCATATGCTTCTTCTATGGCAGGCGTACCCCCAAAACCGAGCGCGGTACCCACCACCACCGTTTTCAGAGTGGAAGTTTCGTTTTCAATGTTGATTTTCAGCATAAGTTCCTTTCCATTCAAGCCGCCAAAATTAAAAATCTGAAACATCAATCCATAGCTTCCGGGTATATTTATTGTGGGGCAGGTCCTTACCCTACTTTATATCGAACATGTAATGGAGTATAGGGCAGAAAGGAAACCACCTTATCAGCTCACTACAAGCTATATATGGACAGCCCACTTAAAAGCAAAATCAGGAAAGGAGCAACGAAATGTAGGTGTTTTTTTGAACTGACCTAGCGCCGCTACGCTGAACTCAAGAAAAGCCAAGATTTATTGTATTCAACCCAAAATGATCAATAGAGAAACTATTCCGCGCATAAATAGCTTCATATCAGAAGCTTTGCCCGCCTTTCTTCATTCACCATAGCGGTGCTATGCCGAACGAATCCAAATGGCCGGTATTTTATACTATTTATACGCTCATCACGCAATCCTATCGATCAATTTGGGTTAAAATAATTTCAGAACAGTCCCTTAGTCATCTTTTGAGGAATCTATGAGAAACGGGGCCTGACCGTCCGTTATGATCACCCTGGACCCCGGTGACTTGGCCAGTTCTCTGAATGCTTCGATACTCTGCCACTGAATGATCTGTGGGCTTATGCCCTCCTGAAGGATTTTCTGGGCATCACGGATGCCTTCGGCTTCTACCTTTCTTCTTCGGGCCTCCATTTGCTCTCTTTGCAAAATGAACTCCATACGCTGTGCTTCCTGCTCTGCCTCTAATTTATTCTCCACTGCCATGGCCAAGCCATCGGGCAGTTTTATGTTTTTCAATAGAACAGCTTCAATTTCAAAACCTCTTGAGGATAACAACTCCTGCATTCGGCCCCTGATTTCCTCTTCGATTTCCGCGCGCTTGGAAGTGTGCATATCTTTCGCAAAAAACCTAGAACATACATCTGCCGAAGCGGAACGGAATACACTTTTGATCACCACTTCTTCATAGTTGGTGCCAATGTTTCCAATAATGGAAGCTGCTCCCTCTTTTTTGATATGGTACAAGATAGAAATAACGGATTTCACGTTCAGTCCTTCTTTAGAGGGTAGGTTACTTTGAATTTCGACATTTACCGTTCGGACGGGGAGTTTGATAATCGTAGTGGTAAAAGGGTTCACCGCTCTGGCTCCAGGTTCTACGATATTGGAATCCAGTTTACCCAGTTTACGCTTTACGCCTATCTCGCCCTCACGAACAATGGTGCAAGATGAAATAAACAAGATGATGGCTAAACTCACTAAACTATATTGTATGTTTTTCATATGGATGGGTCAATTGAATTTGAGTACTGATTGAGTAGTTTGGTCTTTGGCGGTAGGGATTCAAGCATTCGTGTCCAAATAAGAGCTTATGTACATGTGGTCAATGTTAAAATCACTCTTGTAAAAGTATTGGCCCATAGTAATTCCGGACACTTTACAAAAGGTAGGATTTGCTTTCTTTTGTTTGTCAAGAGGTCTTTTTGCTATCTCCCATAAAAACCTACCTGAGCAATAGAAGTGATGCGGCACTTCCTCTATATTTTCTGTCTTCTCCACTTCTTTGGAAGACTCCTTCATCGTTGTGGAACTACCCGAATACAATACCATAAGCACCAGTGCATAATGCGGTATCGTATAAAAAATACGGTTAATTAAGACAGTTTGATTCATATCGATGAACATGCAAAAACCAAACCAAATATTTATAATTCACAGTTTATTAACCGATTACTCCATTTTTGGGTGTATTGGAAGTGTAAGGGCAGGCATCCCATAGGTCAATCCATTTTTCAGAGGAGTGAACAATCGGATAAAAAAATAGGGGTATATAGTACATACTTCCTTGTTCCATAAATAAGGCAAATGCTTTTTCGAAAGCCAACCTGAATGCCTATTTTCTTAGGCCATTATCGCATACCAAATTACAGCAGGAGAAATTACTTTTTACGGTTCGTTTCGGTTACCATGCCTATCTCTGTGTAGTTATACAAATTCAGGTTTTAAATGTCGTATAAGATTCCGCTGGTCATTTTGTTTCAATCAAGGCGAGAACCGCAGGAATAGCAGCGCTATCCCGAGGATTGTCAACGCAGAGTGAAGCAAAATGAACAGGAAGATAGGCGATATTTGAAAGCTAAGTTTGTATTAGTCCATAAGCTCTGGTCAAATTTGCCTAACCAGACCTCTGGATACAGGACTCCATAGCATCCTCTAGACTGAATATTGAAGTGAGGCAATGGAGACTTATATGCTTTTTGCAAAAAAAATCGATTTTTGATTCAACCCAAAATGATCAATAGAGAACCTATTCCGCGCATAAATAGCTTCCTACCGGAAGCTTTGCCCACCTGTTTTCATTCACCATAGCGGTGCTATGCCGAACGAATCCAAATGGCCGGTATTTTGCTATTGATACGCTCATCACGATTTCTATCGATCAATTTGGGTTAAACTTGGATCATGCATTAGCCCTTCCTATTTGCGAGCATAAATCACTTCAAGATCAGTAGTTATACACTGCGCAGGCTCGTCACCTTAGTGATACAAGAGCCACTTCACCTAAACCGCTGATTTTAGTGTACTTTATACGCTCATCACGCACTCCTATTGCATAATCACGGTTTATGAGACACTATGTTGTCAACAGCTCCAAAGAAGGGCAAAAGGGAGATGAAATCGATGTCCATCCTTTTCGACTTAGAGACTGTTTTAGAAACCCAAATTTGCATTACTCCAATCAGGCCTTTGAGTATTGGTTGATACTACATTTTGATGACCATCAGGGCAGTGGTATGAACAGATACGATTATTATGATAGGATAAATACCCTGATCAAATCCTTTGGGGCATCCTATGACGGCAAAAAAAGTAAACTGATCAACGAATACTTTTACGAACTGTTGGATGGCATTGATGAAAAAACGAGAGAAAACAGGGTAGACCTAGCTATAAAAAGAACTCAAAGGAACTACGACCGCCATGTGCATTCGAGTCCGGCCCTAGAAGAATCTACTACTACTGTTTTTAAGCTGGTAAAAGAACTACTGAGGTACCTTTGAAGGAATGGCGCAAATGGCCATTGTATCAAGACTATCCATGTTCTGAATAGAAGCACGCCACTTCTTCGTTTTCAGTAACAAATGGAAACCGCTCTGCCCGGTGAAACCTATGTATTTTTCCACACAAAAATGGTAATTCAATCGAAAAGTAGTTCTATTTTTGTTATTTCAAATTTCATAACGGGCATTTTGTTAGTTCGAAAGATAGGATACCGTTCCTTCTTATGTTCTTATGTTATGCCCCAATACTCTACTCAAAACCCCTTTCGTGATTACCTTAGATGAAAAAATACATTGATCTCATCGAACAGACTTTCGAATTTCCTCAGAAGGAGTTCAAGGTCATCAACAACCAGTTGTCTTTCCATGATGTCCCTTTAATGGATATCATCCAGCAATATGGTACTCCGCTCAAACTTACTTACCTCCCTAAGATCAGTCAAAACATACACTATGCCAGAGATCTATTTGAGCAGGCCATGGCGAAGTACGACTATCAGGGCAAGTATACCTATTGTTACTGCACCAAATCCTCTCACTTCAGTTTTGTACTGGAAGAAGCGCTGAAAAACGGCATACACCTGGAGACCTCCTCGGCCTTTGATATCCAGATCATAAGAAAACTTTACGAAAGAGGGGCCATTGATAAGTCGGTATTCATTGTCTGCAATGGATTCAAGAGGCCTTTGTACACCCAGTATATCACCGAGTTATTGAACAATGGCTATCGCAACTGCATACCTGTACTCGATCATCTGAAGGAGCTTGACATCTACGAGGAGCATGTCCAAGGGCCGTACCAGATAGGCATACGGGTGGCGGCCGATGAGGAACCCAACTTTGAGTTTTACACCTCTCGGCTGGGCATTCGCTATAGTGAGATCGTGCGCTATTATAAAGAGAAGATCAGCCCCAGCAAAAAGGCGAAGCTCAAAATGCTGCATTTTTTTATCAATACGGGTATTAAGGACACTGCCTACTACTGGAGTGAACTGAGCCGATTTATGTATACCTATTGTGAGCTTAAGAAGATATGCCCTGACCTGGATACTGTGGATATCGGGGGCGGGTTTCCCATCAAGACTTCCCTACAGTTTGAGTTCGATTACCGGTACATTACCGAACAGATCATCGAGAACGTCCAGTGGATCTGTAACAAGAGCAATGTACCTACGCCCAATATCATGACCGAGTTCGGTAGTTTTACGGTAGGAGAAAGCGGGGCCATTATCTATTCCATTCTGGATCAGAAGCTTCAGAATGACAAAGAGCTCTGGTATATGGTTGACGGTTCTTTTATCACTCATCTGCCGGATGCCTGGGGCATGAACCAGAAATACATCATGCTGGCCATCAACAAGTGGAACAAAGATTTTCACCGTGTCAATATCGGCGGCCTTACCTGTGACAGCATGGACTACTATAACTCAGAGGCGCACTCTTCCGAGGTATTCATGCCTCGCTTGGAACAGGATGAACATTTGTACATTGGTTTTTTCCATACGGGGGCGTATCAAGAATCCTTGGGGGGTTATGGTGGCATACAGCACTGCCTCATCCCTGCCCCTAAGCATGTCCTGATCGATATCGATGAAAAAGGACAGTGGCAGAGTCGTCTTTTTGCGGAAGAGCAGGAAAGTGACGGCATGCTGGAAACGCTAGGCTTCTAGCAGTGAAACGGTTATTGTCCCGCCAGTATCAGCGAGGTAGCGGCCTTCAGGTCTGCGGCAACATGGGTCGCGATACCATCGTCATGCCCATCGACCTGTATGGTCTTAAGTCCCATTTTCCGAGCTGGAACAATATCCCTTCCTTTGTCTCCGATGAGCCAGGAGCTATCGATATCAGCCTGAAACCTTGCTATCCCTTTCTCCAGCATCAGAGAGTCGGGCTTTCGGGTGAGGGATTCCGATATACTGGGGTGGCATGGACTGTAATAGATATGGTCTATGATGTTCCCACAGGCCTGTTGCAAGTAGTCGTGACAGGCTCTCATTTGTTCTCTTGTATAGATACCTTTGGCGATTCCGGACTGATTTGTGACAACAATTAAACGATAGCCGGCATTTTTCAGAGCCTTTAGGGATTCGATGACACCGTCGATAATGATGAAGTGTTCCAGGTCATAAGCATAATTCACTCTATCCTTATTGATGACACCATCCCTATCCAAGAATACACATTTGTTCATACCGTAACATTCTATCACATAAAAGTAAAGCTGGGCAATCACCAAGTAGCTCACCAAATTTATGAAAAATTTAAATTAAATGATTAATTTTAAGGTTAATTACCTTGAAATCCCTATCCAACAGTGAACGACGGCTTAATTATCATCCCTACTTACAACGAAAAAGAAAATGTAGAAGAAATCATTGAGGCTGTTTTCTGCCTGCCCAGAGCTTTCGATATACTCATCATTGACGATGGGTCTCCGGACGGTACGGGCCGGATTGTGAAAGATATCCAACAAAGAATGGACAAAGACCCTGCTTTTCAGCAATGGACTTTACACCTACTGGAGCGGGAGGGAAAACTGGGTCTGGGAACGGCCTATATCACAGGATTCAAATTTGCTCTGGAAAAAGGGTATGATTACATTTTCGAGATGGATGCCGACTTTTCCCATAACCCAAAAGACCTTTTGCCGATGTACGAGGCCTGTGCCATCAACCATCATGACATGGCCGTAGGTTCCCGCTATATCACTGGGGTCAATGTCGTCAATTGGCCCATGTCCCGGGTTATCCTCTCTTATTTTGCCAGTCGATATGTACAGTTCATTACGGGGATTCCCGTACATGATACCACGGCGGGCTTCGTTTGCTTCAGCCGCCGGGTACTGGAACAGATCGATTTGGATAAGATAAAGTTCATCGGTTATGCTTTTCAGATAGAGATGAAATTCACTGCTTGGAAGTTGGGTTATAGCATCAAGGAGGTTCCCATCATTTTTACCGATCGTACCAAAGGGCAATCCAAGATGAGTGGAGGCATTATCAAAGAAGCACTTTTCGGAGTCATCAGTATGAAAATTTCCAGCTGGTTCAAAAAATACCACTTGACATAATACTTGCCTTCATCAGTCAAATCGTATGGCCTTAATGGGCTTGATACGGACGATGAACAGGGTAGGTATCAATAGTATGACAAATACGACCAAAAAGGTAAGCAGGTTCAGGCCGATAACCATGGGCCAGTTCCAGCTCACAGGCACGAAATCCATATAATAATCCTTGGCTTTCAAAGGAATGAGGTGAAAGTAGTACTGCAGGGCACACAGTCCCAAGCCTATACTATTGCCCAAAAACAGGCCTTTGACAATCAATCGCATACCACTGTAGAGAAAAACATTCCTTACTTGAGCATCACTGGCGCCCAGTGCTTTGAGCATGCCTATCATCTGTGCTCTTTCCATGATCAATATCAGTATGATGGAGATCATATTGATACAGACCACAAATAAGATCAGGTAGAGAAAGATATTGACCTGTCGCTTGATGAGAAAGAGCCACTCGAAAATCTGGATGTATTTATCACTGACCTTCTCTACGAGCAATTGATAGCCGGAGGCCTCTTCCAGTATGGCTTCCGCCTCATCGATAGCATTGAAGTCCTTCACGAACACTTCTATACCTCCGGCCAGTGAATCGGGCCATTGGTTCAGCCTTCTGATCAGGTCTATATCACCGATGATAAACTTATCGTCAAAATACTCGGAAAGATTGGTATTGTAGATACCCGTGATGACCAGCTTCCTGACCCTAGGTGGGTTCTGGAAAAAGTGAACGATCATATCATCGCCTACGCTCAACTTCAACTTATCCGCGATATTTCTACTCACCAGCACATCTTTAGAATAGGTACTGTCCTGAAAGTGGGGAAAATGTCCCTCTACAAGGTTCCCGGCAAATGCCGTGGTATCAAAAGAACGGCCTATGCCTTTAAAGACCACTCCCATCACTTCCTCTTTTGTCTTGAGAAGGCCGGCTTTATGTCCGTACTCCTGTACATGCTCTATCACCTCAAACTGCTCAGGTGTGTTATAGATATCGATATCCAAGGACATCGGTGCTTCTTCGAACGAATTGTTCAGCGAGTATTTTGTAATCTGAAGATGAGAGGAAAAGCTGAAAATACGTTCTTTGACCGTATCCTGAAATCCATATAAGATCAAGAAGGAGACAATCATGATCGCAAGCCCTAGTGCAATGCTGGCAATGGCTATCTTATGAACGGTCGATGAAAAAGTGTGTGATGCTCCTTTTCGGATTCTTTTGGATATGAAATATGGGAGGTTCAAGATTATATCTATTTTTGGAACACTATGTGTACATAGTGTACAAAGTACCGGTTTTCGACTATGTATTCATCTATTTTATGCATCAGACCAATAGCTTTTTGATAGGGGTCTGTCTTTGACTTAAGGCCTTATGACATGTTTGCACCTTATACAGGGTGCATCTTGTATAGATCTATTTTGCAAATTAAACAATAAAGCATTGAAACAACTCATATTGTGGCTATCATTTTCTCTGACATTTGTATCCTGTCAGGGCCGCACTTCCACTGAAATTCTCCAGTCCAACAACAGTAGCACCGACCCTGAGTCCGAAACATCCTACATCGCTATGGGTGCCGAACGTATCGAAGCTTATCTACCACTATTAAAAGATCAACGACTGGCCCTAGTGGTCAATCCCACCTCGATGGTAGGCAAATTGCACTTGGTGGATACCCTCTTGGCTTTGGGAGCCGATATCAGAAAGGTATTTGCACCGGAGCATGGGTTCCGAGGGCAAACAGGTGCCGGTGAGCTGATTAATGATAGTCTGGACAAAAGAACAGGACTGCCCATTACTTCAATTTATGGGAAAAACAAAAAACCCAGTGCCGCACAATTGGCCGATGTCGATATGGTCCTTTTTGACATACAGGATGTGGGCACACGTTTCTACACTTACATCAGTACCATGCATTATGTCATGGAGGCTTGTGCCGAACAGGGAAAAACCTTCGTCGTACTGGACAGGCCCAACCCTAATGGTATGTACATCGACGGCCCGGTGAGGCAGCAAGGGTTCCGGTCTTTTGTCGGCATGCACCCCATCCCTATTCTACACGGGCTGACCGTAGGGGAGATGGCCTTGATGATCAATGGGGAGAAGTGGTTGAAAAATGGCGTGCAGTGCTCGTTACAGGTGATTGAAATGAAACGGTACGATCATAGCAAAAAGTACTCTCTGCCCATTAAGCCCTCACCTAACCTTCCCAATGACCTTGCTATACGCCTATACCCATCCTTATGCCTCTTCGAAGGCACATCCGTTAGCGTGGGCCGTGGTACGGAGGCCCCTTTTCAACATATCGGCTATCCGGGGTATCAAGATTCCTCCTATTCCTTTACGCCACGAAGTATTGAAAACGCTGCCAAATACCCGAAACATGAAGACATAAAATGCTTCGGCATCGATTTCAGGAAAGTCGGTGGCCCATCGGGTTTTTCCTTAAAATACCTGATAGAGTTTTACAGATCCTATCCTGAAAAGGAGCAATTTTTCAGTGGCTATTTCAACCAACTGGCCGGCAATGATCGATTACAGTCCAAAATCAAACAAGGGCTGAGTCCATCGGATATCAGGAAAGGGTGGCGGGAAGAGCTGAAGGAGTACCGCAGTATCAGAAAAAAGTACCTGCTGTACGCCGATAAATAGAAGCTGTCTCCAAATTAGTTGTACAGGAAAAAATATTTCTTCTCCCCTATAGCGTAGTTCCTAAAAGGGGAGAAGAAATTGTAGTATCCGGATATAGATCCTTATCAGTCTTTCGTCAAATGAACGTCCATTTGAGGAAAAGGGATACTGATACCATTGCTATTGAACTCATTGTATACTTTAGCATTCATATCGAAGTAGATACCCCAATAATCTGCGCTGTTGGCCCATACCCTTACCGCAAAGTTGACCGAGCTATCCGCCAGAGCGGTGACACCGATAAAAGGTTCTTTGCCCTCTTCGGTAAGTATCCTGCTATCTGCTGCGATAATCCCGCGTAGCACTTCTTCTGCCTTAGCGATACTATCCCCGTAACCTATACCAAAGGTGAAATCGACTCTTCGCTGAGGTTCGGTGGAGTAATTGGTCATGGCTCCCGTGGACAAACCACCGTTAGGAATAATGATGGTCTTATTATCGGGTGTCTTGAGGATAGTATTGAAAATCTGAATCTCCCGAACACTGCCTGAGTAGCCTTGTGCTTCAATGAAGTCCCCTACCTTAAAGGGTTTGAAAAGAAGTATCATCACCCCACCCGCAAAATTCTGTAATGTGCCGGATAGCGCCATACCTACAGCAAGTCCGGCAGCACCTAGAATAGCGACAAATGAAGTCATCTCTATGCCGAGCATACTCAGTGCACTGATGACCAAAAGCGATTTGAGCAAGGTACCGATAAGGGATAATAAAAAGGGCTTGAGCGAAGCATCGGTATTCCGCTTATCCATCAGTCTCCCAAAAGCTTTGACCAAAGCTTTGACAATGACCGATCCTATGATGTAGACTAAAATGGCACCGATAAGTTTGGGGCCATACTCCAGTACCATCTCCGTTATTTTTTTGATAATTTCTTCTTGATTCATTGTACTATAAATTAAGGTTTGGGTAGAAATGAAATGTCAAAATTAAGCACAGAATCGATTTATCCAAATATCAGCACCATCACTTCCACAAAAAAACCCGACACGTGAGTTATTGATTGACATATTACGAACAAATGAGCATTTGAGGTTAGAATTATTAACAAATCGTTAAAATCAAATACCGATAAATATAAATAGAAAAATATGAAGCCGCATTGATTAGAAAATCAAGCACTTGTGCACTAAAGAGGGCGCACAAAAAAAATAAAAAAAAAATAAAATTTTGATATCAAACAATAATTAACCACAATCATCTGAATAACAGTTATTTACCATAAAAAATATGGCAAAAACAACTCCATATACAATTTTTACAATCACATAAAACTTGCACCAAATAGCAAAATTCAACTATTTTACAGCTATTCTTCAATCAAAATGTATGTTAAGAGACTGTTTCAAAATGTATCGATTACTTTCTTACTTGCTTCTTTTAGCTCACAATTTTCGTTGAAATTTTCGCAGATAGCACTGTTATCTTTGTCAAAGATGCTCATGCTGTAGACTGACCCATTCGCTAATAATGTCCTCAAGGACATTTCCTTAACGCTCGGTCCTACTCAAAATAAGTGATAATAAATTCTAAAATGATAACTGCCAAAACAGTCGACAAGACCTAGGATATGGTTCTTAAAAACAACTGGCCCTTAGTCTCCACCCCTATCGATCAACAGAAGTATTCAATACCATATCTTTAATTAAACAACCAACTAGATGAAAAAAAAATTTACTATTTTATCCCTAACCATATTGATGTTACCCAGTTGGCTACTGGCACAGCGAATCTCCGGCACGGTCAATAGTGCCGATGGTCCTGTTATCGGTGCTAATGTAACCGTTGGGGCCGGAGTCGGTACCATTACCGATACAAACGGGGCCTATGCCCTACAACTGGATGCCGGCGATTACAAAGTAAATATCAGTTATATCGGTTATGTAACCGCCACGAAAAGCATATCGCTCTCTGCGGGCGAAAGTGTCACATGGAATGTCACACTACAGGAAGACGCCCGAAGCCTTCAGGATATCGTGGTAGTGGGTTCGAGGACACCTCCCCGTAGCGCCACGGACACCCCTCTACCCGTAGATGTCGTCTCCGCCGGAGAGCTAGCAGCTACAGGACAGGCTACCTTTGATAAGGCACTACAGTACAAAGTACCCTCTTTCAATACGGTACAGACCCCGGTCAACGATGCCACCTCACTACTGGACCCTTATGAGATTCGCAACATGGGGCCTAGCCGTACACTGGTCCTCATCAATGGCAAACGAAAAAACCTAAGTTCCCTGCTCTATACGCAGACCTCTCCCGGTCGTGGTGAAACGGGTGCGGACATTTCTGCTATTCCTACCGATGCCATCGAAAGGGTCGAAATCCTCCGCGATGGTGCCTCTGCCCAGTATGGCTCCGATGCCATCGCCGGGGTAATGAACATCATCCTGAAAAATGATACCGACGTCAGCCGTGCCACGCTAAGAACGGGCATCACGGGAGAAGGTGATGGGGAGATGATCGGTATCAGCATGAACAGTGGTACGACTATTGGCGAGGATAAAGGCTTCCTGAACTATACTATCGACCTGTCGAAGGTAAACTTGGCTAACCGGCCCGGCACTGTGGATGCCGAAGGTGAATTTGGGGATTTTCAGTTTACAGACCCCGAGAGCTTTAGAAATTACCTTTCCAACGCTACAGGTGAATTTGGGAAAGGTACGTTTCTGGGAGGAACGGACATAGCCGATTTTACGCAAACTCAGGTAGCCAATGAATTTAACGATTACATGACCAACAACCTAGCCTTTGCACCAAGAAATAGTGCCATCAGGGCCAATAACGCCGCTGGCAGAGCTTTAGTAGATGAATTTTTGGGTAGGATTCCGGATGCCGGCAATATCAATGGTTCTCCGGAAACCACGGCAGCCAAGTTTTTGGTCAATGGAGGCTATGATCTCAGTGAGACTTCTGAGATGTACTTCAATGCGGCCTATGTATACAAAAAAGTCAATAGCTTTGCCAACTATAGAACGCCCTACTGGAGGACCCTTGCCGATTTTCCCTATCTGGCGGATTTCTTTCCCAATGGGCCCGGTGGTCGGTATGATGGGTATGTACCTACTTTCGATGGGGACCTGAACGATTATAACGCTACCATCGGGTTCCGATCCACAATAAACGATTGGAATACGGACGTCAGTTTCACCACTGGGGGCAATACACAGACCTATACTGTCACCAATACGCACAATAGAAATACCGTGCTTACGCCCTCTGTTTTTCTCGGAGACCTGAATGGCAATGGTACGATTGAAGCCGATGAAATTCAGCAGGGAGTCAATCTTTACCGGGAAAACAGTAAGATTTCCTTCAATCCTGGAGGAACTCGCTTCAGTCACAGTGTTGGTAACCTAGACATTTCACGATTGCTGTCCGATCAGTTGGCCCTGGCTTTCGGTGCTGAGTTCCGCTCGGAGACTTTTGAGATCATCGAAGGAGAACTGGGTTCCTATGACGGTGGTGGGGCCGATTCTTTTGCAGGCAACCGTCCCGAGGACTCGGGCAAGTTCAACCGCTACAACTTCGGTGGATATATTGGTCTCTCTTTTGATATCACCCAGGATTTTCTTTTGGAAGGTACGGCCCGTGTCGAAAACTATAGCGATTTTGGAAATGCATTTGTCTGGAAAGCCAGTACGAGGTATAAATTTCTGGAAGATAAGCTAACACTCAGGGCTTCTCTATCCACAGGTTTCAGGGCTCCTACCCTGCACCAAATCTACACTCAGAAAGCGCAGTATAGCTTTGTACCCGGTCAGGGCATCCAGGTCGGTGGGCTGGTCAGCAATGTTTCCTCTCAGGCCAACCTACTGGGCATCCCTCAACTGGAAGCTGAAGAGTCTACGAACATTACTTTTGGAGTTGGGGCCAAAGTCAACAATAATTTCAATGTGACGGTAGATTACTATAATATCGCCGTAAGGGACCGTATTGTATTGAGTACGGAAATAGGCCCTTCAGAAACCAGCTTCGTTACCGGTGAAAATGTTGGTACCACTGAACTGGACAATATTCTAAGGGACAATAACCTTTCCGATTTGAGTTTCTTTGTCAATGCACTGGATACCAGAACCTCGGGCATCGACTTTGTGGCCAATTATCGCAATATCGCTTTAGGTCAGGGTACACTGAGCGCGAACCTTTCCGGAAACTATGTTATTCAAAATGAGCGCGACGGAGCGGTCAAGAACCCTACACTGGTAGAGGAGGCGGGGCAGTCAGTGGTCAATGCGACTCAAGAAGCGCTGTTCTTTACATCCCGACCTGTCACCAAGTGGATACTGGGGCTGAACTATGATTTGGGTAAGTTTGACTTTACGGTCAACAATACCTATTTCGGCAAGACCACTTTCCAACAACAAGGTCTGGATGAAAATCTGAAAACGGAGTTCATTCCTAAAGTAGTAACCGACTTGGCCGTTAACTATAACGCTACCGAAAAGCTGACTTTTTCATTGAACGCCAACAATATTTTCGATATCCTACCCGAATGGGAGTTTGTTGCACTGAACGCAACGGGTACAGAGATACTGAACGACCCTACACAGGTCAAAATAAATTCCAATTTGATCACTTTCAATCAGCGTTATTCGCAGATGACCTATGATGGCTATCATTTCAGTCAATTGGGCCGAATGTTCAGCTTGGCCATCAGTTACAAATTTTAAAAAAAGACGACTAGCAGCAAGCTAGAATCAATTCGACAAAAAAGGCAGCCCTTTGTGGCTGCCTTTTTTTTATTATGAGTTATCGTATTTGTGTACGTCTGCACATTGATTGATTTTCATCCGATCAGCCGGCTTTTACCCATTTATCCCCAAGAGGAAAAGAATAGGGAAAAGCTCGGGGGAGCGATAGCTTATGGTCCACTGGCCAGTGGTGAACGGGTCACTGGGAGCGTTTCATAAACCCCAATTGATCGATAGGATTTCGTAATGAGGGCATAAAGTACACTAAAATCAGCGGTTTAGGATAGGAGGCTTAATGGATGATTAAGGTATAATACAAACTTAGCTTTCAAATATCGCATATCTTCTTGTTCATTTTGCTTCACTCTGCGTGGACAATCCTCGGGATAGCGCTGCTATCACTGCGGTGCTCGCCTTGATTGATACTAATATGACCCGCGGAATCTTATACGACATCTGAAACCCAAATTTGTATAAAACCTGCGCAGCGTAAAACCGATGATCTTGAAGCCATTTATGCTCGTAACAGGAAGGCTATCGGTTATTTTGGAAAAGATACAGTTCCCTCAAAAAAATATCCTGTCCCAAACCAATTGCTCTTGAGCATAAAATGTATCCTTTATTTTTTGTATGCTTCTTTTGACACATCATCAAAACCTCCTCAGGTCATTTTCCCAACGCTCGGCCCTGGCCCGTTCTGGATTTGCTATAGGTGGTAGCGAAATCTGAATAACCTCAAAACAGTCTCTCTATATATAATGATGTTCAAATGCTCAGTGGGTGACTATAAACCTTAGCAAATGCTTACCATTGGCATCCTCGATCTGCATGAGGTATACGCCCGTTTCCAAATCCGGCATATCCATGTAGGTATCGGCTCTATTCGCATCCAAATTTCCATCCACCATTGTTTTTCCCATGATATCGGTGATGGTATATCTTCCGCTTGTCGGATTATTGTTCTGTAGGCTGAAATTGCCTTGATTGGGGTTAGGGACGATGGACCATGACTCGGTAAAGTCAGGCCATGGCACTTCCAAACTTAGATGTTCCTTACTTAGCTCAAAATACTCCACAAAAAGCCAAGAACTGTTTTTATACTGCATGGTGAACTCAATGTTGCGTTTCTTCATGTCAAAACCTTCGTCGATAAGCACATTGAAAAAGCCTTTTTGCACTATGGTATCCTTCAAATGCTTCATTTCTCCAAGAACAAATAGAGAATCTATCACCGTGACGCCCGGTGTATTGCTACTCAGTACGACTTCTGTGTTTGCGCTTGGAAAGAGATAATTACCAAACCCGATTTTCAATCCAAGCGTGTCGTCGATAGCGGTGTTTCTCGTAGCGTCCTCATCTCGAAAAGCAAACTCGGTTACCCTTATATCGGAGGTGTTAAACTCAATGGTAGCATAGTCCCATTGCTCGCCATCCTCTATCTCTATGGTAAGGTATGGGAACAGTGGCAATTCATTTCCCACCTTAAGTTCGGGGTCTATCTTTATCCTAAAGGGGGCACTGCTATTGTTCGAGGAATCCAGTGTAGGTATGGTTCCGACTTCAAACACGGAATCCACTACGGTAATAAAAGGGGAATCACTACGGAGGGTGGCCTTGGCTTTGGTACCCGAAGGCGAGAGGTAATTCTTCAGGGTTACCGTAAGGTAGACCTGCCCTTTCTGTTCATCATAGTTGAAAGCATAGCTTTCCAAGGCTATACCCGAGATCATTTTATCCGATAGGGCCTGTGCTATGTTCAATCTTCCTTTGCCCAATTTCCGAAAATAGGGCGCATTGCCATCGAGATTATAGATATCATCTGTACTTGCCCGAAGCTGGGCAGCAATCTGCTGAGCGGTATAGTCGGGAAACTTGGCCCTGAGCAGGGCTGCTGCGCCGGATACCATAGGTGTAGCCAGGGATGAACCGGACCTGGCCCGGCGATAGCTCCCGTTAAAATCGGTAGTGTAGATTCCCAGCCCCGGTGCTGTCAGGTCCACAAAAGGGCTATAGGTACTTCTGGGGGCTTTTATATCCATCGCATCTGTAAAAGCCACGGAGACCACATTATCATAAGAGGCCGGGTAATAGGCAATCTCCAGATTATCATTGCCCGCTGCGGCTATGACCACGGCATCTTTTTCCAAAACGGCATAATTGATTATATCCTGCTCGAATTGGGAGTAGGGCTGAATACCGCCCCAAGATAGATTGATGACATCGCATCCATGATCGGCAGCATATACGATGGCCTCATAGGCATTGGTACTTTCCGTTTCTGCGGTAGTAAATATTTTTATAGGCAAAAAACTGCTATTGAACCCTACCCCGGCGATACCGGTACCGTTATCGGCCTCTGCATTGGCAATACCTGCCACCAGTGTGCCATGACGATGCCCATCTGCCGTGGGATCGTTATCATTATCGGCCATATCCCACCCGATGTAGTTGTCCACGTACCCATCTCTATCGTCATCGATGCCGTTGACGGGGTCAGCGGTATTTACAGCAATGCTGTTTTTCAGATCTTCGTGTTCCGGGGAGGCTCCGGTATCCAGAATACCGATAACAACGTTTTTATTACCCCGCTCTATACCCCAGGCATCATAAGCTTTTATTTTATCCAAATAGTATTGTTGCCCCGTTCCTACTGCTGCCTCTGGATCATTGGGTACATATAATAAGTGTACTCGGTACTGCGGCTCGGCATAGGAGACCGATGGTTCTCTTTTCAGCTTCTCTATGGCTTCTTCGACCGTGTATCCCGGTGTTAACTTTATTTTATAAATGCGATCGATAGGAGAAGAACTCCTGGAGCGGCTGGAAGGTTTTAGATAAGAATGGAATACGGGTGTTATCGATAGCACTTCCATACTTTGTTCAATGCTCCGAATTCCGCTCTTTCCAAATCCCTTGTTTCCTTTTTCACTTTCCAACTTGACTATCACAACATCTGCTGTGTAGTTCGATGAGTGTCTGCTGATGTTATGTTTGGATTCTTTGTCGCCCTGAGCAAAAAGTGGATGGTATAATAAGGCAAAGTAGAAAATAGGTAAGACCATCAACGCTACCCGATATATCGATCTTGATTCTGCCAAGAGGTTTGCTCCACTTCTATGATCAATGCTACCCTGACCTATTGTGCTCATTCTACGATTCTTTGTTTCTACCTTAAGTGATATCATACAAATGCTAAGTAAGAGACTATTTTGAAATGCATCTTTTATTTTCATGTATACTTATTGCTCCCCAACGGTCACATGGAACCTTCATCAATGGCATCCATCTCAAGCTTTTGCTTTCTATATCCTGCTCATTTCCGATAAGCTTCCTTTAACGTATGATTTTATTGAACCCCTCCAATAGCAAGCTATCTTCATCCATCAATTCTACAGTCAAACCAAGCAATAACAAATGGTAAATATACTTAAAAACAACCCCATGGATTTTCTGAAAAGTGTATGGGACATACCTGAATATCGAGAGACTATTTACTGTATTACGGAATAAGCTCGATTTCTACTGACACCTACCTTGCAAAGGTAATATCATAGAATCGAAAAAGCAGTGTTGAACTTTTACCTTGCTATTGTTATAAATAACTATTTTCTGATTAAAAACAATAAAGTTTTTATTTATGTTTCTTTGAGCGGTATTTCTTTCCATTTAATCCAAAATGGTCAATAGGATTTCGTTATGAGAGCATAAATTGCAATAGAATCAGTAGTTTAGAGGAGGCCTAGCGTAGTGTTAGGGTGTAAAACCTGCGTAGCGTAAAACCACTGATTTTGAACCCAAATTGATCGATAGAAATCGTGATGAGCGTATAAATAGCAAAATACCGGTCATTTGGATTCGTTCGGCATAGCACCGCTATGGTGAATGAAGACTGGTGGGCAAAGCTTCCGGTATGAAGCTATTTATGCACGGAATAGGTTCTCTATTGATCATTTTGGGTTGAAACCCAAATTTGTATTATACTCAAGATACAATAATGAATAGGGAAAAACGCGGACGAACGGTCAAATGTATCGAAGCATATCGTTCCTTGTATATTGGTGAACGGGTCACAGGCAATGTTTCATAAAGATACTGTTCCATTCAAAAAAGAACATACTGCCTTCAACCAATTATGCTTAAGTATAAACGGCATTTCTTTCATTTTCATTTTGTCGGTATTGATTATTGATCGTCGCATGGAATTCGCAGTAATGACATTTACCTTTATCGAAGTACTTTCTCGATGATGCCTATTTCTTAAGTACTACTTTTGGCACAGGATTTTATTGAAATTTCCGTAGATAGTGCTGCTATTTCGTTAATGACCCATGCGACAGACAGGCCCTTTCACTGTAGATCCTTGATGAGGGCTCTGCTAACTTCATTCATTTTGTATTCCGGATCGATGATGACCGATTCCCGAAAGCGTTCTATTACTTTCCCAGATCGGTCAGTGTTTCGCTGATTTCTCCGCAAGAGAGATGTTTTTCGTTGAAATAAGGATTTTCTATGACCGAGGAGGTACTGAGCCAGTAGGCTCCTTTATTGCTCAGTGCTTTGGGGCAATACTGTTGATAAAGTGTTCCATAAGGCTTCTCACTGATTTTCAAAAGGCGGTACATCCACGAAGACAGCCCATCAAAATATTCTCTTTGATGGACAATATCATCCGTCTCTGCTATATGCCGAAGACTTGATTTCATGGTCTGCAAAGGCTTGTTTTCTTTGCGCTGACCAAGGAAACCCATCAGACGATCGGCCTCCCGCTGTGCTTCTATGGATTTGGCATACACTAATGCTTCTTTGATACTAAGGTAGGAATTCAATAGTGTATGCAGTTCCGTAGAGTCCAATTGTGACAGGAGACTAAAGTCAATGTCCTTCTCATTGACTTCGTTTTCAGCAGTTTTATGGTTCCCTTCCATGAACTTCGCATGGTTTTCCACAAAAGAACTGGAGGAGGTGCATGCCTGAAAGCAATAACAGGTAGAGAACAGCATCAATACGGCTGTGTTGATGTTTAGGTATTTCATTGTTTACAGTGCCTCTAGATTCAGAATAATTCTTTCGTTTTTTTTGTCCTAGCCCTATCCGTACTCTAATCCCGTGAAGGCGCTACGACGGGTATACACTAAGACGGAGCAAGTCAAAAAGAGTTTCGGTTATAGGTCGAGTACCGCAATACACCCTATCAAATGGGCTTTCCGGTCGATGAATCCCTATGCAAAGAGTTGAGGAAAGGATAGCTTGATAGCCAACAAGATAACCATGACCAGAAGGAAAGCTTTGATGAAACGATCCCCTTTATCCACTGACCAGCGGCTACCTATCCAGGCCCCTGTCGCGGTCCCTATAGCCAAGGTTAGCCCTATGGGCCAATCAATAAGGCCTTCGTAAATAAATACCCCTAAAGAGGCTATGGTATAAACAAAGACCACGACAACTTTTACCCCGTTGGTATGCACAAGGTTCATTCTGTGAATCCCTCCCAAAGCGGCAATGATCAAAAAACCTACCCCCGCCTGTATGAATCCCCCATAGATGCCAATGAAGAAAAAGGTGACCATACCCGTAACACGGTACTTTCTGTCCATTCGCTCTTTTTGTCCTCCTTCTCGTTGAAATGGTTTGAATACCGTCAGTACCACTACCACTACCATGACCACAGCGATGATTTTCCTGAACAGCTCCTCGTCCAGGCTGAGTGATATCCTCGCTCCCAATAGGGCTCCGAACAGAGCAGATACCCCTAGATAAAGGCTATAGGGCCATGTAGATACTCCTTTGGACCGAAAACCCAAAATAGCCGATACCCCTTGCGAAAAGATGGCTACCCGATTGGTAGCATTGGCCACGGCAGGTGGCAGCCCCATGAAAATCAGTATGGGAAGGCTCAATAGTGAGCCTCCTCCGGCTACGGTATTGATAACTCCGGCAGCCACGCCCGTCAATAGAACAATAATTATCGATGTAGGTTCCAAATCCATACTTCTTGAGGTCAGGCCTTCCTCTCATAGACTACAAAATCAAAAGCATAGGCATGCTTCTCATCCGCAGGGTGATGTGTACGCGCTGTCTCCTGCCATTGACCTTTGTCCGTTTCCGGGAAATAGGCGTCGCCCGCTATCTCTGCCTGTATCTCCGTGAGGTAGATGCGCTCTGCCATAGCGAGTCCCAAGGTATAGATTTCACCACCGCCAATGATAAAAGCTTCCTCTTCTCCACTATCCTTGGCCAGTGCAAGCCCCTCCTCCAGAGCATGTACCACATGACAGCCTTCTGCATTAAAGTCGGTCTGTCGGGTGATGACCACATTGGGACGGTTCGGCAGGGGGCGGTATCGCGGGGGTATGGATTCGTAGTTCTTTCTTCCCATAAGTACGTGATGTCCTTTGGTCTTCGCCACGAAAAATGCCATGTCATCAGGCAAGTTCCATGGCAGGTCATTGCCCCTGCCAATGACCCTGTTCCGTGCCATGGCCGCTATCATAGATACTCTCATTTCGTCAGCTGGTTTCCTCTAAAAAAGTCTTCTGTTTTCATCCGTTTTTTTCCGGCCATCTGCAATTCTTCAATGGCCAAGACACCATCTGCGGTAAAAAAATGAAAATAGCGCTCGTTATCCGTGGCGTACTCACCGGGAATCCCCATCCCCCCCCCGTTTTCCACTATGCCGGCCCGATATACCTTACAGGGTTTTCCATCGATTGTGGTCCATGCTGCCGGATAAGGGGAAAGGCCACGGATGAAGTTGCGTACTTTCACGGTGGTATCCGTCCAATCGATTTCGCAGGTTTCCTTGAAAATTTTAGGCGCATGATGCCAGTGGACCGTTTCGTCCTGCGGCTCTTGGGGATAACTCCCCTGCTGGATGGCCTCGACCGTTTTCAATACCAGTCGTGCTCCTTTTTCCATCAAGCGTGCGTACAAGGTGCCGGCGGTATCGTCAGCGCTGATTGCTTCTTTTTCCTGAAAGATAATGTTTCCCGTATCGATATCGTGTTTCAGGAAAAAGGTGGTCACTCCCGTTTCCTTTTCTCCATTGATAATGGCCCAGTTGATGGGGGCAGCTCCTCTGTACTGCGGGAGCAATGAAGCATGCAGGTTAAAGGTCCCTATTTCGGGCATGTCCCAAACCACAACAGGCAGCATGCGAAAAGCCACGACCACCTGTAAGTTGGCTTGGTAAGAGCGTAGCTCTTCGAGAAAGTCGGGATGTTTGAGATTAGGGGGCTGCAATACGGGAAGGCCCTGCTCAAGAGCGTAATCCTTGACGGGGGAAGTGGCCAGTTTTCTGCCCCTGCCTTTAGGTTTGTCCATAGCAGTGACGACAGCTACTACTGTAAGCCCCCCTTCTACCAATACCTTCAAACTGGGAACAGCAAACTCAGGTGTCCCCATAAATATAATCCTTAAGTCTTGCATAATCGTTTCTACAATGATGAGATACTCCGTTATGTGCCTATAATCAGTACAAAGGGCATGCGCTACTTCATCTTCATAAGAGCGGAGAAATACTCAGGTTATGATCAGGAGGCCAAAAATAGGTTTATTTGACCGAAACTTAGAGACTGCCCTGAAATTATAATTAAATTTTGTCAGCACTTATTCTGAGTGCAGAACGTAGCAGGACTGAATGTAAAAAATGTCCTGAGGACATTTTCAGCGAAAGGGCCAGCTCAGCTCTATTGAACCTCGATTCCACATTAGCTCACCTTTGTACCTCCTCTTCCGGTTTTATGAACAGGCCATCTGGGGGCTTCGTCATCAGGGTTCAAACCGGTCTCTTGCTCAGCAAATGGAACAGTCCTGATCTTAAGTAGGATCAGAATGAAAAAACCGTAGCTACGAGAAAAGCAAAAAAAGGCCGTCGATAGGTTTATACTCAAGAAAAAATGAAATGAGAAACCTTATAGGCAATGGCCATGGGAAAATCCGCATAGATCGGGAGCTTTAGAAGATAGTGGCAACTAGGTCAGCAAATCATCTTGTCCGGAACAATCATCAATGGATCGTTTATTGGGAGTTTTCCGACAGTATACTATAGCATAAGAAATATACTATGGAACCACTTCCATCACCTCTCGTCATGACTTTTCTCATCTACCCATTTGATTTATCAATCGGCCCTTTCATTTGAGGTCATTTAGTATTTATTTGGCAGGAAAGTTATCCAGAATAAATTATCCCAAGATGAGCAAATCGATATATATCGCCACCATAGAGCCCAATAGTGGTAAATCCATAGCCGTGCTAGGACTTATGAGCATGTTATTGGGCAAAACCGCTAAAGTCGGCTATTTCCGCCCCATCATCGACGACCCCAAAAACGGACAGCCGGACAATCACATCCATACGATCATCCATCATTTCGATCTGGACATCGAAGAAGAGGAGGCTTATGCCTTTACGCGCAGCGAAGTACTTGCCAAACAGAACAAGGGTGCTGCCAGTGAAATTATCGATACGGTGATCGAACACTATAAAAAGCTGGAAGAGCGTTTCGACTTTGTACTAGTGGAGGGTACCGACTTTTCGAATGAGGGAAGTATTACCGAGTTTGATGTGAATACCCTTATCGCTAAAAATCTGGGTATTCCTGTCGTCATTGTGACCAATGGCCATCAAAAAAATGTCGTAGAACTTATCGGCAATCTCCAACTGGCCTATAACACGTTTAAACAAAAGGACGTAGAAGTACTCTCCATATTTGCCAATAAGGTCAATCCCGATAAGCTGGAGGAGATCAAAAGCAGTCTGAAAAGTAATTTTCCCGAACAAGTGGAAATCGTGGCCATACCGGAAGTCAAGTCTCTGTCCAATCCTACGATAAAAGAAATCGTCAATGAACTGGATGGCGAAGTCCTCTTCGGTGCAGAATTTCTCAATAATCAAACGGGGAGTTTTGGGGTCGGCGCCATGCAACTGCGCAATTACCTGACGAAGTTAAGGGAAAACAGTCTCGTCGTCACCCCGGGAGACAGGGCCGACATTATTTTAGGCGCCCTTCAGGCCAACCTATCCACTAGTTACCCTAAAATCGCGGGCATTATACTGACGGGAGGTCTGCTGCCCGAAGAACCTATCCTCAAGCTTATCGAAGGGCTCTCTGAAGTAGTTCCTATCATATCGGTAGACTTGGGTACCTTCGCCACAACCAATAAGATAGGTCATATCAAACCCGTCATCTACCTAGAGAACAAACAGAAAATCGCTGTCTCTTTTGCGATGTTCGAAAAGTATGTGGATGTAGAAAGAATGGCGCAGCGACTCATCACTTTCGAATCGGAAAGCCTTACGCCGAGGATGTTTCAGTACAACCTACTGAAACGCGCCCAGACGAACAAGAAACACATCGTATTGCCCGAAGGTGAGGACGAGCGTATACTGAAGGCAACTGCGAGGCTTATCCATGCCGATGTGGTCGATATCACCCTCATCGGAGACCCTTCCAAAATCAAGAGCAAGGCCGCCCAGCTGGACATAGCCATAGACTTTGGTAAAGTGAGCGTTGTATCACCGGCGCACTCTCCTTTCTATGAGGAATATGTGGAGACGTTCCATACCCTGCGCAAGCATAAGAATGTCAACTTGGATATGGCCAAAGACATGATGGCCGATGTCTCCTATTTTGGTACGATGATGGTGTACAAAGGTCATGCCCATGGTATGGTGTCCGGAGCGGTGCATACCACCCAACATACGATACGCCCGGCCTTACAGTTCATCAAGACCAAACCCAAGGTAGCCGTGGTTTCCTCGGTATTTTTCATGTGTCTGGAGGACCGTGTTTCCGTATTTGGGGACTGTGCCATCAATCCCAATCCCAATGCGGAACAGTTGGCCGAAATAGCCATCTCTTCGGCCGAGTCGGCGATGAGCTTCGGTATAGACCCCAAAATAGCTATGCTTTCCTACTCTTCGGGAAGTTCGGGAAAGGGTGCTGACGTAGAAAAGGTACGGGAGGCCACTGCCATCGTGAGGGAGAAGCGCCCCGATCTGAAAATAGAAGGCCCCATACAGTATGATGCGGCCGTCGATATGCGTGTAGGACAGAGCAAAATGCCCGATTCCGAGGTAGCGGGACAGGCCAGCGTGTTGATATTCCCCGACCTCAATACGGGAAACAATACCTACAAGGCTGTCCAGAGGGAAACGGGAGCTTTGGCCATTGGGCCGATGCTACAGGGGCTCAACAAACCCGTCAATGACCTGAGCCGTGGTTGTACCGTAGAAGATGTGTACAATACGGTGATCATTACCGCCATACAGGCACAGGGAATGGAGCACTAGGATAGACGTCTCTCTGTAGTACAATCCCTACCCTTCCCTGCTTGTAGTATTCTACTAAACAATAACCGAACTGTATACTTATGCGCTATCTTGTGATAACGGCCCTATTCATCCTCTGTGGAAACCCAAATCTGTACGGACAACAGCACACTACATCCGACAGTACCATGATCACGATTTTCCTGAAACACCAGCAGGATAAGAACCTGAGCGAAATCAAGGAAAAGCTTCGCCAATCGGGCTTTTGGCAGTCTTTTCCGCCAAAATCTTCGAGAGTCGTTTCTTGGTATGTCATGATGGGCATTGGACAGGTGGTTACGTTGAAGCTTCCTCCTTCTGACCTACGGACACTGAACCTTTCCATAGAAAAGGGTGCTTGGGGGGCTTTTGACACCGAATTCTATCCGACCTATGATTTTCATGCCATCTGGCAGGACCAGCAACAGCAGCAGAAGAAGAAGGAGTAAGCTTATGGTGGCCAAGCCCCAAGGCCCTTGTTTTACGGGATAGGCGATGCACCTGAGGTGAAGGTACCGAGGGTTGAGCTAATCCGAGCAACTGTTCTGCAATGTAGGCCGAGAGGATTTTCCGATAAGGAGACCTTTTTCGAATAAGGGAGGTAAATAGAAAGGTATGCGGTATCTGATCGTTATATTTACATAAAATCACTATTGGGCCTCGATTTCCCATCAAAGACTAACATAAAAAATCAATGAATATACTCGTACTGAATGCCGGTAGTTCTTCCATTAAATACCAACTGATAACTTTTCCTTCCAGGGTGGTTCTATGCTCCGGCATGGCAGAACGGATAGGACTCGAAAAGGCACAGCTACACTACGAATCCGCAGAACATGACCTCAGCGAGACCGTGGAGATACCGGATCATCGTATAGGCCTGAAACTTATTGCGGCCCATCTCATGCATAAGGAACATGGCATTATCCAAAGTGCCGATGACATCGATGCTGTCGGGCATCGCGTAGTACATGGGGGCAGTTCTTTTGCGGCCACTACACTGATCAACGAAGAGGTAAAAACAAAAATAGAGGAGCTTTTTTCTCTTGCTCCGCTGCATAACCCGGGCAATCTGGAAGGTATCCGGGTGTCGGAAAGCATTTTCACCAATGCCAAGCAGGTCGCTGTTTTCGATACCGCATTTCACCAGAGTATACCCGTGAAAGCACATAAGTATGCTATCCCCAATCGCTTTCTGGACGAGCATGGTATCCGTCTCTATGGTTTTCATGGTACGAGCCATAAGTATGTCTCTGAGACGACCAGAAAACAGCTGGGCCATCGGGGGGATAAACTCATCAGCATCCATCTCGGTAACGGTTGTAGCATTACGGCTATCCGGAACGGAAAAAGCGTCGATCATTCTCTGGGATTCAGCCCTATGAACGGTCTTATCATGGGGACGCGCAGTGGGGACATCGACCCCTCTATCGTGTTCTATATGATGGACCGACTCGGATACAGTGCCGAAGAGGTCAATCGGATACTGCAAAAAGAAAGTGGTATGCTCGGCCTGACGGGCTTCAGTGATCTGCGCGATATCGAAAAGGCCGCTGATGAAGGCAACTCGGACTGTCAGCTGGCCTTGACGATGAATGCCTATCGCATTCAGAAATTTATCGGTGCCTATGCTGCACTGATGAACGGTCTGGATACCATTGTATTTACGGCGGGTATCGGAGAAAACTCACAAAGGGTTCGCAAAATGGTCTGCGAAAATATGGATTTTCTCGGCATCCAATTGGATGAGGCTAAAAACGAGCAAAGATCGAAGGATATCAGGGAGATACACAGTGAGGCATCTCGGGTACATATCCTTGTGGTTCCTACTAACGAGGAGCTGGAAATCGCCCAGCAGGTGCATGACCTGCTCTAAGATTAGTTGAGTTCAGGAAGTGGGGTTTCCCAAGGTCTCATGAGTGAGCAGTGCGCTGAACTGTTTCCATGAACAGTTTTACTGTTTCTTCTCAAAACAGGCGGGACTTCTGCCCCGCCTACCGTCCGGTCCCATTGACATATAGGTCAGGCGATTCTTTTTCCTTGCCTGTTCCTATCGGAGGAGATAAAGCCGGGCAAAATGGAAGGGGTTTCTGCCTGTTCTCGGGGCGCAAAAAATACCCTGTTATTGAGCGGCTGTTATATGTCGAAGGTAAGAGACTGTTTTATACTCAACAAAAAATGAAATGGGAGATTTGATTTCCGTAGTCTTGGACAAATCCTGTATTTGTTGACCGGTCATTCGTTGATCGGTCATTAGGGCCGTTCCGGGCAGAACAGTGTTTTCTTGATCGTTTCAGTAGGTCCCAAAACAATTTCATTTGGGTATAAACCCAAAATGATCGATAGAAATCGTGATGAGCGTATAAATAGCTTCATACCGGAAGCTTTGCCCACCTGCCTTCATTCACCGTAGTGGTGCAAGACTGAATCCAATAAAACACCCTGATGTATTGCTTCTTAAACCCTCATAACTAAGCTCTAATGCATGATCCGGGGTTAACGCTCGGCCCTACCCAAAATAAGTGATGATAAATTTTAAATATAATTTCAAAACAGTCTCTAAAGGTCGTCTTGCTATCGGTATAGGGTCGGGTGGAGTGTGATACCGAAAGGTCAGTGACTTTTATAGCCTGAAAAACTATATTTTTATATCCAATATTTCATTTTTAGCTATAATTGTAAATTATAATCATATTTTTTTGATAAATTTAATAGATTTTATCAATTAAATAATGGTTATGAAGGAAGATTTTCTCCATTTTATCTGGCGTTTTCAATATTTCGATAAGTCGGACCTGAAGACCAGTGACGGTAGACCGCTGAATATCCTGTGGCCGGGCAGGCATAACCATCAGGATGGACCCGATTTCAGTCAAGGTAAAATAATTCTGGGAACCATGGAATGGCACGGTCATATCGAAATCCATCTGCGTTCTTCCGATTGGCTTCGGCATGGCCATCAAGGGGATGCTTCTTATGATGCGGTGATTTTGCATGTGGTCTGGGAGGAGGATAGGGCACTGCATTATCGGGATGGCAAGCCCATGCCTACGCTCGTATTGAAAGACCGGGTAGCGGTCAGTCTACGCTCCAATTACCTACAATTGATGGCCGCACGGCAACCGAACCTACATACAAGTACACTAGCGTGTGGAGGTGCTCCTCAAGTATCCCAAGGACTCAAGTGGAACATGCTGGACAGGGCCATGACCCTGCGGCTACAGCGGAAGTCCACTGTGGTTCTCGATCGGCTCCATGCCAATGGTCATGATTGGGAACAGACCGCTTATGAGACTATGGGCCATAACTTCGGGTTCAAGTCCAACAGTGATGCTTTTCTGGACCTGACCCGAAGGGTGCCTTTTCGCTTGCTGGCCAAGTACAGCGGTCAGGCCCTATGTATCGAGGCCTTGCTTTTCGGGCAGTCGGGACTGTTGGAAAGGAAAGTGGGCAGTGCGGATGTATATCACCGCGCACTTCGAAAGGAATACGGCTACTTGGCGCATAAACACGGACTCTCCTCTTCTACACTATCTGCCGAACAATGGAAGTTCATGCGTCTGCGCCCCGCCAATTTTCCGACCCTGAGGATAGCCCAGTTCGCTGCGCTTCTTAGTGAAAGAACTCTTTTTTTCCGGGCTTTTCTAGAAGCGGATGAGCTTCATGAACTGACCGAACTGCTCAAAGCTGGCCCCAATGACTATTGGAGGGAGCATTATCTTTTTTCCCGCTCGACTCCTCCGAGAAGTGCCATTATGGGCAGGGCCGGTATTGAAAACATTCTTATCAACTCGGTAGTACCACTACTGGTGGCCTATGCTCGGTACTATGATGCTCCACTTTATAGAGAAAAGGCTGTTCGGTGGTTAGGGGAGATGAGCGCGGAGAAGAATCGTGTCACGCAAGCCTGTAAGCCCCTGGGGCTTCCAATGGCTTCGGCATTCGACTCGCAGGGTGCCTTGGAACTTTTCAATAGTTTCTGCGAAAGGAAAAAATGCCTATCTTGCGGTATCGGTATCGCTTTGGTCAAAAAAGATATAGTGCCCACTGACGTATTGCCCATGCGCCCTTTATGCGAGAACGATTTGCCTCTATTTGAAATCGAGTGCAAATAGGTATATTCTTTGTCATCAACTAACGGACCTACTGTAGATGTTGTTCTGGCTTATCGGTATCGCCAATCTGGCCCTTCTTTCCGTAGGGATATACTACTGGAAAGGAGCTATAAAATCAAGGCCTTTGGCGACTGTGTTTCTGCCAAGTCTCGCCCTGAAATGCTTTGCCGGGCTATTGTTGGGGGCAGTTTACCGCTATCATTATGGGCATGGGGATATGTTCTCCTATTTTTCGGATGCGGGTATTCTGAGCGATTTTTTCTTTGAGGACTTTCCGGGCTTTACAAAAGCGCTGTTCTTTGGGAAAGTACCGGAACCTTGGTCGCAACACCTTTATTACCATCACCATCCGCGTGCTTTCCTGATGAGTCGGATATTGAGTATTTTCAGTATCCTGACGGCCAGCAATTTTTGGTTGATGGGCATCTATTGTAGTCTCATCGGTTTTGCGGGCATGTGGGCTTTGGCCAATCGTTTGGCGTTCCTTTTTCCCGATGCCCGATGGGTGGCTGCGGTCAGTTTCCTGTTTTTTCCCTCGGTGGTATTCTGGTCTTCGGGCATCAGTAAGGAAAGTATCGTTATGGGCTGTATGTGCTATTCCTTATCCGTATTTCTCCCCTACTACAGCGGTCGTCACCGACCGCGATGGTTTTCCGTGATAGTGGCATTGCTCTTATTGGTCCCTTTGTGGTATATCAAGTACTATTATGCGGGCGTGTTGCTGGCGGTATTGTTTTCGGGCGGTATTGTTATAGCAATGGAGCAGGTCGTCCTAAAGCGGGGTATCCCCTTGGTCTGGAGACTTCCCTTGTGGACCTGTCTTTTTGCGGGACTGTTATTGACCGTATCACAGTCCAGAAACAATCTACGTATGGAAAACATTGGTCAGGTTATTATCAAGAACCACCGTATTTTTATTGAAAAATCGGATAAAGAGGATATCGCATCTTACACTGCCTTTGACGCTTCACCGGAAAGTTGGGCGCTCAATATACCGAGGGCCCTGTTCAACGGGCTATTTGCCCCGGCGCTCTGGAACCTGAGCCAATGGGACCTGAAACTGCCTCTTGCCTTGGAAAACCTGGTTCTATTATTGCTCGGCATCAGGGCATTACCAAAGGCCCCGAAATGCATCAAATCGCCCTATTGGACCTTGTTCTGTATGGGTATAGGCTATATCCTCCTTTTGGCCATCCTATTGGCACTTTCCACACCCAATTATGGGACGCTGGTCCGCTATAGAATTGGCTATGCTCCGTTCTTCATCTATCTTGTCTTATTGGGAAACCTTAGACTACCCGTTTCCGTACGTAAAATATGCAAAAAACTGCGCAGCCGGTAAAAGTAATGTAGTGTGACCTGTCCCAGGCAGCGAAGGTGAGGGGTCGGAGAAAATAAGCGAGGTTTTACGATTGTTTTATACCCAAACGCCATTGATTTGGGACAGGGTGGTTTATGGGCTTGGGTGCCACTATTTTCCAAAGCCTCTAATGACGAGTATATCCGTAACGATTCTACATTCTCCGGATTTTTCCCTAGGGCCATTTCTTGTGAGGTTTTCATTTTTTTTCTTGAGTATACTACAAACTTAGCTTTTAAACCCGGGTCATGCGTTGGAGCTTCGTAAGTAGGGTTTAAATAGCAATGAATCAGGGAGTTTTATTGGGTTTAGCAGGGTACCGCTATGGTGAATTCAAAAAACGTAGTGCAACGACCGGTTTGCAGCTATTTATACAAACTTAGCTTTCAAATATCGCCTATCTTCCCGTTCTTTTTGCTTCACTCTGCGTTGACCATCCTCGGAATAGCGCTGCTATCCCTGCGGTGCTCGCCTTGATGGATACTAAAATGATCTGCGGAATCTTATACGACAGTTGAAACCCAAATTTGTATAAGCCGGATTCAACCAAAAAAAATCAACAGCCTTCCTATTACAGATATAAATTACTTCAAAATCAGTCACTTACCATTGCATTGGCTCGTCACCTTAATAATGCATTAGGCCTCCTCACCTAAGTGACTGATTTTAGTGTACTTTATGCCTTCATCACGAAATCCTATTGATTATTTTGGGTTCAACGGCCTTTTTTTTCAAGAATAGGCAACATTCTCACATTCTTTTCCTGATAGGACTCCATGTCTTTGAGGATACTGTCCAGCAAAAGTATGGCCCTACTGATGTAGGGACCTTTGTTCAGCATGACACACTCTGCCCGTATGGCGGTAGCGGCATCGGTGATTTCCGAGCGGGAAGGTATGCCCTTCTTCGCCAGGTTGTCCAAGACCTGTGTGGCCCAGATGACGGGCACCTGAGCGGCATTGCACAGGGCCAGAATTTCGTTCTGCACCATAGCGATATGTCCCCATCCTGTCTCTATGGCCAAGTCGCCACGGGCTATCATCACACCCACGGGATAGGACCGCATAGCACTGAGCAGTATTTTCGTAAGATTATCGAAGGCGCTTTGTGTCTCTATCTTCAGAACAATACCCAAACGCTGCGAGGCACCATGGCGCTCTATTTCCGTCATCAGTTCTTCCACATCTTCTGGGCTGTTCACGAAAGAGAAGTTGACATTATCGGCATGGGAAGCGATAAAACGCAGGTCTTTCCTGTCTTTGGCCGTCAGTCCTGAAATACTTAGCGAAGAATCGGGCAGATTGATACCCTTATCCGCTTTCAGTTTGGAGCCTCTGCTATCCGCATGGGTAATCTCGACAGTGATTATTTCCTCCTGTACGGATACGATGATACCCTCTATTTTGCCATCATCGAACAGGATACGTTCACCGTTTTTGATGTATTGGAATACTTCGGGCAAGGTACAGGATATTTTATGGAGCGCAGAAGGCATGCTGTGACCTTTGACGAGGGTATGACCGATGATGTCTTTTTTATGCAATTCCAATAAATCGCTGCGGTGTACTGTGATGTATTCCTGTAGGCTGGGCAGATCTCCTATCACAGCCTCTTTCCCTGAGGGTAAGTGCAGTTTCATTCCCGTAGCCAGGTAACAGGTATTGGGACAGGTCACCTGAACCTGCTCCTCAGCCACCTGTGTCACGATAAGCTGCCTCTTCTCTCCCCTAGTATCCACTAACTCGATACTATCCTCCATGTGCAGTTGAGATAAACCGTCTTTGGGAACAGGGACTTGGTTTTTCATCAGTTCGTGGGTAGGTGCCCTTAGTTCAATACAGGCGGGCTGCAATACCCGACCCATAGAATCCCTCTGGGGCTTAAATTTTTTCACTTTCGGCCCTTGGGCCATTCTACCCGTCCTGATTTTCGGACCTCCCAAATCCATGCATATCTTTACTTTTCTATGGTGCTGCTTGGCGGCTTTTTTGACATTTTCTATCATTTTCAGCCAATGTTGCTCGTCGTCATGCGCACAATTGATTCTGGCGCAGTTCATGCCCTGGGACACCATTCGGTCCACCATTTTTTCATCAAAGGCCGCTGTTGTGGGCAGAGTGACCATAATACGTACCCTACGCTGTGGGGAGCGGTTTCCGAACAGTGTTTTGGTATGTGACCGGAGTACTTTCAGTGCCTTTTTCCTGGGCATGGCATCGTTCTTTTCCTGAGGTTCTTTTTTTCCGATCAGTAGCCCTAGGAGGTGGCGGATATTGCTCAAACTGGAGTCCACATGTGGTTCAGCCTTGGCCAATCGACTGATGTTCAACTCTCCCAAGCGATGTTGCAGGCTCCGGATATCCAGTTCGCGCAAAGCATTGTAATGCACGAGATTGGCTGCACTTTTCCGGAGCTTTGGATGTACTTTATCGATTTGCTCCCGAAACAGGATTTCCGTACCTTGAATATGATGGCGAATATCGTCGATTTCGTCAATCATTTTTTCTATTTCCTTGGAGGCTATATCCATAATCCTTTTTTTTAAATGGGCGAACCCTTATCGCTCTCACTTTAAAATCCCTGTAGCGTTTGACAGGCTCAAGTTAGGCCCCGGAATTCGAAGACGGAAATCAGCGGATATGATTTAGGTCAGCATAAGAACAGATTTATAAAAGGGGAGCCGTAAATAGGGAGATGAAGTAAGGATGTATTGATAAAATAAGGGGTTTTCCCGCCATACGGATAATGGGAAGCGCTATTTCAACCCAAATTGATGGATAGAAATCGTGATGAGCGTATCAATAGCAAAATACCTGCCATTTGTATTCGTTCGGCATAGCACCGCTATGGTGAATGAAGACCGGTGGGCAAAGCTTCCTGTAGGAAGCTATTTATGCGCGGAATAGGTTCTCTATTGATCATTTTGGGTTCAACAAACCCAGAATAGAAAATTGCTTCAAAAGCAGCAGTTTTACACCTTAGTGATACAAAAGCCTCCTCTTCTGAGCTACTGATTTTATTACACTTTATGTTCTCATGACAGAATCCTATTGATCGATTGGGGATTATTGGCAAAATTCGCCATAGCACTGCCCTCTTTGCCATAAGCACATGACTCTAGTACCAAGTCGTACATTAATCGGTATATTCCAGTTCTTCCCGCTCTATATGGTCGATGATCTGCTGTAGGCATGTACCCAGTTCTCTCTTTATCTGATGTGTCCAGAAGCGCATAACGGTCCATCCCTGGCTTCGTAACAGGGCATTGCATTCACGGTCCCTTTGTCGGTTTCTCTCTATTTTAGGGATCCAAAAATCGCGGTTCGTCTTTATACTATCCTTCTTCTCCTCCCACTGGTAGCCGTGCCAGAACTCACCATCGATAAATATGAGCAGCTTGTGTTTTCGGAAAACAATGTCCGGACGACAGGGAATGTTCTTCACATTGATACGGTAGCGGTATCCCAGTGACCACAGCGATTTTCTGAGCATCAATTCGGGTTTGGTGTTCTTACCCCGTATCTTCCCCATCATCTTGGAGCGTTTTTCCGTCGTATAGAATCCCAACTCTTCTTTAAATCGGGGTACTTTGATTTTTCCCTTGTAGTTTAGCTCTTCCTCCATTTTACAATATAGTAAACACCCTTTACCTTTAAAACACACCCCAAAAGCTTCTTGTTTACCCAATGACCCCAAACTCATTCAATCATAAGAAACAAAAGCATGGCATTCGGGCATCATCTGTTTTACTGAGCGCAATTGATTTTACCCTGGTTTACTGTCTACTTTCTTGGAAAATAAAATCCCTCTCTTCCAAGAGACGGTCTCAAAACGTATCTTTACCTTGGACGTAGCATTCCGTTCATTGCTCAGTTGATGATTTTTATAGGTGTTCATAAAAGACGTAGGTTCATTGATGCCAAATAACAATCCATCAAAGCACCGGCAAACGGCAGTTCGATGACCCTCTTAGGATAAACACGTAAAAGGATTGTCCGACAGCATCGCTAAATCTAAGAAAAACTCTGATTTATGGCTATTGAAGTGTTCATGACAGAGTTCCACTACAGAAACGGGGGTTAGTTTTCCAAGGATACAAAAAGTCCGGATTATTTCAACATATCAAGATATGCACTACGCTATAGGAAAAGAATCTGTTGCTTACTCCTGTCATAACGAACGGAGGTACGGAAGCGATGAGGTTCTTTTGGAAAAAGGTACGGACCTCACTCGCCGCTGCGACTGGCACTTGGACGGTTTTACCGTAGCGCCACTGCTCCCTCATGAACAGTGGTCCCTATTACAACAGGGCTGTAGTGATTATCTGAAGTCGGTACTGATGTCCCTGACTTCAATAGCTCCGGATTTTTCTTTGGCGCAGTATCATCGGTATATCGGAGATGACCAAGACCTTCATCTCAGTATCATAGATAGGGTCAAAGTGCAACCTGTTAGTGCCTTTCCACTAGATATGAAGCACATCGAAGAGAGGATATCGGAGATCTGCCACATCCCTCTAGAGGCCCGAAACCCTTTTGACAATGCCCGAATATATCATTACCGTATTGTCAGGCCGAATGTCGGGGACAATAATCCTCTCCATAGGGATATCTGGTTAGAAGACTATGATGATTGCATCAACCTCTACATTCCCATTGTGGGCAGTAACGCTCTTTCCTCATTGCCATTGATACCGGGCAGCCACCTATGGCCTGAGTCCTGTATTGAGAAAACGGTCGGCGGCGCACATATCGGTAATGTCAGGTTCAATGTGCCCGCCGTTACGTCCATAGACCGTGCTTATGAGGTCAGTCGCCCTGAACCTAAGGCCAATGAGGTGTTGGTCTTTTCCCCTTATCTTATTCATGGTGGCGCGGTCAACCTCAATCAAGATATAACGCGCGTCTCTCTGGAGATTCGTCTATGGAAAAAATGACACTGATCTATAGGCTATTTGCGGAAGTAATCGGCTCTTTTCACTCCATTTGAACCTGGATCATGCATTGGAAAATCTACTGCGGATCTAAATAGCTGCAAATCCGTAAAGTGAATGCGTTTTTCGAATTCACCGTAGCGGTGCTACGCCGAACGAATCCAAATGGCCGGTATTTTGCTATTTATACAAACTTAGCTTTCAAATACCGCCTATCTTCCTGTTCATTTTGCTTCACTCTGCGTTGACAATCCTCGCGATAGCGCTGCTATTCCTGCGGTTCTCGCCTTGATTGAAACAAAATGACCAGCGGAATCTTATACGACATTTAAAACCCAAATTTGTATTATACGCTCATCACGATTTCTATCGATCAATTTGGGTTTAACCCTCGTTGCGAAGTTTCACCGCATGATCCGGGCTGAACTTTTTTCATGACGAAAATGAGCGGTTTTTTTATCCTAATACCGTCTTTTTTTGAGTGGCGTGGCCAAGATTACGATCAAACTTTTAGTGTATACATTGGAAGACTGTTGTGGAAAGCATCTTTGATTTTTGTCGGGATTTACCGTCTTTGCATTGATGTGACCTCAGGAGATGTATCATTTCCGAATAGGCTCAGCTACCATAACGTAGCTTGTGGTATTTCTCCCTGATTCCCGAGAGTGGTAGGTGTAGGGTATTGATGCCGCCCAAAAGTTTGTAAAAGGTGGTTTCCGCTTTCAATTCGGAGAGCAGGTTCAGAAAGAGCTGTGCTTCTTCGTGGTTTTCAGAAAAAACCGCTTGTCGGATTTCAAACTGAATACGCTTGATCAGGGCTTTTTTCTCTTCTTGGGACTGTAGCATGGTCTGTGCCTTTTGGCATACCAGATAGGTAGAGTGTAACTGTCTATCTCCTTTTTTATACCATCCTGCTGACATTGAGTTCGAAAGTTTGCGGATCTTCGTGAGCGATTTGTCGATATAAGCATATCGGAAGTGTCTGGAAGACCTTACCCAAAAGTCAAAATCCTCATAGGCCAAGCCTTCATCATAACCCTCCAGTGCTTCAAATACTTCGCGGCGTATCATCATGGTCGGTGATGCAATGAAGTACCGAGCAAGGACCTTATCGAAAATATAGCCTTCCGGCATTTCCACCATTCCGTGGTGTTTCTGTAAATGGTTCAGATGATTGTGCAATGAATTCCCCTTACAGTCGATATAATCCGCATCGGTGTAAACGATACCATAGTCCTGGTCCAAGCTTTGAAAGCAGGCGACCTGATGGACTATTCGCTCGGGCATCATCAGATCATCCGTAGACAAGTCTATGACATACTCCCCTTCCGCATGACGTAGTCCTTCATTAAAGGCGCTACAGTTACCTTGATTATGGTCCAGTGGAAGGTAGAGTACCTCTGGATGAGAGGCCAATATTTTTTCTATAACCGTTCTGCTTCCATCCGTACTCGCATCGTCTACGACGATTACCTGAAGATTGGGATAGGTTTGGGACAGGACCGATCGGACGGAAGCTTCCACAAAATCCTCATGGTTATAACATAGGCAAATAACGGTGACCTTTGGTGTTTTCATTGCAATCCGAATATCTTTCTATTAAGGTTTATTTTTACGAGATACAAATCTATATTATTGATAATCAAATGATTAATTAGAATTTGCAAAATTCTTTCAATCTCTTTTTTTTCTCTACGAAGCGTTTGCTGCCCCGTTTTACATCGCTTTGTCAATCCCTTATCTGTATATAAATTTAGGCATAAACGGAGAATTGAACATCCGTTCTTCGAAGAAAGCACTAAATTAAGGACAAAGCTTCCTGCCACACTTTAAGGTGTCATTTCAGAGCGCAAAGTCATTTTCCTTATGCCGAGGTTGCTTTTTCCATGCGTTATTCTTCCTTTACCTTTACATCGAGGGTTTCGCTGATAACATTACTATATTTGTCTTTCTCGACAGTAGGTCTTCCATTACCGGTATCATCAGAGGGTTCTTTTTAGTTGGGAGCCGGCTTATTCATCACTCAAAATAATCGGGAACGACTCTGGAGGAGTCTTCTGGGGCGCTGTCAGAAGATATAGGTAATCCGTATATTGCTAATTGACAACTATTGCTATCTATGCCCCTTCTTTTCTCGATGCTGCGCAGGGCCGTCCTAAAGCGCTACTATGCTTTTAAGGGTATTCCCACCTATAACATCACTTACTCCAAAGCCTATGCTTATGTCTGGTTTCAGGTCCCTAAAAATGGAACGAGAACACTGCTATCCGTTTTAGAGGAAAAAACAATGCCGAATGCCAGCGCGCATTATCTTCCTTACTATGCCCATCGGCATAGGACAGATTTCAAATTCTGTTTTATGCGCAATCCATGGGATAGACTGGTCAGTTGCTACAAGGACAAGGTTTTGGGCCAGTTGTTGTTTCCCGACTGTTGGGGCAGGGATTTCGATTATTTCCTATGTTACGTTGCGCAGCAGGACCTGAGGCGCTGTGACCCTCATATCCGGCTACAGGTGTCCCTGTTCCCTTTAGAAGATATGGACCATATCGCTCGCTTCGAAAACTTCGCAGGGGAGTTTGACTTTATCATCAATGAGCAACTGGGGCTGAACAGCAGGATACTCCATATCAACAAGAGCAAACAGGAAGGAGCCTACACTAGCTACTATAATGATCGCCAAAGGCAATTGGTGGCCAAGCTGTACAAGGAAGATATCGATTTAATGGGGTATAGCTATGGCGGAAGTGCGGAGTACTGAAAGAATGAACTATCTATCACAGGACGTAGCTCTAAAAATACCGTCGCTATGCTAAAACATAACTATTGCAGTTGTTTCTGAAAGGTCAGCTTAAGAGATAAGGCACCACCTATGCGCTGTTTGAACCGTACCAGACCGTAATTGGGGCCATCCTTAAGTGCTGAAGTTCCCAAGTCCAACAATTCTATATTCATATCACGACAATAGTTATAGATACCTTCGAAAAGTATCATGACGGGGCTATAGGCATTATAGGCTTTGAGGTGGCCTAGATAGAAGTTGTACAAGGTGGTTTCATTGACTTTTACAGTGATGCTACCCGCAATAAGTTCTCCTTGATCACGAACGGAAAACACCTGAAACATCTCGGGCAGCACTCGATGTGTCTCCAATAGCTCTTCTTTGGTCATGGACAGTCTAAAGTTTCTTTCCTTACTACAGTGCTCGATATGCTCGTAGATATCACCTAGGCTATCGTTGGAGTCCATAGTAAAGGCCAATCCTTTTTCGAGGCATTTTTTAAGGCGGCCTTTCTCTCCTATATCCACTTTGGAGGAAAAGCTGGTATTGTCTATGGTAATCGCTGCTCCGAGTTCGGAGTTTTCTACTTGATATCCCAGATTAAAAAAGGCATTGCTCAGTTTGGCGAAATTGGTCGGGTGATAGGATTGTGGAAATCCCTTTATGATCAATCGTCCAGCACCTCTTTTGATCAGTTCTTTTTCCACAAAACGGATGAAAGCGTAGAGGTCTTCATATTTGAGTTTTTCGGAAAATTCGATAGATCCAAATGGGCTTTTATAAGGACTCATGGCCTTTGCCTGTTTCAAATGGCAATGGAACTGGGCCGTGACCATTTTTCGCGAGGGATGCAGTACATAAAAGGAAAGCCAGTCATCCGCTGTCTGTAGCTTTCGATGTGCCGATGTGTTGAAGATATTCTCTTGGAAAGTCTTATGAAAACCTTTCGGTGGGCTATCCCCTACCATAAAAACGATGTCATCCACAGTATTTATCTCTTTCACTCTTGATACGATTTCCTTAATTCTCCGGAAAAATAGGTGACCTCAAATAGTTCTTTTGTATACCTTCCCGATACGTAAAGTACAGAAAATCCGGCCCCATTACCTATAAAACAGGCATCGGATCAGCATCTTGATAAGCATTGATTCCTTACCAAGGGTATCCGTGGAACTACCCCCTGCTCTATTTGCTCTATCCGTTCTATAGTATAGTCCTATTCTCTTTTCAGCTTTACGGGTTCCTTAAAGGTCAGTGGCTATTCGACACTGAATAAGTGTATTCGCAAATAATGGAAAAAAATAGGTCTTCTTCAATAAAACACTCGGCTTGTGCTTGATATTATCGGTAAAGCAGAGAATATGGGGTGTTTTGCCCTGACTTTTATTTTAGGGTCCAATTAAACCCAACATCCTTACGGATACTCCTAATAGGTACCTTTGCGGTAGAGGAAAAACATGTCCGCATACGTGTACATAGCGATGACAAAGCTTCCGAAGCCTTCACTTCCATCGGTCCTAGGTCGATACTCTGTAGTGATGCTTTTTAACCCTGGATCATGCATTGAAAAATCTACTGATGATCTAATACAAATTTAGGTTTTAAATGTCGTATAAAATTCCGCTGGTCATTTTGTTTCAATCAAGGCGAGAACCGCAGGGATAGCAGCGCTATCGCGAGGATTGTCAACGCAG